>CALWVN010000004.1 GCA_944384995.1 uncultured Clostridia bacterium | reverse complement strand
GGGACTGTCCAGTCCAGCGTGATGTTCGTAAACGGCGACTGCGTGCCCCAGCGGCTGGGCGTATTGACGCCGTAGACGAAGGACTGGATGCACTGCTTGACTTCCTTATATGACAAGTTGTCCACCTTTACAAACGGGGCAAGGTAGGTGTCGAACGAGGAGAACGCCTGCGCGCCCGCCCATTCGTTCTGCATGATGCCGAGGAAGTTGACCATCTGGTTGCACAGCGTCGAAAGATGCGACGCGGGCGACGAGGTGATCTTGCCGGGGATACCGCCCAGACCCTCTTGGATGAGCTGCTTCAACGACCAACCCGCGCAGTAGCCCGTAAGCATGGACAGGTCATGGATGTGGATGTCCGCGTTGCGGTGCGCCTCGGCGATCTCGTTATCATAGATCTCCGAAAGCCAATAGTTCGCCGTGATCGCACCGGAGTTGCTTAAGATCAGGCCGCCGACGGAATAGGTCACGGTGGAATTTTCTTTGACGCGCCAGTCCGTCAGATGCACGTAATTGTCCACGATCTCCTTGTAGTCGAGCACGGTGGACTTCATGTTGCGGATCTTTTCGCGCTGCTTTCTGTAAAGGATATAACCTTTCGCCACGTCGGCATAGTCCGCCGCGATGAGCACCGCCTCAACGCTGTCCTGGATGTCCTCCACGCCGATGAGACCGTCCTTGATCTTCTTCTCGAAATCCGCAGTGACCTTGAGCGCCAGCAGCTCGATGATGTCCATGTTGTACTGCCGTTCCTGCGCCTCGAACGCCTTGCGGATCGCCTCAGTGATCTTGGAGAGGTCAAAATCCACATGTTTGCCGTCTCGCTTGATGACCTGATACATTCCTTTTCCCTCGCTTTTATTAAAAAGTTTTTATGTTTCTAAAATCGTGTTTCTCCGAAACGCCTGTATGATCTATACTATCACAGCCGCTTGGAGCTGTCAAGCCGTTTTCACAATATGTTGTTAAATTTATTCTTACAGAGCACAATATATTGTTGCTTACACATCTACGCCGCGCAGTTCCGTCTGCGGCAAAACGCTCTGCACCTTATGAAGCAGGTCGCGCATCTCCTGCGGAGAATAGGCGTGCATGGTGCCGCCCAAGATCTCGCCCGAATCGCGGAAGCCCTGCAAAAAATACCGCTTTGCGCCTTGCAGCCATTCGGCGATCGCCGTAAGATTGCCGGCGCGGTGCAGCTCGCGGACAACCGTGGTGCGGAATTCATAGTCTACGCCGCAGGACATCAAATACTGCACGCTCTCGAAGATCGGTTCCATGGAAAAATTCGGGATGCCGACCGTTTCGGCATAGCGGCTCGGGTCATTTTTGATGTCCATCGCCACATAATCCACCGCGCCGCTTTCCACGGTCTGCCGCAGGCGGTCGGTCAAAAAGCCGTTGGTGTCGAGCTTCGTCGTAAAGCCGAGTTCCTTTACGCTTTGGAAAAACGGGATCAGATCCGTTTGCAGCAACGGCTCGCCGCCCGTCACGCAAACGCCGTCAAGCACGCCCTTGCGTTTTTTAAGAAAGGCAAAAAATTCATCCTCGGTCATCTGTGCGGGTTCGTCAGGGTCGAGCACCAGTCCAGCATTATGGCAAAACGGGCAGCGCATGTTGCAGCCGCTCGTGAATACCGTGCAGGCAACCTTGCCCGGAAAATCCAGCAAAGTCAAGGTTTGCAGTCCGCTGATCTTCATGGCGCTCCTCCGTTCAACATAAAATTCTTTCCGCTGCACACCCGCGCGGCGGAAAGGAAAGCTTTATTATTATAGCACCACTAAATTTAGTGTGCAATCGGAAATGCGGCGAAATTTTGCGCAATATATTGTGCAGTTTGTCTAAGGCATAAAAAAGCTCCCCCGTAAGCGGGGAAGCTCTGTGCAGTTTGTTGCTTTCGGATTCACGAGCCCAGCTGTACAAGCAGCTCATGCAAAATCTCGGTTTTTTCGGGCGGATATTTTTCGAGGAATGCAGCGATCTGATCGGCAACCGCCTGCTCGCGCTCGGCATAATATTGATCGCCCGACCCCGTCAGGCACAGCATCACGTTTCGGCGGTCGCGCCCGGTGCGCATTCGCTCTACATACCCGAAGTCCTCCAGCTCGTTGATGAGCTTAGAGAGCTGCTGTTTCGTCACCTGCAATTCCGTAAGTAGAAAGCTCAAGGACAACCGTTTGTCATGCGCGCGGGAGAGCAGATACAGCACATGGAATGCATGGGTGTGGATCTTCGGTCCCGGTGTTACGCGCGGGTGGCGCTGACCTGCGCTGTAAAAGCGGAACAGCAACTCGGTAAGCATTTCGGCAGCTTCCTGCCGTTCAGTATTTGGCATCAAACCGCCCCCTATTTGCCTATAATATATACCTTTCCCTATAATCTGTCAACAAAATCACGACAGTTCACATAATATTTACAATTTAGGCGTTGACACCGGCGGGTTTTTTCCATTATGATTAGAAACAGAGAATAAAGGTTTGCAAAATCAAAAAGAAAAAGGAGGATGCAAGATGCGAAAGACCAGAACGGAGATCATGGATTATGCAGCAAAGATGAGTTTAGAGAACACCGCATACAGCACCATTGATCCCGAGCTATATGAACAATATGCCGTAAAGCGCGGTTTGCGCGACAAAAACGGCGTGGGCGTTTTAGCAGGCTTAACGACGATTTCCAATGTTAAAGCATACGAAGAGACGCCGGAGGGACGCAAGCCCTGCGCCGGTGAGCTTCGCTACCGCGGAATCAATGTTACGGAGCTTGTGCGCGGCTGTATTCGGGAAAAGCGCTTTGGCTTTGAGGAGGCGGCGTACCTGCTCTTGTTTGGGGCGCTGCCGAACGAAGCGCAGCTTTCGGAGTTTTGCGACATACTTTCGACGATGCGCTGCCTGCCGCGCAACTTTGTGCGCGACGTCGTGATGAAAGCGCCGAGCAAGGACATTATGAACAGCCTGACGCGCAGCGTGCTGACGCTTTCGGCATATGACAGCAACCCGACGGAGATGACGCAGGAAAACGTGCTGCGGCAGTGTCTGTCGCTCATCAGCCGTTTCCCGATGCTCGCCGTGTACGGGTATCAGGCATACAACCACTATATCTGCAACGACAGCCTGTATATCCACCACCCCGACGCAAAGCTTTCGGCGGCGGAAAATATCCTGCGGCTGCTGCGTCCCGATAAAAAATACACCGCGCTTGAAGCGCAGGTGCTCGACATCGCGCTGATCCTACATATGGAGCACGGCGGCGGCAACAACTCGTCGTTCACAACGCATGTGGTCGCCTCCTCCGGGTCTGACACCTTCTCGGTCATGGCAGCGGCGCTTTGCTCGCTCAAAGGTCCGAAGCACGGCGGCGCAAACATCAAGGTCGTGGAAATGGTCAAGGACATCAAGCGCCATGTGCGGGATGTGCACGATGAAGACGAGGTGCGCGCGTATCTTGAAAAGCTGCTTAACCGTGAAGCTTTTGATAAAAAGGGCCTGATCTACGGCATGGGGCACGCGGTATACTCCATTTCCGACCCGCGCGCTGAGATTTTTGAGGGCTTCGTACAGAAGCTCGCGCAGGAGAAAAAGCGCGGCGAGGATTTTGCGCTGTACAGCATGATTGCACGCTTAGGCCCGCAGGTTATCGCCGAACGGCGGCGCATTTACAAGGGCGTCAGCCCGAATGTGGACTTTTACAGCGGCTTTGTGTACAGCATGCTGGACATCCCGCCCGAGCTTTACACGCCGATCTTCGCCATGGCGCGCATCGTGGGCTGGAGCGCACATATGCTCGAAGAATTGACGAATGTCGACAAGATCATCCGCCCCGCATACAAAAGCGTCTCCGGCGTAAAGCCGTATGTGCCGCTTACAGAACGGTAAGCGCCGGACGATATTGCAGCAAAACGAAACGGACTTCGGTTTTTCGAAGTCCGTTTTTGCTTTGATATTCTGCATTCTGTCAGAACCCGCGCGAGCTGCCGCCGCCGGAGAACCCGCCGCCTCCGCCCGAGAAGCCGCCTCCGCCACCGGAAAATCCTCCGCCGCCGGAGAACCCGCCGCCGTGATAGCCGCCGTAAAAGCCACCGCCATAGAAGCCGCCGCCTCCGCCGCCGTGCCCATGCCGGCGCAGGATAAGGAACACCGTAAGTCCAAACACCAAGGTAAGCGGCGCTGCAACCGCAATAAAGCCATTCAGTTCTTCATCTGTGAGTTCATCCGTTTCCTCCACGGGGACATATCCGTCGGAGGGTTCCAGCCCGTATTCGATATACACCTCATTGACAATGGACTTATACGCTTCCAAAAGCCCGGTGGAAAAATCATCAACCTGCAAATACGGTATGGCGTATGTATCGAGTATACGCCCCGTTTTGCCGTCGGTCAGCCTGCCTTCAAGGCCGCTGCCGACCTCGATGCGCACCTGCCGGTCCCTGGTGGAAAGCAGCAGCAGTACGCCCGAGTCCGCGTCACCGTCGCCGATACCCCAGCCGTTGGCAAGGTCGTAGCCGTAATCCTCTATGGATGCACCGTTCAAGGACTCCACCGTCACCACGACCGCCTGCGCCCCCGTCGCACGGTACAGCGCCTCGCCCAAAGCTTGCATCTCCTGCGCATCCTCGGCGTTTAAACAGCCCGCGAAGTCGTTGACGAAAAAGTCACTTGTCGGCTCGGGGTTTTCCGTTCGCGCCGCCGAAGCGGGCAGCACCAAAAGCGCCGCTGCCAAAAGCCCCAGCACGAGCGCCGAAATTCGTTTCATCCTTCTCCTCCAAAGCCCTGCATCAGTCAAAGCTCACAGTCGGCACGGTCTGTGATTCTGCGGAGGCTTCAAAATAATCCGCCTGTTCGAAATTGCCGATGCTCGCAATCAAAGAGGACGGGAAGCGCTGAATGCGTGTATTGTATTCACGCGCCATATCGTTGTACGTATTGCGTGCCTGCACAATGCGGTTTTCGGTGCCCGCCAGCTCATCCTGCAAATTGATGAAATTTTGGCTAGCCTGCAGTTCCGGGTAGTTTTCTACCACCACGAGCAGCCGCGAGAGCGCGGAATCCAAAGCGCTGTTTGCCTCGTTGAGCTCGTCGACCGTGCTCGCGCCCGCGAGCGCCGCGCGTGCGTCGGCAAGGGCGGTGTAAACCTCTTCCTCATGCGTGGCGTACGCCTGCACCGTGCTGACCAGATTCGGGATCAGGTCGGCGCGTCTTTGCAGCTGGCTTTGTACGGTCGCCTGCTGTGCGGTCACCTGCTCGCGCGTTTCCACAAGCCCGTTGTAGGTGGACATGATCCAACCCACGACAGCGATCACGACGACCGCCACCACGGCAAGCGTGATCCAAAGAGACTTTTTGCTTTTCATGTTTTTCCTCCTGTTTGCGGCAGAGGTTGCCGCTTTTTTACGGGTAGGTTTTATTCAAATCCGTTGGGATTCTGCTTCTGCCAACGCCACGAGTCTTCGCACATCTCGGCAAGGCCGCGTTTCGCCTGCCAGCCGAGCACCTCTTTTGCTTTGGTCGGGTCGGAATAGCAGGTGGCAATGTCGCCGGGGCGTCTGCCCACGATCTTATACGGGATCTTTACGCCGTTTGCTTCTTCAAAGGCATGCACGATATCCAAAACGCTGTACCCGACGCCGGTGCCGAGGTTGAAAATCTGCACGCCGCGTTTGCCGGACAAAATGTTGTCGAGCGCCTTAACGTGCCCTTCTGCGAGATCGACCACATGGATATAATCGCGCACACCGGTACCGTCCTTGGTGTCGTAATCGTCGCCGTAGATCGAAAGCTCAGGCAGTTTACCGACCGCGACCTGCGTAATGTAAGGCATGAGATTATTCGGGATCCCGTTCGGATTTTCACCGATTCTGCCGCTTTTATGCGCCCCGATAGGATTAAAATAGCGAAGCAGTGTGACGTTCCAGTCGTTGTCCGCCTTGTAAATGTCTTCCAAAATGATCTCAATCATGTATTTGGTCGTGCCGTAGGGGTTCGTCGTACCGCCTGCGGGCATGGTTTCCTTGAGTGGAGAGACATTGTGCATGCCGTACACCGTCGCGGATGAGCTGAAAACAATGTTCTTACAGCCGCAGTCGCGCATAACCTCGCAGAGCGTCAGTGTGCCGCCGATGTTGTTGTCATAATATTCCATCGGCTTTTGGCAGGATTCGCCCACCGCTTTGAGCCCCGCAAAATGAATCACCGCGTCGATCTTGTTTTCCTTGAAAACGCGCGTCATCCCCTCGCGGTCGCGGATATCGCACTCATAGAATTTCAGTTCCTTGCCGCACAACTCGTTGATGCGTTCGAGCGACTTGGGGCTGGAATTGTAGTAATTATCCACGATGACGGCGTCATACCCCGCCTCCGTGAGTGCGATGCAGGTGTGCGAACCGATAAAGCCCGTACCGCCCGTTACCAGAATTGCCATAGTTCATTCCTCCCGAAAAAATTATGCTTAAACCGTAAGCTGTGTACCGCTGTAATAGCGGGACAATATTTCCGTGTATTCCGCGCCCGTTGCCGCCATACGGTCCGCGCCGCGCTGGCTCATACCGACGCCGTAGCCGATACCGTAGACCTCGAACAGAAATTCATTGGTTTCGCTCTGATACATCACCGAGAAGCACACGGACGGCAGGTTTTTCCCTGCCATGACCACGTCTACAAACTCCCTGCCCGAGATCTCGCGGTCGCCGACGCGGATGGTGTGCACATAGCCCGTTCCCGTATCCACCGCGCCGTCGTGCTCCGTTACCTCCAGCCAGTCGGCGGTTTCCTCGCCGAGCGTGATGCTCGCGTCATAGGCTTCTACGAGTTCCCGGATCTCGTCTGCCGGAATGATGAGCTGCGTTAAGTACCCGTCCTCCGTGCGGTCGGAAATGCTGTCCGCCGCACGCAGATACGCGTAGCTTGTGCCGAACACCGTCTCACAGGCGGCGGTTCTGCCTGCCGAAAGGCGGAAGAACGGCGTGAATGCCGGCGCGCCGTTGAAGCTCAGATATTCGCCGAACACCGCGCGCACCGCATTGTAGACCTCGTCGCTGTAATCGTCGGCGAGCGTAACGCCCGTGATCTTCCAATTCGTATTGCGGTATTTGAGATAGGTGTATATCGCCACCGTCTGCGCCTTGAGCGCCTCGGTATTGTAGGTGCTGTCCATTTCCGCCTCGATCATGCGGGCGACCGCCTCTTTGGCGTCGAGCATCCTGCCGTTGACGATCATTTCCGACGGGATCTCGTCGCCCGTGGCGGTGCTGCCGCCGGTCGTATCGATCGCGACGCCGGCCGCACTGGCGGTGGTCGTTTCGGCGGGCGTTTCCTGCACGCCGTTTTGCATTTCATTATAAATAAATTCCGAGATCGTCACCGTGTCGGTCACGACCGGCGCAATGGTCGTGTCGGGCTGTTCCGTCACAATGGGCGGCTGTGTGGTGCTTTGCGCTTCGCGCGCACGGCGTTCGCGGACAAAGAAGATGCAGCCCACCGTGACCGCTGCGACAAGCACCAGCGCGATCACGGACATTGTCACCTTGCCGGCGGGCTTGGAAAGAAACCCGCCGCTGCTTTTCTCGCTCGCTGCGTCCGCGACCTCGATGCCGACCATGCCCTTGCCCGCTGCTTTTTCGCCGATCAGTTCCACGAGCTCCTCGGCGGCGTCGTGCAGGAAGCTGTTCTCGGTCTCGTCATCCTCCTTGTAGAGCTTGCGCACCACGGCGGTCTTGTCATCCGCCACCGTGACGCAGACATATGTGCCGCCCTCAGCATCGCAGACATCGGAAATGCACGCACCGAACGTTGCACCTGAAAGCTCCTTGGCGGATTTTGCCAGCAGCGCGGCGTAGTCGGTCATGCTGTAATCGCCCTTGTCCTCGACATGGGGTGTAAACAGGAAGAACGTTTCAAAATCCGGCGTGTTTACGCCGAGCGAACGGATGATCTGCGCGCTCGGGGTGCTGCTTACGGCGACCGTAGCATTGTTTTCACGCAGCAGATTCACCGTACGCCGTACCACTTCACCGGCGGCGGCAGATACTTCGGGGGCAGGTGTCACATGCTTTTCGGGCGCTGCGCTCTCCGCCTTGACCGATTTGCGCATCAGATACGGCACCAGCCCGTTTTTGAGCACGTGCGTAAGGCTTTCTTCCTCCAGCGGCAAAAACACGATGGTCTGTTTGCCCTTTTCCACCGCAAGACCCGTATACAGCCCATCCGTGTTCGGGAACAGCGCCGCATTTTTCGGCACGCGGGCGATCTGCTCGATCTCCTCGGGCGGCAGCGCCGTATTTTCGGACAAGCGCTCATAAAGCGCCCGATCTTCGACCGTCGCAAGCGACAGCGCCGCGCACAGTTTAGTACGGATCGCATTGTACTTCGCGCCGTCCACGGCAAGCACGATCACACCCTGTGCCTTCAGCGCCTCAGCAAAGGCGGGCAGCAGCGTTTTGAGCGTCGGGTACGCAGCAAACGCCGTGTCTGTATCACAAAACCCGCTGAGCGTACCGGAGATACGCACCAAAAGATGTGCGTGCTCCTCCCCCGCCGTCAATGCGAGCAGTTTCATATCCATGTTCTCTCATCCATCCCTTACTCTCGGATTACGGCATCCATTTTTCAGCGTCCGCATAGGGGTTCGCGATCCCCTGCTTGTCATACCACGCCTGCGGATAGCGCGGCGAAGCATTTTCCACCGCCAGACTCGTGTCCACCGACGTGCTCTCGCCGTCGCGCACCATCCTGCCGATGACGACCAGGCGTGCGTCGGAGAATTCATAGGTGCACGTTTGCAGTGTCAAAAGCTTGTCGCCGGGCTGAATGTCCACGCCGGTCGTATACAGCTTGCGCTCATCCACCGCCGCAATATATTCCATGAAGTTTTCCTCGGAGCCGAAGTCCGTCACGGTATAGTTGAAGATATACCCGTTATCATCGTCCGCCTGGCTGTTTGTAATGAGCACGGCATACACCTTAAAGGTGTAGCTGCGGTACAGCGTATCGAACTGAATGATCGGAGACTCCTGGAAGCCTTCTATGGTCTTGTACTTGGTGAGATCGGCGAACACCAGCCCGTCGCTCATATGATGCCCGTAAATAATGGTGTTCTGCCCGAGGTATTTCGGATCGTTGCGGTAGTCCATATACGGGCAGCCGTAGCGGCTGTAATTGCCGTAAAAATCTTTTTTCAGGTATTCGCCGTTTTCCTCGCTCTGCACCACCTGCACATCGACGATGGAATTCGGGATCCGGATCCAGCCGACTAAGTCCTGGTTGATCGCATACAGATAGGCGTATTTTGCCATCATGCCCTCGGGAAGCTGGATATTGGGATACTGCGCGAAGAATTCCGCCCACACATCGCTCTCGCTGTCAACGGTATCCTCCGCAATGATCTGCCCGGTGATCTCTGCCTGCTGCGCTTTTGCGGCATGGCTTTGATAGGCGTAAACGCCAAAATAGACGCCGCAGGCAACGAGCGCGAGCACAGACAGATCGACGATCACCTTGCGGATCCCTTCGCCGACGGTGTCACGCTTATTCGGGAAAATTTTGCGCAGCCCGCTTTTGAAGATCTCATTAAAAGTGCGGTACTGCTTTTCCTCGGCGGGCACTTCTTCCGTCTCGGTTTGCGCTTTTGCTTCGGTTTCCCGTGTCGCTTCCGCCGGTGCTGCGGCAGCGGGGGGATCGGCTTCGGGCTGCTTTTGCAGATCGGCGAACCCCTCATACCGGTCGGTCACATCGACAAATTGGCTCTCATCCGATAAAAACTTGGCTTTGCGGGTGGTCTTTTCGCTTTCCTGTTCGTTTTGCATCACCGAACGCAGCACGTCGTTATAAATGCTTTTGTAATTCTCCGCTTCACTCGGCGTTTCGGGCGCTGCTTCGGCAGGGGTTTGTGCTTCGGCGGGCGTCTGTGCCGGTTCGGGCGGCGGTTCTATATCCCTCAGGGAATCAAGCAGCGCGGCAACCTCAGGGTCGGTCTCGTCCGTATCCGGCTGCACTTTATCCTTGAGTTCGTCAAACGAAAGCATATCCTCCGCGTGTTCTTTTTCGTTTTTCGGCATCAACCCTCACCTCTCGGGTACCATTTTTCATCATCCTTATACGGGTTTTCGATCCCGTATTTGTCATACCAAAGCTGCGGATATTTCGGATTCGGATTCACCGTCGCCTGAGACGTATCCACCGATTCGTCCTCGCCCTCACGCACGAGCCGCGCCATCACGACACAGCGCGCATTTTCCTGCTTGCTGGTGATGTCCATATCCCGCGTGCAGGTGGAAAGCGTCAGGATCTTATCCGTCGGCAGCACCTCCACGCCGGTATCATACAGGCTGCGCTTGGCGACCTCGTCGATGAATTCCGCAAAGCTCGACTCCGTCATGAACGGGTAAATGTAATTGAACACATAGTTGTTGTCAAGCTCCGGGGACGCCGTCGTCAGGAACACGGCAAACACCTTCCATTTGTGGTCGGCGTAGATCGTGTTGAACTCGATAACGGGCGCCGTCTTATAAAACTCGATGTCCTTATATTTCTCCAGATCGGAAAACATTGTGGAATCCAGATAGTTGTGCCCGTACAAAATGGTGTTCACATTCAGGTTTTCCGGGTCGTTGCGGTAATCCATGAACACCGTGCCGCGGCGCAGATAGTTTTTATAGAAGTCCCGCCGCAGGTAATACTCGTTGTCGTCGCTCTGCATCACGGGATGGTTGATCGCGGTGTTCGGCACCGTGATCCAGCCGACGAAATCGTTGTTTTGGTTATAAAGCTCCCGGTATTTCGGCTGCACCCAAGCCGGTTCGTCCGGATAGTTTTCTTCGGACTCCGTCACGAGCGCGGCGAGTTCCTCAGTCTGATTTTTGTTCTGGTAAAGCTCGACAAAATACTTGACGCACACCGCCCCTGCCACAAGCAGAACCAGAACCGCGACGATCGTAATGACGCGGTTGACCGTTTTGCTGAAGCGGGACTGTTTTTTTTGCTTTCTCGGGCGCGGGGCCTGCTCGTTTTGTGTGCTCATGTGTCTAAGAACCTCCCCAAAGCTGCAAGCGCATTGTCCGCCGAAGCGCGGCGGTTATTGTCCCGGACGTTGTCCGTAAAGTGATTGCGGAACTCGTGCACTTCCACGCGCGTGCGGTCTGCAACAGCAATGTATACAAGCCCCACAGGTTTTCCCGTATTATCGGAATCGGGACCTGCGATTCCTGTAACCGCGACCGCCACATCCGCTTTTGACACATCCAGCGCACCGAGCGCCATTTCCCGCGCGGTCTGTTCGCTGACCGCGCCGAATTCGGTGAGCGTTTCCTTTCGCACGCCGAGCAGCTCCGTTTTGATGCGGTTGGAATAGCAAACGATGCCGCATTCAAACACCTCAGACGCGCCGGCGATGTCGGTGATGCGCTTGGCGATCCATCCGCCCGTGCACGATTCCGCCGTGACGAGCGTTTTATGCTGTGCCTTCAGCTTTTTTACCGCCTGTTCCGCAAGCGTCATGTTATCGACCGTTCCTTATGATCTCAAATTTCGCATCCTGCGCCGCGCGGGAAACGAGTGCTTCTACATCGAGCTTCTGTTCCGCTGCTTCCACAAGCGAAAGCGACGGGCGCGTGCGCGGGTGGCGCGGTGTAAAGACCGTGCAGCAATCCTCATACGGGCGGATGGAAATGTCAAACGTCTCGATCTGCCGCGCGCGGACGATGATCTCATCTTTGTCCATACCGATGAGCGGACGGAACACGGGCAGCGTCGCCGCGGCGTCCGTGCACCCTAAGGCGAGCATGGTCTGGCTCGCGACCTGTCCCACGCTTTCGCCCGTAATGAGCGCATCGCATTTTTCACGGCGCGCAATGCGCTCGGCAATGCGCATCATGAACCGCCGCATCACCAGCGTGAACAGTGCTTCGGGGCAGTTGTCGCGGATCTGCTCCTGAATTTCGGTAAACGGCACGGTGTAAAGCCCGATGTCCCCGGAATAACGTGCAACCTGCCCGAGCAGATCGTGCACCTTCATTTCCGACTGCGGCGAGGTGTACGGGGGCGATGCAAAATGCACCGCGTCAAGCACGATGCCGCGCTTGGACATCATCCACCCCGCAACCGGGCTGTCGATGCCGCCGGAAATGAGCAGCATTGCCTTGCCGCCCGTGCCGACGGGCATGCCGCCCGCGCCCTTCAGCTGGTCACAGTGGATGTATGCCGCATGCTCGCGAATTTCGACCGTGACGATCTTTTCGGGGTTGTGCACATCCACATGCAGATGCGGAAAAGCTTCCAGCAGCTTGCCGCCGACTTCCGCGCTGATCTGCGGCGAAGTCAGAGGGAACGTTTTGTCCGAACGCTTGGACTCCACCTTGAACGCAGAAATGCCCGCCATATCTTCCCGGAGATACGCACCCGCCGTTTCCAAAATCGCGTCCATGCGTTTTTCCACCGCAGCGGCGCGCTGGAACGCGGCGATGCCGAACACACGGCGCAGGCGTTCAACTGCCTCGTCCGTATCGAAGTCCGATCCCGTCGGTTCTATTGTAATCGTAGATTGTGAACGGTTTATGACGAAATGTCCTAAATCGTGCAGCCGCCGTTTGATATTTTTTACCAAAACGCTTTCAAAGGTTGCCCGGTTGAGCCCCTTGAGCGCGAGCTCGCCGTTTTTGATGAGTATGATTTCCTGCATAATCTTATGTTCCTTTTTTGCCGATTGTTTTGAGGACGTCCGCCACAGCCGACGCGCACGCGTCGATCTCGGCTTCGGTCGTCCCGCGCGAGAGGCTGATGCGAAGCGCCGTATCTATGCGCTCCGGGGAAAGCCCCATTGCCGTGAGCACGGCGCTGCGGTGCCCGCGTGAGCACGCAGAGCCCGCCGAAACGCACACCCCGCGTGCGGACAGCGCGTTGACGCCGACCTGCGCGGGCACGCCGCACAGGGAAATATTGAGGATGTACGGCAGCGCGTCGGGCGGGGAATTGACCTGCACGCCCGAAAGCGCCGACAACTGTTCCGTAAGCCTATCACGCAGCGCGCGTACATGGGCAAGGTGCGTTGCACTGTCGCCGTAAGCGCGCACCGCCGCCGCGAACGCCGCAATGGCGGGCATGGGCTGCGTGCCCGAGCAAAGCCCGTTTTCCTGCCCGCCGCCGAGTAAGTAAGGCTTGATACGCACGCCCTTGCGCACATACAAAGCCCCTGCGCCCTTAAGTCCGTGCACCTTGTGCGCGCTGACGCTCAACAGATCGATGCCGCATTTTTTCGGCACGATGGGCAGCTTCAAAAAGCCCTGCACCGCGTCCACATGCACGAGTGCGGGCGATTTTTTGGCGCGCACAATGCGCCCGAGCGCCGAATACGGCAGGACGCTGCCGACCTCATTGTTGACCGCCATCAGACTTATGAGCACGGTTTTCTCATCCACCGCCTCGGCGATCTGCTCTTCGGCGATATGTCCGTTTTTGTTAGGGTGCAATCGCACGACCGTAAAGCCCCGCGCTTCGAGCGCCTGCATGCACTGCTCGACGCTCGGATGCTCCATGGCGGAAGTCACGATCTTCCCGCTGCGGTATCGGGCCACAGCGCCGAAGATCGCCGTGTTGTTCGCCGCCGTGCCGCTTGGGGTGAAGACGATCTCGCCGCTTTCGGCGCGAAGGCTGTCCGCGATCGTTTTTCGCGCGCGTTCGAGCTGCTGCTGTGCCGCCATACCGTTTTGATGCAAAGATGACGGATTGCCGAAGTGCTCGGTCATCGCGTCCACTGCGGCAGCCACCGCCTCTTTACACGGCTGTGTGGTTGCGCTGTTGTCGAGATAGCTTTCCATGCGGCGGCTCCTTTCTGCGGCGTTTTGCGGAACAATACGATTCCGATTTTATATTATACACGAGGAACGCCCTTTTGGCAAACAAAAACCGTGATTTCTGCGGTTTTTTTCGTATATTTTCGGCGCGACTGCAAAATCTATCCACGAGGTGAACGATATGGGGAAACCTAAGTCCAAACGAAGCCGGATCCGGCTCTTTTCTTTTGCGGCGGCGGTTGTGCTCACGCTGTCTGCCTTTGCCATAGCCGGTACGGTGCGTGCGAACCGATATGAACGGCAGCTGCGCGCTTCGGGCGAACGGGCGCTCGCAGAATTGGACGATTCCTTAAGCAGTATGCAGACGAACCTGCAAAAGGGCGTGTATGCCAACACCGCACCGATGCTCGGCACCATGGCGACCGAGCTTTGGCGCGAAGCGACATCGGCAAAAAGCAGCCTTGCGGTCCTGCCGCTTTCGGACACAAGGCTTGACAACACGTACAAATTCCTGTCGCAGGTCGGTGATTTTGTCATGTCTTTAAGCCGCAAGGTGGAGGCAGGCGAGCAGATCACCGATGACGAACGCCAACAGATGTTTGCGCTTTTGGATTTCGCAGAGACCTTAAGCACACAGATCTCTGATATGCGCACACAGCTTTACGAAGGGTTTTTGGACTTTACCGCCGCAGAAAACACGCTTGCTGCGGATACCGAACAGATCGGCACGCTTTCCGGCGATATGGAGGACACCGAACAGGCGCTGACGGAATATCCGTCGCTCATTTATGACGGCCCGTTCTCAGATCATATCAATCAGATGGAATCTGAGCTGCTTGTCGCAGCCGAGGAGCTCACCCGGGAGCAGGCGCACGAGCGCGCGGCGGAGATTTTGGGTATGGAAAAGGATGCGCTGACCTTTGTCGGCACGGAGGAGGACAATTCCGCCGCTTACGTGTTCGGGACGGAGGACGCGACTATCGCCGTTACAAAGCGCGGGGGATATCTTTTGTATCTGCTTTCGGGCAGCTTTGTGGGCGAGGCGACGCTTCAATATGAGGATGCGCGCACTTACGCCGCCGACTTTCTGACGCACTGCGGGTTTACCGATATGCAGGAAAGCTATTACACGGTCTCCGACGGCATTTGCACCATTAACTACGCCTTCACGGAAAACGGCTATATCTGCTATCCCGATCTCATCAAGGTCAGCGTGAGCCTTGCGGACGGCACGGTGCTTTCGGCGGACTGCCGCGGTTACGTGATGAACCACAAGGCGCGCACCTATACCGCGCCCGCAGTGACGCGCGAAGCGGCCGAGGCGAATGTCAGTCCCCTTTTGACGGTCACGGACGCGCGTCTTGCCGTGATCCCGACCGACAGCGGCGGGGAAGTGCTCACCTATGAGTTCCACTGCAAAAACAAAAGCGACGAAGAATTCTTAGTCTATATCAGCACGCAGACAGGTTATGAGGAAGAAATTTTGCTGCTGCTTTACGGCGATGACGGCGTTTTGACAAAATGAATAAATCAAATTTTTCGGTAAAAAATAGAGACGTCCGAAAACGTAAAAAAGAGGGACTTACTATGAAAAAAACCATATGGATCCTGGCGGCGGTCGCCGTTGTGCTCTGTGTGTTCTTAGCGGCATGCGGCGGCAATGACGACAATGCGGGCACGGATTTGATGACGGATGCACAAGACATGATGACGGACGCAGGCGACGCGGTCTCCGACGCCGGAGACGCCGTAGGCGAAGCCGCGCAAGACGCGGGCGATGCCGTGGGCGATGCGGTTTCCGACGCAGGCGATGCGGCCGGAGATCTTGTTTCCGGCGCAGGCGACGTCGCAGAGGACCTCGTCACGGGTGCGGGCGACGCGGTCTCAGACGCGGTAAGCTGACGACAAACACGCAGGAAAAAGCACAAGGGGACGCCGTGCATACGGCATCCCCGTTTTTCGGTTTGTTTACAAAAGCGGGCGCCCGTTCCGAAAGGAACAGACGCCCGTTATAGCGTTTTTCTGTTTACAGCTGCAGCGCTTCAAAAATTTTCCGCTTGTAGCCGAGAAAGGCTTCGCCGAGCATGAAGTCATGCGCGCGCGGACGCAGCTCTTCTATGGGGATCTGTGCAAAGATCGTCCCGGGGCTGCCGCCCAAAATGCACACGCGGTCGGACAGCTTGACCGCCTCGTCCACGTCGTGCGTGATAAACAAGGTCGTAAGCTCAATGTCGCGCATGATGTCAAGGTACCATTCGTGAATGGCGCCCTTGGTGATGGTGTCCAGCGCACTGAACGGCTCGTCCAATAGCGCAATTCCGTCGGAAGCAAGGTAGGTGCGCAAAAGCGCCGCGCGCTGGCGCATGCCGCCCGAAAGCTTGTCGGGATATTTCTTTTCCGTTCCCGCAAGCCCGAACCGCGCAAAATGCGACGCCGCCTGCTCGCGCGCCTCTTTTTTCGGCACGCCGCGCAGCATCAAGGGCAGCGCAACATTGTCGAGCACCGTGCGGAACGGCAAAAGCAGATCCTTTTGCAGCATATAGCTGATCTTGCCGGGCTGCCCGGTCGTCTCCGCGCCGTTTACATACACATGCCCGCTGTCGGGCTGCATAAGTCCCGACAAAATGTTGAACAGCGTTGTCTTTCCCGCACCGCTGATGCCGAGCAAGCAGACGAGCTCCCCTTTTTGCAGGGAAATGCTCACGTCCTCGAGCACCTTGTGGTCACCGAAGCTTTTAGAGATGTGCTCGGCGCGCAGCACCGCGTCAGGAGAGGTAGGCATTCGTATACCCCGTTCCTGCGGGCAGCTCTTTTTCGACAAGCCCGTTGTCCCAAAGCCACGCATAAAATGCATCCCAGCGCGCGGGGTCGATGTAGCCCCACTGCTCGACCTCCGCCTTATACTGCTCGGAGATCCACTTCTGGCTTGCGGTCACAAGCTCCAGCGAATCGCGAAGTGACCCGGTGGTATCGCCGTCCACAAGGATCTGCGCCGCCTCTTCGGGATTGTCGATCGCGTATTCATAGCCCTTGCGCAAAGCGTCGAGGAACGCCCGCGTCTCGTCGGGGTGCTCCTCCAAAAATGTATTGTTTGCAATGAGCACCGGCGTGTAGTAATCGAACACGGGATCGATGTCCTTGAAATTGAAATAGTCGAAATCCAAACCCGAAAGCTCGGCCGCGATGCAGCCCCAGCCGTAAAACACCCAGATCGCATCCGTCAGATGCTCGCGCAGTGCACCCGCTTCGTCGGTGATGGTATTGGGGATCAGATTCACCTTGTCAAAATCGCCGCCGTCACGCTCGACGACCGCGCGCAGCGTGGCAAGCTCGATAGGCGAATCCCAGGTGGAATAGGTGTGGTTCTCAAGACCTTTCGGTCTGTCCATCCCCTCGCCCGCGCGCGAGATGATACCGGAGGTATTATGCTGCAAAAGCGCCGCCACCGCCGTAATGCCCAAGGGCTCGTCCGTCACAAACGCTGCGGCAAGCGTGTCCTGCGCTTCTACGGCAAACTGCGCCTGCCCCGCCGCACACATGGCTGCCGCGCCCGTTTCGGGCGGCTGCACCACGGTAACGGAAAGGCCCGCTTCTTCAAAATAGCCGTTGGCGAGCGCCACATAAATGCCGGTGTGGTTGGTGTTCGGCGTCCAGTCGAGCGACAGGGTGATCTCCGTCAGATCGCCATTCCCGGTTTGGTCGCCCGCGCACGCCGCCAGCGAAAACAGCATCGCCGCACACAAAAGCAGCGCGCCGAGCTTTTTCAAAATCGATTTCATTTGCTCTCTTTCTCCTTTCGTTCCCACGGCATCACAAGATACCGCAGCAGCGTCACGCCCCACATCAGCACGAGACTTATGAGCGTGATAAATAAGATCACGGAAAACATCTTGTCAAACGCATATGCTTTTTGCACGCGCGTCATATATACGCCCAAGCCCTCAAAGCCGCCGAGCCATTCCGAAATGACCGCGCCCACCACCGCATAGGAGGCAGAGACTTTCAGCCCCGCAAAAAATGAGCCGAGCGCCGAGGGCATGAGCACATGGCGGAAAATTTTGAGCCTGCCCGCGCCCATGCTGCGCAGCAGATTGACCGCATCCGCGTCGGCACTGCGAAAGCCGTCCAAAAGACTTACGGCGATGGGGAAGAACGTGGTGATGACGACCAGCGTGATCTTCGGCGCCATACCGAAGCCCATCCACAGCACCAAAAGCGGTGCGATGGCGATGGTCGGGATGGTCTGCGTGATGACCAGCACCGGGTAAAGCGCCTTGTAAAGAAACGCAAAGCGGTTCATCAACGCCGCGAGCACAAAGGCGAGCAGCACACCGATCGTAAGCCCTGCGAACGCTTCGCACAGCGTCACGCCCGCATGCTGCAAGAGCAGCGGGAAATCCGAAACGAATGCATCGAGCACCGCGCGCGGAGACGGCAGCATGAACGCCGGAACCCATTCAAAGCCCGTCGCCGCCGCCCAAAGCGCCACGACCACAAGCAGCGCCGCGATGGGCGACAGCTTATTTGTGATGTTTTGTAACTTTTTCGTCAATGGTCAGCACCCCGCCCTCGGGCTTGTACGAAATTTTGACATAGGCGGAAACCGACGGCGCGCCCGCACGCACGGCGACGTGCTGGCACTCTTTGACGATCTCCATCAGTTGATCGTAATCCTCGCCCTCGATGGTCGTCTCAAAGGGGCCGACAGAATAGTGAAGTCCTGTGGACGCGATATAGTCGATGACCTCGTCTACGATCCGCACGACTTCTTTCGTATCCTGCACGCCGGGCAGGACCTGGATGGCTACGCTTGCTTTCATTGTTTTTTCCTCCGTTTGCAAAAAAATAAGCCTTACGGCAAGCTGTCGTAAGGCTTTCGATGTTTTCACGCAAAACAAAAAGCTTCCTACGGCGGCATTACCCGCATCAGGTCGTAGGGTCAAAGGAGCGCTATCCTTTATCTCAGCCGGCTTGGCGCCAGCCCCCCTGTTTCTTGTCATAAGACTTTATATGCAGTATAAACCGGATCACCCAAAAAGTCAACTGCCGAATTTTCGATATCGCTTGTGTTCGTACAGATGGTTTGTAAATATTTGTAAGATTTATTCGCTTGACGGGCGCCGCGCTTTCCTGTACTATGGAAGCGGAGAAGTTCTGCTATAAAGCAAGGAGGATACCATGGATCAACCCAATAAATTGCCGAACCCCTCTGCAACGGAAGATATGCAGCCCAATCCGGCGGAAAATGCGCCTGCGGAACAAGCATACCCCGCGCAGCAGCCGTCTGACAGTGCACAGCCGGCTCCCGCACAGCAAGCGCCTTACGGCGCGGCGGGACAAATCCCTTACGGCGCGCAGCCCGCCAATCCCGCACAGCCCCCTTATGGTGCGCAGGGGCAGGTTCCCTACGGCGCGCAGCCCAATCCTGCACAACAGTCTCCTTACGGCGCAGCGGGGCAAATTCCCTACGGTGCACAGCCCGCCAATCCCGCACAGCAGCCGTATATCCCGTATGGCACTGCGCAGCAGCCGTATCCGTATATGGCGGCACAGCCGCAAAAGAAAAAGCTTTCCGCCGGCAAGATTGTCGCCATTGTGGTTTCCGTCCTTGTCGTGCTCGGTCTCCTGTTTGGTGTCGGCGGTTTTCTGTTCGCCCGCAAGGCGCTTTCACCTCAAACCCAGCTTGCGGCATATGCTGAGTCCGGGGATTTCGCCACACTGATGGGAATCTGCGACCTGTACGATACGTTTTTGATGAGCATCGGCGATACGGTGGGCTTGCAATCGTGTTTTGCAGAGGTCACGCGCGATCCCGACCTCTTTTATAATACCTTCCCCTCCACAAGCTGCGCGGACATCTACGAAAACGCTTTTGCCTGCTATAATACATTCATGGCAGACTACTTCGTGCTGATGCTACAAAACGGGGATTACGACAACTACGTGCGCATCTTTACGGAAAAGATGCTGGAATATGACCCTGTAACCGAGTATTATTACATGACCTCAAGCGCATTCGTCTCTTATATTGATAATGACTATTTTGTGCCGACCGAGGAACAGGCGCAGGTGATCGTGCGTGGTTTTGACGCGCTGATTGCCGCTTCCACCTCATATGAGGAAATGTATCTGAATCTTGAGGAATACTACGACTGCTGCATGGCCCTGGGGCTGCAGGAGCAGGCGTATGCCATCGCCGAGCAGTTGCATCAATTCGAGAGCGCGAATACAGGCTGGGCGGCTGCATAAAGCCCGGCCGGCTGTTTTCTCACACAAAAACCCGCCCCGCACATCCAAAGATGTGCGGGGCGGGTCATTTTTCCCATTCTTATGATGGTTTATCCCTCTGTGTCGTTTTGCGCAGGCTCATTTTCTTCCTCATGCTCCACTTCGATGCGCAGATTCAGATACGAAAACAGGCACACCGCAAGCCCGATGACCGCCAGCGGGATCGCACCGTACATGAACTGCATCGCGCCGCACACGACGCCCGCAAGCAGCACCGCAAGCCCTACCATAGACTTGAGGATCGCCAAAACCAATTTTTTCTTCTCAAGCATCTCTCATACCCCTTTCTTATCCCACGCTTTCTTCTATATCCTATCACACATGACTTACGTGTGTCAAGGCGCGCAAGGCTTTCGGACAAGCGAGACACCTTTGATATGTTTTCCCCGCAGCTTACAGCAGGAAAAAGCCGACCGCGCCGCAAAGAATTCCGATCGCCGCGCCGCAGAGCACGTCACGCGGGAAATGCACCCCGCCAACCACACGGACGACGGCGAGCAGCACACCGAGCACGGTCAGCACGATCCCGGCGGGCACGAACGTATAATAAAATGCAAACGCGATGACAAATACCGAAAACACATGGCGGCTCGGAAAGGATTCGCCTTGCTTGTCCTTTTGAAGCAGCGGCTGAAATTTAAGCGCCTCATACGGGCGCTTGGCATTGATGACGCGGCGCAGGACGCTCACCACCGCGAACGACACACCCGGCACGAGCAAGCACCGCCAAAAGCGCGTGTCCCGCGTAAATAAAAACACGCAAAGCAGCGCGGGATAGGCGCAGTACACGAGTGCCGTCAGCACCTTGTCCGTACCGCGCAGCGCGCGCAAAAGCGCCGGATGCTTTTGGAAGGGTTCTGCCAGCCGCATATACTGTTCCCGCGTCATACGTGCCATTCCTTTCGCTTTCGTTTAAGCTCAGTATACCAAATCCCGCACCGCTTCGCAACAAAAACGGGGACGCAAAATGCGTCCCCGCAAGAGGTCATATTCGGTTTGCTTACGCAAGCTCCGCGAAATACTTGATGGTGCGAACCATCTGGCTGGTGTAGGAGTTCTCGTTGTCGTACCAGGAAACGACCTGCACTTCATACAGATCGTCGGCGATCTTCGAGACCATGGTCTGGGTCGCATCAAACAGCGAGCCGTAACGCATGCCGATGACGTCGGAGGAGACGATCGGGTCCTCATTGTAGCCGAAGCTCTCGCTCGCAGCCGCCTTCATCGCAGCATTGATGCCCTCAACCGTGACGTCCGCGCCCTTGACAACTGCGGTCAGGATCGTGGTCGAGCCGGTCGGAACGGGCACGCGCTGTGCGGAGCCGATGAGCTTGCCGTTGAGTTCCGGGATAACCAGGCCGATGGCTTTTGCAGCGCCGGTGGAGTTCGGAACGATGTTGGCAGCGCCGGCACGTGCGCGGCGAAGGTCGCCCTTTCTGTGCGGGCCGTCGAGGATCATCTGGTCGCCGGTGTAAGCGTGGATGGTGCTCATGATACCACTCTGGATGGGCGCATAGTTATTGAGCGCTTTCGCCATGGGCGCCAGGCAGTTGGTCGTGCAGGAAGCGGCGGAAATGATGGTGTCCTCCGCAGTCAGGGTCTTTTCGTTGACGCTGTAAACGATGGTCTTCAGGTCGTTGCCCGCGGGCGCGGAAATAACGACTTTCTTCGCACCGGCGTCAATGTGCGCCTGGCTCTTCGCCTTCGAGCAATAGAAGCCCGTGCACTCGAGCACGACGTCTACGCCGATCTCGCCCCACGGAAGCTCCGCAGCGTTCGCCATAGCATAGATCTTCAAGGTCTTGCCGTCCACGGTGATGGTGCCGGCTTCGTCATCTGCGGAGATCGTGTGCAGATTTTCGCCGATCTTGCCGCAGTAGCCGCCCTGTGCGGTATCGTACTTGAGCAGGTGCGCGAGCATCGAGGGCTTGGTCAGGTCGTTGATCGCGACGACCTCATAGCCTTCTGCGCCGAACATCTGACGGAACGCCAGACGGCCGATACGGCCGAAGCCGTTGATTGCAACTTTTACGGACATAGGAATTACCTCCAAAAAAGTATTTTTACTTTTGCGTTTAACATTTTATACCGAATACCGGAAATTTGCAAGAAGTTTTCCAAATTTCCCCGTGCTTTGTGAAAACTTTGTCGTACTGCCTAAAATATTCGTATCACCGGCGAAAAAGGGTATGCTATTCCTATAACGGCGCGGCATCGTTTTCAGTATGCCCGCCGCGCATGGAAAAATTCGGCCGAGAAGGGGAAAACATGCAGAACACGCTTTTAGAGGAGATCGAGGATATGGAACGCGCCCTGCAAAGCGGCAGCGCCACAGACGCGCTGCGCGATCGTTTGCAGGGATATTTCGACGAGCTGCTGTATCAGGCAGGTCGCGGTGCGCCGCCAAGGCTGCTGGAGGACGCGTACCGCCGCGGCATGCGCACGCTGCGCGCCTTTTACAACGCACAAAGCCCGTGCGCGCAGGACGGGCGCGTGCGTTTGGAACTGAATGCTTTTTTCGAGGATGTGGCTTTTTGCTGTGACCTGCTGTGCGGTGAGGGGCGTGTGGTTTTTTGCCCGGCACGCACGGTACATGCAGTATGTGCGCCGCGCGCGCTTTTGTGGGCGGCACTGGAGATGCTTGCCTGTGCGCTGCGGCTGTCCGACGGCGCACCGATCCTGCTGCGCGTGTTTGCGCACAAAGACTTTGCCGGCTTTGCGGTCAGTGCGCCCGCAAGCATTCCCGCAGACGCGCTCGCACGCGCCGCAAGCCGGCCGGGCAGCGGGCTTTGTTTTGCGCGCCGCACGGCGTCCGCCCACGGCGGGCGGCTGCTTTCAGGCTGCGCGGGCAGGCAGGCGACGCTTGCCTTTTCGATACGGCGCAGCGGGCAGGACGCGCTCTGCCCCGCCGGGACGCGCGCCTGCTTTGCGGATTGGCTTTCGGATCGGCTTTCGCCTGTGTACGCCGCGCTGTCCGACCTGTGCGCGCCGCCTGCATTCTGAACGCGGCGGTCAAAACGGCGGTTGCAGCGCTTTTGTATTTATGCTACAATATTCCTACCAAATAAAGGGAGGAAACTATATGCTTTTGACCACTACACCGACCGTTGAAGGCCATCCGATCCAAAACTATCTGGGGCTTGTCTGCGGCGAGGTCATTTCCGGCGTGGATTTTGTCAAGGATTTTGCAGCCGGGATGCGCAACTTTTTCGGCGGGCGTTCCGCTTCGTATGAAAACGAGCTGACCGACGCGCGTGCACAGGCAATCGAGGAACTTGTGCAGCGTGCCGAGCAGATGGGCGCGAACGCCGTAGTCGGCATTGATGTGGATTACGAGGTGCTCGGGCAGGGCGGCAATATGATGATGGTGACCGTTTCGGGCACTGCAGTCATGCTCTGACCGATTATGCGGTGTTTGCACTTTTGTTAAGGAGGTTTTTCATTTGAAGCGGTTTTTGAACGCGCTGTTTTTCGGCAAAGCATCCGTTCCCGTATTTACGCTGCTCGCTGCGATCTCAGCGCTTTTGCTGCACGGCTTCCGTAATTCCAACGTTTTTGTAGATACTGTTATATTCTCAGGCTTCTCCTTCGCACTGTTTATAGCCGCCGTTTTAGATACGGCGCTTCTGTTCTGCCTGTGGAGCACACGCCTGCAAGCCCCTGAACGCACAAAGGGTAAGGCTTACCGTGTTCTTTCGGTACTCGGCGGCATACTTGCCATCGTGCTTGCCGTCATCGCGTTCGGGTTTTCGTTCGGCAACCTGTTCATCGGCGGCTCGGAAAGCCTGCTTGTAGGGCTCAGGCTCTGTAAAAAGTCTCTGCCGATGTGGCTCGGCGCGCTGGCGCTGGCAGCTGCAGCGCTGCTTCTGCCATACATACACAAAGACCGCCTGAAGCGTATTTTTTCAGGCATCCTTTGCGTTTGTCTTCTGATTGCCGTTTATGCTGCGTTTTTCCCGCTGACGCCGTTCCGTTTTACCGCACTGCCGGTCGTATTCGACACGGGCAGTGCATACAGCGTGGTGTTTGCAACAAACGATATCGGCACGGCATATATAGAATACGAAATTTCCGGCGAGACCGTCCGCCGCTATGACGCATCCGGCGGGCGTAAAAACGGGGACAGCTGTATTCACACCGTTTGCGTACCGTATGAAGAATTGACAAACAACACCTACAAAGTCGGTGCGACACGTGTTCTGGATGAACTCAGCTACGGCGGGCGCAGCGGTAAAACGATCGAAAGCGAATCTATTGCTTTCGGGGGTGCATTTTCCGATGAAGTAAAGGTACTCACGCTTTCGGATTGGCATATGCAAAACCGGCTTGCGCTGGATACGGCGCAGCAGCTCGGAAGCTTTGACGCACTGATCATGCTGGGCGACAGCGCCACAGGGCTTATGCAGCCGGAGGAAGTCGCCGCGTATATTCTCGACTTCGGCGCAACGCTGACAGGCGGGCAAAAGCCGGTTCTTTTTGCCCGCGGCAATCATGAGACGCGCGGCAAAGAGGCTTCGAATCTGCCCGAATATTTGGGAATGGACAGTCTGTATTATACGGCGCAGTTCGGGCAATATCATTTCATTATACTCGACAGCGGCGAGGATAAGGCGGATGATCATCCCGAATACGGCGGCATGACGGATTATGAGCAAAGCCGCCGAGATATGGTAACATGGCTTCAGTCTCTTGAAAATCCAAGCGGTGAAAAAACGGTTGCGCTTTCACATTCCGAAGAGATCTGTATAGAAGAGGATCTTTCCGCCGCCGCACATGAAAAGCTGGACAGCTTAGGCGTCAGCCTTTTGGTCAGCGGGCACTGGCATACAACGGAGTTTAAAACGGAGCACAGCTATCCTACGCTTATTGACGGCGGCTGGAATGCAAACGGTGCAAACAGCTATGTCGCGTCCATGCTCACCTTAACGCCCGAGGGCATCGGGGTTCTGTCTATAGACAACAGCGGGCAGACCACCGTACAGGAAACGGTCGTCTGGAGATAAGCAGCCGAGCGCCGCACTCCACATGCTGAAATCGTGCAGGAATACCGGTGTATTTCGAGCTTTTTAACACAGAACGCGGCAACGGGCAAGCGCATGCGCTTGCCCGTTGCCGGTTTTACTCTGACAAATCCTGTTTTATGTTGCCGCATCGGCGGTTTGCAGCGCGCTTTTTTTCATCAGCGGCAGGACCTCCTCAGGCTTGAGCCCCAGCACCTGCGCAAATTCCTGATACAATAGATTCTCCGCCTCGTCCAGCGCGCGTTCATCCGCCTGATGGAAGCGTTTCCCCGCCGCCAAACGGTCCCTGCGCCGAATGTGCAGACTTTTGATCATGCGCATCAGCTCGCGGTGGTCGCCGTCGTGCAGCACCTTAGTCTGTGCCTCTTTACGCTGTGCGTCGTTTTCGATCCACTCCGTCTGCACGCTCGGCATCTCGAGGATAAGCGCCTGCACCTCTTCTTTTCCAAGCAAACGGCGCATGGGCGTGTGCGCGTTTTGAACCGGGCAATATATGGTCGTATCCTCCCCGTACATCGGGTGCAGAACATAATATTCCACGGCGGTCTTGCCGAATTTTTTCGTGCAGATGTCCGTGATCCTGCAAACGCCCGACTGCCCGTACATTACCTTATCATTGACGGCATACACAAAAATTCCTCCCGATCTTCAACTAAGAAAAAACAACACACAACTTACGAAACCCAACCGGACTTGCGTTTGGCTTTCGCAAATTGCGTGTTGTATTTGTTTCTATACATATTATAACGCGATTTCCGACGAAATGTAATAGGCTTTTTCCACAAAAAAAGGGGCTGCAAAAGCGGCGTGCAGCGGTATTTTTTGCCCGACGCAGGCTTTTCTGTATAAATCTGCCGTTTTCCCATACACTATGACCGAAACGGAGGTGAACCGCATGACCAACAAGGAGCTTTTGTATGTAGAGGATGCGCTTGGGCACGAGCAGTATTTTCAGACGCGCTGCAATGAAGTCGCAAACCAGCTGCAGGATGCGGAACTGAAAATGTGCGTGCAGCAGATGGCACAAAAGCATCAGCAGCTTTTCCAGAGCTTTTACGGGCTGCTGTAAAGGAGGAACAAACATGGATGACAAGAACTTAATGGAGGGCATGCTGCTTTTGGAAAAAGGCGTATGCGACCTGTATATGCACGGCACTATGGAAGCGCCCACCGACAATGTGCGAAGCGCATTTTCCGCTGCGCTCAACGAATCGCTTTGCATGCAGGACACCCTGTACAGCAAAATGGAACAGAAGGGCTGGTACCCGACCGAGCAAGCCGACCAGACGCAGATGAACACTGTGAAGCAAAAATATTCCGCAGCACAGTGAAGCAAAAAAGTGCACGGACGCGAAAGGCGTCCGTGCTTTTTTTGCTTTTATTCTTTCTCGCCGTTCTCTGCTTTCGGCGCGCCGTCAGGCGGCTCGTCCGCACGGGTCAGCGGTACGACGCCGCTTTGCGGAAAGCCCTGCCCGACCGTTGGGAACAAATTGACCGTATCGACGGTCGGCTGGATCTCATACGTCCCGTATTTGTTGATGAGATCAAAGGAATCCTCCGGCGCGCCGCCGACGGACTGCACGGCGATCTCGATCTCAACGCGTTTTCTGTCCTTTTTTCTGTCGTTTTGCATGGTATCACCCGCAAACAGTATTCCCGCACACGGGCGCGAATATGCGCAAAGGAAGGCAGCGTTCGACCACGCAAAAAAATCAATTGCTCAAATGCGACTGCACCCGCCGTTCGCCGCCGTCCTGCGCTGCGCGGACTTCTGAAAGCAGGTTTTCGTAGAACGAGACCGCCGCCGCCCGGCGTTCGAGCGCGAGAGCTTTGCCGCGCTTGGTATAAAAGCGATCATACAGCTGTTCAAGCTTAAATTTGTATTCCTGAAAAAAAGACGGCGGCGCATCGCCCGTACCGTCGCAGACCGTGCCGTCGGCGCAAAGCGTATATAGTGGTTCATCTACCGTACTGCGATAGGAAAGCGTGCGCGCAATGCCCATCGCCCCGGTCGCATCGAGCTTATCCGCATCAAACAGGATCTTCGCTTCGACCGTTTCAGGCGGGCGGGAACTGCGAAAACGGTGCGTATAAATGCAATCTGCCACACGCGTGCAAAACGTCTCGGGGAACCCGTTTTCCGCCAAAAACGCCTGCGCCTTTTGCGCGCCGACCTCGGCGTGGTCGAGCGCGGGATTTTGATTTTGTGCAAGCCGCCCGATATCGTGCAGCAGACAGGCGGCAAGCAACACGTCAAAATCCACCGTCTGCTCGCCTTCGGCGATGAAAAGCGCCGTATACAGCACGCGATACACGTGTTCACGGTCGTGCGCGCTCTCCATCATGCAGTCGTGCATATAGGCTTCGATTTTTTTGTATTCGGCTGTGGTCATGGCTAGTCTAGTTCCTTTCCCGTGCGAAACGGATTGCGCAATTCGGTTTCATTCCGTGTGCTGCAGTATCGCCTTATGCCCGTTTGGATAAAGTTTATCAGCTATTCGGCATCGTCAAAAGCATCATAATCGCCGCATTGCTATTGGCGCCGAGCGAAGCAGTTGTTTTGCAAGTGTGGTATCTTTTCTGGTTTTGGTGTATGTTTCATAGAACAAAACGATTTCCGTGGCAAAATCCAAGGATTTGTTAAGCAAGGGGCTGTTCATTTACATCACCATACAGATTATATAACGGTTCGTCTTTTTATTCAATCGCTTGCGCAGCAAAGCCCCCGATTTTTTCACTATTCTCTTTTCACTTTTCTCCGGAAACGACAATTTTAGAGAAAAGTGAATAGTACATAGCGGAAAGTGAAAAGCACAAAAAGAAACGACAATTCTCTTGCGAAAATTGTCGTTTCTTTTTGGTGGACCCGAAGAGGATCGAACTCTCGACCTTACGGATGCGAACCGTACGCTCTCCCAGCTGAGCTACGGGCCCAAACAGCAATACAGATTATACCCCTGCTTTGCGGAAATGTCAACCGTAAATTTTATCTTTTTCCCTTTTTCTTTTTTTACAGCCGGATGTATAAGGCGATCCGAGCAGTGCACTGTGCCAATCGACAGAAATTGAAAACTTGTCAAAATGTTGGGATTTTCCTTGACAGTATATTTTTTATGGGATAGAATTATCTTTCAGAAACCTTTCGTCCGAAAGGGATAAAGGACGGTTCTTATGCTGAGCAATACCGAAAAAACCATGGAAAAAATCGTAGCGCTGTGCAAAAACAGGGGCTTCATCTTCGCGGGCAGCGAAATTTACGGCGGCCTTGCGAACACTTGGGATTACGGCCCTTTGGGCGCGCGCATGAAAAATAACGTCAAGGATACCTGGCGCAAGCGCTTCATCCAAGAGCGCAAAAACAGCTATGAGGTGGACGCGGACATTCTCATGCACCCGCGCGTGTGGGAGGCAAGCGGTCATGTTGCGAGCTTTTCCGACCCGCTTTTGGACTGCAAGGAATGCAAAATGCGCCACCGTGCGGATAATCTGATCGACGACTTTGACCCGAATGCGCACGCGGACGGTATGACCAAAGAGGAGATGTTCGAGTTCATCAAGGCGCACTCCATCCCCTGCCCGCACTGCGGCAAGCACAATTTTACGCCCATCCGCGAATTCAACCTGATGTTTCAGACCTTCCGCGGCGTGACGAATGATGCAAAAAGCATCATCTACCTGCGCCCCGAAAACGCGCAGGGTGAATATGTGAACTATCTGAACGTCCAGCGCAGCATGCGTGCTAAACTCCCGTTTTCCATCGGGCAGATCGGCAAGGCGTTCCGCAACGAGATCACGCCCGGCAACTTCACGTTCCGCACCATCGAATTTGAGCAGATGGAATTCCAGACCTTCTGCAAAGAGGGCTCGGACGCCGAGCTGTACGAATATTTCAAGGCTTACGGCCGGAAATATTTTGAGGATCTCGGCATTGCGCCCGAACACCTGCGCTTCCACGACCATGAAAAGCTCGCGCACTACGCAAAAGCCGCGTGCGACATCGAATTCCTGTTCCCGTTCGGCTGGGGCGAGATCAACGGCACGCACAACCGCACGGACTTCGATTTGAAGCGCCACCAGGAATACAGCGGGCAGAAGATGGAATATCTTGATCCCGAGACGAACGAGCGCTTTATCCCCTATATCATCGAGTCCACCTATGGGTTGGATCGCACCGTGCTCGCGCTGTTGTGCGAAGCGTATGACGAAGAAGTGCTCGACGCCGAAAAGAACGACACGCGCGTGGTGCTACACTTAAATCCCGTTGTCGCGCCATACAAGGCGGCGGTGCTGCCCCTTTCCAAGAAGCTCTCTGCTGAAGCAATGCCTATTTACGAACGGCTGCAAAAGGAATTCATGGTCGATTTCGACGAGACGGGTTCCATCGGCAAGCGTTACCGCCGGCAGGATGAGATCGGCACGCCGCTTTGCATCACCTATGACTTTGAAAGCGGCGAGGACCGGAGCGTAACGGTGCGCGACCGCGATACGATGGAGCAGGTGCGTATTCCGATTGATTCCCTTGCGGCGTACGTGGGCGAAAAGCTGCATTTTTAACCGAGGGTTTTTGAGGTGACGGAGATGGCGGAAGAAAACAAGCAGAAAATGCTGCTGGTAGTCAACCCCGTTTCGGGGAAGAAGCTGGCGAAGCAATACATGATGCGGATCATCAACCGTTTTGATCAGGCAGGGTACAGCGTGACCGCCTGCTGCACGCAGGTCAACAAAAATGCCTATGAGATCGTGCGCACCCGCGGGCGGGAATTTGACATCGTGGTCTGCTGCGGCGGCGACGGTACGCTCAAAGAGACGATCTGCGGCATTATGAGCCTTGGGACGGATATCCCCGTCGGGTATCTGCCGATGGGCTCGACCAACGACTTTGCGCATTCTTTGGAGATCCCGACCGACGTATTCGCGGCGGTGGAGGCGATCATCAACGGCGAACCGAAGCCCATGGACATCGGGAAGTTCGGCGATGAATTCTTCATTTATGTTGCGGCGTTCGGCAACTTCACGGCGATCTCGTATTCCGCGAATCAGAAGGCAAAAAACGTCCTCGGCAAAAACGCCTACTATTTGCAGGCGGTGCACGACTTCTTCCACATGAAGCCGTACCACGCGCGCGTGGAGGCGGACGGGGAATTTTTCGAGGGCGACTATTTTTACGGCGCGGCGTCCAATTCCTACGGCGTCGGCGGGATGCCGGTGCTGCACAATATGGGCGTGGAATTTGACGACGGGCTGCACGAGCTGGTGCTCGTGGAGATGTTCAAAAACCCCGCCGAGATCCTGTCGCTTGCCAACTCCATGGCCAGCAAGACCGTGGCAGACAACAAGCTCGTGACAATTCGCCACTGCAAGCACATTAAGTTCATGTTCGATACGCCTACGCCGTTCACGCTCGACGGCGAGTTCGGCGGCAATCAAACGGAGGTGGAAGCCACCACCTTAAAGCACGCGGTGCGCATCATGGTGCAAAAGCCCGAGTGGGTGTCGCTCGACGAAAAAGAGTCCTCCGACTTTGTGCATATGCAGCCGGCGGAATAATCCTACCTGCATCCTATCCTAATCATTAAATGGTACCCTATTTCTTATTCTCACAAGGAAGATAGCGAACATAACATGATGGAAGAATTGTATGCAGAGTTCCTTTTAGGGCTCCACGGATTTAACTCTGAAGAGCGATACGAAGCATTGCTAAACGAAACCTTCCTAAATGATCCCAACAACAGTTTTTTATTAGAACTGGAAGCATGCTCGCATGATTTTCGCGGCACAAAGGGATGCTTTATGCGCTATTGGGGCGATTCCTGTGCCGGAATAAACGCAGATACATTTGGAAAGCGCCTGTTCGCCGGATTAAGAAGCGTCCATAATGCTAACACTTTTAGCATTGCGGATTTTGGGAAACGCTGTGTTCTGCTGTGGCACGATATTCCTTCCAAGCTTGCGCAAGCAGAGCCGTTTTGGACGTTGTGCTATGCAGATGATGCTTTGTCGTGGGGAGACGAAACCCAGACAAGAACGCTCTACGAAAAAGCTTTTTCGTTTTATAATGATTGAATACATCGACCCCTCTTTTCCGATTGAAATTCCGGATAAGAGGGTTGCTTTTTATAGGTGCCTTTTTAAAGCATATTTCTCTCAAGGCCAAGCAAGCAAAAAACAAGCGGCGGCTCTTAAAAGAGTCCCGCTTTAATTTTCACGAAGGGATTTGATTTTATACGGTCGGCTGCAAAAGATACCGTCGCTCGTTTTCAAAGATCAGCAGCGTGCCGACAAGGATCGTCGCAAACAGCAGGACGGAAATGACCGCATACACCGCAAACCGTTTGCCGTGCGAAAGCGACGCGGCGCGCGTATCGAGGTCGAACCAAAGCGCGGTGGAAAATACGGCGGCAACGGCGGTAATATCCGCCAAATACCGAATACAGACCCCCGCAAAGCAGATATCCACAAAGGCGAGCAGGAAGCAGCAGAATGCTGCAAGTATAAAGGTAAACAGCTTTACATTGTCCTTTTTCCCACCGCGTCTGCGCGCGATCGGTGACAGGAGGATCCCGCTTAGCGACGGCATAGCGAACGCGCCCATCATCCAGGTGGTATACAGGTACCCGCCATAGCTTTGGATCGGTTCATACGTCAGCACCAAATACGGGAATTTCCCTTGTACTATGGGCATTTGCAGGAAGTAGCAGTAGATCGACGGCAGCAGCAGCGCGAGGGAAACCGAATAGGTGGACACATCGGCGACGGTCAGCTGATAGCGCGCGCCGAATTCGAACACAGAGTCAAAGCGGACATAGTTATACCACATCACGAATGCCGCGCCGAGCAGAGTCGGAACGATAAAGCTCAACAGCTTTACAGCGCGTCGGGACGGGCGGACGGTCTTTTCGGTCAGCATGGAGAGGAACAGCGGCACACTCACCAAAGCAAACAGCAAAAGATTCGGGCGCGACAGGGCAGTCAGCACCAAAAATACCGCCGCAAGGAACAGGCACACGACGCGTCGGGGCGTTTTCCCGTTTTTCCCGCAGCCGAGGACCGTAAACAGCAGGAACAGTATAAGATTGGTCATCCCGCTTTGCACGGCAATGTAATACATGTCCGCCGAAGCCTGCACTATGAACATCAGGCTGCCGAACGATACGGCGAAAATGCCGAGGCAAAGAAGCGAAAGCGTCGCGTTCGGCACGAACCGCCGCACAAGGACGACGAGCAGCGCCGCTGCCGCGAGAATCCCGACCATGCACAGGATGAAGCAAACCGTCCCGGCGGCGGGCAGCGTTCCCGTAATAAAATACCACGGAAAATAGATCGTGAGGATCGGCGCGATGCCGAAATACGAATAGTACTGCCCGTCATACAGTACGCGGTCCCACGGGTACCACGCGCCCGTTTCGGTGCGCGTATCCCAGATATAAGGATTTTCGAGCGACAGGATCCGTTCATCGGGGGCGAAATCCAGTGCGATCTGCCTTTTTAAAAATGCGTCAAACTGCTGCTCGTAGGCGTTCTGATTTTCCAAAAGCCCCTCGAACGGATAGGCGATGTTTTCGTGCGGCAGTGTGCAGAAAACGGCGATGCACGGCGCAAGACAGCACAGCGCACAGCCGACCACCAGCAGGTTGTGCGCCCGTTTTTTTGAAGTATACGGCGTTTCGTACCACCGAAAGCGATAGGAAGCCGCCAAAAACAGCAGAGCCGCAGAGGCAAGCAGAAGCGGGAAATGTTCCATCGTGCTCAATCCCGAAATTCCGCGATCTCAGAAAGCGGTTTGCGCGTTTTTTCGCGGATCTTCGCGCCCGCTTCGGCGTAGCCCGTAGCGATCACCAGCCGGATACGCCGTTCCGGTGAAACGCCAAGCGCCGTTTGCAGCGCCGCTTCGTCGATCCAGCCGAGCACACAGGTCGAAAGCCCCAAGTCCGTAGCGGCAAGGCAGTAGTGCGCCGTCGCGATGCCGAGGTCGATCTGCGCAAACGCCCGGCTGCCGAATTTTTCCGCCACAGCGGGCTTTAACACGGCGGGCTCTTCTACGAGCACCGCAAACGCGGGACAGCCCTCGGCAAAGGGATTGCTGCCGTCCACCTGCACGCCCGCGCGCACCGCTTTTGCTGTCTCGCCCGTTGCAAAGATGATGTGCCACGGCTGTGAATTGCACGCAGATGGGGAAAGCCTGACCGCCTCGGCAAGCTGTTCTAACGTTTCATGCTCTACTTCGCGCGGTGAGAACCGGCGGCAGCTTTGCCGGCGGCGTTCCAAATCGAAAAAAGATTCCATAACACACTCTCCTTACACAAATTCCTTTTATATTATACCGAGTCGCTGTGTGAATTGCAACGCCCCTTTTCGACGCGCGCACGACGGATTTCGCATTGCGCAAAGGCAGAAAGTGTGCTACAATGAAGCAGACAAACAAGGAGGTGCGCGCATGGGTGCGTCTGAAAAAAGCAGCACGCGGTCGGCTGTGCTTACGGAGCTTTACGAATTTGCCATGGCAGACGGGTACTATGCCTGCGGTTTGGGCGAGACGATTGCCTGCTTCGACCTGTTTTTCCGCCGCGTTCCCGACAACGGCGGCTTTGCCATTATGGCGGGCTTGCAGCAGGTGATCGAGCACCTGCAAAACCTGCATTTTTCCGAAGAGGATCTCCAATTCCTGCGGACGCAGGGCATTTCGGAGCCGTTTCTCGACTATCTGCGGGATTTCCGGTTTGCCTGCGACGTATGGGCGATCCCCGAAGGCACCCCGATCTTCCCGAATGAACCCATCGTGAAGGTGCGCGGGCCCGTGGTGCAGGCGCAGATGATCGAAACGGCGCTGCTGCTGTGCATCAACCAGCAAAGCCTCATTGCCACCAAGGCAAACCGCCTGGTGCGGGCGGCACGCGGCACGGCGGTCGCGGAATTCGGCACGCGGCGCGCGCAGGGCTTTGACGAAGCGGTCTACGGTGCGCGCGCGGCGTATATCGGCGGCTGCACGGCGACCTCGGGCGTACTGCCCGCACGGAAATTCGGTATTCCCGTGCTGCAAACCATGATCCACAGCTGGGTGCAGATGTTTGATTCCGAATATGAGGCGTTCTGCGCGTATGCGCGGCGTTATCCCGACGACTGCACCTTTGTGGTGGACACCTACGACACGCTGCGTTCGGGCGTACCGAATGCGATCCGCGCGTTCAACGACGTGCTGCTTCCCTTGGGCCGACGCCCGAAAAGCGTGCGCATCGACTCGGGCGATATCCCCTACCTTTCCAAGCGCGTGCGCAAGATGCTCGATGAAGCGGGCTTCCCCGACTGCGGCATCCTCGCCTCCAACTCCCTTGACGAGCACATTATTTCGGACATGCTCGCGCAGGGGGCGAAGGTAGACTGCTTCATCGTCGGCGAGCGACTGATCACCTCCGCCTCGTCGCCGCTGTTCGGCGGAGTCTACAAGCTGTGCGCGGTCGAACAGCCGGACGGCCGCATTGTCCCGAAGATCAATCTTTCGGAAAACGTGCACAAGATCACCATCCCCTCCTCGAAAAACGTCTACCGCCTGTTTGACATGGATTCGGGCAAGGCGATCGCCGACGTTCTGACCACCGACAGCGAGGAGCTTGACGACTCCAAGCCCTATGAGTTATTTGACCCCGACTACACCTGGAAGCGCAAGGAGATCGAAAACTACGTCGCGCGCCCGCTGCTCGTTCAGATCTTCAAAAAGGGCGAATGTGTATACGACTCCCCCACGCCCGCCGAGATCCGCGAATACTGCTCGGAGCAGGTGGACACCCTTTGGGATGAGGTCAAACGATTTGAAAACCCGCACAAATACTATGTAGATCTTTCCGCAAAGCTGTGGGAGATCCGCAAGTTGTTGATCGAGGAGTATAAAGGAGTACGCAAATGAATATTTGGCATGACATCGCCCCCGAACGCATCAGCAGCCATTCCTTCGACGCGGTCATCGAGATCAGCAAGGGCAGCAAGATGAAATATGAACTCGACAAGGAGACCGGAATTTTGCGGCTCGACCGCGTGCTGCACACCTCGACGCACTACCCCGCGAACTACGGGCTGATCCCGCGTACCTATGCGCTGGACAACGACCCGCTTGACGTGCTGGTACTGTGCTCGGAAAAGATCGTCCCGATGACACTTGTGACCTGCTGCCCGATCGGCGTCATCACGATGCTCGACAACGACGACCCGGACGACAAGATCATCGCCATCCCCGTCGGCGACCCGACCTATAATGGCTACACGGACATCTCCCAGCTGCCCGCACATGTTTTTGATGAAATGACGCATTTTTTCTCGGTCTACAAAATGCTGGAGCGTAAAAAGACCGTGATCGACGAAGCCAAGGGCGCCGCAACGGCGATTGAGATCATTGAGGATGCCATTGAGCGCTATAAAGAGCTGTATCCCGATAAATAAGCGGAAAAATGCAAGGGGAAGTTATGAGCAATAAGAGCGTAAAAGTATTTTTATCCGTCATTGTTGCGGTGGTGCTGATCGTCGGCGCCGTCGCCGTAGGCAATACCGTGATCAACGGCAGGCAGCCGGACGCCGTGCCCGCCGGGGCGACGGTCGCCCAGACGCAGGCGCCGGAAAGCACTACCGCAGCCGCACAACCTGTCACGCTTTCCTTTTTGTCGGTCGGGGACAACCTGATCCACGACGGGATTTATAAGCAGGCCAACCGCCGCGCGGACGGGAACGGCTATGATTTCACGTTCTGCTACGAGCGCATCGCCGACACGATCGCGGCGGCAGACATCGCCACCATCAATCAGGAAACACCCGTCGCAGAAAGCTATGACCCGTCCGGCTATCCGCTGTTCAATTCCCCCGCGGAATTGGGGCAGGAAGTACGGGAGATCGGCTTTGATGTGGTGAATATGGCGAACAACCATATGCTGGACAAGACTGCAAAAGGTCTTACGGAATCCATGGATTTTTGGGACAGTCAGGAAGGCGTTGTGCGCACGGGCGCGTATCGGAATGCCGACGAGCTTGCCGAGGTCGAATACATCGAGCGCGACGGCATGAAGATCGGACTTGTGGGCATCACGCAGTATACAAACGGCCTGTCACTGCCCGAAAGCAGCGAGCTGGAGATCCTTTACACCTCGGAGACGGACGCCATTGAGCAAAAGATCAAGGCGACGGCTGCGGCCTGTGACGCGGTGCTCGTCAATGTCCACTGGGGCAGCGAATACACCACCACGCCCTCACAGGACCAGCGCAACCTTGCGGCACAAATGGCGTCCTGGGGCGCGGACGTGATCATCGGGCACCACCCGCATGTCTTGCAGCCCGTGGAATGGATCGAAAACGACGACGGCTCGCGCACGCTGGTCGCCTATTCGTTGGGCAACTTCATTTCCCAGCAGAATACCGCCGCGCGTGTGATCGGCGGGATGCTGCACTACGACATGACGATCGACCCGCAAAACGGTTCGGTCACAGTAGGCAACGTAAAATTTGAGACCATTGTCACGCACTATGTCAACGGCTCGCACGACGTGCAGATCTACCCGCTGTCCGAATATACGGACGCACTCGCCAAACGGCAGGCATCGCGCATCAAGCAGTCGGATTTCAGCGTCTCTTACATTGAGGAATTTGTAAGCGGCGTGATCGACGCGGAATTTCTTGCGTCGTAACGGGATCAAAACAATACCGATACAAACGGCGTACCCAACATGCAATATGGGCGCGCCGTTTTCTTTTGCACCTTGATTTGTAGCTTTCTCCAAAGTTTTGCCGCACAAATTTGACAGTTTTCCCATTTCTCCGCCGCGCCCAGTATGCTAAAATAATGCGTAAGATGATCGCCCGCCGCAGACGGGCAAATGGGAGACGGAGATTTTTATGAAAAAGAGAAAGGCTTGGAAAATCGTTCTGTGCGTCGTTTTGATCGTTCTGGTCGCTTTGGGCGGAACGGTGTTTTACCTGATGACGGGACTTTCCCCCGCCGAAACCGTACAGCGGCAGGCGGACACAAGTGACGGCGTTTTACGGATCGGCATTTTAAGTGATTTGCAGCTCACACCCGAGGGACAGGGCGAGACCTATGACATGCATTATCAAAAGGCGCTGGAGCTGTTCAAAGCACAGGGCGTAAACGTGATCCTCAACGCCGGGGATTTTACGGATACCGCCACCGAAGAGGCATATCAAAACCAAAAGCGGATCTTTGACAGCGTATACTCGGAAGCCGAGCGCGAATCGATTGTGCTCTGCAGCATCATGGGCAACCACGACTATTGGCTGCCGATGTTCGTGGATTGCTGGGAGATCCCCTTCACGCGTGTCATGCAGTCGCGCTTTTGCGAATACACCTACTCGCAGTCCCCGTGGACGCACACCGTCGTGAACGGTTACCACTTTATCGCCGCAAGCCCGAAAAGCGGCGATATGGACAGCACATCATATGATGACGAGCTGCTTATGTGGATGCGGGAGCAAATCGAAGCTGCCGTGGCGGACGACCCCGCGCTTCCCGTGTTTGTCATGACGCACTTCAGCCCGGAAAACACCGTCGCCATGAGCGAGGACAACACGTTCCAAAATTTAGACGCGCTGTACCGCGAATACCCGCAGGTGGTCTCCATCGGGGCGCACAGCCATGCGCCTTTGATGGATGAACGCGCGATCTGGCAGGGCGATTACACGGCGATCAACACGCAGTCCGTGTCTTACACGACTTTGCCCGAAACCGAAAACGCGGTCGTGCATGACGACGGCGCATTTATCGAAAACAACCCCATGGTCATGATCCTCAGTGTGGACGGAGCGCAGCTTTCCATCCAGCGGTACAGCGTATTGACCGGCGAAGCGCAAAAGGCGCCGTGGGTGATCGACCTGCCCATGAATAAAGACGAATTCCGTTACACCGAGGCGCGTGCGCAAACTTCGGCGGCGCCGACCTGGGCGGACGGATTCTCCGTTTCGGCTGAGGGCGTGTCGTTCACAGACGACGAGGGCGCCGAGGTGCGCGGCTGCCGGATCACCTTCCCTGCGGCGCTGCACGAGGACGCGGTGCAAAGCTACCGTGCGGTGTTTACACAAAACGGCAGTCCTGTGACGTTTACCTTTGGGGAAACGACCTATGACAGCCTGACGCTGATTTCCGACTATGCGCTTCCGGCTGCACAGCGCAGCGATACCATGCGCTTTACGCTGCCGGCTGAAAAGTATGCGACCGCGCTGCCTGCCGGGACGTATACCGTCGCGCTGTATGCTGCGGACACTTACGGCAATGAGAGCGCACCGCAAACGGCAGAGATCGAAATCGCATATTAAAAGCCCAAAAACGCAGCCCCGCACGCAGAACGGCGTGCGGGGCTGTACTTGTATACGTTAAGCTTTCCAGAATTTACGGTCAAGGCTGCGGTACTGCACCGCTTCGGCAACATGCGGGACATCTACCTGTTCATCCCCCGCAAGGTCTGCGATGGTGCGTGCGACACGCAAAATCTTATCATACGCCCGCGCCGAAAGGCCGAGACGTTCAAACACCTGCTTTAAAAGTTCTGCCGCCGCAGGCGTAGGTGCACAGAATTTACGCGTCATGGCGGCGTCCATTTTAGCGTTGCAGGAAATCCCCGTCCCGGCAAAGCGCTCGCGCTGAACTGTGCGCGCCTTGTCTACGCGTGCTTTGATCGCAGCGGAGGGCTCTTCTTCCGCCGTTTTGGAAAGGTCGTCGAAGTCCACGGGCGGCACTTCAATGTGGATATCGAGCCGATCCAACAGCGGCCCTGACACGCGCGAAAGATAGCGCTGCGGCGTACCGGCGGGGCAGGTGCATTTGCGCGTGGGGTGCCCGTAAAACCCGCAGGGGCACGGGTTCATGGCACACACCAGCATCACCGAGCAGGGGTAGGAAAATGTCGCCGCCACGCGCGCGATCGTGATCTTGCCGTCCTCAATGGGCTGGCGCATGATCTCCATCGCCGTGCGTGAAAACTCGGGCAGTTCGTCTAAAAACAGCACGCCGTTGTGCGCTAAGGAGATCTCGCCCGGATGCGGCACGGTGCCGCCGCCCGAAAGGCCGGCGGGCGAAACGGTATGGTGCGGCGCGCGGAACGGGCGCGCTTTCATTAAGGAAACATCCCGCGGCAGCACGCCCGCCACGGAATAGATATTCGTCGTCTCCAGCGCCTCTTCAAAGGTCATGTCGGGTAAAATCGACGGAATTCGCTTGGCAAGCATGCTTTTGCCCGAACCCGGCGGGCCGATCATCATCACATTATGCCCGCCTGCGGCAGCGACCTCCAGCGCCCGCTTCGCCTCGTGCTGCCCTTTGACGTCCGCGAAATCGGGCAGGTCGGGCGGGAGGGTATATTCCGTGTAGTCCTTGGCGGTCACGGGCTCGATGGATTCTTCCCCGCGCAAGTGCCGAAGCAGCTCGGACACAGCCTTAACGGGGTACACCGCGATCCCCTCGACCACCGCGCCTTCGGCAAGGTTTGCGTGCGGAATGTAGATCTCCCGAAGCCCCGCGCGGCGCGCCTCAATCACCATCGGCAGCACGCCGTTGATGTGCCGCACCTCGCCGTTTAATGAAAGCTCGCCGACAAAGGCGCGCGAGTCCGTATCGCAGGAAAGCTGCCCTGTCGCCTTGAGCAGGGCGATGAGTACGGGCAGGTCGTAAACGGGGCCCTCCTTGCGAATGTCCGCCGGCGCGAGGTTGATGGTGATGCGCGAAACGGGAAACTCCAAACCGCTGTTGTGGATGGCGGCGCGCACGCGCTCGCGGCTCTCACTAACCGCCGCGTCCGGAAGCCCCACCATATCAAAGCGCGGTAAGCCGGCGGAAAGATCCGCTTCCACCGCCACGATGTATGCCTCCAACCCAAACAGCCCGACGCTGTTGACACTTGCGAACAAAACAGCCGCCCCCTCTTGTATCTTTTCAAAATTATCATAGCATATTTTGCCGAACTGTGCAACGAATCCCCCAAGCCCTTTCGACAGATTTTATTTGCGTTCTTTTGGGAAATATAGTATACTGAAATCAATATCGGAAAGTTTTAGGAGGCTTTTCCATGAACGATATCCATGCGCTTTACGACCTTTGGTGTGAAAAGGCGACGGCGGACAAGGATCTGCTGCCGGAACTGGAAGCGGTCAAGGGAAACGAAGAGGAGATCCTCGACCGTTTCTACAAAAATCTCGAATTCGGCACGGCGGGGCTTCGCGGCGTGATCGGCGCGGGCACGAACCGTATGAACGTCTATACCGTCAACCAGGCGACGCAGGGGCTTGCGGACTATCTCAACGCAGATTTCGAAGAACCCACCATCGCCATTGCCTACGATTCGCGCATCAAATCCGATGTGTTTGCACGTTCGGCGGCGTGCGTGCTTGCGGCAAACGGCGTAAAGGTCTACCTTTACCCTGAGCTCGTCCCCACGCCCATGCTTTCCTACGCGGTGCGCACCTTGCACTGCAGCTCCGGGATCATTCTCACCGCGAGCCACAACCCCTCGAAGTATAATGGCTACAAGTGCTACGACCCCAACGGCTATCAGATGACCGACGAGGCGGCGGCAAAGACCTACGGCTTTATTCAAAAGGTCGATATATTTGACGGCGTAAAGACCATGGACTTTGACGAGGCGCTCGAAAAGGGGATGATCTCCTACATCGGGCAAGAGATATTCGAGGGCTTTTACGAAGCGGTGCTTCGTGCGCAGGTCAATCCCGACGCGGCGGCGAATACGGATCTTTCCGTTATTTATACGCCCTTAAACGGCACCGGCAACAAGCCCGTGCGCGAGATCCTCAAGCGTATCGGAATCCGTGATGTGACCGTTGTGCCCGAGCAGGAATATCCTGACGGGAATTTCCCAACCTGCCCGTACCCGAACCCGGAGATCCGGCAGGCATTTGAATGCGCCATTGCGCTTTCCGAAACGAAAAAGGCAGATCTGCTTTTGGCGACCGACCCCGACTGCGACCGTGTGGGTATCGCGGTGCGCGACGGGGACGAATACAAGCTGATGACGGGCAACGAGGTCGGCGCTATGCTGACCGAATACGTCCTTTCCGCGCTGCAAGAGCAAGGGAAGCTGCCCGAAAAGCCGATCGTCGTGAAAACCATCGTGACCTCGCGCCTGATCGCGCAGATCGCCGCACATTACGGCGCCGAAACCGCCGATCTGCTCACAGGCTTTAAGTATATCGGCGAGCTTGTCACGAAGCTCGAAGCGGCAGGCGAAGCAGATCGCTTCGTGCTCGGCATGGAGGAATCCTACGGCTATCTGCGCGGCACGCATGCGCGCGACAAGGACGCGGTGGTCGCCTCAATGCTCATCTGCGAAATGGCGGCGTACTACAAGGCGAAGGGCATGAGTCTGTATGACTTTATGCAGAGCCTTTATCGGCGCTACGGAATGTATTGCAACACCGTGCTCAACTTCGGCTTTGAGGGCGCGGCGGGCATGGAGACCATGCGCAATATGATGGAAACCCTGCGGCAAAACCCGCCGAAGGTGATCGCCGGGGAAACGGTGCACAGAATTTCCGATTATCAGACCCGCCTGACCACCGATACCGAGAACGGCGCGCAGACTGCCATCGAACTGCCGCGCTCCAATGTATTAAGCTATCGGCTCGACGGCTCAGACGGCGTGATCGTGCGCCCGTCCGGCACAGAGCCGAAAATCAAGGTCTATATCACGGCTGTCGCCGAGTCCGAAGAGGCCGCCGAAGAAAAGGCGCAGACGATCGGGGAAGCTATGGAAGCACTGCTCGGCATAAAAGGGTGACCGTTTATGTTTAATCGAAAAACCGCGATCCGTGTGATTTGCGTACTGCTCGTCGTGCTCATGGCAAGCGGTACGCTCACGGTGCTTTTGTCGCTCTTCGGCGTATATTGACGCTGTATTTTGACAGATTCTGTCGCCTATGCACATTATACAAAATTTTAGTTGACAAAATCTGTAATTATGGTACAATCTAATTTGTACGATTGAACCAACGGTTCATTGGAATTTGTATTTTGCGCCTGCGAGGTGACGTGCTTGGCAAAAGCTTCGGACAAGTCCTCCGACTGCCTTTCGGCGCTGGCTTTGGCTGCGCAGCAGGGGGATGAAGCGGCGCTTTCCCGCCTTGCGGCGGAGATGATGCCCCTTGTACGAGGCCTTGCGGCAAAATACAAAAGCCTTTTGCTTGACGGCGACGACCTGTTTCAGGAAGGGATGTTAGGGCTGCTTGCGGCGGTGCGCACCTTTTCGGAAGACGGCGGTGCTTCCTTTCGGACGTATGCGTCCGTTTGTGTGAACAACCGCATCGTCTCCGCTTTGCGCAAAAGCACCGGCGGCGCGCAGACGGCGCAGTTCGTCCCGTTCGACGACCGCTTTCTTCCCGACGCGGCGCAAAGTCCCGAAGAACAGCAGCTGCTGCGCGACGAGTGCGAAAAGCTGCTGCACAGCGTTTCCACGCGTCTGTCGCCTGCCGAGCAAACCGTGCTTCGTCTGTTTCTCAACGGTTTTTCCTACAAGGAAATTGCAGAAAAAACCGGCACCACGCCCAAATCCGTTGACAATGCGCTTCAAAGGGTTCGGCACAAGCTGCGGGGGTAGCCGCGGCATTTATCCAACAATATGCCCTTTCTCGGCAAGGAGAGCATTGACACTATGCGGCGGTGCAAGTCCGCTTGGGGTAAGTAAAAATTTTTATCAAGCGAGGTAGCAACATGTACGAAGACAAGACCATTGTTTGCAAAGAATGCGGGAACGAGTTCGTTTTCACCGCCGGCGAGCAGGAGTTCTACGCGGAGAAAGGCTTTGTGAACGAGCCCCAGCGCTGCAAGGCGTGCCGGGACGCGAGAAAGAACGCGGCAAGGGGAGAACGGGAAATGTTCACCGCGACGTGCGCGGCGTGCGGCGGCGAGGCGAAGGTGCCCTTCCAGCCCCGTGACGACCGTCCGGTGTATTGCAGCGAGTGCTTTGCAAAGCTCAAGGAGCAGCAGGCATAACCCGCGACTGTAAATTCGCCCCCGTACGCTGTCCGCGTGCGGGGGTTTGATTTTGGATAAAGCATACAAAGCAAACAGCGCACAGTTTTTGACTGTGCGCTGTTTTTGGTGACCCGGACGAGAATCGAACTCGTGTTACCGCCGTGAAAGGGCGGTGTCTTAACCGCTTGACCACCGGGCCGTATGCGCGGCGGCACGAAAATGCCGCCGCGGTTTGGTAGCGGCAACGGGACTTGAACCTGTGACCTTCCGGGTATGAACCGGACGCTCTAGCCAACTAAGCTATGCCGCCAAACTTACCGCCTTTTCGGCGGCTTTGTTATTATAATATAAAGGGAACGGCTTGTCAACACTTTTTTTCACCCGCAAAGGCCGACTCCCCCTCGGCGCGCGTCCAAACCTGCATCTCCCCCGCCGTTCGGTTCGCCCACAGGTAGTACGGGATAAATCGGAACCGCACTTTTTCCCGCTTCGGCGGTACGGCGGACGCATACAACGGTGGGGCTGCTTCCGGGTAATATATGCGGAAGCCGGACGCTGTCAGAACCGGTACGCGCGTATGCGGCAAAAGTATCTCCCACGAAACATCGACCTCGGCGGCGGTATCCAGCGCACACAAATGCAAATCTTTCCCGTTATCCGCTTCCTCCATGCAATAGACCAGCGGGCCGCGCACAAGCGCGACCTTGCCGATGTTTTCCCGCACGCGGGCGTCCGCCCGCACGAACTGCGGATGCAAAGCAAAGTTAAAGTGCAGGACATCCTGCGTATTCCATGCCTTTTGCAGATACAAATAGCCGCCGCACGCCCACCGTTTTGCGTTTTCTGCGCCCTCTACCGTATATTGCCCCGCACACCACGCGGGGATGCGTACCGCCAGCGTAAAAATGTCGCCGCAGCCGTCCGGAAAGTGCACGGAAAAATTGCCTTTCCATGGAAGTTCAGATTTCATAAGAACCTGTGATTTTCCGCTTCGCGTTTGCAGCAGCACCTCGCCGCCGATGTGCAGATGCACAAACAGCGTGTCCTGTGTCTTTGTCCATGCATACTGCCCCACAGAGCCGATCACGCGCGCCAGATTCGGCGGGCAGCACGCGCAGCCGAACCACGCCTGCCGCGCAGGGTGCACATGGCGCTTGCGCGGATCGCCCGCGCAGGCGGCGGGATCGACCTCTAAGGGATTTACATAGAAGAACCGCTTGCCGTCCGCCGACATTCCTGAAAGCAATCCATTGTAGAGTACGCGCTCCATCACGTCGGCGTATGCGGCGCGCGGTTCGATTTGCAGCATGCGGCGCGCAAAGAACAAAAGCCCCGCCGCCGCACAGGTCTCGGCATAGGCGGTATCGTTCGGCAAGTCGTAGGCAAAGGTGAACGCTTCGCCGTCGGCGGTGCTGCCCACGCCGCCCGTCACATACATTTTGCGCGTCGTGATGTCCTCAAAAAGCGCACGGCAGGCTCGCAACAGCATCTCGTCCCCCGTCAGGCGCGCCGCGTCCGCCATGCCGCAGTACAGGTACATCGCCCGCACGGCGTGTCCCACCGCCTCGTGCTGTTCGCGCACAGGCAGGTGCGCCTGATAATAGATATAGCGCGGTTCCTCAGGCGCGGCAGGCGTACAGCCGCGTTCTTTGTCAAAATAATACGGCCGCTGCCCGCGGCGGTTTAAAAAGCGCAGCGCCAAATCACGGTAACGCGCGCAGCCTGTTGCCGCAAACAGCCGGAACAGCGCCAATTCCGTTTCCGGGTGCCCGGGGTAGCCTTGGCAGCCGTCGGGAGAATCCGAAAAACGCGCATCCAAAAGATCCGCCCAGCGGCAGGTCGCTTCAAGCAGCTTCGTTTTACCTGTCACTTGTGCATACGCCACAGCAGCTTCGGCAAGATGCCCAAAGCAATACAGCTCGTGGTGATCCTTGAGATTTGTGAACGCGCCGTCAAGCCCGTTCAAGATGTAATAGGTGTCCAAATACCCATCTGCCTGTTGTGCTTGGCAGACAAGGTCGATCGCCGCATCCGCCTGCGCCTCCAGCGCTTCGTTGGGTTCGTCCGCCAGCGCATAGGCGACCGCTTCGAGCCACTTATAGAGGTCGCTGTCCTGAAACACGAAGCCGTAAAAGCGGTCGGGCAGCGGCGCATCGGGATCTTCGGGCAGCACTTCAAAGCCGCGATCCGTGTAATGCGGCGCAGCCTCCTGCCCGTTTTTACGGCGGACAGTCGCTTCGGCGGCGGCACGGAAATTGTGGATACAGTAGCTTTTTGCCGCCCCCGGCACCGCATCGTTCAACAGCTTCCACTGGTGCGGCAGCACCGTATTGCACACAAGACGCATTTTCTCACGCCAAAATGCATCCGTCACAAGAGCATTTCGCATGGCAAACGGTTCGTTTTGCAAGACCGGATCGGGGCGCTGCTGCAAACGATTTTCCATGCGTGCCTCCTTTACCCTTTGCCGCCGAGCGCCGTATGCGCCTCGGCAAGCAGCCTGCGAATGGGCAGCTGCTGCGGGCATTTCGTCTCGCATTTGCCGCACTGCACACAGCTTCTCGCGTCACCCTTCAACTTCCCGTATGCTTTTTTCGCGCCGTCCGCATCCATGACGCTGCGATTATATAACGCGAACACCTCGGGGATCTTCACGCCCTTCGGGCAGGGCAGACAATATTCACAGCGCGTGCAGTTCACGCGCGCGGCGCTTTGCAGGATCTCCCGCGCCTGTGCGAATTTCGCTTTGTCCATTTGTGTCAGCTTGTTCGGTCGGCTTTCGTGTGCAAAGCGGAGGTTATCGCGCAGCTGCTGTTCATTGCTCATGCCGCTGAGCAGCAGGCTCGTTTCAGGGCGGTCCCACACAAAATCCAGCGCCGCCTGCACGGGCGAGCCGTCGGGCAGTACCGCACGCACATTTTCCGGCACGGCAGCAAGCTTGCCGCCGCGCAGCGGTTCCATAATAATCACACCCAAGCCCCTTTTTGCCGCTTCGCAAAGACCGCGCTCGCCCGCCTGATAATCCACGTCGAAATAATTGTATTGGATCTGGCAGAAATCCCAGTGCGCGTAGCCGTCAAGCACGGTCATAAACGCATCGAAGCTATCATGAAACGAGAAGCCGATATAGCGGATCTTCCCCTGTTCACGCGCTTTTTCGAGCTTTGTAAGCAAGTCGAATTTCAGCGCGGACTGCTGCCAGGAGCGCAGGTTGACCGCATGGAGCAGATACATATCGATATAATCCGTTTTTAAGCGGCGCAGCTGCGTTTCCAGCGTTTTTTCAAATTCAAAGCCGAATTTAAACCCGCCGAACGGCGATTTCGTCGCAAGCAGCACCTGCTGCCGCTTGCCGCCTTCCAGCGCCTTGCCCACAAGCGATTCACTTCTGCCGCGATGATAGAAAAAAGCGGTGTCAAAATAATTGATGCCGCCGTCAATCCCTTCGTGCAGAAGGCGGACAGCCGCAGGCGTGTCGATGCTTTTCAGCCGATTCTCCCGCACGGGCAGGCGCATACAGCCGAAGCCCAGCACAGACACACGTTCCCCTGTTTTTCCAAAATCCCGATATTGCATTATGCTTCCTCCTCTATCTCGGCGAGTGCGCGCACGACTGCGCCCGCAAGTATGAGCCCCGCCGCGGGCGGTGCAAACGCCGTGCTGCCCGGCACGCGCCTCCCGTCCGCCGGCGGTACGGCCACCGCGCAGGGCGGCTCTTTGGAATAGACCACCCGCAAGCGCCGAACGCCGCGTTTGCGAAGCGCCGCGCGCATAGTGCGCGCCAGCGGGCAGACGGATGTTTCATAAATATCGGCAAGCTCGAAGCGTTCGGGATGCAGCTTGTTGCCCGCGCCCATGGAGGAGATCAGCAGCACGCCTAACTGCTCGCAGCGCACGGCAAGCTCGACCTTGGCTTGCACATCGTCTATCGCGTCCACCACATAGGAAAAGGCAGAAAGGTCGAATTCATCCGCGTTTCCGGGGCTAAAATAGCTGTCTCGCACAGACACCTGCATCTCGGGCGAAATATCCAGAAGCCGCGCGCGCATCACGTCGGTTTTTTTCTGCCCGACGGTCGAGTGCAGCGCGATGATCTGGCGGTTGATGTTGCTGGCACTTACCGTATCGCCGTCGATAAGCGTCAAATGCCCGACGCCGCTGCGGGCAAGCGCTTCGCACACATAGCCGCCCACACCGCCCACACCGAACACTGCAACATGCGCGTGCCAAAGCCTTTGCATTGCCGCATCGCCGAAGAGCAGCCGTTCTCTGGAAAACGTCTCATCCATTGTGCGCCACCTGCCTTCTGCAATTTCTCGGGTTTATTATACAGACTTTTTTCGTGTTTTGCAATGCGGCATCCGATCAGCATGCACACGAGCTTGTTAAACATTTACCAATTTGGTCGTGGCTTTTTGGACACAATTTACAAATCGCGTTCAAAAATCTTGTTTGATTTATCTCTTGCACGGCGCGGAGCAGCATGCTAAAATAATAAAGATTTTTATATAGGGAGAGTATTGTATGGGAAAATTAAATCAGATCGACAAAGCTGCCGCGGGCAAAGGGAAGGGGATCGAGACCCTGTGGCAATTTGTAAAGTTTATCGTTGTCAGTCTCGGTGCGTTTGTGATTCAAACGTTTCTGCCCTTGCTTATCAAACTCCCGATGACGGACGAGTTTCTGCATCGGGCTTTCGACTGGGGTCTTTTCCAGTCAACGGCAGAAACCGGCCTCGGCATTTTCCTTGCCGCCAACATCAGCAACGTTATTGCCCAGATCGTATCGTTCTTCATCAACCGTGAAAAGACGTTTAATTCCAGCGCGAATATCGCGGTGACGCTGCCCATCTATATCGTATTTACGATCGCACTCATTTGCTTTTCGGCTTGGCTTTCGCCGACACTCATCAGTTTCTTCACAGAATATGTCGGGGAAAACGCCGCCATCTCCATTTCCGGTGCGGTCTGCGGTGCGATCCAGTTCTTCCTGTATTTTCCCGTGGATAAGATTTTGTTCCACAAGAAAAAAGAGGACAAAGACGCCGAGAAAGAAGAAAAAGAACCTGCTAAGAAAGCGTAAATCGGGAAAAAGAGAACTCCCCCTCGCAAAAAGCGAAGGGGAGCTTTTTGTGCGTATTTTCGGAAAACGCGGACAGAGCTTGCGCTCTGCCCGCCGCGCCGAAAACGGCGTCTTTGCCGGGCAACAGACATACGCACTTTATGTCAACCCTCAAATTGCCGGACATGTTTCGTTCATTCGTCGAAACACCGCATTTCTACCCGGTAGGGAAATTATAGCAGGATTTGCCCGCCGGAAAAAGGCTCTTTGACAAAACGACAAAAAATATGACCGAAATAACTGTGTGCGCCGCAGCAGCACCTGTTCCCGCCCCCTAAACGGGTTTCTGTAAACTGCTTGCGCTTTGCGGCGGTGCGTGCTACAATAATGCGGCAAAAGTTAAGAAAGGAAAGCGAGGGGAAGGCATGGCAGCGTGTGAAAACCGATTTGCAAAGGGATTGCGCGACGGCGTACCCATTGCGCTCGGGTATTTGTCCGTTTCGTTCACCTTTGGCATGATGGCGGCAGCGGGCGGGCTTCCCACCGCGTTCATCGTCGCGATCTCCATGACCAACCTCACCTCCGCCGGACAGTTCGCGGGGCTTTCGTTGATGCTTTCGGGCGGTGCTTACGCAGAAATGGCGCTCGCACAACTGGTCATCAATCTGCGCTATGCGCTGATGTCCGTTTCCCTTTCGCAAAAGCTCCACAAAAGCGTGCGGCTTTTTGACCGCTTTTGGATCGCGTTCGGCAACACCGATGAAATTTTCGCCGTAGCAAGCGGGCAAAGCGCTTCCGTGGGCAGCCGCTATATGTTTGGGCTTATTGCCTTACCGTATATCGGCTGGGCACTGGGGACTTTCTTAGGCGCGGCGGCAAACAGTCTTTTGCCCGAGGGCCTTCGTTCCGCGCTTGGCATTGCGATCTACGGGATGTTTTTGGCGATCTTCATCCCGCCGATGAAAAAATCGGGCGCTGTCGCGGCGGTGGTGCTCACGGCGGCGGGACTTAGCTGTGCGTTTCACTATCTCCCGTTTTTACAGTCCGTCTCATCGGGCTTTGTCATCATTATCTGCGCGGTCGCCGCAGCGGCGCTCGGCGCGATCATAAAGCCTGTTTCCGAAAAGGAGGGCACAGCATGACCGCCTATTTCTGGATCCAGCTGGCGGTGATGGCGGGCGTGACCTACCTTGTGCGTATGCTGCCGCTGGTGATCTTCCGCAAAAAAATCGAAAACCGCTTTATTCGCTCGTTTTTGCACTACATCCCCTACGCGGTGCTTGCCGCCATGACCTTCCCCGCCGTATTTTCCTCCACGGGCGGCGGGCTGTGGTCGGCGCTTGCGGGACTTATCGTCGCGGTGGTGCTCGCCTTTTTCGAAAGAGGGCTTGTCACCGTTGCGCTGTGCGCATGCGCTGCCGTATTCTTAGCCGAATGGCTGCCGACCCTGCTTTAATATCGAATGTTCTATACAAAACCCCCGAAGAAAAGCTGCACTTTTCTTCGGGGGGCATTGTATGTATGGGTATGGTCTTAGTCCTCGCGGTAATGCTTATAGCCCGGGTGACGCCCCGTGATGCCGTAGTATTTGCGCAGGTCGATGAGCTTCTGGATATTCTCTTCGGAGATCTCCTTTTCCCCGCCCAGCAGATGCGCCGTCAGGCTGATCTTGGCGAACAGCTCCAGCGTTTCCATGCGGTAATACGCGGTGATCGCGTCCGCGCCGACGGTCAGTGCACCGTGGTTTGCCAAAAGCAGCACGTCGTGCTCCTGCAAATAGGGCGCGATGGCATCGGGCACCTCATAGGTGGACGGCGTGCCGTAGGGTGTTACGGGGATCGAGCCGATGGCGGCGACCGTTTCGATCATGGTGTAACGGTCCAGCGGCACATGCGCCACGGCGTAACCCGTTGCCGTGGGCGGATGCGCGTGCAGCACCGCGCCGACATCCTCGCGCTCCTTGTAGCAGCGCAGGTGCATTTTGATCTCGGACGACGGACGGTAGCCGTTCTCTGCCTCCAGCACATTGCCGTCGGCGTCGATGACCACCAGCTTTTCCGGCGTGATAAAGCTTTTCGAGATCCCCGTCGGGGTCGCTAAGAAATTGCCGTTCGGCAGGCGGACGGAAAGGTTGCCGTCGTTTGCCGCCACCCAGCCGAGCTGCCACATTTTATGGCAGATGTCGCACATCACTTCGCGCGTTTCCATGTATTGCATCGTTCTGCTTCCTTTCCTATTCATCCGTCACAACGCCTTTTTGCAAAAGCAAATTGGCATACAGCGCCTGTTCGCCGGTCGCAATGATCAGGTATGCGCCTTTCGCGCGCTCATAAAAGGCAAAGCGCTCGATCTCCTCGACCGTGTCCGCGCCGCGCACGTCGTATTTTGCAAGGATACCATCATAAACATCCCAGATCGGGGTCTCTACAGGATCGCCCGGCACGATTTGCATGCGTCCTACGGGTTTTTCCACATAGGTGTCCAGCGGCACGAGCTGTAAGATCGCATCCAATATTTCCGGTATGCCGTGCCCGTCCATACGCACGACCACCGCGTTTTTGCCCACGGTATGTACCGGGAAATTGCCGTCCGCAAGCACCAGCGTGTCGCCGTGTCCCATTTCACACAGCGCCTTTAAGAGCGCGGGCGGCAGAATTTTCGGGATTCCTTTTAACATAAGCGTGTCACCTTCAAAAATCGTTGATACGCCGCGTCTGTGTTCTCCGGCGGATGCGGTGTGAAAAGCTGCGGCTGTTCGCACCGGCGCACAAGCGCACGCGCGACCGGCAGATCTTCTATCGTACCGTCGGCAAGCATCTGCAAAAGCAGATTCCCGTAGGCGGTCGCTTCCACGGGTCCCGCGCACACGGTTTTCTGACAAACATCCGCCGTGAGCGCACATAAAAGCTGATCCTTGACGCCGCCGCCGACGATGTGCAGCGTATCATAGCGCTTCTGCGTACAGCGCTCGATCTGCCCGATCGCATAGCGGTATTTCATGGCAAGACTGTCATAAATGCAGCGAAGCACCTCCGCCTTGCTTTCGGGGACGATTTGGCCCGTTTCGGCACAGTATGCCCGAATACGCTTTGGGATGTTCCCGGTCGGCGCAAAGCGTGCGTCGTCGGGATTGATAAAGCTTTGAAACGGTTTTGCGCTTTCGGCGAGCGACTCCATTTCGGCAAAGGAAAGCGCTTCACCCTCGCGCTGCCACTGCCGCCGCGTCTCCTGAATGAGCCAAAGCCCGATGATGTTTTTTAAGAAAGATGCCTTCCCGCCGTAGCCGCCCTCATTGGTGACATTGCAGCGGTATGCCCCGTCCGTGATCAGCGGTGCGGCAAGCTCTGTGCCTAAAAGCGACCATGTCCCGCAGCTTAAAAACAGGAAGTCTTCGCTTTCAGCAGGCACGCTTGCCATGGCGCACTGCGTATCGTGCCCCGCTACGGCGGTCACGCGCGTGGGGGCAAGCCCCAGTTCCTCGCAAAGCGCCGGGCAAAGCTGTCCGACGGGCGAAGCGGTCGGTATCACATTGGGGAACAGCCGCTTCGGGATGCCCAGAGCGGACAGCACGCGGTTAGACCAGACCCGCCGTTTTGCATCCAAAAGCTGCGTTGTAGAGGCGATCGAATACTCTGCTTTGCGCTCACCCGTCAACAGATAGTTAAACAGATCGGGCATGAGCAGCAGCGTTTCCGCATTTTCGAGCACCTGCGGCCGCTTCGTTTTCAGTGCGAGCAGCTGGAACGCGGTGTTGATCTCCATGAACTGATTGCCCGTAATTTGATAGAATTCTTCACGCGGGAGCTTTTGAAACGCCTGTTCCAGCGTGCCCGCCGTGCGCGCGTCGCGGTAATGCACGGGGTTTTCGAGCAAAAAGCCGTCTTTATCCAAAAGCCCGAAGTCCACGCCCCAGGTGTCCACGCCGATGCTTTCTACCGCACCGTATGCCTTGGATTTCAGCAACGCCTGCTTGATCTCGTGAAACAGCCGCAGCACGTCCCAATACAGCGTACCGCAGACCTCGACAGGGTCGTTGGAGAAACGGTGGATCTCCTCTAAAGCGAGTGTCTCGCCGTTGTATTTCCCAAGGATGGCGCGCCCGCTTGACGCGCCGAAATCCAGGCACAGATACCGTTTTTCGGCGCTCATTTGTACATCGGGCCGAACGCCGCGCATGCGCGGAAATCCTGCCCCTCCTTATCCATACCGAACGCATTCCACACCGCAGGGCGGAAGATCTTTTCCTCCGGCACGTTGTGCATGCAAACGGGGATGCGCAGAATCGAGCAAAGCGTGATGAGATCCGCGCCGATGTGCCCGTAGCTGATCGCGCCGTGGTTCGCGCCCCAGTTGTTCATCACGTCATATGCCGATTTGAACGCGCCCTTGCCCGTAAGCCGCGGCGCGAACCAGGTGCACGGCCAGGTATAGTCGGTGCGCTTCCAAAGCTTGTCGGAGACCTCGTCGGGCAGGGCGACGGTGTAGCCTTCGGCGATCTGCATAACCGGGCCTAAGCCCTTGACGATATTCAGACGGCACATCGTGGCGGGCATTTCGCTGCGCGTCAAAAACCGCGAGGAGAAGCCGCCGCCGCGGAAATAGCCCATGTCCGCCGCGTTCCAGGTGGTCGCGTCCAAGCATGCTTTGCAGTCCGCTTCGGTCATTTCCCAAAACGGCTTGACAACGCCGTTGCCGTTTGCATCCTTGACCGCACCGCAGAAGTCCAGACAGGACGCGCCGGAGTTGATGAGGTGGATAAAGCCGCCGGCTTCCGCCGCCTTGCCGGTGAGCGTATAGCCCGCCGCTTTTTTGACCGCCTCGGGGCTCCAGAACGTGCGCACGTCGGAGAACATCTGCGCGGTGTTCGTCAGTAGTTTGCCGAACAGCATGGAGACGCCGTTGAGCGTGTCGTTTTCGGTTGCGAGCACATACGGCTCGCGCGCGCCGTTCCAGTCAAACGACGAGTTGAGCAGCGCCTCGGGGAAGTCGCAGTTCGGATAATGGTCCGTCCACTGCCGCTGGCCCTGGAAGCCGCCGCACAGTGCGTTGTGCCCGACCGCCTCTTCTTCGCGGCCCTCGGGCAGGTTCGGGTTGCCCGCATACAGATCTTTGATAATGCACATCATCTTGACGACGAATTCCCACGCCTCTTCCTTTTGCGCGTCGGTCTTTTTGAACCAGTCGGGGTTTTTGTCGAAGCCCTCCTTGCAATTCTCCTTCGCCCAGGCGAGCGCCTTTTGGAATTCGGCTTCGTCGTAAATACCCTCTTCCATGCGGCGGAGAATTTCGACCTCGTCTACGGACTCCACGCGCATACCGAGATATTCCTCAAAGAAATCCGGGTTGATGATCGATCCCGCGATACCCATGCAAATCGAGCCGATCTGCAAATAGGATTTGCCGCGCATGGTCGCCGCCGCCACCGCCGCGCGCCCGAAGCGCAGCAGTTTTTCTTTCACGTCGTCGGGGATCTCCGTTTCGTCGGCATCCTGCACGTCGCGCCCGTAAATGCCGAACGCGGGCAGCCCCTTTTGCGCGTGCGATGCAAGCACGGAAGCAAGATACACCGCACCCGGCCGCTCGGTGCCGTTGAAGCCCCAAACGCCCTTGATGGTGTTTTTGTCCATATCCATGGTTTCCGAGCCGTAGCACCAGCAGGGCGTGACCGTCAGCGTGATCGCAACGCCCGCCTTGCGGAATTTGTCCTCGCACGCGGCGGCCTCCGCCACGCGGCCGATGGTGGTGTCGGCAAGGACGACTTGAACGGGTTCGCCGTTCGTGTACCGCAGATTTTCACGGAACAGCGCCGCCGCGGCTTTCGCCATCCCCATGGTCTGCGCCTCGAGCGATTCGCGCACCTTCAAGGGCCCGCGTCTGCCGTCGATGGTCGGTCGGATGCCGATCACGGGATAATCGCCTACATATCTGTTGCTCATAGGGGTTGCTCCTCTCTGTTTTTGTTTGATTCTTTTTTCATTATACTGTTGTTTTTTCGGGAAAACTTGTAGTATACTATCTATAAAGTATAATAATATTCACTTTTTGAGGTGCTCATGTTCACGTCTGCCGTTCAGGAACAAAGACCGCGGGGCACATTTGCCTTTCCTCTGGAATTTCATCATGTAGACAAGACCCATCCGCGTTACCACATGCCGCTGCACTGGCACATGGATTATGAGCTGATCCGCGTGCTTTCCGGCGAGCTTTCGCTCTCGCTGGATACGCGCAGTCTGACGCTCTCTTCGGGCGACGTCGCGCTCGTGCAGGAGGGCGTCGTGCACGGCGGGGTGCCGAGGGACTGCGTGTACCAGTGTATCGACATGGACTTACATGCATTCCTGCGCGGCAACGTGCCGGATTTTGCGGATTCGGACACCGTCGTCCTCGACGCGACCTTCCCGAAAGACAGCGAAGAAGCGCGCACCATCGGGCGGCTGTTCGATACCGTGCAGGCCGCGGGCACAGGCTATGCCTTTTTGGCGCAGGGCCTTATTTTACAGCTTGTGGGGCTGATCTTACAAAATCATCGGTACGTTTTAAGCGAGGAACGCACGGCACGCTCTCAGCGGCGCGTGCGGCAGCTGAAAAGTGCGCTCAAATTTATCCGAAAGCGCTATGCAAGACCCGTCACGCTCGACGAGCTCGCCGAGGCGGCGGGGATGTCGCCGCGCTATTTCTGCCGCTTTTTCTCGGAGATGACCGGGCGCACGCCCATCGATTATCTGAATTTTTACCGCGTGGAGCGCGCCTGCGAACGGCTGACCTATACGGACGAAAGCGTCACGGAGATCGCGCTTTCTTGCGGCTTTAACGATTTAAGCTATTTTGTAAAGACCTTCCGCAAATATAAGGGCACGACGCCGCGGCAGTATCGGAAAGGAAGCGCCGTATGAACGAGAAAAATTTGTTTGAGCAGCTTTTATGTTACGCAAAACAGAATATATATCCGTTCCATATGCCCGGGCACAAGCGCAATACGGCGCTTTTGGGCGAAGCACTCCCCTATACCATTGACATCACCGAAATCGACGGCTTTGACAACCTCCACGCCCCACAGGGTATTCTGAAGCAGTTAAATGAACAGCTTTCCCGCATCTGGGGCAGCGAGCAGAGCTTTGCGCTTGTAAACGGTTCGACCTGCGGCATTTTGGCAGGGGTGGCGGCGTGCGTTTCGCGCGGGGACACGGTGCTCGTCGCACGCAACTGCCACCGGAGTGTCTACCACGCTATCGAGCTTACGGGTGCAAGCCCTGTCTATCTTGTACCGCCGGTGGATACAGAAAGCGGCATTGCGGGCAGCATCACGCCCGAACAGGTCCGCCGTGCACTCGAAGCGCACCCGAACGCGCGGCTCGTCGTCGTGACCTCGCCGACCTACGACGGGGTGATCAGCGATATGGCGGGGATTGTGCGTACCGCGCATGAAGCGGGTGTTCCCGTGCTCGCCGACGAAGCACACGGGGCGCATCTGGTTTTCACCGAACAGGCAGAACGCAGTGCGGTGCGCGCGGGTGCGGACATCGTGATCCATTCTCTGCATAAAACCCTCACCGCCCTTACGCAGTGCGCCGCCGCGCACCTTTGCGGGACGATCGTAGACCCGATGCGCTTTCAACAGGCGCTTTCGATGTTTGAGACCTCCAGCCCCTCGTATGTGCTGCTCGCATCCGTTGCGCAGTGTGCGGATTTTTTGGAAACGCGGGGTGCGGCGGCGTTCGCCGCTTACCGCGCGCGGCTTTCCGATTTTTCCGAACGCTGCCGTGCGCTTGAGCGTCTGCGCGTGCTCGGCAAAGGCGCGGACAAGCTTGAAAACCACCCCGCGTTTTTTGCCTTCGATACCGGTAAGCTGCCCGTGGTCACCGCGCATACGACCTTGGACGGACAGGCGCTGTTAGAGCATTTGCGGGAGGATTTTGCCATCGAGGGCGAAATGGCGGCGATCTCTTACGCGCTGCTGATGACCTCCGTCTGCGACACCGAAGCGGGTTTCATACGCCTGTTCGACGCGCTTTCCGTCATCGACCGTGAAGCAAAATTTTGTGAAAAGCCCCCTGTGTTTTCCATGTCGGCGCTGCCCGAACGGCGCTGCACGCCCGCCGAAGCCGCAAGTCTTTCCGGAAGGCTTTGTCCATTGCAAGAAGCAGCGGGCAAAATGAGTCTTGAGTATGTATTCTGCTACCCGCCCGGCACGCCGCTGCTCGTCCCCGGCGAGATCGTAAATCAGGACATGGTTTCCCATATCCTTCAAGCGCAGGCGCACGGTCTTTCGGTGCTGTCCACCCACGGCGCACTGCCGCTTCTGCGCGTTTGCGATTGACAAAAGGCGCGCGGTGTGCTACTATACTACCGAACAAAACGATAAGGAGTCGATACATATGAAAAGAATCCAGACCCTGGATACCCGCGACCTGAAAAAGAGCGTCGAAAACGGCGGCTGCGGCGAGTGCCAGACCTCTTGCCAGAGCGCCTGCAAAACCTCCTGCGGCGTTGCGAACCAGCAGTGCGAAAAGTGCATGGAGCAGAAATAACGCAAAAACGCACACTTCGGAAAAGCCGTTGTCAGACGGCTTTTCTTTTTGAGAAAATACGGGAAAGGACGTGCCGCTTTGGTACATCAGTATAAGCTCGGCGGCTACAACATCGTGCTCGACGTATTCAGCGGCGCGGTGCATGCGGTGGACGAGGTCGCTTATGACGCGATCGCGCTGTACGAAACGCACACAAAAGATGAGATCAAGGCAGAACTTCTCAAAAAATACGGGGAAGGCGAAAACCTTTCCGTAAAGGAGCTTGACGAGGTGCTTGCGGACATCGAGCAGCTAAAAACCGACGGCAAGCTGTTCACCGAGGATGTCTACGCCGACCGTGCGTTCGATTTCAAAAACCGCAATACGGTTGTCAAAGCGCTCTGCCTGCATGTGGCGCACACCTGCAATCTCAACTGCTCATACTGCTTCGCCGCGCAGGGCAAATACCACGGCGAACGGGCGCTGATGTCGTTTGAAACGGGCAAGCGTGCGCTCGACTTTTTAGTGGAACATTCGGGCACGCGAAAAAACTTAGAAGTCGACTTTTTCGGCGGCGAGCCGCTGATGAATTTTGAAGTTGTGAAGGAACTTGTGGCGTATGCGCGCAGCATCGAAAAGGAAGCGGGCAAAAACTTCCGGTTCACCTTAACGACAAACGGCGTTCTGTTAAACGACGAAGTGACAGAATTTGCCAACCGTGAGTGCCACAACGTTGTGCTCTCTTTAGACGGGCGCAAGGAAGTGCACGACCGCCTGCGCAAGACCGTGAACGGCGCAGGCAGCTATGATTTGATCGTGCCGAAGTTTCAGGATTTCGTGCAAAAGCGCGGCAACCGCGGCTACTACGTGCGCGGGACATATACGAAGTATAATTTGGATTTCACAAACGATATTTTCCATATGGCGGACTTAGGCTTTACGGAGCTTTCCATGGAGCCCGTGGTCAGCGCGCCCGACGACCCGTATGCCTTAAGCGACGCGGATCTGCCCACGCTTTATAAGCAGTATGAACTGCTCGCCGAAGAGATGCTGCGCCGCAGACGCGCGGGCAAGCCTTTCACGTTTTATCACTACATGATCGATCTGTCGGGCGGGCCGTGCATTTACAAGCGCATTTCCGGCTGCGGCTCGGGCACGGAATACCTTGCCGTGACGCCGTGGGGCGACCTGTACCCCTGCCACCAATTCGTCGGCGATGAAAAATACCGTTTGGGCGACATTTGGAACGGCGTAACCAACACCGCCGTGCAGCAGGAATTCAAGCTGTGCAATGCCTATGCGCGCGAAGAATGCCGCGACTGCTGGGCAAAGCTCTATTGCAGCGGCGGGTGCGCGGCGAACGCCTACCACGCAACAGGGTCGGTCACGGGCGTTTATGAGCTTGGCTGTAAGCTTTTCAAAAAGCGGATGGAATGCGCGATCATGCTGAAAGTCGCCGAAGCGCTGGACAAAGCGGAAAGCAACGCATAAGCCTTTAACGGCGATTCCGACAAACAAGGGGTGAAGCGCATGACCGCATTCTTAGCCGGCTATATCGGCGTCGCGGTGCTCGTGATGCTGTCTGTCTACGGGCTTTCTTACAGTGAACGCCCGCAGAACAAGTGCAGGGTCGTTTTGCTGATTGTGTATATCCTATCGATCGTCGGTGTGCTGTTTGCAACCGGCGTTCTGGAGGTGCGGTTCGGGTGGAACCGCCTGTATTCCACGCTTATTGCGGCAGGCGTTTTGGTCGGCGTCTACTTTGCGGATACGCTTGGCAAACGCGCACGGGAACGCAAAGAGAAATAGAAAGCAAAAAGAGGAGGATGTTTTATGTTGACTCGGGATATGCTGCAAATGCTGCGCACGCTCAAAGCCGAGACACGCAAAAAAGCAGATGCGTTGGAAAAGCTAGCGGATCAAGCAGAAGAATGGTGGATAGAGGAATGTGATAATCCGGACGGTTATAGTGTAGCAATCGATGAAGTACGTGACATCGCCGGCGACATGGATAACTTCGCAGAAGACATCGCAACTCTTTTGGAAGATTACGAAGCTATGCTTATACAAACAGCAGGAAAAGCAAACACGCTGATAGAACGTTATTTGTATCCGGAGGATTTCAAAAAATATTGTGACTCGAAAGAAACATATCTCTAAATCGTTTATACATAGCAACAGGCTGTCCGTTTGGACAGCCTGTTTTATATTTGCTGAAAATAATTTTACTGCGCTTCGTCCGCTGGGGTTTCTGCGTTTGCCTGTGCGCGCAGTTTGGCGTTTTTTACGACCTTGAGGCGCGTGAAATCCTCACGTTCCTTTTCGTCGAGCGCCTCCGTGATGAACTTCACGGTCGCCTCAAACTGCGGGATCAAAATGTTGCTCAACGCATTTGCGCGTTTTTGTGTTTTCTTAACTGCATCCGCCAGACGGAAGATCGACGCCTGCGTTTCGGCCAGCCGCACGGTTAGCTGCTTTGCACGGTTGAACTGCCGATACGCTTCGTCGAGGTGCGAATTCGTCCGATGAAAGCCGTAGTGGGGCTCCGCCTGGGTCTCCGGCAGCTCTAAAATCGGGATCTCCACGCCCATGACGCTTTTGCCGCGCGCCGAAAGGGAAACATCTACGGGCACACTGCGCGCAAAGTTGCCGCAGAGCCCCAAGGTGATATTTGCAAGCCGCAGCGAAGCATAAGCCTGCTTGTATACGTCGCCGATCTGCGACTCGACCGCACGCGCTTCATCCACGAGCTGCATCATCTCACGCACCAAAATGCTGCGTTTGCGATCCATCAGCTCATAGCCCATGCGCGCGAGCTCCAGCGACTTCTGGGTCGCCATTAAATTTGCCTTTGTCGGAAACACCTGCGCCAAGCGAATTCACCTCCCGAATCGAATTCAAAATCGCGTTATGCAGATTCGCCTTTGTAATGCTTTTCGAGCGTCTTTTCATCCACACGGTCGAGCATGCGGCGCGGCAGCATGGACAAAAGCGCCCAGCCGAGGTCGAGCGTCTGATCCATTGTACGGTTTTCCGTAAAGCTCTGGTTCAAGAACCGCGCTTCAAACGCTCTGCCGAATTCCATGAGCAGCTTATCGTCAGCAGAAAGCTCCTCTTCGCCGATGACCGATGCGAGCGCCTTTGCATCCTGCACCTTGGCATAGGACGCGAGAAGCTGGTTGCTTAAGTCCGCGTGGTCCTCGCGCGTAAAGCCTGCGCCGATGCCGTCCTTCATCAAACGCGACAGCGACGGCAGAACATCCACGGGCGGGTAAATGCCCTTGTAGTCCAAGTCGCGGTTCAAGACGATCTGCCCTTCGGTGATATAGCCTGTTAAGTCGGGGATCGGGTGGGTGATGTCGTCATTGGGCATGGTGAGGATCGGGATCTGCGTGACCGAGCCTTCCACGCCTTTGAGCATGCCCGCGCGCTCATAAAGCGACGCAAGATCGGAATACAGATAGCCGGGGAAGCCCTTTCTGCCGGGGATCTCGCCCTTGGAGCCGGAAAATTCCCGCAGCGCCTCGGCGTAAGAGGTCATATCCGTTAAAATGACAAGAATGTGCATATGCCGCGTGAACGCCAGATACTCCGCAATGGTCAGCGCGACGCGCGGCGTCATAATGCGCTCAACGATCGGGTCGTTGGCAAGGTTTAAGAGCATTACCACGCGGTGCATGACGTTCGCTTCTTCAAACGAGGTGCGGAAATACTGTGCCACGTCGTTTTTCACGCCCATCGCCGCAAACACGACCGCAAAATCGCTGCCGTCAGCGGTAGACGCCTGCCGCACGATCTGCACGGCAAGCTCGTTGTGCTGCATGCCGGAGCCCGAAAAAATGGGTAGCTTCTGCCCGCGGATGAGCGTGGCGAGCGCATCAATAGAGGAAATACCGGTGTGGATGTAGTTGCGCGGGTATTCGCGCGAAACGGGGTTGATGGGCGCGCCGTTTACGTCGCGCACCTCCTCGGGGAACACCTCGCCGAGCCCGTCGATGGGTCTGCCGAGGCCATCGAACACGCGCCCTAAAATCTCGGGAGACAGCGCGACCTGCATGGGCTTACCCGTAAAGATCGTTTCGGTATTCGACATGGACATGCCGCGCGTGCCCTCGAACACCTGCACAGAGACCTCGTCGCCGTCGATCTTGACAACGCGCCCCGTGCGCTCGGTACCGTCCGTCAGGTGCAGGCGCACGATCTCTTCATTTGCGGCGTTTTCCACGCCGGAAAGGGTTGCAAGCGACCCGTTCACGCCGCTTAATTTCAAATGTCTGACAAGCAAAGTTCCGCCCCCTTTCAGCGCAGGATGCCGTCTACGGCGGCGTCGATGTCGCGGATATAATCGTCGAGCATCTCCGTCTTGTCGTTCGGCACATCGTATTTCATTTTGACAAGCTGTTCAAAGATCCCCGTTTGCAGCAGCACGGAAATCGGAATCTGCCGTGCGACGACTTCTCTGGCGCGGTGGTACAGATGCAAAATCACATGCATCATTTTATACTGCTTTTCCAGCGGCACATAGGTGTCCTCCGCATGGAAGGCGTTTTGCTGCAAAAATCCGACGCGGATCACGCGCGCGATCTCGATGACCAGCTTCTGGTCGTCCGGCAGCACGTCGGCACCGATGAGCTTGACGATCTCCATGAGCGTGTTTTCCTCTTGCAAGAGCGCGCACAGCTCGTCGCGGTCGCTCGAGAACTGGGGCGAGACGTTATCGCGGTACCAATTCGTCAGCTCGTTCGTGTACTCACTGTATGAAAGCGTCCAGTTGATTGCGGGGTAATGCCGTGCGTAGGCCAAGGATTTGTCCAGCGCCCAAAAGCAGCGCGTGAACCGCTTGGTATTCTGTGTGACAGGCTCCGAAAAATCCGAGCCCTGCGGCGAGACCGCACCGATCAGCGTTACGGAGCCTTCGCTGCCGTTTAAGGTTTCGGTACGCCCCGCGCGCTCATAGAACTCCGAAAGGCGCGAAGGCAGATATGCGGGGAAGCCCTCGTCGGCAGGCATTTCTTCAAGCCGCCCTGAAATCTCACGCAGCGCTTCCGCCCAACGAGAGGTCGAGTCCGCCATAAGCGCGGTATGGTAACCCATATCGCGGTAGTATTCCGCAAGGGTGATGCCCGTGTAAATGGACGCTTCGCGCGCCGCGACGGGCATATTGGAGGTGTTGGCGATGAGCACCGTTCGGTCAAGGAGCGACTTGCCCGTGCGCGGGTCGGTAAGCTCCGAAAATTCGGAGAGCACCTGCGTCATTTCGTTGCCGCGTTCGCCGCAGCCGACGTAGATGATGATGTCCGCGTCGCACCATTTGGCAAGCTGGTGCTGTGTCATAGTTTTGCCCGTACCGAAGCCGCCGGGGATCGCCGCCGCGCCGCCCTTGGCTACGGGGAACACCGTATCGATCACGCGCTGCCCGGTGATCAGCGGACGGTCGGCGGGCAGACGCTTTCTGGTGGGACGCGGCGTGCGAATGGGCCACGTCTGCATCAGCGTCAGATCGATTTCTTTTCCGTCGTCGGTTTGAAGCCTTGCGACGGTATCCTGCACATGATATGCGCCGTCGGGGAGAACCTCCGACACCGTGCCCGAAAGATTCGGTGCGAGCATCACCTTGTGCTCGACAGCCGCTGTCTCGGGACAGGTCGCATACACATCGCCGCCCGAAAGACGGTCGCCGACTTTTATGCACAGGTGGACATCATAGGTCTTTTCGGTATCCAGCGGTGAAAATTTCGCGCCGCGCCCGATGAATGCGCCGAACTGTTTTTCCAAAGCCGGCAGCGGGCGCTGGATGCCGTCGAAAATATTGCCCAAAAGCCCGGGTCCGAGTGTAACGCTCATTGCGCTGCCCGTAGCGTATACGGGTTCGCCCACTTTTAGCCCTGCCGTCTCTTCGTAAACCTGGATGGTGGTTTTGTCTTGCTGCAGCCCGATGACTTCGCCGATGAGTCGCGCGTTGCCGACATAGACCGTCTCCATCATCTGAAGACCGGTTTCGCCGCGGACGGTAATGACCGGCCCGTTGATGCCGTAGATCTGATACGCCGTCATTCTTCCGCCTCCTCTATGGAAAGTCCGGAAACAGCCAAAAACTGCGTCTTCTGCTGTTCCAATCGCGCGTCAAGTGTATCATCCGCCAAAAGCCCGGTCGCTCCGGCACGTACCTTTACCCCGCCGAGCAAGATCGTCGCGTCGCAGACGAACTGCGTGTCTTTCGGCAGGTCTGCACAAAGCGTTTCGGCAAGGGGCATATCCGCCTCCCGAAGATACACCGTCAAATTCCTGCCGCCGACAGCCGCAGCCGCCTGTTCGGCGCTTTTTTTCAGCATATCGCGGTATTCCGGCGTTTCGGTGAACGCAGTGATGCGCGCGCGCACGCGGTCAAACACCTGTTTTTCCAATTCAGTGCGCCTCTCTGTGAGCCGCTTGCGCGAAGCCTCCTCCAGTGCGGAGATCTCGCGGTTAAAATCTGCATCGATGCGCGCGATCTCATACTGCGCGTATGCATCGCTGCGCGCTTTTGCTTCCTGCTGCAAAGTCTCCAGCCGCTGCGTGCGCACAGCCTCGGTCTCGCAGTCGATTTTCTCACACTCCGCATCCGCAAGCCGGCGGACAGCGTCGAGAAAGACTGTGATATTGCCGTTTGGAATATCCAAGGACTTTCACCTCTTGCCTGCGGCGGCTCACAAACGGATGCCGACCGCCTCTTGAATATATTGTGTAATGCTGCTCGTGCTGCCCGTCTCGCTTTCGCCGTCCGGGATCTCCAAAAGCAGCGGACGTGGCTTTCGCTGCAGCCGCGCAACGGTCTCGGCGCACGCTTCGCGCACGCCTGCCGTATAAAGGATAACACCGATCTCCGCGTTTGCGGCGGCGTCGCACAGCGCCTTTTCCATGTCGGCGCTCGAACGCAGGCACGCGCCCTCCACGCCTGCAAGGCGCATGCCGATCACGGGATCCAGCTTATCGCTGACCAAAAACAGTCGCATATTTGCGCCCTCTTACAGCTCGTTGATGATCAAAATCGAGATGACCACGCCGAACAGCGCGATGGATTCGCCGAGCGCCACGAAGATCAGGGATTTACCGAAGGATTTCGGGTTCTCAGCGGTTGCAGCGATTGCGGCAGGAGCTGCCGCTGCCAGCGCGATACCGCCGCCGATGCCCGCAAGGCCCGTTACAAGCCCTGCCGCCAAAAGCCCGAGACCTTTTGAGGAATCTCCGGCGGTCTGCTCCGCCTGCGCGGCGGTCTGCTCGGTCTGCGCGGTGTCCGCCGCCGTGTTTGTATCCGATGCAGCAAACACGTTAAACGAAAGCACCGACAAAAGCACCACCAGAACGCCGAATACGGCAAGGTTCATGCCCATTGCACGTTTCGCGGACTTTCCTTGATTGCGTTTGCGCAGAGCGATAAAAGCGGTCGCCAGCAGCGCCATGGGTGCAACGATCAACAATACATAGAAAAATGCGGTCATAACAGATTCCTCCCGAAATCAATTTGTATGGATTTGTTTGTGCAGGGTAACGGGTGTAAAAGGTTTGCCGTCGCCCTCATAAAAACGGCTGAACATTTCGTAATATTCAAGACGCAGCACCTGGATGCCCGTCAAAAGCCCTTCAAGCACGATTACCAGCGCGTTGCCGAGGATGATGACAAACAGGTTTTCACTCTCGCCCGCAAGCGAGAACACAACCATCATCATGCCTGCATGCACCAGCACATACGCGCCGACGCGCAGGAAAGACAGGGTATTGGAAAGATAAGAAAGGACGTATTCGATGAGTTCAAAGAAATTCTGTAAGAGGAAATCCGGCCAGCTCTCGGGCTTCCAATCGGGGTGCTTATCGATGATGCCGATGGGGATCTCCTTAATATACAGAAGCACCGCCGAAACGCCGAGCAGCACACCGCAGACATTCGTGGGGATCGGCGCCGGGCCGCCCATAAAGCCGGAGGCAAGGTTGACGCCCATCAGGTAAAGCACCATGCCGGCAAGCCCGTTTTGGCTGAAAAGCGCTTCGCCGAACTGTCGGCGCTTGATGCTTGCATATATGTGGATGAGCATTGCACAGACCATGAGGAACACGCCGATGCCGATGGCAATGAGCAGCACGGTATTGATGCTGTCCATAACGGAAAGAGGCTTGCCGCCCCATCCGAGGGCGTGGTATACGGGGTCGAGCATTTCCTCAAACCCGAACACGCTGCCGAACAAAAACCCAAACACCGCAGACGAAAGCCCGCAGGGGATCAGGATCTTGCCGAGTTCCATTTTTTTGAGCTTCCACATAAGGAAGCCCGCAAGGCTCACCACAAGCCCCTGCCCAAGGTCGCCGAACATGATGCCGAACAATATGGTATATGTCACGGCAACAAACGGCGTCACATCCACGTCGCTGCGGCCGGGCGAGCCGTACATTTCAATATAATACCGGTATGGAGAAACAAGGGCCCTGTACAGCGGCCCGCGCTGTTTATATCGGACGGGGATCGAAACTTTCTCGCTCTTCGGCGGTTCTTCCACCTCCGCAGAGACATCCTCAATCTTATCGATGCGTTCGGAAAGCCCGCGCACACGGCTTTCGGGCACAAAGCCCACAAGCATAAAATTCTTTTCGTTGTGCAGAGCATAGCTGCGCAGCGAAAACACCGCGTTTTGTCGAAGGAGCTTTGTATATAGCAGGTTGCAATGCGCTTCTTCCTCTTTCCAGAACGCGCGCAGATGATCTTCGTTTTCGGAGATCTGCCCTTCAAGGATCGCGATGCTTTTGCGAATTTCGGCGAGCACCTCATCCACCGTGCCGGCTGCGCCGGGAACGGAAAACGGTTCGAACAGCAGGAAGGCAAAAATACCGTCCACTTCGTCGAGCTTATCGACCGGGGCAAAGTATACGCCCCAATAATCGGTCTTGTCCTCCGAGCACGGGCAGAACAGCAAATAGGGGTAATCGCGGAACACTGTATTCAGCCGTGCGAGGCTCTCTTTCGGCATATGTCCGAAGCGCACCTTGATAAACTCGCATGCGGAAATGCTGTCCAAATCGAGATCCAGCCCCGCGAAATGCGAATACTTGCGAATGCCGTCCTCGCAAACCTCTTTCTGCTCGGTCAAAATACGGCGCGTTTCCAAAAGCTGGGAAGCGCGTTTCTCCACCGTGCGGATATAGTCGTCATCCGCGTCATCGGACACCGTTTCGGATGCAGTCTGCTCTTCCAGCGGGAACCCGAGCGAAGCCGCAAAATCCGTGAGTGCCGTGATTTTTTGCGTATAAGGGTTCTCTTCCGAAAACGGAAGAAAGCCCATGGAGGAGGAAATATAATTCGATGCGGCATCCGGCTGGAAGCTCTCGCTTTCGCACAGCACCTCGCTGACTGCGGCAAGCTGACCGAGCGTGCCGCTGATCTTCATCAGCTTCATTCTTTCAATCGCCATGGTATCTCCTTTTCCTTAGAAGATTTTTTTGCGGGGAAAGATCAGGCCGTCGCAAAACGCTGCTTGACGCAGCCCTTTCGGATCACATAGACTTGTTTGCTGTTTTCAAGAACAGCGTACAGCTCCCGCAGCCGTTCTTCGGGCAGCAGCCCGGTCAGGATGTAGGAGCCCTTGCAGCACGTCGCATAGGCTTTCAGCGCAAACAGCGACTCTGCCCCGGCAAGCGCGGCATACAGCGCACGGACGGTCTCCTCTTCTTTTGCAAAGAACCGTTCCAGGCGCTGCTCGACGTCGGAAAGCTCCGTCTCTAAGATGTGCAGGCTTCGTTCAAATTCCGTGCCGATCTCGGCAGTGTTGCCTGATAATGAAGGTATGGCAAGCGACTCAAACAAAAGCGAGGCAAAGATCGCATCGATCCGCTGCGCCATATCGCGCGGCGCAAAATACATTCCGAAGATCTCGCCGCCGTCCGAAAAGGATGGGAAAAACTCTACATACGGATTGTCTGCATACAGCGCACGCATACGCTCGTAGCTTTCCGCGGGCATATGCCCGAATCGAACGCGGATGAACGTACATTCCACAATATCCTGCAGGTCTACGGACAAATCGCCGAACAGCTCCAGCTTTTTTTGTCCCTGCCGGCAGGCTTCCTCCTGCTCTTGCAGCTGTGTTTTCTCTTTTTGAAGCGTTCGGCAGGCTTTATAAAGCGCCTCGGTTTTTTCATACCAGCCTTCCGGCAATGCTGCATGGATGTCGGCTTCGGGAAGCGGTTTCCCGGCAATATCCAGCACAAAGCGCAGATGCGACAGCGCATGCGTATACGGGCTGTCACCGTTCTTTTTTTCCGTACCGCGATATGCCGACGCCGGCGTTTCGGTATCAAACTGCGGCTGAAAGCCGTATTGCTTCAAAGCTCTGCAAACCGCATCCATTTCTTCCGAAGCGATCAGGAGCCTGAGGACCGCAAATTTTCGTTTTCTCATGGAAAGCCTTCCTTTCACACAGACCCGTTACGTCTCGGACGCGCGCACATTCTCTTTTGTCACCAGAAACGCGGCGATCTCTTCGGGGGAAAGCCCGTATCGGATCCCCTCCGAAATGTGGACCAGATTGGTCATTTCATTTTCCTGGATGCCGACAAAACTGACAAGCACGACCTGCGGAATGGTGGAATAACGGAGCTGGTGTGCGTAGGCGCGAAGCATAGCCTCGTTCGTTTTATGCTCGATAACGCCCGCCTTGAAAAGCCCGGGCAGTTTACCGTAAACCGACCGCTTGAGCACCTGTGTGAGCGCAGCCGCATCCCTGCACTCGAGCAGGGCGGTGCGCTCATTTTCCGTAAAGGCGGTCACCGTGTTGGAAAGCACGCCCGTACGGCGCGCATCCGCATCCGGATAATATGTCTTCATGCGGTACAGGCTTTCAACGGTCTTCATATCCGCGCGCATGCGCAGATTTTCAAGCAGCGCGCTGCGCGTTTCTCCCGAATAGTTATCGTGAATCAGCTGCTCGGTGCGCGTGTTCACACATTCATCTACCAAAAGCTCAAGCGCACGCACCGAGAACGGCGCACCGGCACGAAAACCATCCAGCAGACGGTTATACGGCGTGCCGTCCAACGCGGCGTCCAGTTCATCCAAATTGTGCGCACGAAACAGCTCTCGCTCGTTAAGCTGAGAGTTCTCGCGATAAAAGGCGGGCACGAACTGCAGGGACTCGCCGACCCCCTCGGAGCCGAGATATTCGGCGCAGGTGATCAGCAGCTCGGCATCGTAATCCATAATAAGCGCCCGATACAGGCTGCCGCCGAGCGCCTTTTCCGCGGCGGCAAGCGACGCGATGCGGGTCATCGTATATTTGCGCAGCAGTGCCTCGAACCGTGCGCGCTGGATGCGCACACGCGCAAGATCGCCGAATACCGACGCATACGCCGTGTGGTCACGCAGGAAAGCGGCAAGCTCCACTATACTGCGGCAGCTTAAAGCTTCCCGATATATGTCGGCGCCGAGAATATCCCCGTACATCGCATGCGCCTTTGCCGTAAGCGCGCCTGCGGAAAGCGAAGCGATTTTTTTCATGCGCCGAACCTCCTTTTCCGGGTATAAACGTCTGTTTTTATTCGCCTTTGATCACCGCAGAGAACAGCGTGTCCTCCCACGCGGCATGCCCGGCTTTATACCGTTCTTCCAAACGCGCGGCAAGCTTTTTTTCCCTCTCCGAAATGGCGCGGCTTTGCGCCTCGAGCTTTTGCTGCTTGGTCTTGCGTGCACGGTCGATCTCTTCGTGCGCACGCGCGGTATTTTCAGCGTCGATCGCCTGCTTTTGCGAAGCAAGCGTTTGTGTCAACGCCTCGCGCCGCTGCCGTGCCTGCTCCACGCGCTCACGCGCGGCTCGATCCGCTTCGACGATCATGTTCAGCGCGTTTTCCATGAAAAGCCCTCCGATCATCTGTTTTATTAAGAACTGATTGTAGCACTTTTTTTCACAAAGTACAACCGCATTTTATGAAAACAAATTTGGTTTTTTCAGGCGGTTTTGTGTATTTTGTTTGAAAACGGTATGATGCGGCACTTTTCGCCTGTCATGCCCACTGACCTATGCCTGTTTTTTTGTTGTGCCCCATTGTTTTTCATAAAAAAGTATGATACGATATAGAAAATTCAGGCAAAAAGGAGAGAACGACATGTCGGATTGGTACAAAGAGGCGGTCATTTATCAGATTTGGCCGCGCTCGTTTAAAGACGGCAACGGCGACGGCATCGGCGACCTTTGGGGCGTACTCGAAAAGCTCGATTACATCAAAAGCCTCGGCGCTACCGCCATTTGGTTTTCGCCGCTGTACCCTTCGCCGAACGCGGATTACGGCTATGACATTGCGGATTACAAAAACATCTCACCCGACTACGGCAATTTAGATTTGTTCAAGCAAGTGCTTGACGGCGCGCACGAGCGCGGGATGAAGGTCATTATGGATCTGGTCGTCAACCACACCTCCGACGAACACATGTGGTTCCGGGAAAGCCGCAAGGGCGGCGACAACAACCCTTACCGCGACTATTACATCTGGCGCAAAGGCAAGGGCAAGGACAGCAAAAAGCCGCCGAACAACTGGCTTTCCACCTTTGAGGGCGGCGCTTGGGAATACGACGACGTGCGCGGGGAATATTATCTGCACGTTTTCGCCAAAAAGCAGCCCGACCTGAATATGGACAATCCGAAGGTACGCGAAGAAGTCAAAAACATCATGCGTTTTTGGCTTGATATGGGCGTGGACGGCTTCCGTGAGGACGTCATCACCTTTATCTCCAAGCGCGAGGGACTGCCCAACGGCTTCCCGCTGCCCATCGCCACGGGTATTGAACATTACAACAAAGGGCCGCACATCCACGAATACCTCTCGGAATTCCGCCGCGACATCTGCAAGGACTATGACTGCTTTATGGTCGGCGAGTCGCCCATGACGAATTCCAAGGACGCACTGGCGTTCACCTCAGGGCCGAACCGTGAGCTTGACATGATGATCAGCTTCGACCACATGCAGGCGGACTGCTTTATGACCGACACCATTGCCATGCCCTTCAGCCTGCGCAAAATGAAAAAGGCGTTCACGCACTGGCAGGAGGATCTGTACGGCAAATCCTGGAACGCGTTGTATTTAGAGAACCACGATCACCCGCGCATCATCAGCCGCTACGGCAGTGAGAAGTTCCGCAAGGAAAGCGGCAAAACGCTCGCGACCATGTGCTATTTCCAATGCGGCACGCCCTTTATCTATCAGGGGCAGGAGATCGGGATGATTAACAACCATCTCGACGACATCCACAAGTTCAAGGACGTTGTGACCTTCAATAACGAACGCCTGTTCAAGAAATTCGGCTTTTCCGATGCAAAATATCTTGAGATCGCCAACCGCACCAGCCGCGAAAACGCGCGCACGCCCGTGCAGTGGGATTCGAGCCAATACGCAGGCTTTTCGACCGTCGAACCGTGGTTCGGTGTTGCGCCCAGCTACAAGGAGATCAATGTCAAGGAAGCCGAGCGCGACAAAGATTCCATACTTCACTACTACCGCAAGCTTCTGAAGATCCGGCAGTCGAGCAAGCTGTTTATCTACGGCAGCTACCGCGAGCACTGTCCCGAAAGCAAGGATTTCTATTGCTACGAACGCAATTACGAGGGGCAAAAGGCTCTGATCATCTGCTCGTTCGCGGAGGAAACGCGCACCTTCCGCGCGCCGGAGGGCTTTGACCTCACGAAGGGCAAGCTGCTTTTGTGCAACTACAAGGACGCCCCGGCAAAGCCGAACATCTGCGCCATGCGGCCGTATGAAGCACGTGTGTATTTGTATGAGTAAGCTACTCTGCACAAAATTCAATCTAAAACGCTCCGAAGCAAAGCCGCTTCGGAGCGTTTTTCATCCATCTTCGTACTCGCGCAAATGCCCCTCGCACAACAGCTTGGGGAAGCCCCACTGCCGCAGCACCTCATAGACGGCGACGGCCACGGTGTTCGAGAGGTTCAGGCTGCGGGCGCGTGCGTCGTCGAGCATGGGCAGACGTGCGCAGAACGCAGGATTTTCGTGCAGGAGCCATTCGGGAAGACCTTTTGTCTCCTTGCCGAAAAACAGATATGCATTTTCGGGATACCGCAGGTCAGAATACACGTGCTTGCCCTTTGTGGTAAAGAAAAAGAAATTGTCCTGCTGCGGCGTTTTGTCCAGAAAATCCCGCAGGCTGTCATAATAGGTGATGTCCAACAGCCGCCAATAGTCTAAGCCAGCGCGCTTGAGCTTGCGATCGTCTACAGTAAAGCCCATGGGACCGACCAGATGCAGCCGCGCGCCCGTCGCCGCACAGGTGCGCGCGATATTGCCCGTGTTCTGCGGGATCTCGGGCTCGACCAACACAATGTTTAACGCCATATTTTTGCGCCGTGCGTTTTCACGCTCTCCTTTTGCAGATTCTGCCGCATATTCTACCAGCTTTTTCTGGAAAAGTAAAGCCGGACGGGTTTTGGATATCGCACTTTCTTTTTTGCTTTTTATGTTGCATTTTATAACATTTTGTATTACAATAGATATATCCCCTCTCTTTTACCCGGGTCGTACCTTCCCCGGGTGCTTGACTGCCCGCCTGAACCGCACAGGCGGGCAGGTTTTTTATTTTGCAAAATTTTCCGCTTCGGCAGTTTTTTGCGCGGCTAAACCGACTTTTCATGTGCAAACTATAAACAGCCCGCATTTAAAAATTTGATTTTGCACACAAGAGCGCGGGCGAACCCAAGCAAAAGGAGGAACAGTGATGAACAATTCCATGAATTCCGCCATGAAGGCCGTTGGTGTGAGTCTGGCGGTCGGCAGTGCCGTGGCGATGGTCAGCGGCATGGTCAAAAGCGGCTCGACAAAGCGCAAGGCGAAAAAAACGGCAAAAAAGGCCGTCAACACATTTTTGAATCTTGTGGACAATATGCATGCTATAATGAAGTGACAGCAGCTTTACAAGCAGCCCGCCGCAAACAATCTCGGGCTGTCGAACAACAGGTGGTGAAAGCCCCATGAAACGCATACGGATCTGCTGTCTGCTGTTGCTGTGCATACTGCTTTGCAGCGCCTGCGGCAACTCTGCGGCAGGCGATAACGTACGGCAGATAGACCCCGCAACCGAGGCGCAACCGGAATTGACCGACCCCGCAGCCGGCGAAACCACGCTGGTTGCGACGCCTCTGCCCGTGACGGCGCAAAAACCTGTTTTACAAAACGGCGAAACGTACACGGGGCTGCCCGCGCTCCCATTGCAGGATTTTGCCGTAGAAGACCCGGAAAACACGCGCGGGCTTTCGACTGAAAAAGTCGGATACAGCTACGGCGTGGCAAAGGACGGCGCGCCGCACGAGACTTCGGTTCAAAATCAAAGCTACTTTTCCGAAAACGGCTATCAGGCATTTTGCCTTGACACCGTAAGCACGGAAAAGACGCTGTATTTGACCTTTGACTGCGGCTACGAAAACGGATACACCGAAATAATCCTCGACACGCTCAAGGAAAAGAATGTGCCGGCGGCGTTTTTCTGCACGCTTCCGCAAGTGGAGGATAACCCCGACCTAATCGCCCGCATGATAACGGAAGGTCACATCGTGGGCAATCACTCCGTAAAGCACCCGTCTTTCCCGACGCTGACCAGGATCGAAATGGCGCAGGAGATTCAGGGGATGGACGATTACCTGCGTACGAATTTCGGGTACAGCGAACCGTTCTTTCGCTTTCCGATGGGGGAATATTCCGACTGCGCGCTGGATCTGGTCGGCTCGATCGGATACCGCAGCGTGTTCTGGTCGGTCGCGTATGAGGATTGGGATCTCGACAACCAGCGCGGTACGCAGTACGCCTTTGACACCGTCACTTCACGTCTGCACCCGGGCGCGGTGATCCTGCTGCACTCGGTCTCGCCCGACAACGCGAATGCGCTCGGGCAGATCATCGACTGGGCACGGGAACAAGGGTATGTATTCAAGTCCCTGCGCGATTTTCCGCAGACCTGACAAACCAGACAGACAGCAAACGGGCGACTTCTTTTGAGAAGCCGCCCTCAGACTGTCAAAGAAGTCTTTTTTCCTCCCTCTGACGAGGGAGGTGGCACGCGCTTCGCGCGTGACGGAGGGAGAGAACCCTTGAAACATCAAGGTTTTTGACTACCCCTCAGTCTCGCTTCGCTCGACAGCTCCCCTGACAAGGGGAGCAAAAGGTACTTTTTTGACACGCTCGGGGCGACTTCTTTTGAGAAGCCGCCCTGTTATTTTGCTTTAGCTTTTATGCCTCGCGCGCCGTGCGCACGAATTTTTCGCGGCTCTTCCAGGTGTGCATAATCTGTGGATGTGCAAAAATACCATCCAGCTTTTTTAAGAACGGCACGATATCACCGAAATCGAGTGCGCGATGGTCAAAGGCGATGCAGATGGGCAGCACCTGCCGTGCCTCGACACTCTTTTTGCCGGCGGCATCGCAGACGACCACGGGTTTATCCTGCACCGCGCCCACGCCGAACGCCGTGACCTGCGGCGGAATGATCTCCAAAAGCGAGCAGGCGCCTTTCTGCCCGCGGTACACGGAACCGATATTGGAGACGGTGACCGTGCCCTGCTCTAAGTCCGACTTGGTCAGGCGGTCGGAAACGGGGATCGCCTCATAGTCGCGCTTGGCCTTACCGTGCAGGGTGCGCACCTTGTGCTTGCCGGTTTTGGAGCCGATCAGCCGACAGACGGCCTGCCCGATCTTGCCGTGGCGAAGTGCAGTTAGCGTATTGTCCAGCGACACTTCGAACATGGCTTCGTTGAGATCGGTATTCTCCGCACGGCGGGCGACGTCGCGGATATAGTCGGTCATTTCATCCAGATTCTTGTTTTCAAAGTTGTGCAGGTTCACAGTCATCATCTCGCCGTTCGGCAGGATCATCGGCATGGAAATATTGACGGTTTCAAAGTTCTTGATCTCGCCGCGCACGAGCTTGCGGTTGAAATGAATATGGGCGTTCATGGCGGGGGCTGCTTTGAGCCCCTCGCAGATGACCTTGAGCACCAGCGTATTCACGGAAATCTTATCCGCACCGCTGCGGTCGAAGTTCAGCTTTTTATATTCGCGCATGAAATCGGTCACGTCGGGCTCATACATATAGGTCACGTGCGGAATGGTCTCCCAGCTTTCCGAGGTCATGTTCGCGACGATTTTTCTTTGGATTCCGAAGTGGGTGACTTTAAGCGTTTTCATAAGCGCATCTCCTCTGTCTTTCAAATGGTATTCGGGATATTCGGAAAATATTTCCGGGAAAAGTCTTGTTCGTGAGAACGCCTTTATCATACCCACAAGGACACGGTTGCACCATACATTTCGGTTTACGCACATGGAAAAAGACGGCAACTGCCGTTTGCAAAACGCGGTTGCCGTCCGGAAAAACAGGGCTTGCATAATTTTTGAAGCATGTTTTCTACGGTTTTCCCTCCGCAGTGTACAAAACTTTTTCGGTGAAAGCACAAAAAGCATACGCGTTGCGCCCCGCCAATTTCGGCGGGGCGCAATTGTATAGAAAACAGGTTTTTTCCTATCCTATATCCATGCGTCAAACATAGACCATTTCGTTGAACGCATCCATGAAGGTGGAATTCGACGGCGCCATCAGGTAATTGAGCACAAGCACATCGGTGATCCCCTGCTCGCGCAGAAACTGCGGGAGGTTCATACCCTTCACGCCGTCCTGACGCGGATCAAGCACATAGACCTCACCGAAGTTTTCCAAAAGGAACGGTGCAAAGGCGTTGCCGTAGGATTCCTTAATAAGCAGGATCTTCCGATCGCTCCCGCACGCGGAGGTCATTTTGATCAGCGGCTTGTCACCCTGGATGAACGCCATATATTTGCTGGATTCATCTGTGATCGAGGTCGAAATGATGCGAAGCGTTTTCCCGTCGGTCATCGCGGGGGTCGAATAATACTGCCCACTCGCCTCGACCGTCGGATAAAACACCTCGACATAATCGGGATTGTTTTTCAAATTCTCGCTGTGCGTATAGCGGTACATGCTGCCCACAAAATCGTCGAGCCTGCCGGTCTCATGCGCGGAAAGCGGCTTGCATTCGAGGTTGGCGCTTTCACAGAACGCCTCATACGCATAATATGCGCCGCGTGCCGTCCAGTGGTGGTCGGTGCGGAAATAGATGTATGCATCCGTGTGCCGAGAAAGGTGGCTGTAGGCGTCCACCTTGACGATGTCGTCGGACATTGCGCCGTAGGCGATCTCGATGCCGCGCGTCTGTGAATGTGCGCCCGTGCGGTATTCCTCCGGCCCGTAAAACGCGATGCGCGTGGGCGCAAGCAGGGAATACACGTTGATCTCGGGGACGCGCGATTTCAGTGCACTGAGCGTTTCGCCGTATTCGGTCAGCCGTTTTTTCGCGACGGAATACATTTCCATAGCGGAATCACTTGTGAGCACAATGTAATTTTCCACGGTGTATTCGCCCACTTCCGGCGGTTCGGTGGGCGGCTCGGTCGTGATTTCGGCCGGTTGCGTCTCGGTGCCGGCGGTTGCCGCTTCGGTTGCTTCGGTTGCGGGCGCGGTCTCAGCCGGCTGTGCGCCCGTGTACGCCGGTGCGAGCGCGACGGCAAGCACCAGAACCACAACGGCGGCGACCACCTCCGCTGTGCCGAGGATTTTTCGGGAACGAGTCATTTGCATGGTGAAGTCTGCCTTTGTCTTTACACTTTTTCGCCTGTGTCGGCGCGAAGGATATTTTTGAACACGGCAATGTGTGCGGAGGAAATGTATTTATCCATATGCATACTGCCGAAATACCATTTGTCAAACGTACACGAATCGGAAAGCTCTTCAAAATAAGCGTTCAGCGCCGTCACGCGCAGGGCGTCGTAATCCTTGAGCTGCAAAAAGCCCTTGATGCGCAGCGGCGGTTCGTGCGTAACGACGATGTCCACATGATAGTCTTCCTTTTCAAGCGCGTGCGCACCCTCCAAAAGCTCCTCGCGTGTAGGGATCTCTTCACGCGACCAGGTATCGCCCTCCGATCGGATGTCGATGTCGGGACTCTCGCCGCCGCCCATGGTGAACACCGAAAGCCCGTCGATATGATAGACCTGCCCGCGCAGCAGATGGTAGAGGTTGCCGTAGATCCGGTGCACCTTGCCGCCGTTCCACTCGCTTACCTCGTAATTGTTTAAAAGGGAAAAATTTTCATGCGTGCCGTCGATGAAGCAGATGTTGTATTTCCGTTTGCCCAGCTGTTCGCGCAGCTTCTGCTCTTTTTTGCTGTCATCCCACAAAAAGCCGAAATCGCCGCAGACGATCAGCGTGTCGCCCGCTTTCAGCGCGCGCAGCTTCGAAGGCGAAAGGCGGTCGGCCTCGCCGTGGGTGTCGCCGGTGACATATATCAAAATGGGTCACATCCTTTGATTTGGGTTGCCATCGTTTGAAAATTTTGGTATACTGTTTGATATCTGATTCAGATCCCATATGTAATATAGTATTTTACACGTTTTGCGAGTTCTTTTCAAGAGGTGAAACGCTTTGAAGCGTGCTTTTTCTTTTTTCCTTGCGGTCATACTTCTGCTTTGCGCCTGCATTTTGCCGGGTTCTGCCGCCTTTAACGCATCCTTAGACACTATGGGCATCAGCGCGGACATTGTGCTGCTTCTGAATTTGGACAGCAACACGGTGATCTTTGACAAAAATGCGGACAAGGTCACCGCGTCTGCTTCGCTTACAAAAATTACCACCGCCATTCTCACGATCGAAAACTGTCAGGATCTCGACGCCGTCGTGACCGTCAAGCAGTCGTCCATCGACGCCATTGCGGGCACGAACAGCTCCACGGCGGGGCTGCTTGCAGGCGAAGAGCTGACGGTGCGCCAGCTGTTATACTGCCTTTTGGTGCGCAGCGCCAACGAGGCGGCGGTCATTTTGGCGGATTACATCGGCGGCGGCTCTGTGCCCGCCTTTGTGCAGATGATGAATGATTTTGCCGCTTCTCTGGGCTGCACGAACACGCATTTCGTCAACCCGCACGGCTTAGACGCCGAAGGGCACTACTCCACCGCACGCGATCTGGCTTTGATCACACAGCACGCACTTGAGCTGCCGCTGTTTTCGGAGATCGTCAACACCGTCAGCTACACCCTGCCCGCCACGAATAAAAGCGAAGAACGCAATCTGCTTTCGACAAACTGGCTGATCAACCCGAATTTCAAGACCTATTATTGTGAGTATGCCTCGGGCATCAAGACCGGCTCGACCTCGGACGCCGGACGGTGTATCATTTCCACGGCGAGCAAAGACGGCTATAACTATCTTGCAGTTGTTATGAACGCCCCGTATGAGGATGTCAACGGCGACGGCAATCCCGACAACCGTGCATTTTTGGATTGTAAAACGCTCTTTGAATGGGCGTTTGACAATCTGCGTATGACGAAGGTCGCCGACACCACGCGCATTGTGACTGTAGTGGATGTGCGCCTCTCCAGCGACGCCGACCATGTACGCCTTGTACCCGAAACCGAGGTGACGGCACTCGTACCCGTGGGCAACGACGAAAACAGCGTGTTCATTGAAGCGATCCCCGAGGAAACGCCGACTACGGTGGAGGCGCCGGTCAAAAAGGGAGATGTTTTGGGAAAAGCGCGGATCCTGTACGCGGGCGATGAGATCGCAACGGTCAATCTGGTCGCCGCCGAGGACGTAGACGTGAGCATCTTCCTGTATCTCGGCAACGGGATCGTCAAACTGTTCCACTCCACCGTGTTCCTGATCGTTTTTGCACTGGTCCTTTTGGTGCTCGCCGTCTATATCGGGCTGATCATACGGCACAATCGGCAGAAAAAGCGCCGCAGAGCCCCAAAGACCATAAAGAATTTCCGCAACTTAAAATGAGGTGAACGCTTTGGCAAAAGGACTGCCGAAAACCAACGCCATGCGTATCCTGGATCGGGAAAAGATCGCCTACTGCGTACACACCTATGCGCACGATGGTGAAGCGGTAGACGGGATGCGTGTTGCCGCGCTTTTGGGCGTAGATGCCGCCCGCATTTTCAAAACGCTCGTGACACGGGGCAAAAGCGGGCAGTGCTATGTGTTCGTGATCCCCGCCCCCGCGGAACTGGACCTGAAAGCTGCGGCGGCTTGTGTCGGCGAAAAGCATGTGGAAATGCTGCACGTTAAGGATTTGCTTCCTCTAACGGGTTATGTGCGCGGCGGGTGCAGCCCCATCGGGATGAAAAAAGCGTTCCCGACCGTCATCGACCGAACCGCGCAGGACTTTGAGACGATCATCGTCAGCGCGGGAAAAATCGGCGTGCAGGCAGAGCTTTCCCCCGACGACCTGCGGCATGCGGCGAACGCCGAGTTCGGCGATATTACGCAATAGGTCCGGGCATCACAGCCCGCCGTCTTATGCCTGAAAGGCCGTCCCCGCAGGATCCTGCGGGGACGGCCTTTTATATATATGACGAAATTCCGTTTCGATCAGTTCACGCGCTGGCAGGACATCGACTCGACTGTAATGGAGCTTACGGTGACTGTCTCGTCCGTATAGTTGAAATACAGGGTGGTGCTGTTGTTGTACTCCGTGCAGTATACACCGTCCTGCACTTCGTAGTGCGCCGTCATGCGCGCATCCTGCAAATCACCGAGCGTCTGCGCCGCCGTCAGATAATTTGCGGCTGCGGTATTGATCTGTGCCTCATAATTGTAGATCGCATCGATCGCCTCGTCGCCCGTTTTGGTATAATTCCAAGCGCAGCTCGGCATTGCGCCGTATTCCAGCGCCTTGAGGAACGCCGTTTCGCTGTTCTCGGCAAGATTGATCGGCTCGTGCGCATAGGCAATCAGCCCATGCAGCACCATTTGCACGAACGGGACGGATGTGTAGCCGTCGGTTTCGGGATATACGGCAGTGCTCGGCAGATCCACCACGACATCGGCATCGCGCAGCAGGTAGGCGTTGCCCGTATCGACCATCAGCGTTCTTCCGGCAGCAAGGGTCGCCGCCTGTTCCTGCATGAGCCCTGCGGCGACGGTGCGCGTATTGCCAGCACTCGCGTAATCGGAATAGAGCGTGCTGCCTGCGTCGTCGATACAGTAGCCGCTGAACGCAAGGCCGTGGAAATCGTTGACGAACGCATCCACGTTTTCACGAATCTCCGGTTGCCGCAGCAAATAGCGTGTATGCCGTGCATCGCCCGCTACAGCTGTGAACGGGTTATTGACCGCCATAGAAAGTGTATCGCCCGCAATGTTTTCGGCGGCATGTGCGGACTTTCTCGCGCTGCGTCTGCCGAACGAGGCAATGTCCGCATTCAGGTAAACTGAGAATTGCTGCGTCTGCGCATATTGCAGCAGCGCTTCCAGTTCCTTTTCACTGCCGAGTTTGCCGGAAAGGTCGCTGCTTTTCAGCAGCCCCTGCGACGTTGCACCGTCCAGCGCGCCGGACACACGCAGCAAAACGTTATCCACGCTTTTTGCTTTGAGCAGGCGCAGAAGCTCCTGCATCTGCATATAATCCGTCAGCGTTTCGCTGCGATTCGGGTTGCTTTTCGCCGCTGCGCCGTACGCCGTTAAAAGCAACGGCAGCGTTTCGGGGACTGATGCCGCCTGTGAAGGCAAAACGCCGTTGCGGATGAGCACCTCGCGGCACGCCGCCGCCATACCGGAATAGCCGGCGTTGCGGTTGGACAAGAAGCGGTAGCAGATTCCGAGCTCGCCGGTGTAGGCATTGCCGGTATACAGCGTTTGATCGCCCGCATCGCCGAGAAGCGCGGTATCCGTCACACAGAACGTTGCGCCGACGCGGTTATAAAGCGTGTCGCCCCCCGCGCGGTGCGAGGTGATGCGGGAGATCGCATCCCCGCTTTCGATGATCGCAACAAAGGCGCTTTCCCCGCGCTTCATGCCGTAAACGGGCAGCAAAGCAGAGGTAAACGCAATGCCGCCGTCCGCCGTCTCAGCCTGTTCCCCGAGTGCGGCGTCCGCACCGTAGGTCACAAAGGTCTTTTCGGTGTACGCATCCGACGACGTGCCCGCGATCGCTTCGATCGCACCGCTGCCGTCGGGCAGGAGCATATAGTCCCCGTCCGCAGCGGCATCCGTCGCGCCGAACCAATCAAGCAGCGTCAGGCGCTCCAGCACGAAGCCGGTACTGACCAGTATATCGCTGCAGTTCACCGTCACGCGCAGCGCGCCGTCCTCCAGCGTAAACGCCACGGTCACGGACACATACGGTGCACCCGCAGGGACATCCGCAACATTGCGCGCCGCTGTTTCGGCGTCCAGCGCCATATTGTACGTTAATTCCATGCCGTTTTGCGTCGGCTGAAATGCGGAAGTACCAAAAGCCGTCGCATTGTCCTGCGAATTGAGGGTATAGACCGTACCGCCGTTCGACATCTGCACCGTGACAACGGCCGACTGCACCTCGGCGCCGTCCGTCCGTGCGGCGGGGAGCGCCTGCCACATGGTGCCGGTGTTCGTCTCGCGCACTGCGGCGGAATCCGTCGCACTGTCGTAATAGAGTTCCACAAGCCCTGAGCTTGTAACAAAAACCAGGTTTTCGGAACTGGTATGGTGCGTTTCGGCGCCCGCGTACTGCGCGGTTTCGACGGTGCGCGTGCCGACGTTCTGTGTCTGCACGTCCGTACCTGCCCCGCAGCCGGAAAGCAGCAGAGTGAGCGCCGCAAGCAATGCGCCCGTGCGTAAGGCGCCGCTGTGCTTAAGGGTGTTTGAGGGTAACATAGGCGTCTCCTATATTCGATGTTTTTCTCAAGTGAAAGTATAGCATAATTCCCGAAAAATTGCTACCCCCTTGTGCGGCAGTCGGATCGTGCTTTTCCTTGTGAACCGCTGCAGTGAAAATGGGGGTTGATTTTTCGGACATGTACATCTATAATATAGTATAATCTGTATTGTACAAATCGTTGACGGAGCCCGACGGCTTTCCTATACGCTTTTCAGAGAGTCCGCGCCGCGGCTGCAAGCGCGGGCAAAGCGTAAAAGCCCGACACCTCTCCCGAGTGCGCGCTGTAAAGCTGCTGCCGTAAAGCGCGCCGTGCCGCCGCGTTAAGGCGTTTGAGCGGGCGCACTGCGCCAATTTGGGTGGAACCGTGGAATGTGAAGCATTTCATCCCTTTTCGGGGTGAGATGCTTTTGTTTTTATCCCAAAACGATTTTTATGTTTTCCGCATTTTAAGGAGGATGCACTATGTTCAACATCACACTGAAAGACGGCTCGGTCAAAAGCTTTGAAGCCCCCGTGACCGCCGCCGAAGTCGCGAAAAGCCTCGGCATGGGGCTTTACAAAGCGGCGTGCCTTGCGAAAGTAGACGGTGAAACCTGCGACCTGCGCACGGAGATCTCCAAAGACTGCACGCTGGAAATTTTGACCTTTGACGACGAGGACGGCCGGCGCGCGTTCCGCCACACCGCTTCGCATATCTTGGCGCAGGCGGTCAAGCGGCTGTATCCCGAGACGAAGCTCGCCATCGGTCCCGCCATTGACAATGGCTTTTATTACGATTTTGATTCCGAGACGGTTTTCACGCCCGAGGTGCTTGAAAAAATCGAGGCAGAAATGAAGAAGATCGTCAAGGAGGACTTGCCGCTCGAACGCTACACGCTCTCCCCCGACGAGGCGCTCGCTGCCATGCGCGAAAAGGGCGAGACTTACAAGGTCGAGCTCATCGAAGAGCATGCCGAGAAAAACGAGCCGATCTCGTTTTACCGGCAGGGCGAATTTGACGAGCTTTGCGCAGGGCCGCACCTGATGTCCACGGGTCCTGTCAAAGCGTTCAAGCTGACCTCCTGCACGGGCGCGTACTGGCGCGGCGACGAGCACAATAAAATGCTCCAGCGCATTTATGCGACGGCGTTCCCGAAGCAGTCGGCGCTCGACGAGTATCTCGCGCGCATTGAGGAAGCGAAAAAGCGCGATCACCGGAAATTGGGGCGCGAGCTCAAGCTCTTTGCGCTGATGGACGAAGGCCCCGGGTTCCCGTTTTTCCTGCCGAACGGCATGATCCTCAAAAACACGCTGATCGACTATTGGCGGCAGATCCACACGCGCGAGGGGTATGTGGAGATCTCGACCCCGATGATGCTCAACCGCCAGCTTTGGGAGACCTCCGGGCACTGGGATCACTACAAGGAAAACATGTACACCACCGTCATTGACGATACGGATTTCGCCATTAAGCCGATGAACTGCCCGGGCGGGCTGCTCGTTTACAAATCCGAGCCGCACTCCTACCGTGATCTGCCCATCCGTATGGGCGAGCTGGGGCTTGTGCACCGCCACGAAAAATCGGGCGCGCTGCACGGGCTGATGCGCGTGCGCTGCTTCACGCAGGACGACGCGCACATCTTCATGATGCCCGAGCAGATCACCGACGAGATCAAGGGCGTCGTGCGGCTCATTGACGAGGTATACACGCTGTTCGGCTTCAAATACCATGTGGAGCTGTCCACCCGTCCCGAGGATTCCATGGGCAGCGACGAGGATTGGGAGATGGCGACCGAGGGTCTGCGCAAGGCGCTCGACGAACTGCATCTGCCGTATGTCGTCAACGAGGGCGACGGCGCGTTTTACGGGCCGAAGATCGACTTCCACTTGGAGGACTCTTTGGGCAGAACCTGGCAGTGCGGCACCATCCAGCTCGACTTCCAGCTGCCGCAGCGCTTTGAAGCGGAATACACGGGCGCGGACGGCGAGAAGCACCGCCCGATCATGATTCACCGCGTGGTATTCGGCTCCATCGAACGCTTTATCGGCATCCTCATCGAGCATTTTGCCGGCGCGTTCCCGCTGTGGCTCGCACCTGAGCAGGTGCGCGTGCTGCCGATTGCCGACCGCCACGCCGCGCGTGCCGAGGAGATCCGCAAAGTTTTGTTCGAGCACGGCATCCGCGCCTCGGTGGATGACCGCAGCGAAAAGGTCGGGTATAAGATCCGCGAAGCAAGGCTGCAAAGGCTGCCGTATTGGCTTATCGTCGGCGACAAGGAGGTCGAAGACGGCTCGGTCTCCGTATCGCACCGCGGCGAGGGTGACATCGGCTCGTTTACACTCGACGATCTGCTCTCTCGCCTGACTGAGGAGATCCAAACCAAAGCGAAATAAGGAGGAAGCCCTATGGCAAAAGCACCGCTAACGGTAACGGTGATCACGGATACCCATTATTATGCGAAATCCACGGGCATTTCCGGCGCGGCTTATGAAACGGCAAACGCCAAAAGCCAAATGCCGCTGCAATATTCGGCGGAGATCCTCGACGCGGCGTTCCGTCAGATCAAGGCGGACAAGCGCACCGATATCGTGCTGCTTTCCGGCGACACCACCTCGAACGGTGAATACGATTCGCATAAGGAGTTCATCGAAATGCTGCGCGGCTTGAAAGCCGCAGGCAAGCGCGTGTATGTCATCACCGCCACGCACGACTACCAGGACGACGGGCAGACCAATTCCTATGTCGGTGACGAAAAGGTAAAGATCCCCGCCGCAAAGCGCGAGGAGCTTTACGAGATGTACCGCGAGTTCGGCCCGGACGAGGCGATTTCCGTGCACCGCGACAGCATGTCCTATGTTGTGCAGCTGCAGGAGGGCTACCGCCTGTTTGCCATCAACGATGACCGCAATCTTACGGGTAAAAGCGGCATTTCGGAGGACTGCTACAAGTGGCTGTGCGAGCAAGCGGAGGACGCGCGCAAAAATAAACAGTTCATCCTTGCCATGACGCACCACCCGCTCATCGCCCCCTCCCCCGTGTACGCGCTCATCGGCAAAAACGATATGCACGGCGACTTCGACATCCGCCGCGAGCAATACGCCGATATGGGCATCCAGTTCATGCTCACCGGACACACGCACATCCACCACATCGACAAGATTGAAAGCAAACGCGGCAACACGCTGTATACCATTTCCACCGCCGCGACCATCGGCTACCCCGCGCCGATCCGCACCGTGGTGGTGGACGAGGCGGCGGGCATCGTTTCGACCACGACCGACCTTGTGACCGAAAAGGTAGATTTTGACCTGAAAGGAAAGTCGCTGCAGGACTATTTGAAAAATCAGATGGTCGGCATCGTGCGCGACATGGTCAAGGCGGCTGCGGGCGACACGCACAAATTCGCCGACATGGCAACGTCCATCAGCATCAAAAAGAAGCTCATTTACAAGATCGGCTGGCTTGTAAAACCGATCGCGAAGCTCTTAAACAAGCTGACCATCGGCAAGGTCGCCAAATGGACGAAAAAGGAAACGGGACTTTCTCCCGAAGATTATGCCGACATCGCAGACCGGCCCGTGGTGGATTTCATCGTGGACATGGTCACGAACCTCTACGGCGGCGAGGACCTGTATTCGCCCGACGACGCGGAATACAAGATCACGATGGGGCTTTTGTCCATCCTCGACTCCGTGTTCGGCGCGCTGCACATCAAGGTGCGCAAGCTGCTGAAGGTTTCGGATTCGCTGTGCGATTTCGCAGAGCCGCTTCTTCATAACACGGGCATCCCCTCCTACAACGCGGTTCTGCCGATCCTGCCCTATTACGCCGTGGGCGAGCAGGCGCCGCCTAAGAAGGCGCCCGAAGAAAAGCCCGCACGCAAAAAGAGCAAAAAGGGCGTGCCGATCGTCATCATCGGGATCGTTGCGCTCATCATCCTGCTCATCCCCCTGCTTTTGGCGCTGGCGATCGGTTTCATCGTAAATCAAGTGCGCTACGGCAGGTTCATGAAGTAAAACCTGCACCATACGAAAAACGGGATACCGCTGTTCTGCGGTATCCCGTTCTCTTTTTCTGTTCAAAACACAAACTGCACGAGCAGCATGTAGCAGACCGTGCCGCCCGCAATGGACAACAGCATCTGCTTTTTCCATAAATGCAGCCCGATGACCACAACGATAGCAATCAGCTCCGGGATGCCGTGGCTGCCCGAAACGATGCTTACATTCCGCAGGCAGTACACGACCAGCAGCCCGAACACCGCCGCGGGCAGAACCTTGCCCAGATATTGCAGATATTTCGGCGTGGGCTTGCCCGCCGGGAACAGCAGGAACGGCAAAAACCGCGTGAGCATCGTGCCGAGCACGACCATCAGGATAGTCACAAGCTGCTGGGGAAGCGTCATGGCGCTCATGCGGCGTCGCCCCCTTTCAAAAGCGGGCGGCGTAAAAGCGTGAGCGCCGCCAAAATGCCGAGCATGGCGGGCAGGATGAAATTATCGCTGCCGAAAACCAACAGGCAGAGCGCCGAAATGCCAAGCCCCGCCAGAGCGCTCGCGTGCTGTTTATCCTTTTGCCATTGTTCGAGGAAGATCACCACAAACATGGCGGTCATCACGAAATCAAGCCCTTCGGTGTTGAAATGCACAAGCGAGCCGAACACGCCGCCGAGCGTCGCGCCCGCCACCCAATAAAAATGGTTGAGCAGCGTGACAAAGAAATAGAACCAGCCGCGGTCCGCTTCGGGCGGGATCTTTGCCGTGCAGTTGATCGAAAAGCTCTCGTCGCAAAGCCCGAAGATCAGATACGGCTTTTTGAAGCCCGTTCCCTTGTATTTGTCCAGCATCGAAATGCCGTAAAACAGGTGCCGCGCGTTGAGCAGGAGCGTCATCAAAAACGCCTGCAGCGGCTGAAATGTACCCATAAGCATATCCGCCGCGACAAATTCCACAGAGCCCGCAAATATGGTCAGGCTCATGAGCAGCGGGTACCAGAACGCAAAGCCGTTGGTGCGCATGAGCACGCCGTAAGTCATTCCCAAAAATAAAAAGCCCGCGCAGATGGGCAGCGTATACGGAAACGCCGCCCGAAACGCCTTGCGGATAGGTTCGTGTTTGCCTTGCTTCATACTGCTTCGCGCCGGCCGGCGCGCCCTTTCCGAATGATTTGCAGATTAGTATATCACGCGCCGCGCATGTCTGCAAGTCCGGTTGCAAAAACGATAAAAACCCGAGGTTTTTGCAGGATTTCCGTTGACTTTTCACGTGAAAAACGGTATGCTAAAATAAGAATTCGCGGCAAAGGGAGGCGCCGAATGAAGCCCGATCTGCACAAGATCCAAATCGTCCCGCAGGCAAAAACAGATCCCATTTTTGCCCAGCGCGAAAGCGGCGTGCGCCACACGCCCTATCAGGCAGAGTCCGCCTTTTACGACTGCATCAAGGCGGGCGACTGCGCCCTTTTGGAGCGCAAAATGGAGGAATACTTTCAAAGCGGCTTTGTCGTCGGGCGGCTCTCCAGCGACCCGCTGCGGCAGATGCAGTATTGGGCGGTCTCGTCGGTGACGCTCGCCACGCGCGCCGCGCTCGAAGGGGGCTTGGACGAGCTGCATGCTTACAATTTTTCCGACCGCTGCATCCAAACGGTAGACACGCTCCAAAGCCCCGAGCAGATCATCGAATACTTAACGCAGCAGGCATACGCGCTGACCGAGCTTGTGGCGCGCACGCACGGACGGCTGCACTATTCGCCGCATGTGCGCAAATGTGTCATGCATATCGACCGCTGTCTGCACGAAAACCTGCGCGTGACCGACCTTGCCGATATATGCGGCGTTTCGGCGGACTATCTTTCCGCGATTTTCAAAAAAGAGGTCGGCGTGCCGCTTCGCCGCTATATTTTGCAGGAAAAGCTCAAAGAGGCCTGCCGCATGCTCGAAAACGGCTGTTCGTGCAGCCGTGCAGCGTATATCCTGTCGTTTTGCTCGGAATCGTATTTTATCGCCTGCTTCAAGCAAGCCTACGGGGTCACGCCGCACGTTTGGGCATCCGAGCACAGGCGGTATGATTTTCAAAAAAGTACGGATACTTAATATTCAAATCGGATTTTTGATAGATATTTTTGCATTTCCCCCGTACAATACAGATATATTGTGGGGAAGCGCTGCCCGCTTCGGCGGGAACCATGCTAAAAAGAGGTAGAGACCATGGAAACGACACAGATCCTTTTACTTGCTGCCGCCCTGCTTGGGCTTTTGCTTTTGGTGGTTCTGCTCGTGCTTACCGCACGCAAGGGCGGGAAAACGGATAAACAAACCGAAGATGCGCTCCGTCAGCTCTCCGCGCGTTTGGATGAGATGCGCAAAACCACCGCCGAGGAAGCCTCACGCAGCCGCATGGAGCGTGCCGCCGAAGCAGACCGCACGCAAAAGCGACTGGAGGAGATCACAAAATCCAATTTGGAACAGCGCATCTCTTTAAGCGAAACGGTCACAAAATCCCTAAACGACATCCGCGACCGTCTGCTGACACAAGGCGAAAAGCAGTCGCGCACGGTGGAGAGCGCCGTGACAAAAATGCAGGAGAGCAACGAGAAAAAGCTCGACGAAATGCGCGCCACGGTGGACGAAAAGCTGACCTCCACACTGACCGCGCGCCTGAATTCCTCTTTCAAAACGGTTTCGGAACAGCTTGAAAACCTATATAAATCCTTAGGCGAGATGAAGGAGCTTTCCGTCGGCGTGACCGACAACGTCGGTGCGCTCAACCGCGTGCTCACGAACGTCAAGGCGCGCGGCACCTGGGCGGAGATCCAGCTGGAAACGATCCTCGACCAGACCATTCCGCACATGTACGACAAAAACGTCGCCACGGGCGAAAAGGATTCCGAGCGCGTGGAATTCGCTATCCGCATCCCCGCAAGCGACGACTCCTCCAGGATCACTTATCTTCCCGTGGACTCAAAGTTCCCCATGGAGGACTATGTGCGGCTGTGCTCCGCCGCCGAAAAGGCCGACCCCGAGGCGGTCAAGGCGGCGCGCAAGGAGCTGGAAGCGCGCGTGTACAGCGAAGCGAAGATGATCAAAAAATACATACATGTCCCGAACACCACGCCGTTCGCCATTATGTACCTTGCGACGGAAGGGCTGTACGCGGAGATCGTTTCGGCGCAGTCAGGGCTCTTGGAGCGCATCCAAAACGACTGCAACGTGATGATCGCGGGGCCCTCCACCATCACCGCGCTCTTAAATTCCCTTGCCATGGGCTTTAAGACCGTGGCGATCAACGAAAAAGCGAACGAGGTGCGCCTGCTCTTGAGCGCGACTAAGACGCAATATGAAAACTTCGGCGTCATCCTCGCAAAAGCCCAAAAGAAGATCGACGAAGCGGGCAAGACACTCGGCGAAGCGCAGCACCGCAACGACATCATCCGCAAAAAGCTCAAGACCGTGGAGGCGATGGAACAGCCCGACGCCGCTGGCGTTCTGGGGCTTTCCGACGACGAGGGAACGGAATAAGCCGTCACATTCACACAAACACTTGCAAAATCCACGCATTTGGTTTATTATGGTATCGATATTTTTTCAAGTAAAACCCATCCCTTTTTGTTCAAATTCCCAATTTGAAAAGATATTTTTCGTATGGAGGAGAATCTATGAAGCACCCTGACATTTTAGCGAAGATGACGCTGGAGGAAAAGGTCAGCCTGTGTTCCGGCAAGGACTATTGGCACACGGCGGACGTCCCCTCGGTGGGCGTACCGTCCATCATGCTGACCGACGGCCCGCACGGCATCCGCAAGCGTGTCGAAGAAAAGACCACCAAGGAAGAAAAAATGTCCTTAAAAGGCGTTCCCGCCATCTGCTACCCCACGGCGGCGGCGACCTCATGCTCATGGGATACGGCGCTTATCCGCCGCATGGGTGAGGCGCTCGGCGAAGAATGCTTAAAAGAAAAGGTCTCTGTTTTGCTGGGGCCCGGCACGAACATCAAGCGTTCCCCGCTCTGCGGCAGAAACTTCGAGTATTTTTCGGAAGACCCGCTTTTGGCGGGTGAAATGGCGGCGGCGTTCATCAACGGCGTGCAAAGCAAGGGGATTGGTACCTCCATTAAGCATTTCGCGGCAAACAACCAGGAAACGCGCCGCATGACCGTCAATACGGTCGTGGATGAGCGCACGCTGCGGGAGATCTATCTTGCGCCGTTCGAAACGGCCGTCAAAAAGGCACAGCCGTGGACGATCATGGCAGCGTACAACCGCTTAAACGGGACTTACTGCGCGGAAAACAAGTGGCTGCTGACCGATGTGCTGCGCAACGAATGGGGCTATAAGGGCATCGTCGTGACCGACTGGGGCGCGGAAAATGAACGTGTGCCGGGCCTGCTTGCGGGGCAGGAGCTCGAAATGCCCTCCTCCGACGGCGTCGGCAACCGCCAAATTTTGGCAGCCGTCAAGCAGGGCCTTGTGGAGGAAAGCTACCTCGACGAGCTTGTGGACCGCCTTATTGATATGGCGCTGGAAGCACAGAAGGTGCTTGGCGATTATACCTACGACGCAAAAGCGCACCACGCCCTCGCGCGAGAGATCGCGGGGCAGTGCATGGTGCTTCTTAAAAACGACAACGACGTCCTGCCGCTTAAAAAGGATGCGAAAATCACGGTCATCGGCGAAATGGCGAAAAAGCCGCGTTACCAAGGTGCAGGCTCGTCGCTTATCAACCCCATCCAGCTTGACTCCGCCTTTGAGGCGCTGGTACAGATGGGTGTTTCCTTCCAATACGCCCCGGGCTATTCCACCGAGAAAAAGAACCGCACCCCCGACGACACCTTTGTTGCCGAGGCGGTGGAAAAGGCAAAGGGCGCAGACACAGTGCTCTTGTTCATCGGGCTTACTGACGAATATGAGACCGAGGGCTGTGACCGCCGCCACATGAACCTGCCGCCGCTGCACAACCGTTTGGTCAACGAAGTGCTCAAGGTCAACAAAAACGTGGTCGTGGTCTTAGCGGGCGGCTCCGCTGTGGAGCTGCCGTGGGCGGACGAAGTCCCCGCGATTTTACACACTTTCCTTTCCGGTCAGACCACCGGCAGCGCTGTCTGCGACGTGCTGTTCGGCGATGTGAACCCCTCCGGTAAGCTGTCGGAGACCTATCCCATGGCGCTTTCCGAAAATTCCAGCGCGAACTACTTCCCCGGCACGCCGGTCTCCGTGGAATACCGCGAGAGCGTGTATGTGGGCTACCGCTACTATGACACCGCCGAAAAAGCGGTTCGTTTCCCGTTCGGGCACGGGCTTTCGTACACGACGTTCGAATACAGCGACCTGAAAACCAGCGCCGAGAGCATCGACGATACCGACATGCTCACCGTCACCTGCAAGGTAAAGAACACGGGTTCGCGCGACGGCGCCGAGGTCGTAGAACTGTATGTCAGCGACGAGGAAAGCACCATCTACCGCCCGAAGAAAGAGCTTAAGGCTTTTACAAAGGTGTTCCTGAAAGCAGGCGAGGAAAAGGAAGTTTCCATGACGCTCGACAAGCGCGCGTTCGCCTATTACAACGTGAACATCCACGACTGGCATGTGGAAACGGGCGCATTCAAAATTTTGGTGGGTGCATCGAGCCGCGATATCCGGCTGGAAACGGAAGTACAGGTACGTTCCACCGTAGAAGCCGAGATCCCCGACTACCGCATCAGCGCGCCGTCCTATTACGGCGGCGACATCACGCACGTCTCAGACGAGGAATTTGTGGCGGTCCTCGGACGCGAGCTGCCCCCCAATGCGCGAGATAAGTCCCAGCCGCTTACGCTCGGCAACACGATCGAAGATGCCGTGGACGGCAAATGGGGCGGGCGTTTCAACCGCCTGTTCAAGAAAATGCTCGGCGAAGACACCCTTGCGGGCGCGATCGCTTTGCAGCTGCCCATCAAGAACTTTGTCTCCATGAGCTTCGGCCTGTTCAGCGAGGACATGGCAAAGGGGCTGTTGGTCATCCTCAACGAGGATAAATTTGCCAAGGGCATGGGTAAGATCTTAAAAGGCGTGCCGCACACGCTCGCCAATCTCGGCAAGCTCAAAGGCATTTAACAGATGTAAAAAGCGCAGCCGAAAAAGCGGCTGCGCTTTTCTGTTTCATACTGCTTTTCGGCTGCGCACAAACCCGCCCATTTCGCATCTAACATCTAATTTCTAACATCTGATATCTAAAAGGCTTAAAGCCTTGCAAACGGCGGTAAAATAGATTATACTAAGGAAAAACAGACATCCCTGCAAAAAGGAGTTGATTTTTTGGACCCCATCAATGTGGATTTCACAGGCGGCGGCAAAAAAGACGACGGCAAAAAGACCTCGGTGAAGGATATTCTGATCCCGCCCGAGCATGCCGGCAGAAAGATCGCGGTCTGCCTTGTCATCACGGTGATTTTAGCGGCAGTGCTTTACTACTTTATGCTGCCGGCGCTGAATTTCAAGGCGATCGAGCTTTACCTGTACATCGCGTTCGTCTGCCTGATCTACATCGGGCTGATGATCCTCTCGACCAAGCTGTTTACGCAGCCGGAATACGGACCGTATGTGCGCAAGCAGTCCCGCGTGCCGCTGATCATCATCGGTGTGCTGGCAGCCGTGGCGCTCGTGGGGTATTTGGTCGGCGCGACCATTTTCCGTGCGGATGACTACAGCAAATTGATGACCGTCGAGGAAGGCGACTTTGCCGAGGATGTGGCGGAGATCGATTTTTCAAGCGTTCCCATTCTCGACGAAGCCTCTGCGACGACCATTGCCGCACGCGCTTTCGGCGACCTGTCGGACTACGTGTCGCAGTTTGTCATTTCTTCGGGCAATTCCACGCAGATCAACTACCACGGCACGCCTGTGCGCGTCTATCCGCTGGCGTATGAAAACATTTTCAAATGGCTGCGCAACACCTCGGAGGGCTTACCCGCCTACATCATCGTGGACATGACCACAGAAGGGGCACAGGTTGTTCGTCTGGAGGACGGCGGCATGCGCTATACGCCGGACGAGCACTTCAACCGCTATCTGCCGCGTTATCTGCGCTTTAAGTACCCCACGCTGATGTTCGGCACCCCGAACTTTGAGATCGACGAAAACGGCGCGCCGTTTTGGGTCGTGCCGGTCTTAGACAAGACCATTGGGCTGTTCGGCGGCACGGACGTCATCGGCGCGGCTGTGGTCAATGCCGTTTCGGGCGACGTGACACTGGTCTCCACAAGCCTTACGGGTGAAACAAGCCTGGATACGGATGAATTCGTGACAGAAAGCGAATGGCAGTGGCTCGACCGTGTATACTCCGCTTCTGTCATCAACGAGCAATACAACTATTACGGCAAGCTGTCGGGCGGTTTCTTTAACTCCATCTTCGGGCAGGAAGGCGTCAGCGTCGTCAGCGACGGCTACAATTATCTGGCGCTCAACGACGACGTGTATATGTTTACGGGCGTGACCTCCATTTCCTCCGATCAGTCCATCATCGGCTTTGTGCTCTCGAACCAGCGCACCAAGGAAACGAAATTCTATTCGATCTCCGGCGCGCTTGAGCGTACAGCGCAGGCATCGGCGGAGGGTGCGGTGCAGGAATATGCCTATGACGCGACCTTCCCGCTGCTTCTCAACATCAGCGGCGAGCCGACCTATTTCATGGCGCTCAAGGACGCGGGCGGGCTTGTGAAGCAATACGCCATGGTCAATGTCAAGCAATCCACGATCGTCGGCATCGGCAAAGACCTGACGACTTGTACCGAAAATTACGCCGCAGAGCTTGTGAGCAACGGCATCAACGTGGACATTGACATGGACGAAATGGGCGCGGAGAATGACCCGACTTCGCAAGTCCCTGCTACGCGTGAGGTCACAGGCAATGTCACGGAGATTCGCTCCGTCGTAACGGGCGGCGAGACGTACTTCTATATCCGTCTGGATTCGAGCGAATCCTATTACAAAGTTGCCGTTGCCGATGCAGAGCGCGTCGTGCTTCTGAACGTCGGCAGCGCGGTGACCTTTACCGTCGGTGCAGAAAGCGAAGGCGAGATCATCGACGTCGTTTCCATGCAGTAAAGCAGTCCCGCCTGCAATCGCATAAAACAGCAAACCGCGCCCGCCTCAAAAGAGGCGGGCGCGTTGTAATTTTCTCATTTTATTCCACATAAAATTCTGCAAAATCGTCGAGCCTCAGGCAGGCGAGCCTCCCGCCGAACACGGCGCCGCAGTCAATGCAGAAATTGTTTTGGCAGCGGTAGATTTTCGGTGCGCCTGCCAAACACATGGTCGGCGTGTGCCCGACAACAAGATATGTGCTTGCATCGTCAAAATAGCGTTTGGAAAGGTTCGTCCCCGCCCACACAAGGTCAAATGCGGAATAGGCGGACAGCGGCTTGCCGGGATGAAAATTCCCAAGCCCCGCGTGGACGAGCACAAAGGCGGTTTCCCCCGTCTCGACGGTCTCGTAAAGCGGCAGGTCGCAGAGAAAGTCCAGCAGATCCGCGCGTGCGTCCTTGCCGAGCTTTCGAAACCCGCGCAGGGTCGTCTCCCCGCCGTTTTGCAGCCATTCCTGCAAAGCGGCAAAATCTTCGGCGCGCAAATGCGTTTCGGCGTTTTCCTCGGTCGCATCCACGGCAAGGCGGGAAAGCGCCTCGCGCGCCATCAGCTCATGATTGCCGAGGATCGGGTACACGTTTGCGCGCGCGGCGACATCCTGCAGCACCTCGACAGGCGCGGGACCGCGGTCAATCATATCGCCGAGGACATACAGCGTATCCGCGTCGGAAAAGCGGATGGTTTCAAGCATTTGCAGATATTTTCCATATTCCCCGTGGATATCGGACATGCAGTAGAGCATCCCCTGCCCCCTTTCTAAGGCAAAAATAAAGCGGAGAAGCAAAGGGTTCTCCGCTTATTTTGCGTTAATACTGTGGCTTTGTTATTTCTTCATCTTCATCGAAATGTCGAACGCATGCACGGAATGTGTAAGCGCGCCGAGCGAGATGATGTCCACGCCGGTCTTTGCGACTTCGGCGAGATTTTCGAGCGTGATGCCGCCGGACGCCTCGGTTTTTGCCCTGCCGCCGATGATCTGCACCGCTTCGCGCATTTCGTCGTTCGGCATATTGTCGAGCATAATGATGTCCGCGCCCGCCTGTACGGCTTCATGCACCTCGTCGAGATCGCGCGTTTCCACCTCGATCTTCACCATGTGCCCGAGCTTCCCGCGCAGCGCCGCCACGGTTTTTGCGATGCCGCCGCCCGCGTCGATGTGATTGTCCTTGAGCATGGCGCCGTCCGAAAGGTTGAAGCGGTGGTTTTTGCCGCCGCCGCAGACCACTGCATATTTTTGCAGTGCGCGCATTCCCGGCAGGGTCTTGCGCGTGTCGGTGATCTGCGCGTTCGTCCCGCGCACAAGCTCCACCGCGCGCGCCGTGGCGGTGGCGATACCGGACATGTGCTGGAGCAAATTGAGCGCCGTGCGCTCGCCCTTCAGAAGCAGAACCGTCTTGCCCGAAAATTCGGCGATCACATCGCCTGCGGCGATTTTTTCGCCGTCATGCTTGTATATTTTTGCAGAAAAGCTGTCATCGAGCAGCTCGAACGTGCGCAAAGCGACATCCAGCCCGCACAGCACGCCGTCCGCTTTGGCAACAAAATACGCTTCATTGCGCTGATCCTCGGGCAGCAGATAGTCCGACGACACATCCAAATAATTGATGTCCTCTTTTAGCGCGCGCTCGATGATATCATCTACATAAAACTGCGGCAGTTTCATCCCTCGTCGACCTCCTTGAGAATGATATGTGCAACTGTGGCAAGGCTCAACGCCTCACAATAGTCGTGAGTCACGGCAAATTTGCCCGTTTGCAAACGCCGAAGGATCGCATCCACACGTTTTAAGCCCGTATGCACCGCGCCGAGGTCGGGAATGACGAAATACGCGCGCTGCATAATGGAACGGATCTCCGTGCGCATGCCCTTGGGCAGCGGCGCACCGGAAACATCGGGCGTGTGATCGGTGGGCACGACGTGTGCAAAGCCGCCTTCGACACAGCGTGCGATATCCTGCGCCGCACGGCGTCCGAACACCAGCGCCTCCAAAAGCGAATTGGAGGCAAGGCGGTTTTTGCCGTGCACGCCCGTGCAGGAGCACTCGCCGACAGCGTACAGCCGTGCAATGCTCGTGCGCGCGTCGAGATCGACGCCGATGCCGCCCATGAGATAGTGCTGGCACGGGAACACGGGGATAAGATCCGTGGTGATGTCCACCCCATGCTGCTTGCAGCCCTCATAGATGCCGGGGAAGCGGTTCAAAAGGAATTCCCTGCCGCGGTGGCGGATATCCAGATAAAATGCATTGCTGCCGGTCTTGCGGCTTTCCATGATGATGCACTTGGAGACCACATCGCGCGGCGCAAGCTCCAAGCGCTGGTCATAGCGGTGCATAAAGCGTTCATGCTTGCAGTTGAGTAAATAAGCCCCCTCGCCGCGCACGGCTTCGCTGATCAAAAACTGCTCGCGGTCCGCACCGTTAAAGGCGGTCGGGTGGAACTGCACATAGCTTAAATTTTTTATGTTCGCACCGAGCGCGTAGGCAAGGCGGATGCCGTCGCCCGTGGCGACCGCCGGGTTGGTGGTGTATTTGTAGACCCGGCCGATACCGCCCGTCGCAAGGACGCAGTAATCACAGAACACAGTGCAAGGCGTATCCTCGACGAGCATATCCGCGCAAAAGCCGCTCTTGACCTTTTGCAGGTCAAACACCATGGCATCCTCGCAAAGCGTGATATTTTTGCGGCGCTGCAATTCACACAGCAGCTTGTCCACGATCTCCGCGCCCGTGGTGTCCTTATGGTGCACGATGCGCCGGCGGCTGTGCCCGCCCTCCAGCGTTTTTTGCAGCGTGCCGTCGGGGTTCTTGTCGAAATCCACCCCGTAGGACATGATCTTGCGCACGTCGTCGGGGCCTTCATGCACCAAAACGTTGACCGCGTCGGGATCGTTTTTGTACTGCCCCGCGATCAGAGTATCCTTATAATGCAGCTCGTAACTGTCGTTTTCAAAGCTTAACACCGCCGCCACGCCGCCCTGTGCTAAGGAGCTGTTGGAAAGCTTGCGGTCTTTTTTCGCAAGCACCAGCACCGAAAGCGTTTCGGGAAGTGACAACGCCGTGTAAAGTCCGCCGGCGCCGGCGCCGACCACTAAAACGTCATATCTTTGTTCCAAATCCATCACGACCGTATTTTAATTTTCGGCTTTTAGGCGGCGCACCATCAGCTTTGCCGCCTTGTAAATATCCCCGCACCCAAGCGTCAGCACCAGGTCGCCCTCGCCGGCGTTTGCCAGCACATGGTCCGCCACCTCGTCAAAGGTGTTGAACCAGACAGAACCCGGGATCTTCGCCGCAAGCTGCTCGGTGCGCACGCCGTAGGTGTTGACCTCGCGCGAGCCCATGATCTCGGTCAGCACGCATTTGTCGGGGATGCGCAGCACCTCGGCAAAATCGTCCATAAGCATATAGGTGCGCGAATAGGTAAACGGCTGAAACACCGCCCACACGCGGCGAAAATCCATTTGCATCGCCGCCTCCAGCGTCACACGCAGCTCTGCGGGATGGTGGGCGTAATCGTCCACGAAGGTGATCCCGCGGTAGGTGCCGAGGTTTTCAAACCGCCGCCCCGCGCCGCCGAACGCTTCCAAGCCCCGCCGCGCTGCATCGAAATCGGCGCCCGCGTACACGGCTGCGGCGAGCGCCGCAAGAGCGTTCAACACATTGTGCTTACCCGGTACGGCGAGCGTGACGCGCCCGAGGACTTTCCCGCCGTGCACTGCGTCAAACGCGTAAAACGCGCCGCGCACGGTAGAGAGATTCGCGGCATACCAGTCGTTTTTCTCCGAAAAGCCGAAGGTGATCTTCGTCTTTTCCCCCACGCCCTCTAAAGCCTTCAGGGTGTTTGCGTCGTCGCCGTTGTAAATGACCGCATCCGTTGCCATATCCGCGAAACGGTGAAAGCTGTGGATGAGATTTTCAAGCGTTTTGAAGTAGTCGAGATGATCCTCGTCGATATTGAGGATCACCGCTACTGAGGGCGAAAGCGACAGGAACGTATCTTTGAATTCGCACGCCTCGCAGACGAACAGATCGCTTTTCCCGACGCGGCCGTTCGCGCCGATCTTGGGCAGCTTGCCGCCGATGACCGCCGACGGGTCGAGTTGGGCTTCTAAGAGCATCTGTGTAAGCATGGAGGTCGTGGTGGTCTTGCCGTGCGTACCGCACACGCCGATGCAGTGCCTATAAAGCCGCGAGATCGCCCCGAACAGCTCGGCGCGCTCGAAGGTCGGCACACCGCTTTCCTTTGCGGCGACAAGCTCCGGGTTGTCCGGCAGGAGAGCTGCCGTGTATACCACCATCTCGGCGTCGCCGATATTCTCGGCGCGCTGCCCCATAAAAACGGGGATGCCCAGCGCCTTGATGCGCTCGAGCGTATCACCGGGATTGTTGTCCGACCCGGAAAGCTGATAGCCCTCGCTGTGCAGGATCTCGGCAAGCGGGCACATGCCGCTGCCGCCGATGCCGATAAAATGGATGCGCCGGACTTTTTTGAGCAGAGTGTCGATATTCTGCATCGCCGTACCTCCAGATGTATATTCTTTCCTTATTATATTGCAAAGCGCGAAAAAATTAAACCCCCAATCGGAATTTATCACAATAAAATTCGCGTCCACATAATATACTTTAGAAACCGTGAAAAGGAGTGCTGTTCTTTGGCGCGCATCATTTTGATCGGCGGCGACCGCCGCAGCCTTTATTTAAGTGACTTCCTCTCCCGCAAGGGGTATCTTACATATGGCTTTGCACAAAGCCCCGGCGAGCCGCTGACTTTGCTTTGGGACGCGCTGCAACAGCCTTATGTGGCAGTGATTTTGCCGCTGCCGGCGACCAAGGACGGCGAGCATGTGCACACGCCCCTTTGGGACGGCGCGCTGCCGTTTGCATCTTTACAAGGGAGGCTCCGCACGGGCGCGGTCGTGCTCGGCGGACAGCTCCCGAAATCGCTTTCGGAACAGCTCCTTGCAGACGGTGTGCGGTATACGGACTACTATGACGAACAGGTCGTCGTACAAAACGCCGATCTGACCGCCAAGGGCATTATGCGCGTGCTCGGCGAGCACACGGACCGTTCGCCCGATACGCTGCGGTTCGTCGTCACGGGATTCGGCAGAGTGGCAAAAGCAACCGTCCGGGAATTGCAAGCACGCGGCGGCAAAGTCCTTGTTGCCGCGCGAAGCACCCTCGCCCTTCGCGCCGCCGCCGAAAGCGGCGCCGACACGGTACCGCTGTGTGCTTTTTTGGAAAAGCCTGCGGCCTTTGATGTACTCGTCAACACCGTGCCCGCGCAGCTTTTTGACGCGGCTGTCCTTTCTAAAACGCCCCAAGACGCCCTGCTCATTGACGTTGCCTCCGCACCGTTCGGCATAGATTTTGAGGCAGCTGCGGCGTACGGGCTGCAAGCAGTCAAGGCACAGTCTTTGCCGGGAAAATACTTTCCAAAGGCGGCGGCGCAGATTTTGGGCGAGAAAATGCAAAGTCTCTTGTAAGGGAGGGAAAACCCATGTCCGGGAATCGTTTGGGTTTCGCCATGTGCGGCTCCTTTTGCACGTTTCACCGGGTGATTCCCGAGATCGAACGGCTGAAGGCCGCAGGATGGGATATTCAGCCGATCCTATCACAGACCGCTTACACTACCGATACACGCTTCGGCAAGGCGGCGGATTTTGTAAAAAAAATTGAAAGCATAACGGGAAAGCCCGTTTGGCACACCGTATATTCGGCGGAGCCTATCGGGCCGAAAAAGCTTTTGGATCTGCTGATCATCGCTCCCGCTACGGGAAATACGCTCGCGAAGCTCGCCAACGGCATCACCGACACTTCGGTCACGCTCGCATGCAAGGCGCATCTGCGCAATGCGCGACCCGTGCTCTTGGCGGTCTCGACCAACGACGCGCTCGGCGCTGCGGCAAAAAACATAGGTGTTTTAATGAATGCAAAGCACATGTTCTTTGTCCCCATGCGGCAGGATGCGCCGGAAGACAAGCCGAATTCCGTAGTCGCGGATTTCACAAAGCTCCCCGAAGCGGCTGCCGCCGCAATGGCGGGGAAGCAGTTGCAGCCGATGTATTGCTGACCGTTCGCCGCATGGGATATTTTGCAGAAATATCCCATGCGGCTTGGATTTACACCGTCAATTCGCTGAATTGACGGTTCTTTTTTTATGCGTTTTGACGGATTTTGTGAAGCACCGCAAAATACATAGAAATCCCGCTCACGGTGTGCTAAAATAAATTCATATATGCGGAAAAATCCTTCCGCGAGGCGAAATACCGAATCTGCAAGGGAAAGGACAACGGGCACGGCTGCCCGAGAACTGCCATGGCTTTTATTGAAATGAAAAACGTCACCAAGACCTATCAAATGGGCGAGGTGGAGATCAAGGCGCTTGACGAGGTCGGGTTCGCCGTGGAGAAAGGCGAATTCGTGGTCATTGTCGGGCCGTCCGGCGCGGGCAAAACCACGATCCTGAATATTCTCGGCGGCATGGACACCGCCACCTCGGGTAAAATTTATGTGGACAACGAAGCCGTCAGCAGCTTTGACGAAAAGGCGTTGACCGCATACCGCCGCGACGATGTGGGCTTTGTATTCCAGTTTTATAACCTTGTGGGTAACCTCACGGCGCTGGAAAATGTAGAGCTCGCCCTGCAAATCTCCAAAAACCCCTTAAGCGCAAAGGCCGTTTTGCAGGAGGTCGGCTTGAGCAACCGTCTGGACAGCTTTCCCGCCCAGCTTTCGGGCGGCGAGCAGCAGCGCGTTTCCATCGCGCGTGCGCTCGCGAAAAACCCGAAGCTCCTGTTGTGCGACGAGCCCACGGGCGCGCTCGACTACATCACGGGCAAATCCATTTTAAAGCTTTTGCAGGACACCTGCCGCGAAAAGGGCGTGACCATCATCGTCATCACCCACAACCTTGCCATCGCCCCCATGGCGGATAAGGTCATCAAGGTCAAAAACGGCAAGATCGATCAGATCCTGATGAACAAGCGTCCGACCCCCGTCGAATACATTGAGTGGTAAAGGAAGTTCGCAACAATGACAAAAGGTTTGAGAAAGGATTTTCGCAGGTCGATCCGCAAAAGCTTCAGCCGCTTTCTGTCGATCCTGCTGATCTCCGCGCTCGGTGTTGCGTTCTTCGCGGGTGTGCGCACCGCCGCACCCGCCATGGAAGCGTCGGCGGACGCCACCTATGACAGCCAGAGCCTCATGGACATCCGCGTACTCGGGACCCTGGGGATGACCACGGAGGATGTGGCTGCATTTTTAGGGCTTGAAGGCGTAGAGGATGCGGAAGGCATCTACACCGCCGATTATCTTTGCGAAACCGAAGGCGCGTCGGTCGTCGTGAAAGTATCCTCCATGACGAACCGCATCAATTTGGTGCGCGTCACCGAAGGGCGCTATCCCGAAAGTTATGACGAATGTATCGTCGATCAGGCTTTTCTGGACGCTTCGGGCTATGCTTTGGGCGATACGGTGCGTCTGCGCACCGGCACCGAGGACAGCGTTTCCGACATGCTCGCGACCGACGAATACCGCATCGTCGGCGTCGGTGAGAGCGCCTATTATATGGATTCAGACCGCGGCACCGCTTCCATCGGCGACGGTACGGGCGACGGGATGATGATCATCCCGAAAGAAGCGTTTACCGAGGAGATCTTTTCCGAGGTGCTCATTCGCATCACCGGCGCCGATACGCTCAACTGTTTTTCCGACGAATACGCTGATCTGCTGGCAAACGTGACCGCCAATATCGAAGCCATTGAACAGGGGCGCTGCGAGGTTCGCCTCCAGCAGTTCCGCGAAGACGCGGACAACCAGTTGAACGACGCGCGCTATGAATACCAACAGCAAAAGGATAAAGCGATGCGCGATCTTTCCGATGCGTATCAGGCACTTGCGGCATCTGAGGCGGAGCTGGAAAACGCGCAGCTCGAGATCAACCAGACCCGCCAGCAGCTTCAGGATCTGCAAGCCCTGTTTGATGCAGGCGACCAGACCATTGACGCCAGCCGCGACCAGATCGCCGAAGCGCGCGCAACGCTGACGGATCTGGAGGAACAGAAAGCTGCCATCGAACAGCAGATCGCCGAGGACGAGGCGACCATTGCCGAAATGGAAGAACAGCTTCGTGCAGATGCGCCGTACATTTCCTCCGACGAATACTACCGGCGCAGCCTGGAGATCATTCAGGCAACCGCCACCGTGGAATACTATAAAAGTCAGCTTCCCTCGGTCGAGCGCAGCATTGCCGCCGTGGAGCAGCAGGTAGAAACCGCGGAAGCCTTCATAAACAACTACCCTGAGGCCGCAGCTGCCGCCCGCGAACGGATCGCCGCAGGCGAGGTGGAGCTTGCCGAAGCGGAAAAGCGGGTGCAGGACGGCGAGATCGAGCTGGAACGCGCCAAAGAGGATTACGCCGTTGCCGAAGAGGACGCCGAAGCGGAGCTTGCCGCCGCGGAGGAGCGTCTGCAAAACACGGAGAATGAGATCAACAACGTAGAAACCCCGCAGTGGTATGTGCTGGACCGCACCTCCGTGCCGAGTTACGCTTCTTTCCAAAACGATACCGAAAGCATCCGCGCCGTCGGTACGGTGTTCCCGATCATCTTCTTCCTTGTTGCGGCGCTCGTGTCGCTCACGACCATGACCCGCATGGTCGAGGAAGAACGCACCCAGATCGGCACGCTTAAAGCGCTTGGCTACGGCAAACGCGCGATCCTTTCCAAGTATATTTTCTACGCACTGCTCTCCACCCTGCTCGGGGCGATCTTCGGCGCGGTGCTCGGCGAGGCGCTTTTGCCGAATCTGATCCTTCGGACCTATCGCCTTGTATACACAGGGCTTTCCGAAACCGTCTTTACCATCCACATTCCCAATGCCGCAATCGCCGCTGTTCTTTCCGTGCTGGCGACCGTAGGCGGTGCGGCTGTCGCCGGCGGCCGCGTACTTACCGAAAGCCCCTCTGCGCTCATGCGACCCGAAGCCCCGCAGACCGGCAAGCACATCGCGCTTGAGAATGTCGATTTCATCTGGATGCGGCTCAATTTTTCCCAAAAGGCAGCTTTGCGTAACCTGTTTCGCTATAAAAAGCGGCTGTTTATGACCGTGTTCGGCGTGGCAAGCTGTATGGCGCTTTTGCTTGTAGGCTTCGGCATCAGCGATTCCGTGGAACGTGTTCCCGACAAGCAGTACGGCGATGTCTTCGCCTATCAGGGCACCGTCGGCACAGACACCTCGCTTTCGCGCGCAGAGCGGCGGCAGCTGCTTGCTAAGGTCGGCTCCGTACAGGGTGTTGCCGATTATCTGCAGGCGCGTTCTGTCGTCACCTATGCGCAAACGGATGCCGGTGAGGCTACGGCTTATCTCATCGTGCCGCAGGACACCGCGAAATTCAGCGAATATGTCCGCTTGCAGACGCGCGTCACCAACGAGCCCTTTGGGCTTACCGACGACGGCGTGCTTATCACCGAAAAGTTTGCAAAACTTTTAGATGTGCAGGTCGGCGACATGATCACCCTCAAGGATGACAAAACCGCCGTGCCCGTAGGTCAGGTGCGTGTGGCGGGCATCGTGGAAAACTATTTGAACCACTACATTTACATGACGCCGAACGTCTATCAGGCACTCTACGGCGAAACCGCCACGCTTAATGCGGCGCTTATCAAGACCGAGGCGGGTGCGGATTCCGACGCTGTCGCCGCCGAGATTCTGGAGATCGGCGGGGTGACCTCCGTCACGATGAACACCACTGCCGAACGGCAGGTCCAAACGATGCTCGACAATCTGACCGTCATCATCGCCGTGCTTATCGTTGCGGCGGGGCTTTTGGCATTCATCGTGCTTTACAACCTCAACAACATCAACATCACCGAACGCCGGCGCGAGCTTGCCACGCTCAAGGTGCTGGGCTTTTACAACCGTGAGCTTGCCGCCTATGTCTACCGGGAGAATGTCATCCTGACGCTCACGGGTACGGTCTTGGGGATCGGGCTCGGCTTTTTGCTGCACTGGTTCGTCATGCGCACCATCGCGACGGACATCGTCATGTACAGCGTGGAGATCGCCCCGCTCAGCTGCCTTTGGAGCGTGCTCATTACCCTGGGCTTCTCCGTGATCGTAAACTGGCTGATGTACTTCCGCCTGAAAAAGATCGATATGGTGGAATCCACAAAGAGTGTGGAATAATTTTACCGTCCCATTTCCCCTGTTTCTTGTGAAATCTGCCATATTGCATTTTGTGCGGAATTTAGGTATACTGAAACCACAATGAAACGGCGCGTGCGACTGACGGGAAAACGCAGACAAACTGCGGTGGAGCACGCAGCCGAATCTATGCCGACCGTCTGGGCGATCTTGCAAAACGCAGGGTTGCCCTTTTTGTTTTGCAGGAATGATCTTCATGGGAGTGAACAACATGGATTTCAAACAGTGGGAAGGCTTCCGCCGCGGCGCGTGGAGCGAACAGATCGCCGTGCGCGATTTCATCCAGCAGAACTACACGCCATACACGGGCGACGGCGCATTTTTGGAAAAAGCGACCGCCCGCACCAAGGCGCTTGCGGAGAAATGTGCGGCGCTTCAAAAAGAAGAGCGCGAAAAAGGCGGCGTTTTGGACGTGGATACCGAGCACGTCTCGTCGCTCGTCACCTACGACGCGGGCTATATCGACAAAGACAATGAGCTGATCGTCGGCCTACAGACCGACGCGCCGCTGCGCCGCGGGGTAAACCCGTTCGGCGGGATGCGTATGGCGCGCAGCGCGGCGAAAGCTTACGGCTACGAGCTTTCAGACACGATCGAGGAAATTTTCAGCTTTAAGACCACCCACAACGACGGCGTGTTCCGCGTGTATACCGACGAAATGCGCGCGGCGCGGCACATCGGGCTTTTGACGGGACTTCCCGACGCCTACGGGCGCGGGCGCATCATCGGCGACTACCGCCGTGTGGCGCTGTACGGCGTGGATGTGCTTATTGCCGAAAAGAAAAAGGATAAACAGAAAATCGGACAGGGCAACATGGATGTGGACGCCATCCGCCAGAGCGAGGAGCTGTACCAGCAGATCCACTTTTTAGAGCTGCTTAAAGAGATGGCAAAGCTGTACGGGTACGACATCAGCGCGCCCGCTTCGAACGCGCGCGAGGCGATCCAGTGGCTGTATTTCGGCTATCTTGCCGCCATCAAGGAACAGAACGGCGCGGCGATGTCCTTGGGGCGCACGTCCACCTTCCTTGACATTTATATTGAACGCGACCTGCAAAACGGCACGCTGACCGAAAGCGGCGCGCAGGAGCTGATGGACGACTTTGTGCTGAAGCTGCGCATGGCGCGGCACCTGCGCACACCCGAATACAACGAACTGTTCGGCGGCGACCCGATGTGGATCACCGAAAGCGTCGGCGGTATGGGGGAAGACGGCAGGCCGCTTGTCACCAAGAATTCCTACCGCGTGCTCAACACGCTGTATACGCTCGGCCCCGCGCCGGAGCCGAACCTGACGGTGCTTTGGTCGGAGAAGCTGCCCGCGCCGTTTAAGACGTTCTGCGCGCGCGTCTCTGTGGACACCGACGCCATCCAATACGAAAACGACGACCTGATGCGCCCCATTTACGGCGACGACTACGCCATCGCCTGCTGTGTGTCCGCCATGCAGGTCGGCAAGCAGATGCAGTTCTTCGGCGCGCGCTGCAATCTCGCGAAGCTGCTGCTGCTGGCGATCAACGGCGGCTATGACAATGTGTTCGACCAGCATGTCGGCCCGCAGATGGCACCTCTTTCGGGCGATACGCTCGACTTTAACGAAGTCGCGGGGCGTTTCTCTGTTTATCTTTCGTGGCTTTGCAGGCTGTATGTCAATACGATGAACGTTATCCACTATATGCATGACAAATACGCCTATGAAAAGATCCAGATGGCGCTGCACGACACCGATGTTACACGCTTTATGGCGTTCGGCGTGGCAGGGCTTTCCGTTGCGGCGGACAGCCTTTCCGCGGTCCGTTATGCCAAGGTGCACCCTGTGCGCGACGAGGCGGGACACGTTATGGACTTCGTGACCGAGGGTGAGTTCCCGACCTACGGCAACGACGACGACCGCGTGGATTCCATTGCCAAGAAGCTTTTGGAGAACACGATCACAGAGCTTCGCAAAACGCCGACCTATCGAAACGCCATCCACACGCTGTCGGCGCTGACCATCACCTCCAATGTGGTCTACGGCAAAAAGACCGGCGCAACACCCGACGGCCGCAAAAAGGGCGAGCCGTTCGCGCCGGGCGCGAACCCGATGCACAACCGTGAGAAAAACGGCGCGCTCGCTTCCTTGAACTCCGTGGCAAAAATGCCGTATGACGCGTGCCGCGACGGTATTTCCAATACCTTCTCCATCGTGCCGCAGGCGCTGGGCAAAACGCCGAAAGAGCGTTCGGAAAATCTGGTCAGCGTGCTCGACGGCTATTTCAAGCAGCACGCGCACCACATCAACGTCAACGTCCTCAACCGCGAAATGCTGATGGAAGCCTATGAGGATCCGACGAAATACCCGAACCTGACCATCCGCGTTTCGGGCTATGCAGTCAACTTCCATAAGCTCTCGAAAGAGCAGCAGCGCGAGGTCATCATGCGTACGTTCCACAGCACGATGTAAGCGCCGTTTTCCAAAAAGCACAAAAAACGACCCGCCCGCCGTATCGCATGATACGGCGGGCGGGTTTTCGATTGCTTCGGCTGCCCGAAATGCAACGTTTTTTGGAGTAGGGCGGCGCTTGCTCCCGCCGGGAAGCGTGCAGTAAGATAGAAGCCGACGGCTGTGAAGAACATTCAAATTCTGTCCGCATCGTAGGGACAAGCCTTGCGCTTGTCCGTGTGTCTTTCTACCTGTTGCCATGCTTTCGGTAAAACTCTACGAACGCAAATCTTTCACTGCGGACAGCCGCAAGGCTTGTCCCTACGGTATGTATACCATTATGGTTTCCTGCGTAACCGGCAGTTGTTAACCCTCCCTGTCTTTAACATCTGAAATTCAAAATTACCCGCGCAGTTCTCGACTTGCCATTTCGGGATGGTCGCTCATGATCGCGTCCGCGCCAATGGAAGCAAGCCGCCGCACCTCGGCGGGGTCGTTGATCGTCCAGTACTGCACGGCGATGTTGTATTTGTGCGCATAGTTCACAAGCCGGGAAGTCCCCAGCTGAAACACATAATCGTTTGTCGGGATCTGCAGCGCATCAAAATGATAATGATCCGGTTTATGCCGGATCCCGAACAGACTCGAGAAATAGAAACCCGCCACCTCGCGGATACCGGCCGAACGCAGCATGTCGGGATAGGTTTCTTCCATATACGCTGTGATCTCGCCGTGGAAGGTGCCTACGACCACGCGCGGCAGCATATCGTATTCCCGGAGCGCGGCATACAGCTCGTCGGCAGCGCGGCGGCCGAGCGCCTTGCCGTCCTTGATCTCGATCACGAAGCCGTAGGACTTGCGGTCCCGAAAATAGGCAAACACATCACGCAGGCGCGCCACGTGCAAATCAGGCGGAATGTCCGCCCCGCGAAGCCCCTTATAGGGTGTATCGCCCGAGGCTGTCTTAAAATGCTCGCCGAGGTTGAGCACCTGTAATTCTTCGTAGGTCTTTTCGTGCGGCAGAACGCCCTTGCGCCCGAACGCCTCCTCGGCGTTGGAGGTGCGGTCAAAGGTCTCGTCGTGCAGCAGGATGAGCTGGCCGTCTTTCGTCAGATGCACATCAAACTCGAAGATGTCCACGGGCAGAGCTTCGATCTCCACGCAGTTTTTGAGCGCCATGAGCGTATTTTCGGGCGAAATACCGCCGCCCAAACGGTGCGCCACGACCATGGTGCGCCCGGTAGGGACGATATACGGATTGCGCGCAGTATCCGCTTTATCCGGCACAGGCACGACCGCGTCACGGTAATCGTGCGAGATCACAAGATAAAACACCCCAAGCACCGCCAAAACGCATACCAGCACGATACAAAACGTCATCATATGTTTTCCAACCTCTTTTCTGCACGGCAAGAGCTGTTTTCTGTATTGTACCCCGTTTTTTTCGGGAAGTCAACGCGCCCGGGTACGGCCGTCACGGGATTTTGTTTGACAGTCCATGTACTTTTGTGGTATGATGATTCATATAAATCGCACAGTAAAATAAGGGGGATCGGGCAGACGCCCGCCGCCGCGGAAAGGTTCTGAAATTTATGAAAAAACTCGTTTCCGTCCTTTTGGCTTTCTTCCTGCTGGGGGCGCTCGCTGTTCCGGGATTTGCAGCTTCTCGGGTAACCGCCGATACCTCTGTCGTCGTTTCCGAAGACGGCGTGCTGACCCTCACCGTCTCGGTGCCCGAGGGCAGCGGCCTTGCCACCTTTGAAAGCACACTGCAATATGACGCCGCGGTGCTCGAAGTGCAGGAGGTCACCTACGGTGCAGGCAACATGACTACCTCCAATACCGACACCGCCGGGCAGATCGGGCTGTTCATGATCTGGACGGAAACACAGGAAACTGCCGCAACGCTTGTGACCGTGACCTTTCAGATCAACGACGGCGCTGCCGGTACAACAAACCTTGTCTTTACGGACACCGCCGCTACGGACAATGACGACAATGCTGTAAATTTCTCCTTTGCAAGCGGTGACACGCTGGAAGTCGCGCTTTCCGAAGAGCAGACGATCACCGATGCCGACATTCCCTCCACCGCAGGCAGATATGTTGCCATAGGCGGTGCTGCGGCGGTAGCGATCACTGCGATCGTGGTCACGACCGCAGTTGTCAAGCGCAGACGCAGCGCGTAAAGTCCGCATACGAAAAACCTTGCCGCTCGGACACAGTTTCGGGCGGCTGTTTTGATTTTGATATTGTACTGAAAGGATACAAAAATCATGCAGCTTGTCCGTGCACAAACCCGTAAGCAGTTTCGCGATGTGCGCCGCCTGTATCGGACGGCATTCCCGCGCAAGGAGCGCAAGCCTTTTTCGATGATCCCCCGAAAACAGAAAGCGGGCGAAATGGAGATCTTTCGCATTGAAGACGATGCAGGCTCTTTTTTGGGCCTTGTCGTCACCGCTTTATACCGTGACATTGTGCTGCTCAACTACTTTGCCGTCTCGCCGAACGCGCGCGGAAAAGGCATCGGATCCGAGGTGCTGCACATGATCGAAGCACATCTGGGCTCGCGGCGGCTGATCTTAGAGATCGAGCGCACGGATCTGCCCGCCGAAAATTCGGAACAGCGCAAACGCCGCAAGGCATTTTATCTGCGTGCCGGCATGCAGGCCGAGCCGTGGCGCGTACGGCTTTTCGGTGTGGAGATGGAACTGCTCACCAAAAACGGCTCTGTTACGTTCGAGGAGTACCTGGCTTTGTACACACATGTTTTTTCTGCGCGCGTCAAACGGTTCATCCGTCTGTTGCCGCCGTCCAACAGCATTTGACCGCTTGCGGCACGCAGCGCGCTTTCTCGGCTTTCCGCGCTCGAGCCGTTGACATCGGCAAGGGCTTATTGTATAATTTCTTTGTATGTTTTCCCCTGTTGCCCGCATATACGGCGGGTATATTTAAAGGAGGTTTCCGTATTATGGTCAAGGCGATCGTCGGCGCAAACTGGGGCGACGAAGGCAAAGGCAAGATCACCGATATGTTTGCCGAAAAGGCAGACATCGTCGTTCGTTTTCAGGGCGGCGCAAACGCGGGGCACACCATTATCAACGACAAGGGGCGTTTTTCGTTCCACCTGATGCCCAGCGGCGTCTGCTACGATCACACCACCTGTGTCATCGGCAACGGCGTGGCGCTCGACATTGAGAAATTCTGCAAAGAGCTGGAAGACATCCGCCGCGCGGGGCTGAACCCCAAGCTGCTGGTTTCCGAACGCGCGCAGATCCTCATGCCCTACCACATCCTGTTCGACGTTTATGAAGAGGAACGGCTCGGCAAAAATGCATTCGGCTCAACGAAAAGCGGTATTGCGCCCTTCTTCAGCGACAAATACGCCAAGATCGGCATGCAGGTCAACGAGCTGTTTGACGACGATACGCTGAAAGCGAAGCTGAAAAACATATGCACGCTCAAAAACCTGACTTTACAATACGTTTATCATAAACCGCTGCTTTCCGAGGATGAATTGTATGAGACCTGCGTGCGCTACCGTGAGATGATCGCACCGTTCGTTTGCGATACGCGGAAATTCCTGAACGACGCGCTCGCAAACGGCAAAGAGATCCTTCTGGAAGGCCAGCTCGGCACGCTGAAAGATCCCGACTTCGGCATTTACCCCATGGTGACCTCCTCCTCCACCCTCGCCGCCTACGGCGCAGTGGGTGCGGGGCTGCCGCCGCAATCCATTTCCGACATCATCGCCGTGACCAAGGCATATTCTTCCGCAGTGGGTGCCGGTGAATTCGTTTCCGAAATTCTGGACGAAGCCGAAGCGCAAGAGCTGCGCATGCACGGCGGTGACAAGGGTGAATTCGGCGCGACGACGGGCAGACCGCGCCGCGTGGGCTGGTTTGACTGCGTGGCAACGCGGTACGGCATCGCCTGTCAGGGCGCGACGAAGGTCGTCATGACCGCGCTTGACTGCCTTTCCTATCTTGAGGAGATCCCCGTCTGCGTCGGCTACGAGCTCAACGGTAAGGTGCTGCGGAACTTCCCCACCACGCCGCTTCTCAAAAAGTGCAAGCCCGTTCTGAAAGTCCTCCCCGGCTGGCACTGCGACATCCGCGGCATCCGTGACTACGACGCGCTGCCCGAGAAGGCGCGTGCCTATGTGGAATTCATTGAAAACGAGCTGGGCGTGAAGATCGACATGGTCTCCAACGGTCCCGAGCGCGAAGCGATCATTTACAGATAAGATAAGACGAAAGGAGACGGCCGCGTGGAAAAGGTTCTGGTGCTGGATTTCGGCGGGCAGTATAACCAGCTTATCGCACGACGCGTGCGCGATCTGCACATTTATGCAGAGATCCTCCCCTATACAACCGACCTCACCGAGATCCGCAAAAACGGCTACAAGGGCATCATCTTCACAGGCGGGCCAAACTCCGTTTATGACAAAAGCTCCCCGCATTATACGAAAGATATTTTAGAACTCGGCGTGCCGATCCTCGGCATCTGCTACGGCTGCCAGCTTATGGCGTGGATGCGCGGCGGCAGGGTGGAAACCGCGCCCGTGTCGGAATACGGCAAAATCGATTTGCACGTTACCGCTGAAAGTCCGCTTTTTGACGGTGTACCCGCCGACAGCGTGGTGTGGATGAGTCACACCGATTATATCGCCGAACCGCCCGCAGGCTTTGAGACGATCGCCGCCACGGACAACTGCCCGTGCGCCGCGATGCAAAACCCCGACGAGCGGCTCTATGCCGTGCAGTTCCACCCCGAGGTCACGCACACCGCGTTCGGTACGCAGATCTTGCAGAACTTCCTGTATACGATCTGCGGCTGCAAGGGCGACTGGGTCATGGACAGCTTTATTGAGGACACCGTCGCCGCGCTTCGCGAGAAGATCGGCGAAAAGCAGGTGATCCTTGGGCTTTCGGGCGGCGTGGATTCCTCCGTCGCGGCAGGGCTTTTGTCCCGTGCTGTGGGCAAACAGCTGACCTGCGTATTTGTCGACCAGGGGCTGATGCGCAAAAACGAGGGTGATTTTGTCGAGCAGACTTTCACACAGCTTTTCGACATGGATTTTGTCCGTATAAACTGTGGGGACGCCTTTTTACAAAAGCTTAAAGGCGTAACCGACCCGGAAGAAAAGCGCGGTATTATCGGCGATGCCTTTTATGAGGTATTTTGGGACGAGATCAAGACCCGCGCAAAAGGCGACGCCTATTTTGCGCAGGGTACGATCTACCCCGACCGCATTGAAAGCGGCAAGGGCGCTTCAGGCACGGGCGCGGGCAGCGCCGTGATCAAAACGCACCACAACCAGCGAGACATCCCGCAGGATGTTGAATTTCTCGGTGTGATCGAGCCGCTTGCCGATCTGTTCAAAGACGAAGTGCGCGCCGTGGGCGAAAAGCTGGGCATTCCGCGTGAACTTGTCTGGCGGCAGCCGTTCCCGGGTCCGGGCTTAGGCGTGCGCATCATCGGCGAGATCACCGCCGAAAAGATCCGCATCACACAGGATGCAGACTTCGTGCTGCGCGACGAAATGGCGAAAAACGGCTACGAAAAGGCGCTGGCACAGTTCTTTACCGTGTTTACGGGTGCAAAAGCGGTCGGCGTTATGGGTGATCATCGCACGTATGAAAATGTCATCGCCATCCGCGCCGTCACCACCGACGACTTCATGACCGCCGATTGGGCGCGCATCCCCTACGACATCCTCGCCACCGTCTCCAACCGCATCACAAACGAGGTCGAAGGCGTCAATCGCGTTGTCTATGACATCACTTCCAAGCCCCCCGGAACCGTGGAATGGCTGTAAAATACAGTGGAGTCACAAACACAGGAGGAGATATTTTGGAACAAATCAGAATCGGGATCGTCGGATACGGCAATCTGGGGCGCGGTGTGGAATACGCGCTTGAAAACGCCGAAGATATGGTCCTTTCCGGCGTCTTTACACGGCGCGATCCGCAAAGCCTCTCGGTGCGCACAAACGTCCCCGTTTATTCTCTGGAACAGGCTGCCCGGATGCGCGACAGCTTTGACGTTATGATCCTCTGCGGCGGCAGCGCCAACGACCTGCCGGAGCAGACCGTGCAGTTTGCGCAGGATTTCAACGTTGTTGACAGTTTTGACACACACGCAAAAATCCCGGCGCATTTTGCGGCGGTCGATCAGGCCTGCCGTGCAAACGGCAGACTTGCGATCATCTCTGCCGGCTGGGATCCGGGCATGTTCTCCCTCAACCGCCTGTACGGGCAGGCGATCCTGCCAAACGGCGCGGATTACACCTTCTGGGGGCCGGGCGTAAGTCAAGGGCACTCCGATGCGATCCGCCGGATCGACGGTGTGCTGGATGCAAGGCAGTATACGGTTCCGTCCGAAGCAGCGCTTGAGCGTGTGCGCAGTGCACAGCAGCCTGTCCTCACCACCCGCGAGAAGCATACACGTGTCTGCTATGTCGTTGCAAAAGACGGCGCTGATCTGCAAGCGATCGAAAAAGCGATCAAGACCATGCCGAATTATTTTGCCGACTACGACACGACGGTGCACTTCATCAGCCGCGAGGAGCTGCTGGAAAAGCATGCCGGCATCCCCCACGGCGGCGTTGTTTTCCGCACCGGCGCCACGGGCGAAAACGGGAAAAACCGGCACGTGATCGAATATCGTCTGCAGCTTGATTCCAACCCGGAATTTACATCCGGCGTGCTCGCCGCATGCGCAAGGGCAGCATTCCGCATGTACAAGGAAGGGCAGTCCGGCTGCAAAACGCTCTTTGACGTCCCGCCTGCCTATTTGCATCCCGCAAGCGGTGACGAGCTTCGCAGAACACTTCTTTGATCGGCAGTAAACGCCTTTATTCACAGGAAAACGGAGGTAATATGTATGGAAAGCTGTAAACGACCCGATACGATGGAGCGTATCACCACATCCCGCCTGGCAGATGCGTTTATCGCAGAGCAGGTGGAGGCGATCCAAAAGCAGGTAGGAAATAAAAAGGTGCTTCTGGCGCTTTCGGGCGGCGTTGACTCCTCGGTTGTCGCGGCGCTTCTGATCAAGGCCATCGGCAAACAGCTCGTATGCGTCCATGTCAACCACGGGCTGCTGCGCAAGGGGGAACCCGAGCAGGTCATTGAGGTTTTCCGCAATCAGATGGACGCCAACCTGGTCTATGTCGATGCGGTCGACCGCTTTTTGGACAAGCTTGCCGGTGTTGCGGATCCGGAGCAAAAGCGAAAGATCATCGGTGCGGAATTTATCCGCGTATTTGAAGAGGAAGCGAGAAAGCAGGAAGGCATTGAGTTCCTGGCACAGGGCACGATTTATCCCGATATTATCGAAAGCGACGGGGTGAAAGCGCACCACAACGTCGGCGGGCTGCCGGAGGATCTGCAATTTGAGCTTGTGGAACCGCTGAAGCTGCTTTATAAGGATGAGGTTCGTGTTGTCGGGAAGGCACTGGGGCTCCCGGATGGGATGGTCTACCGCCAGCCGTTCCCCGGCCCGGGGCTTGGCGTGCGGTGTCTCGGTGCGATCACCCGCGACCGTCTGGAATGTGTCCGGGAATCCGACGCGATCCTCCGTGAAGAATTCGCCAAAAACGGCCTGGCGGGCAAGGTATGGCAGTATTTCACCGTTGTGCCGGACTTTAAATCGGTCGGCGTCAAAGACGGCAAGCGCACATTTGCCTACCCTGTGATCCTCCGCGCCGTCAATACGACCGATGCGATGACCGCAACCGTGGAGGACATTCCTTTTGCGCTTTTGCAGCACATCACACAGCGCATCACAAGCGAAGTGCCGGGCGTAAACAGAGTCCTGTATGACCTCACCCCCAAACCGTCCGGGACGATCGAGTGGGAGTGATTTTTTGAAACTCCGAACCCGTTGTGGCACAACGATTTTACGGTTTTATATCTCTCTTTTGA
>CALWVN010000003.1 GCA_944384995.1 uncultured Clostridia bacterium | reverse complement strand
TGTGAGGCAGGTATGATACAATGTTCTCCGACACTCTTGAAAGCTTTGCTTTCTTTAGAGTGTCGTGAGGTTATTATACCATATCGCCGAACGCGCAAGTGTGAGGCAGGTATGATACAATGTTCTCCGACACTCTTGAAAGCTTTGCTTTCTTTAGAGTGTCGTGAGGGTATTATTCCCCGTTTGCCGGCGCTTGCAGAAGCGCCCAATTCGGTTCGCCGTTTTTCAGAAGCGTCTGCAAAACATCGGCAAGCTCTGTTTTGACCGCTTCGCGCGCGCCGTAATCGCCCGCATTCTCCAGATAAAATGTGCTTTCACCGAGCTGAAAGGATGCATAGTAAATGGCCGTCCGCTCGCCGCGGCTGTTTTTGTCCGTCACGAACCGTCCCGCCGTGACCGCGACGCCGTCCACTGTGCTTGTCGCTTCCTCCCCGACGAGCACCGTATCGGTAAGCGGCATGTCAGAACAGGAAACGAGCAGCTTCATTTCGCCGACACTGCCCTCGATACCGACAAGGCTTCCATCCTCCGCTAAGAAAATTGCCCGCGCTTCGACCTGTAGATCGGGGAACAACTGTTGCAGCTGCGTTTGCGACAGTGCCTGCATGGTCACATCCATATCCAGCGAGGATGCACCGATGGTTCCGCTTTTTTCAAAGCGGAGCACCGCACCGTTTTCGAGTTTCACCGTATCGCCGAAAATACCACCTCCCTGTAAAACCGCGATACCGAGCGCTGCGACCAGCGCAAGGCTTGCCGCAGCGGAAAGCCACCGCACGGCGGGATTGCGTTTGTGTTTGACTTGATATTCGGCAGCCTCCGCAATATAGCGGTCATCGAGCGCCGAAAGGCCTTCGGCAAATTGTTTTACCGTCATTTTAAGTCCTCCTTTTCCTGTAAATACGCTCCCAGCTGTTTGCGCATACGCGCAAGACGGACGGATACATTCTTTTCGGACAGCCCGACGCGCGCGGCAATGTCCTTATACGGATCGAAGAACCAATACCGCCGTAAAAAGATTACGCGGTTTTCCTTAGAGAGCGTGTCCAGAAAGTCCGAAAGGAGACGTGCCGTCTCCCCGGCATCCACCGCTTCGCTGACCGTGTCGCCCTGTGACAGACAATCTGCAAGTTCTTCAAAAGCCACAGTATGGGCGCTTCGTTTGGCTGCCGTGTTTTGCGAGAGCCGTTTGAGCGCAAGGTTGCGCACGATTTTGCAAAGATACGCAAGCAAATGCGCGGGCCGTTCGGGCGGTATGGCGTTCCAAACGCCGAGATACGCATCATTGACGCACTCCTCCGCGTCGCGCGAATCCCTTAAAATATTGTGCGCGAGCCTGCGGCAGACCTTGCCGTATTGTGCATCTAACACTTGTATCCCCTGCCCCGAGCGCGCAAAGAACAGCTCGATGATTTTTGCATCGTCTGCCATATTCCGTCCTCCTTTCAATGTCTTTTGTAACCGCGGTCACTTATAAAGTACGCTTTTCGGCGCGAAAACTACAAGCCTACAGAATTTTTATGGTAAAAAAAAGCCCGCGCGAGGATTCCCGCACGGGTATGTTTGGCTTTTGGCAGTGCGGCTTAGGACTTGCCGCCTTTTTTGGTGATCGCATACAGCACGCCGCCCACAGCCGCAGCAGCCGCGGCAACGCCAAGCTTTTTGAGCGTCGGCATAACCGATTCTACGCTCGGCGGGGCGTAGGAATACAGCAGATACTTCGGCTTGTTGTGAATATCCTTGGCTGTGAACAGGTCGCGGTACAGAAGCGTATGCGTTTTAAAGGTCTTGGGATCTTCTTCCTTAAGATCGATGATCCGCACGCCGCGGTTTAAGCGCGGGCCGTAAACATTAAACCCGCAGCCCTGCGTATAACCGAGCAGCATACTGCCGTGCCGTGCGACAAAGCTGTTGTTGTGGTCATGCCCGAAAAACATGGCGAGCGTGTCACCCTTTTCGGAAAAAGCCTCGAACTCGCCGCTGTTTTCGGCGGGCGCAGCGGGCGTTTCCAGCAGGAAATCACAGTTGCCTTTTACCAAGAACCGTTCATCGATGTCATAGAACTTGCCCGCATGATCGCGGAAGCCCTGTGCGTGGGGCTTGTGGGACTTGGGCACTTCTTTCAATACGTCCCACATTTCGGGCACGGGGATGTGCTGAAATACGATGGAGGGCACATAATCCCCCGTCTGCTTATGCAAATATTCGCGCACGGTGCGGTACCATTCGATCTGCCCTTCTGTGACGCTCGCGCATCTGCCGTCGAGCGTGGTGGAGAGGGAATCGATTAAATACAGATTGAACACGATCCGTTCGCCGTCCGACGAGCGAATATTGAGATATTGATTACAAAGCCCCTCCAGCGTTTCATCCCCCGCTACCGCCAGACAGTTTTTGTGTGCCTGATACAGTTTAAGCTGCTTTTCCTTGGAAATGCCGAACGCCTGATCGTCATGGTTGCCGAACACAAAGGTAAAGGGTACGCCGCGTTCTTCGAACGGCGCGATGAGATTATTGATTGCCTTTTTAAAATTCCGTTCGCGGTCGCCCGCAAGGAAGCTGACGCCGTAGCCTTTAAACTGGTCGCCCGTGAACACCACGAGATCCGGGCGGGCGCGGTCAAGCGCCGCCGCCAAAAAGCGCAGTGTGTCCTTGGAGGTGGCCTGCGTGTCCTGCGTATCCGCGACCTGCATAATGCGGAATTTTCCGTCATGGAAGCGCAGGTCTGCGGTTTTGCCTTTCGGAGCCGTCATATCCATTCTTCCTTTCGCTTTATGCCGCTTTTTCCTTTTTCCCGAATTTTTTAAGCCGCCAAGCATCCACCTTCTGCCCGACATGCTTGTCAAAAGGCGGGTACACAAAGCGGGCGATCAGGAAATACGCGAGCAACGCATAAACGATGCCCATCAGCGCGCCGAACAGCACGTCAGTCGGATAATGCACCATCAGATAGCTTCGCGAAAAGCCGATGAGCACGGCGAGGATGAGTGCGGGAATGCCCGCCTTCCACTTTTTGTTGATGAGAATCGCTGCGGCCGCCGCAAAGGACGAGGAGGTGTGCCCCGACGGGAACGAAAAGCTCGACGGCAGGCTGACAAGCAATTCAGGCTTGCCGTTCGCATCCGCCGCAAAGCTTTGATACAGCGCCTCGAACGGTTCAAAATTGAACGGGCGCGGACGCGCGAAAATATTTTTGAGGATCCCGTCGTTTAAGATCAGCATCAAAATAAGCGCAAACGCCATAGTCACGCCCGCCTTGCGGTATTTCGGCATAAACAGGAGCAGCACGGCGATGACGATCCAGACCCAGCCGCCCTCGCCCAAAACGGTGATGACGGGCATAACGGCATCCAGAAACGCACACCAAACGTGCTCCTGAATCCACTGGAATACGGAAAAATCAAAGTTTGAAAAAACGCTGAAGTCCATAACGGCCTCCCTTTCTCTTCCCTGCCCACGGCGGGGGATTTTTCGCTGCAAATGATTTTTTACTATAGCACATTTTTCGCCTTTTGGCAAGGTTTTCAAGGCCTGTCCGACGACTCGTCTGCATTTGCCGATGTTTTCTGTGCATACTGCTTTTGAATAGTTTTACTTCGGAGGCACTATGCAGTCACTTTGGAATGAAACGGCGGACCGCCCGCGGTTTCCCGAGCAGTCGAAAAACGAACAGACCGATGTGCTTATCGTCGGCGGCGGGATTACGGGTATCTTGTGTGCCTATCTTTTACAGCAGGCGGGCGTTTCCTGCCTGCTCGTCGAAGGCGATGTGCTCTGCGCGCGCACGACGGCGGGCACGACCGCAAAGGTCACGGTGCAGCACGGGATGATTTATGCGCGCATTCGTAAAGATTACGGCGATGATATGGCACGCCAATATTACGAGGCGAACCGCGCGGCGCTGGAGGCGTATCGCAGCCTTGCAGACCGCATAGATTGTGATTTTGAAGAGACGGACGCCGCCGTCTTTGCGCGCACGGAGCAAAACATGCCCGCCATAGAGGAAGAGCTCGCCGCCTGCGACGCGCTCGGCATCCCCGCCGCGTTCGCGGACTGCGGCACACTTCCCCTGCCCGCAAAAGGCGGGATCAGCCTGAAGAATCAGGCGCAGTTCCATCCGCTTAAATTCTGCTTTTCGCTTGCGCGGGATCTTACGATATTCGAGCACACCTTTGTGCGCGGTTTTGACGGCGCGCGTGCTTACACGAACCACGGCTTCATTGACGCAAAGCGCGTCATCATCGCGACGCACTTCCCCTTCATTGACCGCCGCGGGCTGTATTTTATGAAGATGTACCAGCACCGTTCCTATGTTTTAGCGCTTGAAAATGCACCGCGTGCGGGCGGTATGTTTTTGGAGCACGGCGGCGGTGCACTCTCTTTTCGGGATGCGCAGGGTCTTTTGCTTTTAGGCGGCGGCGGGCACAAAACGGGGGCGAAAGGCGGCGGGTTTTCAGCGCTTGAAGCTTTTGCAGGGAAGCAGTTTCCGCAAAGCCGCATCCGTTACCGGCAGGCGGCACAGGACTGCTTGTCACTCGACGGAATTCCCTACATCGGGAAATACGCACCGAAGCTTGAAAATTTTTATGTTGCCACGGGCTTTAACAAATGGGGCATGTCCTCCGCCATGGCGGCGGCACAGATCTTAACGGATCTACTTACAGGGCGCGGCAATGAAAACGCAACGGTATTTTCGCCGCAGCGCTCCATTTTCAAGCCGCAGCTCTTGGTCAATGGGCTGTCCACCGTCGGGAACCTGCTCACCCCCCTGCCGAGACGGTGCACGCATCTTGGCTGTGCGCTCCATTACAACCGGCAGGAGCATTCGTGGGACTGCCCCTGCCACGGTTCGCGGTTTGATGCGCAGGGCAATATTTTGGAAAACCCCGCGAACCGTTCGCGGCGGGGATAATCGCCGCGTGATCGGGCATACTGCTTTTGGGAGGGCTTACCATGCAAAACGAACAGAACCGGCACAAGATCGAGACCACCGTGCGCGACAGGCTATTGCGCGCGTGGGAAAATTCCATGGAAATGGCGCGGGATTTTGAGGGGTATTCCGACGAATACGCCGAAAACGAAAAGTATCGGAAAGTCTTTTCCGCGCTCGCCGTGGAGGAAGCCCGCCATGCCGCACAGCTGCGTGAACTGCTGCACGCCTATCAGCGCGAGCATGCCGAGCAAAAACCCCTTTGAACATTTACGGCTCCTTGTGCAGAAAGCGCCTCCGTGTTTCATATACTGAAACACGGAGGTGATTTTTTTGTATACATTCCAACAGGAAAACGCGGATTTTGCCCGCATTTTGCAAGGCTGCAAGCCTTATGCCGCAGCGTATGTAAAGGGATCGGCGGCATACCCACTCATCGGCGGACGTATTCTGTTTTACCCGGCAGGCGACCGCGGCGTACTTGTTGCCTGCAATGTACGTGGGCTGCCTGTGGATAACGCGGCATGCGGCGCACGGTTTTTCGGCATGCACATCCACGAAAAAGGGGACTGCAGGCCGTCGGACGGCGAAGCATTTTCCGGTGCGGGCACGCATTACAACCCGTCAGACGGCTCGCATCCTGCGCATGCCGGTGACCTGCCCCCCCTGTTTGCCAACGCCCGCGGCAAGGCGTGGAGCGCCGTGCTTTGCGACCGCTTTTCCGTTTCGGAGATCATCGGAAAAAGCGTAATTATCCATAAAAATCCCGACGACTTTACGACACAGCCGTCGGGAAACGCAGGCGCACGCATTGCCTGCGGCACGATCATAAAAGCCCACAGGTGATCAAAGCTCCTTGCGGTATTTTAAGGGGGAAACGCCGTACAGCTTTTTGAACGCCTTGGAAAAGACCAGCGGGTCACGGTAGCCGCAGGAATAGGAAATGTCCTCGATTGAGTAATTTGTCGCCTGCAGCAGCTCGCAGGCACGCTCCAAACGGAAATTGCTCAAATATTTTTGCGGTGAGATCCCCAAATGCTCCTGAAACAGCGTGAACAGATAGCTGCGGTTAAGGCCCACATACTCGGAAACATCCGAAACGTTGATGCCGTTGGAATAGTTATCGCGAATGAAGGTGATCGCTTTTTTGATATAATAATTCTGCCTGCCGCTTTCTTCCGCTTTTTTGCCGCGGCCGGTCACCTCAACACTGACGACGGAAAAGAAGCGGCAGAAAAGCCCCTGTAAAGCGAATTCGTTGTCCAGCCCTGAGTGGTTGCACTTGAGCATCTCGGTGACGATCTGCTTGAGCGCAAAGCCGTTGCGTATACGGAACACGGGTTTTTTCACGCCGAGCAGCTTCATTTCGCGAAGGTATTCTTCCGCCTTGTCGCCGTCGAAGCCGACCCAAAGATAGCTCCACGGGTCATCCGTGTCTGCGCGGTAATACGCACGTTCGTCGGGGCAGATCAGAAACGCTTCCCCGCGCGTGACGGCGTATTGACGGTCATTTGTGCCGAACACACCGCAGCCACTCAGCACATAGTGCAGGACATAGTGATTCTTGATTGCCGGACCGAACCCCTGCCCAGGGTCGCTTTCCTCATAGCCGCAATTACAAAACCGAAAATCACGGAATTTGACGCCGCCCGATTTGATTTGACATGCATTTTCCAAGACGGTTCCCTCATTTTCCCCGAAAAAGGACAAATTGCTTTATAATGGATTAGAATACCATAATTCTTTCCTTATTTCAAGCGCGAGTTGTAGAATTTTACCAAATCCGCGCAGCTTTCTGTTTTCGCCTGCGCAAAAACGGACAGCCTCCGAAGAGACTGTCCGTTTTGAACATATGACTTATTTGCCGTCTTTATCTTTTTTCTTTTCCGCTTTCTTTGCGGCTTTTTCAGCGGCGCGCTGTGCTTTGAGCTGCGCGGCATACGCCTTTTCTTCCTGCTTCTGGCGTTCGGCTTCCGCAGCGGCCTGTGCCAAAGCTTCTTCATGACGGACTTTCGCGTCGTCATACATGGCGGCGATCTCTTCAAAGCGGCCGTAATTTTCCGCCTGCGTCAAGAGCTTTTTCGCATCAATGTAGGGCTTTGCAGCGCGGGTATACAGTGCGTTCTCGTCGCCCGCCTTTTTGATCTCGGCGTCGAGCACCTTCTTTTCCGCCTTGGCGGCTTTGATATCCGCTTTCAGGGAATTGACTTCCGCCTGATTCTTCTGCTTCTTCGCGTCATAATACGCCTTGTAAAGCGACTCGATCTTTTCGTTCAGCGCATCCTCGCGGGCAAACAGCGATTCAAACACGGAAACGTCGAATTCCTGAATGCCGTCGGGGAATTTACGAAGCGCAGTACGGCGGGCAAATGCGGCGTCACGCGCGCGCTGGATCTCCGCCTTGCGGTATGCCTTCTCTTTTTCCGTCGCTTTCGGCAGCGCTCTTGCGCGCTTAACAGCCTGCGGGTCAAAGTTATAGATGAAGTCATAGCCCATTTCCACAGCCTGTTTGGCTTCCTCAAGCTGCGCCTGACCCTCGACCGTCGTAAAGCGGTTCATTTCATCCATGACGATCTTGGAGATCTCGATCATGCGGTTGTATTCCATCGCATCGCGATACGCTTTTTTGGCGGCTTTCTTTTCCGCCTTGCTCCTCGCCGCCTTGATATCACGCTTGGTGATCTCCTTGGGCGCAGCGCTTGCATAGGTCTCCGCTTCACGGATGGTGTCAATGGTGGAAACGATGTCCTTATCCTGCAAAACGCCGTTGCCGTAGTCCTCAAACATGGCGCGGATCTGCAGCACCTTGATCATGCCGCGCTGCTTCGTTTCGGACAGGTCGTAGAAGAAGTACGGGATGACGTTCATAAATGCGCCGACGACCGAAAGCAGGATGAGCACAAGCATGATGTTGTCGAAGATCTCATCCACATACAGAACATTATAAATGTTGGTGAGAACCAGATCCGGGTCGTTTGCATTTTGAATGATCTCAGGCAGGTTGGCTTGCAGCGTAGCCTCATTGATACCCATTTCGGAATACACGAACGGGATGACACTGCTCGTTGCCATCGTCACGATCTGACCGATAAGCCCTACCGTAGAGAACATACCGTCGATACGCTCACCGGTCACATACTGCTGGTAGTCGCGGATATCCGCATCGATAGAGGGCGTTAAAATGTGTGCAAACGCACCGACCACACCGTTTGCAAACAGGCAGATGAGCACGATCCAGATCATGTGTGCGGGCTCTGCCGCAATGACAGGATACATGGCGGCAATGAAGATAATATTTAAGAAGTTGGTCGTGATAAGCACGCGCTTTTTCCCGTAACGACGGATGGCAAAGGGCGCAAACAGCATGCCCCAGAACGACGCGTTGCCGTAGATCAGCCCGATGATCGTAAACTCACCGGCGGAAGCCGCGTGCTTATACTGATAGAGCCAGTTAAGGATAACGCTGTAGGAGCTTTCCAAAAAGCCGATCCAGCCGGCAAGAGAGATGATCCAGAAATACTTATTCTTGGCGACCGAGCGCAGCGCATCGATGAATTTGATCTGGATGACGTGCGTCTTCGCCTGCACGATCTTTTCCTGCGTGTTGGCATACACCATGATCGACATCAAAATGCCGACGATCGCCATAGGCGGATAGGCAATGCGGTACAGACGCATGTTCGTAAGGCTGCCGCCCGTGATCAGCTGCGCAAGCAGCGGCATGATCGCCGTCGCGATGGACGGTGCGATGGAATACACGATGGATTTGAACGCGGCAACGTCCGCACGCTCCTGCGTGTTCGGCGAAAGAACCTTGATCAGGTTCTCATACGCCTCATAAAAGAACTGATAGAAGAATTGGAAGCCAAAGTTGAAGAAAAGGATGATGACCGCCTTGGCGACCTGGCTTTCAATTTTTTCATACGGAACCCAAACCATCCCGATGGCAAGGATCGCCGTCGGAATACCCATGGAAATGAGGTAGGGGCGGTATTTGCCCTTCTTATTGCGGACGTTATCGATGATGTATGCACGAATCGCCGTGCACGGGAAGCCCGCAATGATCGCGATGACGTAAATGATATAAATAAGACGCGCATCTAAGCCGATGGCGCTGCCGATGATGAAGTTGTTGACCGAAAGGAACAACTGCTGGACAACGTAGATCAGGAAATACGCACCGATACCGCCGAACGAGTAGGCACAGATCTCTTTATACGTCATGTACCTGCCCAAAGGCGGCGTTTTCCAATACGTTGGGACTTTGACGGCAAAGTCCTTGACTTTTTCGACTACATTCATTGGCATTGCCTCCTGCGTTTTCAGTAACTATTTGATTTTAACATCCCGCTTCGTTTTTTTCAACAGAAAAAATCGTGATTCACCTAAGATTGCAGACAAAACGCAAAGAATCGTGAAAACCACCAAAAAAAATGATGAAAAATCTGCAAACTGTCCACTTGCATTTTTTGAAACGTCTGTTCTCAAACAGGAATTTGGGGAATTTTTCACTTCGAATTGACGAAATGCGCCCTGCATTTTACAATATTAAAAAGAAACCGCAAAACGGAGGAATCGTATGCAGGTCTGAATATGTAAGCAGGAAAAAACAGACCTCTTAGACATGTGTTCGGTATGGAATGAAGTTGCGAAAAGCAGCAATGCCTTCCCGCAAACAAACCTGCTTGACCCATGCACGGGCAGCGCATTTTTCGGTAAACAGTCATATTGCGGCAGCGCGGCATTTGTATCAAAAGCTCGGCTTTGCAGAGCTCGGTGAAATACCGGGCGGGTTTCACATGCCTGACGGACGGTACGAGAGCATCATCCCCTACTACCTGCCGTTGACGGAAGAGAAATAGCGGTAAAGCATCCGAAACGGATCGCTGTTTTGAAGCATTGATTTCGAGAAATAAATCTGCTACAATTCGGATGAACCCTTGTGATTTCGGAAAGGAGGCAGCGGGATGCAGATCGATGCGCCGAAGCAGGTACGCACGGCGCTGCAAAGGCTCTCAGGCAGCGGCTTTGAAGCGTTTGCCGTGGGCGGATGTGTGCGCGACTGCCTGCTCGGGAAAACGCCCGGGGATTGGGACATCACGACTGCCGCGCTCCCCTCGGAGGTCGAAACGGTCTTTTCGGACTGCCGCCTTGTTGAAACGGGGCTGCGCCACGGTACGGTAACGGTGCTTTTGGACGGCATGCCTCTGGAGATCACCACCTACCGCATAGACGGCGATTACAAGGATGCACGCCATCCGCAAAGCGTGACCTTTTCGCGAAATCTGCGCGAGGATCTTGCGCGGCGCGATTTTACGGTTAACACGCTTTGCTGGAATGAGCAAAGCGGTGTGGTCGATCTTTTTGACGGCTTAAAGGATCTAAACAATGGCGTACTGCGCGCTGTCGGCGAGCCGGAGCGGCGGTTTCGCGAGGATGCGCTGCGGATTTTGCGCGGCGTACGCTTTGCCGCGACGCTTGGATTTTCGGTAGAGCCAAAGACTGCCGATGCGATCTTAAATACCCGTGCGCTTTTGGAATGCATCGCCCCCGAACGTATCCGCGAAGAATTTACAAAGCTGTTATGCGGCAAGCATGCCGGGACGGCGATAGACCGTTTTTCAGCCGTTTTGGAGGTCTTTTTGCCGGAGCTTTCCGCGCTCATCGGCTGTGTGCAAAACACACCGTACCATTGCTACGACGTGTTTCATCACACGCTCGCCGCGCTGGACGCCGCACCGCAGGAGGAAGATCTGCGGCTTTGCATGTTTTTCCATGATTTCGGCAAGCCCGCCTGCCGCCGTGTAGACGAAAACGGCATAGCGCATTTCAAGGGACATGCCGCCGTCAGTGCGAGATTGACCGAACAGATTTTGCGACGGCTGCGCTTCCCGAACAAAACCGTGCGGCACGTAACGCGGCTTGTAGAGATCCACGACACAAAAGCCCCGCGCGACCGCATACAGGCGAAAAAGCTGCTGGCAAGCCTCGGTGAAGAAGACTACCGCGCACTCATCGCGATCAAGCGCGCCGATTGCCGCGGAAAAGCCCAGCCGCACGCCATTGACGAAAAGCTTGCAAACATGGATCGCTTCCTGACGGAGATTTTGGAAAACGGCGATTGCGTTTCACTCAAGACGCTCGCTGTCAACGGTGATGATCTGCTTTCGGTCGGCGTGCCGGCGGGGGCAAGACTGCGCGAGACACTGGAACGGCTTTTGGATGCCGTTATGGAAGAACGCTGCCCAAACGAAAAAGGCGCTTTGCTGTCGTTTTGGACAGAAAACGCCTCTTCATAAATCTGTATGGTGCGATTAGCCTTCGATCGGCTGATTGCACGCGATGAAAGTCATGCGATCATACATCTGCTGCGTGCCGTGTCCGCGGGCATGTCCGCCGTGGTCAGAGGTGATGAGCACGAGCCAGTCTTCCTCTGCGTAGGTCGGGCGGGCGCGCACCTCTTCCATCAAGCGATACGCCAGATTGTCCAAATGCATGACCCCTGCGGCATAGCGGTAATTCTGCGCGCCGAAGCCCGTGGTATGGCCGTTATAATCCGGCGATTCAAAGATCCCGAAAATACAGTCGGTGTCGCCCGCGATATGCTCGGAGAAGGCTTGCGCAAGCGCCGCGTCATCCGCATATTTTCGAAAACAAAGCGGCAGCTTTTTCTCTTCTGCCATGCGTATTTCCTCTTTATAAGTTATGGTAAAATGGTCCGCCCACTCCGCAAGGAAGGCGGCTTTTTTTCCGTTTTCCGCAAGGTTGCGCAGGACGGTGGGGCAGTCCGTTTTTAAGGGGACGTGCCGCTTCACGCCGTTATCGTCGCCCCAAACACCCGTCAGAATCGCCGCCCATCCCTGTGCGGTCGAGGTCTCCTGCGGGTTTTCGGGTACGCCGCCCGCAAAGCTCAAATACAGCCCGCCTTCTGATTTCAGTGCGTTGACCGCACTGTAAGATGCGGTAAACAGCTTGCCCGTCACCGCTTCATCCTCGCTTTTTACGAGCAGGTGCATACTGTCGGCGCGCGCGCCGTCAAACCCGATCAGCAGAGCTTTCGGCGTTTTTCCGTTTGACGATGCGAAATGGTTTTTCACGATTTTTGCAACTACCGTTTGCGGCAGCGCGTTTTTTGTGGTATTATCAAATACGCCGCGTGTATCCAAGGTTTGGAGATATGCGGCATCCCTGCGTTTTTGAAAAAGTCCCATTTAAAAATACTCCTTTTTTGAGGTCTGCACCCATGATTATGACACAAAAGCATTTCGGTTACAAGAGCAAAAAGGATTTTTTGACGCTTGTATTTTGCTGGATGGCGTATGCCTCAACCTATGTATGCCGCTTGAATTTTTCCGCCGCTACGCCGGAGCTTTCGCGTGAGGGCGTATTCACCGAGGGGCAGCTTGCCAATATCTCGTCGGCATTTTTCATCTGCTACGGGCTTGGGCAGCTCATAAGCGGTGTGATCGGCGACAGGATTGACACGCGCAGAATGATTTTTACGGGGATGTTGGTTTCCGGGCTTTGCAATCTGGGGCTTTTTTGTACGGAAAGCTACATCGTTTTTCTCCTCTTATGGGGCTTGAACGGGGCGGTACAGTCGCTTGTGTGGTCGCCGATCTTAAAAATTGCCTCAGTCAATTTTGATGCGCCCACGCGGGACAAATTCGGTATCCACATGGCGGCAAGCGTGCCACTCGGAACACTTTCGAGCTATGGCGTCAGCCTTTTGACGCTGTTGTTCTTGCCGTGGCGCTATGTGTTTTTAAACTGTGGACTGGTTTCGCTCGCCGCTTCGCTCGTTTGGATCTTCGGTACGCGGGGCTTATTCCGTTCTAAGACAGGCCGTGTTGTGCAAACGGCAGGCAGCTCGTCTGCACGCACGGCGCTGAACGCGCGCAAAACCTTTTTGCTTATGGCTTCAAGCGGCGCGCTTTTGCTGCTTGTACCGATCATCATCCAGGGCACGCTCAAGGACAGCGTCACGCAATGGGTGCCGACCTTTTTCACAAGCGAGTTCGGCTCCAACACGGTATTTTCTCTGGCACTCACCATGCTGCTGCCCATCATCAACGTAACCGGCGCATGGTTTGCCAAAGCGATCAACCGCCGTGTACGCAACGAGCCGCTTACTGCCGTCATTTTCTTTGCGATCGCGGCTGTATTCCTGCTCTTGCTGCGGCTGTTCGGAAGCGGCAGCCTTGTGCTTTCATTAGTGAGTATGGCAGTGGTCACAAACTGCATGTTTGCAATCAACGTGATGTATATCACGATCGTTCCCCTGCATTTTTCCAAAACCGGACGCGTCAGCACCATAGCGGGTTTTTTAAACGCCGCCGCTTATGTGGGCTGCGGGGCACTCAACCTGCTTGCAGGCATGCTTTTGGAACGCCGGGACGGCTGGAATCTGCTTTTCTGGATGTGGATCCTGATCGCTGTGATCGCATTGCTGTTCTCCGTCGCCGCATCGCCCCTTTGGAAACGGTTTATGCAAAGCGACGACGCAGATACCTAAAGCTTTTCCTATATACATGCTTCCGAGAATGGTTCCGCATATCCTGCGGAACCGTTTTTCTTTGCGACGAAAACCGCATCAAAGGCGGTCTGTCCGTCTGATTTTTTGAAAGCGGCGCACACAAGAATCTCTCCGTGAATCAAGCGCAGCGTCAGACGGTTGCGTTGCAGTCTTTCGGTTTGATCCTCCCCGTTTACGGTCACGCGTTCTATGGTAAAACCCTGCTCCGGGTAAAGGCAGACGACTGCTGAGGAAAACAGCCGGGCGCGCGATTTTGTGCAGTAAAGCGTACCGTGCTCGGCATCTTCCAATACGATCGGAAAGGTGCAGCTGAAATGCAGACCGCTGAAAACGCCCGCAACAGCCAGCACGCCGGCACAGATCAGCGCGAGCATCCGCCGCCTCCGTTTTTGCATAGCAAGCCCCTCCCCCGCTGTTGCTCCTTTTTAATTTGTATTCCGTATACCTTGAAAAAATCGCAGAAAATGGTATACTAATGCAAAGGTATTGACGGAGTTGAATGTATGCGAAAATACTACGCACTCTATAAAAAAGAATTTATTTTCGGTCCCGCCTGCAAGCTGACCGAGGCGATCTTAGAACTTTTGGTGCCGCTTGTCATGGCACGCATCGTGGATGTCGGCGTACAGAACGGCGATGTGCCGTATATCCTTAAAATGGGCGGGCTCATGGTGCTTTTGGGCGCGGCGGGCCTGGGCTTTGCCGTGATCTGCCAATACTGTGCCGCTGTTGCACAGCAGGGTGTGGGCACGGCGCTGCGGCGCGATCTGCTGCATAAGATCCATATGCTTTCCAGCGCCGACCGCGCACAATTTTCCAATGCGACGCTCGTCACGCGCATCACCAACGACGTCAACCAAATCCAGTCCGGCGTGGCGATGCTCATTCGGCTGGTGTTCCGTTCGCCGTTTCTCATCGCAGGGTCGCTCGTGATGGCGATGGCGCTCGATCTTCGGATGTCTGTCATTTTCTTCATTGCGGGCTTCCTTGTAAGCGGTATCATGTATTACGTTTTGAGCCGTTCGCTGCCGCTGTACAGAAAGATCCAACAAAAGCTTGACGGACTTTTGCGCATCACGGGGGAAAACCTTTCGGGTGTGCGTGTGATCCGCGCGTTTGTACGCCAGTCGCACGAAAAGAAGCGTTTCGCCGACGGCAATGCGGATTTAACACGTGTTTGTATGCGCGTAGCTCGGCTCAACGCCTACCTCAATCCCCTGACCTTTGCCGTCATCAATCTCGGCATCGCGGCGCTTTTGGTGTTCGGCGGGTTTAAGGTGAACGCCGGGTCACTGACGCAGGGCGAGATCATTGCACTGACGAATTACATGACGCAGATCCTGCTTTCCATCATCGTGTTCGCCAACGTGATCGTTGTTTTTACCAAGGCGGGCGCGAGCATAGACCGCGTCAAGGAGGTACTTGCCGCAGAGCCCACCATGCACGAGGGCACAGAAGAGACATTTGACGAGAGCGCCCCCGCCATAGAAGTGCGGCATGTGGACTTTTCGTTTGCGGGGTCGGAGGAAAAACTGCTTTCCGACATCGATTTCACCATAGAGCGCGGCGAGACCGTCGGCATCATCGGCGGCACGGGCGCAGGAAAATCCGTGCTTGTGAACCTTTTGATGCGGCTTTACGACGTGACCGGCGGCGAGGTGCGGATCTTTGGTCGGGATGTGCGCAACTGCACGTTTGCGGCTTTGCGCGGCACGGTACACATCGTGTCGCAGGGAAGTAAGCTGTTCCAAGGCACGGTGCGCGAAAACCTGCTGTGCGGCAAACGGGATATTTCGGATGAAGCCCTGCGGCAGGCGCTTCGCATTGCGCAGTGCAGTGAATTTGTAGACAAGCTCCCCGAGGGGCTCGACGCGCCCGTCGAGGAGGGCGGAAAAAACTTTTCGGGCGGGCAGCGCCAGCGCCTTTGCGTGGCGCGCGCGCTTGTGGGTGACCCGGAGATTTTGATCTTTGACGATTCCTCCAGCGCGCTCGACTATGCGACGGACGCCAATATGCGCCGCGCCGTTTCAAAAGAGCTGCACGGCAAGACCGTGCTGTATGTCGCCCAGCGCGTAAGCACCGTGCGAAACGCCGACAAGATCATTTTGCTCGATGACGGCGAGGTGCGCGGCATCGGTACGCACAAAACGCTGTATGCGCAAAACGAACTGTACCGCGAGATCTGCGACTCGCAGCTTTCGGAAAGCGAGGCGGTGTCATGAAAACCTTTCGGCGGCTGCTCGTTTATATCAGCCCTTTTAAGAAAAATCTGATCTTCGCCATTGTTTCGGCTTTTATCGGCATACTCGGCTCGCTTTTGGTGCCCGTATTCATCGGTCTTGCCGTGGACTGTATTGCGGGCACGGGGGCGGTGGATTTCCCGCGGCTGTTCCGCATTTGCATCGCGCTTGCCGTCGCACTGCTCATTTCCGCCTTGTTCCAATGGATCATGACGTACCATTCCAACAAGCTCTCGTACCTTACCATGGAGCGCCTGCGCGCCGAGACCTTCCATAAGCTGTCGCGCGTGCCGCTTTCCTATATTGACGGCACGCCGCACGGCGACATCCTCAACACCGTGGTCACGGACATTGATATTTTGGGCACGGGGCTTTTGCAGGGCTTCACGCAGGTGTTTTCGGGCGTTGTGACGATCCTCGGGACACTGGTATTTATGGCGGTCATCCACCCCCTGCTCGCGCTTGTGGTCATCGTCTTGACGCCGCTTTCCTTTTTTGTTTCGGGCTTTATCGCACGGCGCTCGCACGACAAATACCGCGAACAGGCGAAGCTGCGCGGGCAGATGAGCGGGTATGCCTCGGAGATGATCGCGGACGAGACGCTTGTGAAAACCTACTGCATGGAAGACAGCGTAGAGGAAAAATACGAGGACATGAACCAAAAGCTCCAAAAGGTCGGCGTGATCGCGCACTTCTATTCCGCGCTTTCCAACCCCTGCACACGGTTTGTGAACGCCATGGTTTACGCCGCAGTCGCGATCGCAGGCGCCTATATGTGTGTGCGCGGTACTTTGAGCGTCGGGGAGCTGACCTCTTTCCTCTCCTACTGCTCGCAGTACACCAAGCCCTTTAACGAGATCTCGGGCGTGGTAGCGGAGTTCCAAAATGCGCTGGCAAGCGCCGACCGCGTGTTCCGCCTGCTCGACGAAAAAGAGGAATCCGACGACAGCTGGCTTCCCGCCTTACAGGTCAAGTCCGGCGCGGTGCGGTTTTCGGACGTGGCATTCTCCTATACCAAAAAGAAGCCGCTGATCCGCGATTTCTCGCTGGACGTGCAAAGCGGACAGACCGTCGCTATTGTGGGCCCCACGGGCTGCGGCAAAACGACGCTCATCAACCTGTTGATGCGGTTTTATGATACAAACGGCGGCACGATCACCGTGGACGGGCAAAACATCCGCGAGGTCTCGCGCAGCAGTCTCCGCGGGGCGTTCGGCATGGTGCTGCAGGACACGTGGCTTTTTGAGGGCACGGTGCGCGACAACATTGCCTACGGCGTGCCGGATGCGACGCAGGAAGAGATCGTTGCCGCCGCCAAAGCGGCGCACGCGCACAGCTTCATCAAGCGTCTGCCGAACGGCTACGACACGGTGCTGACGGAAAACGGCGACAACATTTCCGAAGGGCAAAAACAGCTTTTGTCCATTGCGCGGGTCATGCTACAAAAGCCGCCGATGCTGATTTTGGACGAAGCGACCTCTTCGATCGACACACGCACAGAGCTGCGTATTCAGAAGGCGTTTGCACAGTTAATGGAAGGACGCACGAGCTTCATTGTGGCGCACCGTCTTTCCACGATTCGGAATGCCGATGTGATTTTAGTCATGCGCGACGGGCAGATCGTGGAGACCGGCCGGCACGAAGAGCTGCTCGAAAAGCGCGGCGCGTATTATACGCTGTATAACAGCCAATTTGCCGTACGGTGAGGGAAGCAAAAAGGGAAAGACAGAGCGTAATCTCCGTCTTTCCCCTCGCTTTATAGTTGATCCTACTGAAAAGGAGCTGAAGTGCAATGGAGACGGCTAAGGCTTTGGAAAGCTTTTTGCGCGCGCATTCGGAAGAACCCATAAGCGCCCCGAAGCACCTCGGCGGCGGGTATTATGCGGACGTGTACCTTGTGCAATGCGGCAAGGATGGCGCGACGGTTCTGAAAGCCTATAAACAAGCGGGCGTTATGCAGGCAGAGATCGCACAGCTTGGGATTTTGCGCGAACACGCCGCCGTACCGATGCCGCGCGTTTTATGGACGCACGAGGCGGATGCAGAGCTTTCTTTCGATGTGCTTGCCATGGACTTCCTGCCCGGTACAAACGGCGGCGCCGTGCGGTATTTCAGCCGCAGAAAGCGCGAATGCCTTGCCGAACAGATCGTGGATATTCTTTTACACTTCCACGCCGTCCAAAGCCCCGACGGGTTCGGGGAAATCGGCTCTAATGCGCGGTATGCGACCTTTCAAGACTATTACAAACCAAGAGCCGCCTCTATTTTAGAGGCAGCGTCGAAGTTGGACATGCCCGAAGCGGTTTTTGCAACGGCAAAGGCGGCATTCGAGCAGTTTGATTTGATTTTTTATCTGCCGATCAAGCGCGCATCGCTCCTCCACGGCGATTACAACATGTGGAACATTTTAGTGGACAAAGCAGCGTGCAAGGTGACCGCCGTCATCGACCCGTGCAACGGCTGTTGGGCGGACAGCGAAATGGATCTTTACCAGCTGAACAACGCAAATGGTAGGCAGTTTCGGCTTTTGGAAACCTATGCGAAGAAAAAGCCGTTGAGTGAAAATTTTGCGCAGAAAAACGCCTTTTACGAGCTGTTTACGGAGTTGGAGCATTATGCCCGCTCGGGTGTACCCGTATCGGCAAAACGGGTCACCAAGCAGGCAAAGACTTTAAAAGCCTTTTTGAGATAAGGCTCTCCCCTGCCGTGTTATAAGGTAACAGCAAACATAGAAACCCCCGAAACCCTGCAAGCAGGATTTCGGGGGTTTTTGGCAGATGTGTGTTTCGCTGACAGAAATTAGTCGGAAACCGCAACAACGACGCCCGAACCAACGGTTCTGCCGCCCTCACGGATCGCGAAGCGAAGACCTTCTTCAATCGCGATGGGGGTGATCAGCTCAACGTCCATTTCGACGTTGTCGCCGGGCATGCACATCTCAACGCCTTCGGGAAGGGAGATGATGCCGGTAACGTCGGTAGTACGGAAATAGAACTGCGGACGATAGTTGTTGAAGAACGGGGTGTGACGGCCGCCTTCATCCTTGTTCAGGACGTAAACCTGGCCCTTGAACTTGGTGTAGGGGTGAATGGAGCCGGGCTTGGAAAGAACCTGACCGCGCTCCACTTCGGTTCTCTGGATACCGCGAAGCAGTGCGCCGATGTTGTCGCCCGCCTCAGCGTAATCCAAGGTCTTGCGGAACATTTCAATACCGGTAACAACGGTCTTTTTCTTTTCATCGGTCAAGCCGACGATCTCGACTTCTTCACCGGTCTTCAGCTGACCGCGCTCCACACGGCCCGTAACAACGGTGCCGCGGCCGGAAATGGTCATAACGTCTTCGATGGGCATCAGGAAGGGCTGATCCGCCTTGCGGTCGGGCGTGGGGATGTAGTCATCGACTGCATCCATCAGATCCCAAATGCATTTCAGTTCGGGCGCATTGATGTCGCCGCCGTTGTACTCAAGCGCTTTGAGCGCGGAACCCACGATGATCGGGGTGTCGTCGCCCGGGAAGCCGTACTCATTGAGGGTCTCGCGGACTTCCATTTCAACGAGCTCAAGCAGCTCGGGATCGTCCACCTGATCCGCCTTGTTGAGGAAAACAACGATATAAGGCACGCCGACCTGACGGGCAAGCAGCAGGTGCTCCTTGGTCTGCGCCATCGGGCCGTCGGTCGCCGCGATAACAAGGATCGCGCCGTCCATCTGCGCAGCGCCGGTGATCATGTTCTTGATGTAGTCGGCGTGGCCGGGGCAGTCTACGTGTGCATAGTGACGCTTATCCGTCTCATACTCCACGTGAGCCGTGTTGATGGTGATGCCGCGCTCTCTCTCCTCAGGCGCCTTATCGATCATGTCATACGCCTCGAACTTGGCGTAGCCCTTCATTGCGAGGGTCTTGGTGATTGCAGCCGTCAACGTGGTCTTGCCGTGGTCAACGTGACCAATGGTACCAATGTTAACGTGGGGTTTGGTTCTTTCAAATTTTTCCTTTGCCATTGGATTTTCCTCCTTGTAATAGATGCAAGAATCACACTTCTGCACTATGTGCAGTTATTTTACCAATAAACCGATAAAATTTCAAGTGTTTTTAGAAAATTAGTCCTTCTTTGTGCGTTCGGAAATGATCTTTTCCGCAATGGACTTCGGAACTTCCTTATAGCCGTCGGGCTCCATGACGTACTGGCCGCGCCCCTGCGTCTTGGAGCGCAGGTCGGTGGCGTAGCCGAACATCTCGGACAGCGGGACGTGTGCGTTGATCTGCTTGACGCCGCTTCTGTCCTCGAAGCCCTGAATCTCGCCGCGGCGGGAGTTCAGGTCGCCGATGACGTCGCCCATATATTCTTCGGGCACGATGACAACGACTTTCATGATCGGTTCCAGAAGCACCGGATCGGCTTTTCTCGCGGCATCCTTGAACGCCATGGAACCGGCGATCTTGAACGCCATTTCGGAGGAGTCGACCTCATGATAAGAGCCGTCGTACAGCGTGACCTTGACGTCTACGACCGAGTAGCCCGCCAAAACGCCGGACTGCATAGCGCCCTGAATACCTGCGTCCACGGGCCCGATATATTCCTTCGGGATGGCGCCGCCGACGATGTTGTTGACAAACTCGTAACCGCCGTTCGGGTTGGGCTCGATATTGATCTTGACGTGACCGTACTGACCCTTACCACCCGACTGACGCGCATACTTCGTATCGGAGGATGCGGGCTTGCGGATGGTCTCGCGGTAGGCGACCTGCGGCTTACCGACGTTCGCTTCGACCTTGAATTCACGAAGCAGACGGTCGACGATGATCTCCAGATGCAGTTCGCCCATACCGGCGATGATGGTCTGGCCGGTCTCTTCGTCCGTATAGCACTTGAAAGTCGGGTCTTCTTCCGCAAGTTTTTGCAGACCGATGCCCATCTTCTCCTGACCGGCTTTGGTCTTGGGTTCGATCGCGACACGGATAACGGGATCCGGGAAGTTCATGGACTCAAGAATGATCGGGTGCTTTTCGTCGCAGAGCGTATCGCCTGTCGTGGTGTTTTTCAGGCCGACGGCGGCGGCGATATCGCCGGAATAGCAGACCTCCAGATCCTCTCTGTGGTTCGCGTGCATTTGCAGGATTCTGCCCATACGCTCGCGGTTGTCCTTCACAGAGTTGTAGACGCTCGCGCCGGCTTCGACCGTGCCCGAGTAGACGCGGAAATAGCAGATCTTACCGACATACGGGTCGGTCGCGATCTTGAACGCAAGCGCGGCAAACGGCTCGGTATCGGACGCATGGCGATCTTCTTCCTCATCCGTATCCGGGTTGACGCCTTTGATCGCGGGAACGTCCGTCGGTGCCGGCATATAGTCCACGATCGCGTCGAGAAGCGGCTGAACGCCCTTGTTGCGGTAGGAAGTACCGCAGGTGATCGGCACCATCGTGTTGTCGATGGTGGATTTGCGGATTGTACGCTTGATCTCCTCAACGGTGAGTTCCTCGCCGTTGAAGTATTTTTCCATGAGCTCGTCATCCTGCTCGGCAACATGCTCGATAAGCTGGGTACGGTATTTTTCCGCCAGCTCCTTCATGTCATCCGGGATCGGCTCACGGCGGACATCCTTGCCAAGGTCATCATAATAGATCTCGGCATCCATCTCAACAAGGTCCACAATGCCCTTGAAGGTGTCCTCGCAGCCGATAGGCAGCTGGATGGGGACAGGGTTGCAGTGGAAACGCTCATTGACCATGTCGAGCACGCGGTAAAAGTCCGCGCCCATGATGTCCATTTTGTTGACGTAGATCATTCGCGGAACGTGGTATTCGTCCGCCTGGCGCCAAACCGTTTCAGACTGCGGTTCGACGCCGCCCTTTGCGCAAAGCACGGTCACGGAACCGTCCAAAACGCGCAGAGAGCGCTGCACCTCCACGGTAAAGTCCACGTGACCGGGGGTGTCGATGATATTGATACGATGGTCTTTCCAAAAGCAGGTGGTCGCCGCCGAAGTAATGGTGATACCGCGCTCCTGTTCCTGCGCCATCCAGTCCATGGTGGCGTCGCCGTCATGCGTTTCACCGATCTTGTGGTTTACGCCGGTGTAGAACAGAATACGTTCGGTGGTGGTCGTTTTACCCGCGTCGATGTGCGCCATGATACCAATATTTCTTGTTTTTTCAAGAGATACCTTTCTTGGCATAACATTCTCCCTCGGTAATTACCATCTGAAATGGGCAAACGCCTTGTTGGCCTCTGCCATCTTGTGCGTGTCCTCACGCTTCTTGTATGCGGAACCGGTCTGGTTGACCGCATCCATGATCTCGTTCGCAAGGCGCTCTTTCATCGTGCGCTCGGAACGCTGGCGCGCATACAAAGTGATCCAGCGAAGCCCCAGCGTCTCGCGGCGGGCGGGACGGACTTCGATCGGGACCTGATAGGTCGCACCGCCGACACGGCGGGCTTTGACCTCGAGAACGGGCATAACGTTCTCCATCGCGTTTTCGAACATTTCAAGCGGATCCTTCCCCGTCTGTTCAGCGATGATGTTGAAGGCGTCATAGACGATTTTCTGGGCAACGCCCTTTTTCCCGTCGAGCATGACGCTGTTGATCAGTCTCGTGACCATTTTGGAATTGTAAAGCGGATCGGGCAAAACATCGCGCTTTGCCGTTTGGCCTCTTCTTGGCACGTCGCTTCCCTCCTTCATAAAAATGATATCATAGGTACTCGGTGACAAAACCCCGTGGTGCCCATGCAAAAGGCCATATATCTATATAACCCTGCACAGGTAAACCCTTGCAAGCAGATTCTGTCGGTTTTCGAAAGGCAAAAAGCCTTACTTTTTCGCGGCCTTCGGACGCTTCGCGCCATACTTCGAGCGCGCCTGCATTCTGCCGTTGACGCCCTGCGTATCGAGCGTACCGCGGATAATGTGGTAACGCACGCCGGGGAGGTCCTTGACACGGCCGCCGCGGATGAGCACGACGCTGTGCTCCTGCAGATTGTGACCGACGCCCGGAATGTAAGCGGAAACTTCGATCCCGTTCGTCAGACGCACTCTGGCGAGCTTGCGAAGCGCGGAATTCGGCTTTTTCGGCGTGTCGGTCTTGACCACGGTGCAAACGCCGCGTTTCTGCGGAGATGCATTATCCGTCATCACGTTTTTCTTCGAGTTGAGACCTTTGCCGAGCGCCGGCGCCTTCGACTTCTTTTCAAGCGTCTGTCTGCCGTTGCGAACAAGCTGGTTAAAGGTTGGCAAGTGGTTTTCCTCCTTTTTTAATAGATTTTGACACAGCGTGTCAGCAAAACAAACATCCTCGTTTCAAAAGGATGTTTGCTTTGCTCACACAAGCTAAGATTTTAACACTGAAAACCTTAGCTTGTCAAGCATTTTCAGGAAAAAAGTCAGGTCAGGCGGTCGCCTCGCCGTCGGTCTCGCCCGCCGGCTCGACTTGCACGTCGCTGTAGCACGCCATGCCTGTGCCGGACGGCAGGAGCTTACCGATGATGACGTTCTCCTTAAGGCCCATAAGCGGGTCGGTCTTGCCCTTGATCGCGGCGTCGGTCAGCACGCGGGTCGTCTCCTGGAAGGAGGCCGCCGACAGGAAGGATTCCGTAGCAAGGGATGCTTTGGTGATACCCAAAAGCACCGGCGAGCAGGTGGCGGGCACGAATTCCGTACCGTTTTCCTCCGCCTTTTGCTGTGCGGCGCGGTTGGCGCGCATGACCTCGTTCTTCTCGACGGTCGCGCCCGGAAGCAGCGAGGTCGAACCCGCATCGTCCACCTTGAGCTTGCGCATCATCTGACGCACGATGACCTCGATGTGCTTATCGTTGATGTCAACACCCTGCATACGGTAGGTGCGCTGAACTTCCTTGATGAGGTAGTCATGCACCGCATTGACGCCGTTGATCGCAAGGATGTCGTGGGGGTTGGGGGAACCCTCGGTGAGCGCCGTGCCCTTGGTGACATAGATCGGGTTGCCGTCGGCGTCGGTCTCACTGTTGAAGCGCTTGCGGAAGCCGTAGGGAATGAGATAGCTCTTTTCCTCAGCCGTCTCGTCGTTGGTCACGACGATGTGCTCGTTCTTCTTGATCTCGCGGAACGAAATACGGCCGTCGATCTCGGCAAGGATGGCAAGCGTTTTGGGCTTTCTCGCCTCAAACAGCTCTTCAACGCGGGGAAGACCCTGTGTGATGTCCTGGCTCGAAGCAATACCGCCGGTGTGGAAGGTACGCATCGTCAGCTGCGTACCGGGCTCACCGATGGACTGTGCCGCGATGATACCGACTGCCTCGCCCACGGTAACAGGTGTGCCGGTCGCAAGGTTCGAGCCGTAGCACTTGATGCAAACGCCGTGTTCACATTCGCAGGTCAAGAGCGAACGGATCTTGATGCGGCGGTCTGCGGGATTTTCACGCGCATTGACGTAATCCGCAACACGGGCGGCGTCATCCTCGGACATCATTTCGTCCTTGGACATAATGAGCTCGCCGGTCGCCTCGTCCACGCAGTCCTCCAAAAGGTAACGACCCGTCAGACGCTCGCGCATCGTTTCGATCATTTCCTTACCGTCGGTGATGTCGTAGACCTCGATGCCGTCATGGCAGTGGCAATCCTCCTCGCGGATGATAACATCCTGCGAGACGTCCACGAGACGGCGGGTCAGATAACCCGAGTCCGCGGTACGGAGCGCCGTATCCGCCAAGCCCTTGCGCGCGCCGCGCGAGGAGATGAAGTATTCGAGGACATTCAAGCCCTCGCGGTAATTCGCACGGATGGGAACCTCGATCGTCTTACCTGCCGTGTTCGCGATCAGACCGCGCATACCGGCAAGCTGGCGAAGCTGGCTTTCGGAACCGCGGGCGCCGGAATCGACCATCATATAGATGGGGTTCTCTTTGCCGAGGTTATCCTTCAAGCCCTGTGCGACCTTGTTGGTGCATTCTTCCCAGACTTTGATGACGGACTTGGAACGCTCCGCGTTGCTCATCAAGCCCATTTTGTAGTTGGCGGTGATCGCATCCACGCGTTCCTCCGCCTTATGCAGCAGTTCCTGCTTCTGCGGCGGGATGGTGGCGTCGCACACGGCGACGGTGATGCCGCTCTTGGTCGAATATTTGTAGCCCTGCGCCTTGATCTTATCAAGCATCTCGGCGGCGACGGTCACGCCGTGCACCTTGATGCAGCGGTCGATGATCTGGCCGAGGGTCTTTTTATTGACTAAGAAGTCGACTTCCAGCCGGAACGCGTTTTCGGGGTCGGAACGATCCACGAAGCCGAGATCCTGCGGGATGGGGTTGTTAAAGATGATCTTGCCGAGGGTGGTGTCGATGAGCTTCGTCTGCTCGACACCGTCGATTTCCACGGTGCGGCGCACCTTGATCTTGGAGTGGAGACCGATATAGCCCTCGTCATATGCCATGACCGCCTCATCAAAGCCGGTAAAGACCTTGCCGTTGCCGGGGTCGTCGTCCTTATCCATGGTCAGGTAATAAGAGCCGAGGATCATATCCTGCGTCGGCACGGCGACGGGCTTACCGTCGGAGGGCTTCAACAGGTTGTTCGCGGCAAGCATCAGAAGACGAGCCTCCGCCTGCGCTTCCGCAGACAGCGGCACGTGCACCGCCATCTGGTCGCCGTCAAAGTCGGCGTTGAACGCCGTGCAGCACAGCGGGTGCAGCTTGATGGCTCTGCCCTCTACGAGCACCGGCTCAAACGCCTGGATGCCGAGTCTGTGCAGCGTGGGCGCGCGGTTGAGCATGACGGGATGGTCTTTGATGACGATTTCGAGTGCATCCCAAACCTCAGTCTTGGAGCGTTCGACCATTTTGCGCGCGGATTTGATATTGCCTGCAACGCCCGTTTCCACAAGCCGCTTCATTACGAAGGGCTTGAACAGCTCGAGCGCCATTTCTTTGGGCAGGCCGCACTGATAGATCTTCAGTTCAGGGCCGACAACGATAACCGAACGGCCGGAATAGTCTACGCGCTTACCAAGAAGGTTCTGACGGAAACGTCCCTGCTTACCTTTAAGCATGTCGGAAAGCGACTTGAGCGCGCGGTTGTTCGGGCCCGTGACGGGTCTGCCGCGTCTGCCGTTGTCGATGAGCGCATCCACCGCCTCCTGCAGCATCCGCTTTTCGTTGCGGATGATGATCTCGGGGGCGCTCAGTTCCAAAAGTCTTTTCAGACGGTTGTTGCGGTTGATCACGCGGCGGTACAGGTCGTTCAAGTCGGACGTCGCGAACCGGCCGCCGTCGAGCTGCACCATCGGGCGCAGATCGGGCGGGATGACCGGGATGACGTTGAGGATCATCCATTCGGGGTGGTTGCCCGACTGGTGGAACGCCTCGGCGACCTCCAGCCGTTTAAGGATGCGCGTGCGCTTCTGCCCGGTCGCGGTTTCCAGCTCCTCGCGAAGCTCTGCGGCGAGCGCCGCCACGTCGATCTCGGCAAGCAATTCCTGGATCGCCTCGGCGCCCATGCCCGCGCGGAAATCATCCTCATATTTTTCACGCATATCCAGGTACTCTTTTTCGGAGAGGATCTGCATTTTGGTAAGCTCCGTGTCGCCGGGATCGATGACGATGTACTTCGCGAAGTACAGCACCTTTTCAAGATCGCGCGGCGAGATGTCGAGCATCAGCCCCATGCGCGAGGGGATGCCCTTAAAATACCAAATGTGCGAAACGGGCGCGACAAGCTCGATGTGCCCCATGCGCTCGCGGCGCACCTTGGACTTGGTGATCTCGACGCCGCAGCGTTCGCAGACCTTGCCCTTATAACGGATGCGCTTATATTTGCCGCAATGGCATTCCCAGTCCTTCGTCGGCCCGAAAATGCGCTCGCAGAACAAACCGTCGCGTTCGGGCTTTAAGGTACGGTAATTTATGGTTTCGGGCTTTTTGACCTCGCCGTAAGACCACTCGCGGATCTGGTCGGGTGAGGCAAGGCCGATTTTTATGGACGCAAACGAAATATTTTCCATCTGTCAAATACCTTCTTCCTGAAAATCTGAACGGTCACGACGAAAGCGGGGATTAAAAGTCATCCTCATCGACCTCATCCGGATTGAACGGATCTTCTTCGTCGGAAACATATTCGTTGAATGCGTCTTCCCCCAGCTCGCTTTCGGCATCTTCGTCGGTCACATAGCCATCGTCCAGCGTGACGTCATTGACCACGTCGCCGGTCACAAGATCCGCGTCGTGCGCGGGGATGCCCACCTCGTTGATCTCGTCCTCAAAGGTCTGGCGAAGGTCGATCTCCTCGCCGTCGTCATCGAGCACCTTGATGTCAAGTGCAAGAGACTGCAATTCCTTGATCAGGACTTTGAACGATTCGGGGATGCCGGGCTTGGGCACGTTGAGACCCTTGACGATAGACTCGTAGGTCTTGACACGACCGACCACATCGTCGGACTTGACGGTCAAAATCTCCTGCAGCGTGTAAGCCGCGCCGTAGGCTTCGAGCGCCCAAACTTCCATTTCGCCGAAACGCTGGCCGCCGAACTGCGCTTTACCGCCGAGCGGCTGCTGCGTGACGAGCGAGTACGGGCCCGTGCTGCGCGCGTGGATCTTATCGTCTACGAGGTGGTGCAGCTTTAAGAAGTACATCACGCCGACGGTGACGGGGTTATCGAATTTCAAGCCGGTGCGGCCGTCGGTGAGGATCGATTTGCCGTCCTCACGGTAGCCGGCTTCTTTCAGTGCCTCACGGATGTCGGCTTCGTGCGCGCCGTCAAAGACGGGCGTTGCAATTTTCTGCCCGAGCTTACGGTACGCAAAGCCAAGATGCACTTCGAGCACCTGCCCGATGTTCATACGGGAGGGAACGCCCAAGGGGTTCAAGACGATGTCCAGCGGCGTGCCGTCGTCGAGGAAAGGCATATCCTCCTGCGGCAGGATGCGCGAAACAACGCCCTTGTTGCCGTGGCGGCCCGCCATCTTATCGCCGACGGACAGCTTGCGCTTCTGCGCGATGTAGCAGCGCACGACCTTGTTGACGCCGGGGCTCAATTCATCACTGTTTTCGCGGGTGAACACCTCAACGTCCACCACGATGCCGTATTCGCCGTGCGGCACGCGCAGGGAGGTGTCGCGCACCTCGCGCGCTTTCTCACCGAAGATGGCGCGCAGCAGGCGTTCCTCAGCGGTAAGCTCCGTCTCGCCCTTGGGCGTGACCTTACCGACCAAAATATCGCCGGAATGCACCTCCGCGCCGATGCGGATGATGCCGTTTTCGTCGAGGTTCGCAAGCGCGTCCTCGCCGACGTTCGGGATGTCGCGGGTGATGTCCTCGGGCCCGAGCTTGGTATCTCTTGATTCGAGCTCGTATTCCTCAATATGGATGGAGGTATAAACGTCGTCGCGCACCAGCTTTTCGTTGATGAGCACGGCGTCCTCGTAGTTGTAGCCTTCCCAGGTCATAAAGCCGATCAAAGCGTTTTTGCCGAGCGAAATTTCGCCGTTCGAGGTCGCGGGACCGTCTGCGATGACCTCGCCCTCCTCCACCTTCTGCCCAAGCTCCACGATGGGGCGCTGGTTGATGCAGGTGCCCTGGTTCGAGCGCATGAACTTAATGAGCTCGTAGGTATCGACCTTGCCGCCCTTGACGGTGATCTCGATGTGGTCGGCGTCCACGGCCGTGACCTTGCCCGCGTGTTTTGCGAGCACGACCGTGCCGGAATCCACCGCCGCCTTATATTCCATACCCGTACCGACGATGGGAGACTCAGTCTTCAGAAGCGGCACAGCCTGCCGCTGCATGTTCGAACCCATCAGGGCGCGGTTGGCGTCATCGTTCTCCAGGAACGGGATCATCGCCGTGGCGACGGAGACGACCATCTTCGGGGAAACGTCCATGTAGTCCGCTTCGCCCGCTTCGATCTCAACGAACTCGTCGCGGAAGCGCGCGTTGACCTTTTTGTGCAGGAAGCGGCCGTTTTCGTCGAGCGGCTCGTTCGCCTGCGCGACCATGTAGGCATCCTCGACGTCGGCGGTCATATAGGTGACTTCGTCGAGCACCACGCCGGTCTCCTTGTCGATGCGGCGGAAAGGCGCTTCAATGAAGCCGTATTTGTTGATTCTGGCGAACGTGGCAAGATACGAGATCAAGCCGATGTTCGGACCTTCGGGCGTCTCGATGGGGCACATGCGCCCATAGTGGCTGTAATGGACGTCACGCACCTCGAAGCCCGCGCGGTCACGCGAAAGACCGCCGGGGCCCAAAGCCGACAGACGGCGCTTGTGCGTCAGCTCCGCGAGCGGATTCGTCTGATCCATGAACTGCGACAGCGGGGAAGAGCCGAAGAATTCCTTGATTGCCGCCATCACGGGGCGGATGTTGATGAGCGCCGCGGGCGTGACCTTGTCGGGCTCCTGCGCCTGCAGGGTCATGCGCTCCTTGACGACGCGCTCCATGCGCGAGAAGCCGATGCGGAACTGGTTCTGCAAAAGCTCGCCGACGGAACGGATGCGGCGGTTGCCGAGGTGGTCAATGTCGTCGGTCATGCCCACGCCGTGCGCGATGCAGTTGAGATAGTTAATGGACGCGAAAATATCATCCACGGTGATGTGCTTCGGGATAAGGTCGTCGCATCTTGCGGAAAGCTCTTCCAAAAGCGCGTCTTTATCGTCGCCGCACTTGTCGAGCACCTCGCGCAGCACGTCGAAGCGCACCTTTTCGTTGATGCCTGCATCCTCAAGTTCTTCCGCAGTCAGCTGCGGGACATACTCGGCGATGTCCACCATGCCGTTGGAGAACACCTTGACCTCGTCGCCCTCGTTGTCGATGACGGCGGCATTGACACCCTCCTGCTCAATGCGGTAGGCAAGCTCGGGCGTGATCATATCGCCTTCGTCGGCAAGCACCTCGCCCGTCAGGCGGCTGATGATCGGCTCCTTTGCCTTGAAGCCCGTGATGCGTGCGGAAATGCACAGCTTTTTATTATACTTGTAGCGGCCCACGCGCGAAAGGTCATAGCGGTGGGAATCAAAGAACAGCCCGTCCAGCTGCGCCTGCGCGGTCTCAAGCGTGGGCGGTTCACCGGGACGAAGGCGCTTATAAACTTCGATGAGCGCCTGCTCGGTGTTGATGGTCGTATCCTTTTCGAGCGTTTCCTTGATGCGCTCGTCATAGCCGAAGAAATCCAGAATCTCCTGGTTTGTGCTAAGGCCCAGCGCGCGGATAAAGGTGGTGATGTAGATCTTGCGGTTTTTGTCGATGCGGACATAGAACAGGTCGTTCTGATCCGTTTCATACTCGAGCCACGCACCGCGGTTCGGGATCACGGTAGCGGAGTACAGCTCCTTACCCGTTTTGTCGTGCGTCATACCGTAATAGACGCTCGGGGAACGAACCAGCTGCGAGATGATGACGCGCTCGGCACCGTTGATGACGAAGGTGCCGCTGTCGGTCATGAGTGGGAAATCGCCCATATACACTTCGTTCTCTTTGATCTCGCCTGTTTCCTTGTTTAAAAGCCTTGCGGTGACGCGCAGCGGCGCGGCGTAGGTCACGTCGCGTTCCTTGCACTCTTTAACCGTGTACTTGGGGGTGTCGTCCATCCGATATCCGACAAAGCTCAATACGAGATTGCCGGAATAATCCGTAATGTCTGCGACATCACGGAACACCTCCTTGAGTCCCTCGTTGAGAAACCACTGGTACGAGTTTTTCTGCACCTCGATGAGGTTGGGCATCTGCATGACCTCGTTGATTTTAGAAAAACTCATTCGTGTGTTTTTCCCGAGCTGTACAGGTTTCACATTCACCATAGGGCCCATCACGCTCCATTTCCTTATTTGTGTTTTGAACGGCAGCCGAAAGGCTGCGCCCGCGGTGGAAAACGGCATTCATAAAACTTGCTTTTCCGGCAGCTTTGTGCTAAACTACCAATGTTTGGAAATGGGCAAGCAATAGAACACCATTATAATTGCAGTTTATATAGTTTACACCAGCCCAACGAGTCTGTCAAGATATATTTTTTTGAAACATTCTATTTCTTTCATAATTTCGGAAAAACAGACAAAATTCCCACGAGGTGGTACTATGCAACCGTTGCAAAACGTCATGCTGCAGCTGCACGGGCTCTCGCTTTTCCGCGAGTTGCTCAACGATGCGGTATTCAAAGCCTTTTTGGTCCTCGCAGACGAGCACGCGCCCGAAGAAGCGCGCGCCGATTCAACGGCGGCTTTCTGTGCCGCGCTGTTCTCAGTGTGCGACGATTTGGGCGATTATGTGCGCATGAAAATGCTGGAGGATGAAAACGCAGTCGTGCACCGCGCCGGATGCGGAGAATTGACGCAAAGCTATTTAGGCGCGCTCGATACGGAGCTTGACGCCTTGCAAGCGTTCGCCGCCGTCACGCCCGAGGATGTGCAAAGCTTTACGAAAAACCCCCTGCCCTTCCCGCACTGGCACAACACACCGACAGATCTCAAAGCGGTCTACCGCGACCAGCTGCAAAATATCGGCAAGCGCGGCTTCGGGATCTGGGCGAAATACCGTATGTTCGTGCTCAAGGACGGCAAGATCACCCCCGTCAAGCACCCGGACCCCCAGCGGCTTTCCGACTTTTCGGGCTATGCGCGTGAGCGCAGCCGCGTCATTGCAAATACCGAAGCTTTACTTGCCGGCAAGCCCTGCAACAACGTGCTTCTGTACGGCGACGCGGGTGCAGGCAAAAGCAGCACCGTCAAGGCGATCGTCAACGAATATTACCCCGAGGGTCTGCGGCTCATCGAGGTCAAGAAAAACGAACTGTTCTTTCTCCCGGACATTCTCGACCGTCTTGCGCGCAACCCGCTGAAATTCATCCTATTCATCGACGATCTGAGCTTTACGCGCGGGGACAGCGACTTCGGCGCGCTCAAGGCGATCTTAGAGGGCAGCGTGGCGGGCAGGAGCCGCAACATCGCGGTCTATGCTACCTCGAACCGTCGCCACCTTGTGCAGGAAAGCGTCTCCGACCGCAGCGGGGACGACCTGCACCGACAGGATACGATTCAGGAGCTCACCAGCCTTTCCGCGCGGTTCGGCTTGCAGATCACATTCTTAAAGCCGGACAAAAAGCTGTTCGAGCAGATCGTCTGCGATCTGGCACAACAGCACAACGTGACGCTTGAGCATGACGAGCTCATCCGCAAAGCGGAGGCGTTCGCCCTGCGCGGCGGCGGCAGGAGCCCTCGGCTTGCCAAGCAGTTCATCGAATATTTGGCGTATTCCGAAAAAAATGCCGAGGCGGCACAATAAAATCGATCGCAAGCGGGCCCGTTTCCTGGCTCGCTCTTTTTCTCCGCCCGCAGCACTTGCAATCGGCGGCACAATCTGCTATGCTTATGAATTGAAAAGAAATCCGGACAAAAGCCCGGAAACGTAAGAGAGGAATACATATGCGCGAAAAAGGATTCGACTGGGAAAACCCCGCCGTGATCAAGCGGCATAAGGAGGACGGGCATGTCATCGCCTTTTCCTACGATGACGCCGAAGCCGCCGCCAAGCGTGAGGCACCCGACACCAAGCTGTCGCTGAACGGCGAGTGGAAATTCCACTGGCAAAGAGGGCTTCAAAACGAGCCGGCGGATTTCTTCCGCACGGACTTTGACGACAGCGAGTGGCGCACCATCCCCGTCCCCTCGGTCTGGCAGACGGAAAAGACGGGCAGCGTGCCGTATTATTATGCGAGCACCTTCCCGCGCGCCATTTCGCGCAGCAAGCACAAGATCCCCTGCATCGATCACGACATGCAGGAGATCGGTCACTATCGGCGCACCTTTACTCTGCCCGAAAATTTTGAGGGCAAGGAAATTTTCCTGCACTTCGGTGCGGCCAAATCTGCGCTGGAGGTCTACGTCAACGGCGAGTTTGCCGGATATTCGCAGGGCTCCATGACGCCGCACGAATTCGATGTGACCGAATACTTACACAGCGGCGAGAATTTGGTGTGTGCGAGAGTCTACCGCTACAGCGATGCGACCTATATCGAAGATCAGGACATGTGGTGGCTTTGCGGCATCTACCGCGAGGTGTATTTGTTCTGCGAGGAAAAGGTCTGTCTGCGTGATTTCTTCATCACCACGGATTTAGACGAAAATTACCGCGACAGCGATACGAAGCTTGAAGTCACGGTCAACAATTATGCGGAAGAAGCGGCAAACGCGAGCGTGACGGCGGAGATTCTTTCCGCCGACGGCAAAAAAGAGGCGCTCGGCGCACTCGACTTTGATGCGGCGACGGGCAGCACCACGGTGCATCTGCAAAAGCTCGTAAAAAATCCGCTGAAGTGGTCGGCGGAAACCCCGAACCTCTATACCCTGCTTTTAACACTCACGGCGGGCGGCAAAACGACCTATAAGGCGATCCGCTTTGGCTTTAAGAAGGTCGAGATCGTCGGCGAGCGCATCCTCTTCAACGGGCAGCCGATGCTGCTGCGCGGCACGAACCGCCACGACTTTGACCCCGACCACGGCTGGGCGGTACCGAAGGAGCGGTACTATCAGGATCTCGATTTAATGAAACGCGCGAATATCAACTCCATTCGCACCTCACACTACCCGGACGACCCGCTGTTCTATGAGCTGTGTGACGAATACGGCTTCTATGTCATGGACGAATGTGACATGGAAAGCCACGGCGTGCGCCGCAAGGGCGTGCCGGGCAGCAACCCCGTCTGGACAAATGCGGTCGTGGATAAAATGGAGCGCATGGTGCTGCGCGACCGCAACCATGCGTGCGTCTTTATGTGGTCTTTGGGGAACGAAGCGGGCGACGGCTCGAACTTCACGAAGATGAAGGAAGCCGCCTTGCAGCTTGACAAGACCCGCCCGTTCCACTACGAGGGTGATTTCGACCTGACCAAGACCGACGTGATCTCGCGCATGTACCCGCTGAAAGATACCATGGATAAGCTCTGCAACAAGGAGCCTATCACCATCACGCTGTACGACAACATCGCGAACCAGCTCGCGGCGGACTCGAAGCCCATTCCGAAAGAGGCATACACGAAGCCCGTGCTGCTGTGCGAATACGCACATGCCATGGAGAATTCCTTAGGCAACTTTCAGGAATACATGGACGACTTCGAAGCGCACGACCACATGTGCGGCGGCTATATTTGGGATTTCGTAGACCAGTCGCTGCGCCTGAAGACCCCGGAGGGCGACCACTGGCTGTACGGCACGGACTTTGAGAAATACGAGCCGCGCCGCCCCTTGCAGCTGCCGAACACCACCGCCATGACGGGCAGCAACACGTACTTCTGTGCCAACGGCATCGTCGCCGCCGACCGCAAGCCGCACCCCTCCTATTACGAGGTGAAGAAGGTCTACTGTGAGATCAAGGTCACGGAAAAGGATGCAGAAAAGCAGCTGTTCACGGTCAAAAACAAGCATCTGTTCACCGACCTTTCCGACATCGAATTCCGCTGGTCAGTCGAAGCGGACGGCGTGGAGATCGAAAGCGGTATTTGTGAAAACGTGAATGCAGCTCCGCTTTCGGAAAGCGATTTCACCATCCCCTATTCCCGCGACAAATTCCCCGCGAATGCGGAGTGCCTGCTTTCCGTATTTTTCGTCCAGAAAAACGCGCAGCGCTGGTGCGAGGCGGGCTATGTACAGAGCTTCGACCAGTTCACCGTGCAGGAAGCGAAGGCGGTCGAGACCCCGCACGAGGGCGAAAAGCTGCAAGTCCAGAAGGGCGCGAACAGCGTTGCCGTTGCCGGCAAAGACTTCTCCCTGCGCATAGCGGGCGGGCAGATCGTTTCGCTCCTGATTGACGGCAAAGAGCTTCTGAAAGACCCGATGAAGCCGAACTTCTTCCGCGCGGTCACGGATAACGACCTTTCCAACACGAATTTCGTACCGTTCTTAATTCCGCTGCACCCGTATTACGCGTGGCAGCGCGCAACGAACGGCGAGACGGGCACGATTCGCGAGGTCAAGGAAAACGCCGACGGCAGCGTGGTCGTTGCAAGCACATGGAGTATCGGCGGCATGAAGGACGTGAATTCGAGCGTGACGGTATACCCGGACGGGACGTTCGAATGCGCGCTTTCCGGCACGCCGCGCCACACGCTGACGCGCTTCGGCACGCAGATGGGCTTTGTGCGCGAACTGGAAAATGTCAAATGGTATGGCCGCGGCCCGCAGGAGACCTATTGCGACCGCAAAACGGGCGGACGCATCGCGATCTATTCCGCAACTGTTGCGGATCTTGAGCACCACTACATGCGCCCGCAGGAAAATGCCAACCGCACCGATGTGCGCTTTGTCGAGCTGACGGACAAAGACGGCAAGGGACTTCGCTTTGAAGCCGAGGTCGGCACGCCGCTGCAATTCTCGGCATGGCATTATACGCAGAACGAATTAGAAAAGGCGACGCATATCCACGAGCTCAAGCACAAGGATATTACGACCTTCAACTTCGACCTCGCGCAGCTCGGCGTCGGCGGCGACATGCCCGGTGACGCGCACGTCCGCGAGCCGTATATCCTGCACGCGGGCACGCCGTTTGCTTATCGCTTCACGGTCAAGCCGATCCGCTGAGGAAACATAGCTTCATACGCAGAAAACCGCCCGAACCAAATGGTTCGGGCGGTTGTTTCGATACAGCGAAAACTTGGTTAGTTGTTGACCAGCTTATCCTTTTCGTCGTTCCAGCTATACAGCTTCCTGACCTCTTCGCCGACCTTCTCCGACGGATGCTCAGCGGCGAGCTTGCGCATCGCCTTGAAGTGCACCTGACGGCCTGCGGGCGACATATCCAAAAGGAATTCCTTGGCGAACGTGCCGTCCTGAATGTCGGACAGGATCTTCTTCATCGTCTTTTTGGTTTCTTCGGTAATCAGCTTCGGACCGGTAACATAGTCGCCGTATTCCGCCGTGTTGGAGATGGAGTAGCGCATGCCCGCGAAACCACTCTGATAGATCAGATCCACGATCAGCTTCATTTCATGGATGCACTCGAAATATGCGTTTCTCGGGTCATAGCCTGCCTCGCACAGTGTTTCAAAGCCCGCCTGCATCAGCGCGCAAACGCCGCCGCAAAGCACTGCCTGCTCACCGAACAGGTCGGTCTCGGTCTCGGTGCGGAAGGTCGTTTCCAAAACACCCGCACGCGCGCCGCCGATCGCCAGCGCGTAGGCCAGTGCCAAGTCAAGCGCTCTGCCGGTCGCATCCTGCTGTACGGCGACCAAGCACGGTACGCCCTTGCCCGCCTGATATTCGGAACGGACGGTGTGGCCGGGGCCTTTGGGCGCGACCATGGTGACGTCCACATCTTTCGGCGGGACGATGCAGCCGAAGTGGATGTTGAAGCCGTGCGCGAACATCAGCATGTTGCCGGGCTCGAGGTTGGGCTCGATATCCTTTTTATACATATCCGCCTGCAGTTCATCGTTGATGAGGATCATGATGATGTCGGCGCGTTTTGCAGCCTCCGCCGCGGTGTAAACTTCGAAGCCCTGCTTTTCCGCCTTCGCCCAGGACTTGCTGCCCTCGTAAAGGCCGATGATGACGTTGCAGCCCGACTCCTTTGCGTTGAGCGCATGGGCGTGCCCCTGGCTGCCGTAGCCGATGACGGCGATGGTCTTGCCGTCGAGCAGCGACAGGTTGCAGTCTTCCTGGTAAAACATTCTTGCTTCTGCCATGGGAAATACCTCCTAAAATATGTATCTTAGCTGAGTTGTATGACAGGTTTGATTTGTTGTCATACAACTATTATAACCGCAAATTCTGTTCTGTCAATACCTTTTTACAATTCTTCAAAAGAAATTTGCTCGTGCTGCACGGCGTGGTGCAGGTGCACCGTCACGGCGCTTTTAACGCCGCGCGCGTCGCGCTTTTTTAAGAAATCCATGATCAAAATATGATCTTTGTAGGCGTCCTCGGCGATGACGTCCAGATTGTAGTTGAGCGCGAAGGTCTGTTCGATCGTCTGCGTGAGCGTGGGCATGAACTGGCTTAAAAAGTCGTTGTGCGCCGCCTTGATGATCGCACCGTGGAACGCGCTTTCCGAGGCGATGCGGTTTTTACCGCGCGGGTCGATCTGAAGCTGGCGCTGGCATTCCGCACCGAGCGCCAAAATGCGCTCGATCTCCTCGTCTGTTGCACGCTTGCAGGCGAGCGCGGCGGCTTGCGGCTCAAAGATCATGCGCGCTTCGTAAAGGTCACGCAGCGTGACCTGCATTCGGACGAGCTCCTGCATATTGACGCTCTCCGCCGCGACGCGGTCAAGCTCCCCCGCTACGAACGTGCCGCGCCCGCGCCGCACCTCCAAAAGCCCTTCGGAAGCGAGCGTGCGGATCGCCTCGCGAAGCGTCGTGCGGCTGATGCCGAGCGACTCGGCAAGCTCATTTTCATTCGGCAGCTTTTCGCCCGGACGGTATTTCTTTTCTTCCAAGATCTGCGCACGCAGCGTTTCGGCGGTGCGCTGGGAAAGGTTTTCTGTTTGCATAATCTGCCTCGATTCATAGATTTGCCTGTTCCACTATACTATACTTTTGCAAAAAAAGCAAAGCAAACCTTAAAAATGCTTCGCCGGCGTTTGTATCCCCGGCAAAGCGTAAAAGGGTATTGACAGTTGTGATTTTGTTGCTATAATAGTTGTATGACAACTATTAGAATATGTCATACAACTGTTTCAGAGATGTTGGACAGGAGGCATTTTATGAATTTACACAGCAAAAACGTGTTGGAGGGCGTGGAACGCGCGCCGAACCGCAGCCTGTTTTATGCGATGGGCTATACAAAAGAGGAATTGGAACGTCCGCTTATCGGCGTAATCTCCGCGCACAGCGAGATCGTTCCCGGGCATATCCACCTTGACAAGATCGCCGAGGCGGTCAAGGCGGGCGTGCGCATGGCGGGCGGCACGCCGATCGAAGTCCCCGCCATCGGCGTATGCGACGGCATTGCCATGGGGCATATTGGCATGAAGTATTCCCTGCCCTCGCGCGAGCTGATCGCGGACAGCGTGGAGACCATGGCAACCGCGCACGGCTTTGACGGGCTGGTTCTCGTCCCCAACTGCGACAAGATCGTTCCCGGCATGCTGCTGGGCGCTTTGCGCATCAATCTGCCGACCGTCGTTTGCTCCGGCGGGCCGATGATGTCGGGTCTTGTGGACGGCGTGGAGACCTCGCTTTCCAAAATGTTTGAAGCCGTCGGCGCGCGTAAGGCGAACCTGATCGACGACGCGAAGCTTTGCGAATTTGAAAACAACACCTGCCCGGGCTGCGGCTCGTGCTCCGGCATGTATACCGCCAACAGCATGAACTGCCTGTGCGAATCCTTAGGCATCGCGCTGCCGGGCAACGGGACGATCCCCGCCGTGCATGCGGGGCGCGTGCAGCTTGCCAAAAAGGCGGGCATGGCGATCATGCACCTGGTCGAAAATGACATCAAGGCGCGTGACATCATCAACGAAAAGGCGCTTCGCAATGCGCTGGCGTGCGACATGGCGCTGGGGTGCTCGTCGAACTCCGTGCTGCACCTGCTCGCCATTGCCAAAGAGGCAGGCTGCCCGATGGATCTGCACACCTTCAACGAAATGAGCGCCAAGGTGCCGAACCTCTGCCACCTTGCCCCTGCGGGACCTACGCATATGCACGACCTCAACAATGCGGGCGGCGTGCCGGCGGTACAGGCAGAGCTTGCGAAGAAAGGGCTTCTTGACCTTTCCCTGCTGACCGTAACGGGCAAGACCGTCGGCGAGAACATCGAGGGCGCGTATATCAAGGACGAAAACGCCATCCGTCCCATCACGAACCCGTACAGCGAAACGGGCGGGCTTGCGATTTTGTGGGGCAACATCGCAAAAGACGGCTGTGTTGTGAAACGCAGTGCGGTCGCGCCCGAAATGCTTGTGCATGAAGGTCCGGCACGTGTGTTCGACAGCGAGGATGAAGCGATCGCTTCGATTTACGGCGGCGAGATCCATGACGGCGACGTGGTGGTCATCCGCTATGAAGGCCCGGTCGGCGGGCCCGGGATGCGCGAAATGCTCAACCCCACCTCGGCGCTTGCGGGCATGCAGCTTGACAAGACCGTAGCACTCATCACCGACGGCCGCTTTTCCGGCGCATCGCGCGGGGCTTCCATCGGGCATGTCTGCCCGGAGGCTGCCTGCGGCGGCGAGATCGGCCTCATCGAAGAGGGCGACATCATCGAGATCGACATTCCGAATGCCAAAGTCAACGTCCGCGTTTCGGACGAGGAGCTCGAAAAACGCCGCAAAGCGTATGTGCCGCATCCGCCGCGCATCACGAGCGGCTGGCTTGCGCGCTATGCGCAGATGGTCTCCTCCGCCAAGGACGGCGCTGTGATGAAGATCTGACAAACGCAAAGCATACACATTTCTTTCCCGCACCTTTCGTAAGGTGCGGGTTTTTCTTTAGATCGGTTGACACAAAAGGATTTACCATGGTAAAATGATGATATAAAGAGGAAAACAGCGATTTGGGTGAAACGAGGGGATTCCCATGCAGCAGTGTCCAGACGTCGGCTCTTAAACGTCGTGCCTTTTCGTCCTGCACAAAATGCAGGAGGGAACGGCGCTTGAAACGAGGGGTTCCCATGACAGTTTGCTCTATTCTGCTTGCATTAAGCGGACTTTTTTCGACGATCACCGCATATGTTTTGGTCACGGATCTTTCTTCCATGTACCTGTCCCTGACCTTAACGCCGGAATTTCTTTATCCGTTATTCAATTCCTTTTATACTTCTTTTCTGTCCGAAACGCTGATTTTTGTGCCGATCTTGCTCGGCGTGACAGCCATCCTGTTGACGGTTGTCAATCTTTGGAATACACATGTATCCAAAAAGCTGCGCGCAGCGCTTACGGCCGTTTTCGTCGGCGCGGTCCTCTTTACGCTTGTGCCCGCCGTCTTTGCACACGCGCACGAAAACAGCATGCTTTTGCGCGTATGCGCCGTTTTGTGCCTGCCGTGCCTTGCCGTGTACGCCGTGCTTGTGGTTATCAACGCCGTGCAGACAGTTGCCGATTAGAATGTGTGTTTTATATAGCAGCCCGTGCTTTCCGCGCGGGCTGCTGTTTTGTTCACATAATGTTTACTTTTTTGCGGGCTTTTTCGCTTTGCGCGGAACAAAATATATGGTAAACTATTTGTGTACCATACATATACTGCGGCTGTACGGAAACACCGCAATTTTTGAAAGGCAGGTCGATGCATGCGGGATTATCAAACCAAATTGAAAGAGAAACTGAAAGAAGCGCTTTCGGCGGTGCTGCCGATCGTATGCATCGTGCTGCTGTTAAGCTTTACGATCGCACCGATTCCGACGGGTATTTTGATTTTGTTTCTGTTCGGCGCGGTGCTGCTGATCGCAGGCATGATGTTTTTTACACTCGGCGCGGAGCTTGCCATGACGCCCGTCGGCGAAAAGGTCGGGGCGCGTATGGCAAAGACCAATCGGCTTTGGCTGACGGCTGCGCTCGCGTTCGTGCTGGGTTTTATCATTACGATCTCCGAGCCGGACTTGCAGGTGCTTGCCGAGCAGGTGCCCGCCGTGCCCAATCTCATCCTCATTTTAGCGGTCGCGGTCGGCGTCGGGCTGTTTTTGGTCGTCGCCGTGCTGCGCATGCTGTTTTCCAAATCGCTCAACAAATTGCTGATCGTATTTTATTTGCTTGTATTTGCGATCGCCTTTTTCGTACCGGAGGATTTTCTGGCGGTCGCGTTTGACTCGGGCGGCGTGACCACGGGGCCGATGACCGTCCCGTTCATCATGGCGCTCGGCGTCGGCTTTGCCGCCGTGCGAAGCGACAAGCACGCCGAAAACGACAGCTTCGGCCTTGTGGCGCTGTGCTCCATCGGACCCATCCTCGCCGTGCTGCTGCTGGGTGTGCTCTATAACCCCGGCGACACGACCTATATCGCAAGCGAGATCCCGCAGATCGCGGATTCCGCAGAGCTGTTTTACACGTTTTTGTCGGGCTTTCCGAAATACATTCGGGAGATCGCGGTCTCTTTGCTTCCGATCGTCTTGTTTTTTGCCGTATTTCAAATTTTTGCGCTCAAGCTTAAAAAGCGCGAGCTGTTGAAGATCGTCATCGGGCTTGCTTACACCTATGTCGGGCTTGTACTGTTTTTGACGGGTGTAAACGTCGGCTTCATGCCGGCGGGCAACTACCTTGGACAGACGCTTGCAGGGCTGTCTTATAATTGGATCATTATACCCATCGGCGTAGTGATGGGCTATTTCATCGTCAGAGCCGAACCCGCCGTCTATGTTTTGCGCGAGCAGGTCGAAGAGATCACCTCCGGCGCGGTGTCGGGCAAGGCGCTCAGCACAAGCCTTTCCATCGGCGTTGCCGTTTCGGTGGGGCTTGCCTTGATCCGCGTGCTCGCGGGCGTTTCGGTGCTGTGGCTGGTGATCCCCGGCTATGCAATTGCACTGCTTCTTTCGTTCTTTACGCCGAAAATTTTTACCGCGATCGCCTTTGACTCCGGCGGCGTTGCGTCGGGCCCGATGACGGCGACCTTCCTTTTGCCGTTCGCCATCGGCGCATGCACGGCGACGGGCGGCAATGTGGTGCGTGACGCGTTCGGCGTGGTCGCCATGGTCGCTATGACGCCGCTGATCACCATTCAGATCTTCGGGGTTTTGTATAAACGGAAGGCGCGCCGCGCAGAGTTTGCGGAAACGGCGCTGCCCGTGGGCGAACCCCTTGCCGATCTTGAGATCATCGAGCTGTAACACGGGCGGAGAGGAGCGTGCAAATGTACGAAATCAATGTAGCCGTGCTGATTGTTGCACGGGAACTGAAAGACAAATTTGCAGAGGTTTTGGCGTCGGAAAATGTGCATGTGACCCTGTCCGTGCCCGGAAAAGGGACCGCGACCAGCGAAACGCTGGATTTTCTGGGGCTGGAGTCCTCAGAGCGCGTGGTGTTCTTTGCGATCGTCACGGAAGAAAGCTGGACGAAGCTTAAAAAAATTTTGTATCGGAACATGTACATCGGTGTTCCCGGTGTGGGCGTGGCATTTTTAATGCCGTTAAGCAGCATCGGCGGCAGACGGACGCTGCAATACCTGACGGACGGGCAGGAAGTCGCACTCAAGGAGGAAAGCACCTTGCAGAACACGGATTTTGAATTGCTGATCATCATTGCCAACAGCGGCAGTATCGATACCATTATGGACGCAGCGCGCAGCGCACAAGCCACGGGCGGCACGGTACTGCATGCCAAGGGCACAGGCGCCGAGCAGGCGAAAAAGTTTTTGGGGATCTCGCTTGCAGAGGAAAAGGAAATGGTGTTCGTTGTGGTGCGCACCGCGCGCAAAAACGACGTGATGCGCGCCGTTATGGAACAGGCCGGCGCGCCGAATCCCGCGGGCGCGATCGTGTTTTCCGTCCCTGTAACGGATACCGCAGGAATCCGCCTGCCGGAGGAATACGAAGCATAACGCAAGCAACCGGCAACGCCCCCGTTCCCGATTTGGGAACGGGGGCGTTGTGCATCATAATCAGCAATAACGCAAGAAAAGGTAATTTTACGTCATGCGTCGTTGCACGCCGCATCGGGGCACCCCCGGCGAGGGTGCCCCGCGCCAAACAGTCCACCGGACTGTTTCGCTTCCCCTCCTGCGCTTTTTAAGAAAAAGAGTTTCGCGTCCTGCGGGACGCGACGGGGGCACCGCCCCTCGACCCCGCCACCTTTTGAAAAAGGTGGACGAAAACTTTTAAGCCTCGCTTTCTCTGTAGTATCTTCTTCAACAGGTTGAGCGCGCCAATCGGAAACGAGTGCTTTTTCAGCTCAATTCAAACATCCCGTGGTAAAGGCGGTAATACATTCCCTTTTGCCGCAGCAGCTCCTCGTGCGTACCGCGCTCGACGATCTTGCCGTGCTCGAGCACCATGATGGCGTTGGCGTTGCGCACGGTCGAAAGGCGGTGGGCGATCACGAACACGGTACGCCCCTGCATAAGCGCATCCATACCCTTTTCAATCAAGCGTTCGGTGCGCGTATCAATGGAGGAAGTCGCTTCGTCGAGGATGAGCACAGGCGGATCGGACACAGCCGCCCGTGCAATGGCCAAGAGCTGCCTCTGCCCCTGCGAGAGATTCGCGCCGTCGGCGGTGACCATGGTTTCGTATCCGTTCGGCAGGCGGCGGATGAACGAATCCGCATTGGCAATTCTTGCCGCTTTTTCAATCTCTTCCTGTGTCGCATCAGGCTTGCCGAAACGGATGTTGTCCGCGATCGTCCCCGTGAACAGGTGCGTGTCCTGCAAGACGATGCCGAGCGAGCGCCGCAGTGCAGCCTTGCGAAGATCGCGCACGTCGATCCCGTCATACAGCACATGCCCGCCCTGTACATCGTAAAAGCGGTTGATAAGGTTTGTAATGGTGGTTTTGCCCGCACCTGTCGAGCCGACGAACGCGATCTTCTGCCCCGGCTTTGCATACAGGCTGACATCGCGCAACACGGGATGCTTTTTAGAGTACCCAAAAGTCACATTTTCAAACCGAACGTCGCCGCAAAGCCGCGTAAGCCTGCCGTCCGGCGCGCGCCAGGCCCAGACGCCTGTCGGCGCATCGGTCTCACGCAAGTTCCCGTCCGCCGTCTCCTGCGCATGGACAAGTGTGATCTCGCCGTCGTCAACCTCCGCAGGCAGACGCATTACTTCAAAAATGCGTTCTGCACCCGCAAGCGCCGCCAAAAGGAAATTCGACTGCTGGGTAAATTGGTTGATCGGCGCCGCCGCCTGCCGCACAAACACAAGGTAGCTTGCAAGGCTGCCCACATCCGTAAGTCCCCGCATCGCCATAATGCCGCCGAGAATCGCGACGAGCGCGTAGTTGACATAAGAGATGCTCACCACGGCGGGCACCATCGTGGCGGCGTAGCTCTGCGCGCCCGTCCCGGCCTTGCGCAGCGCCTCGTTCTTCTCGCGGAAGGCCCTCAGGTTCTCTGCCTCGTGATTGAAAACCTTGACGACCTTTTGCCCCGTAACCGTCTCCTCGATATAACCGTCGAGCACCCCGAGGCTTTTTTGCTGGCGGTTGTAATACTTTTTGCTGTGGCGCCCGCTGTACCGAATGTACAGGAACATGACGATGTAGCACAGCGTGACGATCAGGGACAGCCGCCAGTTGAGCACATACAAAATCACAAGCGTGCCCGCCATCTGAATAAAGCTTTGGATCGCCATGGCGAAGCTGTTGTTGAGCGCGTCGGAAACGGTATCCACATCGTTGGTAAAGTAGCTCATCACGTCGCCGTGCGGCGTGGAGTCAAAGAATTTCAACGGCAGCTTCTGCACGTGCGAAAACAGGTCGCGCCGGATGTCAAAGAGCACCTTTTGCGCCATGCGCACCATCAGCTGCGTATAGCCGTAGGCGCTAAAAATACTTATTCCGAAAATACCCGCCGCGATCAAGACACCGACCGCCAGCGTATGCAGGTCGCCGTTTATAAGGTTATTGACGATCGGACGGATCATATATGTGCCGAGCAAGCCTGCGACGCCGCTGACGGTCACAAGGACGGCAACAAACAGCAGCAAAACGCCGTGCCGCCCCATGTAGGCAAACAGCTCGTGCAGCGTAAATCCAAGATGCTTCGGTTTTTTTGCACTAAGCGTTCTCGCTGCCATCTTCGTCACCTCCCCGCATCTGTGTTGCGTAAATCTCCTGATAAATGGGATCGTTTTGCAAAAGCTCGTCGTGCGTACCAACGGCGTGCACCCTGCCGTCGTCGAGCACCACGATACAGTCGCTGTGCATCACGGAGGTGATGCGCTGGGCGATGATGATCTTGGTCATGTCGCGAAGCTCTGCGAGCGTTGTGCGGATGCCCGCTTCGGTGGCGGTGTCCACAGCGCTGGTCGCATCGTCGAAGATCAGCACCTTCGGTTGTTTCAGCAGTGTGCGCGCGATGCACAGCCGTTGCTTCTGCCCGCCGGAAAAGTTTACACCGCCCTGCCCGACATCGGTGTTCAGTCCTTTCGGCATGCGTTCGAGAAATTCCGCCGCCCCTGCCGCGCGGCATGCCGCCCAAAGTGTATCCTCCGACGCCTGTGCATTGCCCCACAGCAGATTTTCGCGTACCGTACCCGAAAACAGCACGTTTTTTTGCAGCACGATGCCCACCGCGTCGCGAAGCGTCGGCAGGTCGTATTCCCGCACATCCCGCCCGCCGACTTTGACCGCGCCCTTGGTCACATCGTAAAGCCGTGGGATCAGCTGCACAAGCGTCGTCTTGGCAGACCCCGTACCGCCCAAAACGCCAACCGTCTGCCCCGAAGAAATATGCAGCGTAACATCAGAAAGGGCGTATTCCTTTGCGTCGGCATGGTATTTGAACGAAACGTGTTCGAAATCCACGCTGCCGTTTTCCACCGTAGTGCACGCTTGCGCGGGTGATGTGAGCACCACGGGTTCTTCGAGCACCTCGCCGATGCGGTGCGCGCTTGCCAGCGAACGCGTCAGCAGCAGAAAGGCGTTGGAGATCATCATAATGGAGTTCATAACTTGCATCACGTAGCTTAAAAAGCCGGTCAGCTCGCCGACCTGCAGGCTGTTTTCCAAAATCATATTGCCGCCGAACCACATGATGAGCACGATCGTCACATACATCACACATTGCAGCGTCGGCATATTGAGTACGGCGAGCCGGAAGGTCTTTTCGCCCGTTTTCGTCAGATCCTGATTGACTGCACGGAACTTTTCCTCTTCATAATCCCCGCGCACATAGGCTTTTACCGCACGGATGGCAGTAAGATTTTCTTCAACCACATGGTTGAGTTTATCCACCACTTTTTGCAGCACGCTGTACATCGGCGCGACTTTGCGTACGATCGCAAACAGGATAAAGGCAAGCAGCGGTGCACACACAAGGAACACAAGTGCGAGCCGCGCGTTCATATAGAATGATAGCCCCAGCCCCATAATGAGCATGATCGGACTGCGTGCAAGCGGGCGCAGCCCGCCGTTGACGGCATTCTGCAAAACGGTTACATCCGTCGTCATGCGTGTGACGAGCGAGGCGGTGTCAAAGCGGTCCAGATTCGCGAAGGCGAATTGCTGCACCTTTTCATATTCTGCCTCACGGATGCGCGCGCCCCAGCCGTAAGCGGCACGGGCGGCAAATCGCGCATACAATAGCCCCGTGATGAGTGAAAGGAGCGCGCAAATCCCCATTTGAATACCTTTGTGCAAAATGTAGGGCACGTCCCGATTTGCAACGCCTATGTCAATGAGATCCGCCATAAGGATCGGGATCACCAATTCAAAGGCGGTCTCGATCAAAACGAACAGCCCGCCGAGGTATAAATCTTTTTTATACGGCCCAAAGCAGCCGAACAAGCGTTTCATTTCCCGCATGCCGTTTCCTCCCGCTGCGCATCCTGCAAATTGCGGTACGCGCGCACCAAAAAGTCCGCAAAGCATGCCCTCTCTTCTTCGGTAAAGCCGCGCAGCATGACCGCATCCTCCCTTTGGCAGTGTGCACGCCAGCTGCGGAAAGCCTCCTCCCCCGCTTCGGTCAGCGAAAGGCACGCGCTGCGCCGGTTTTTGCCGTCCGCGCGGCGCACGATAAATCCGCTTTTCTCCATGACATCGAGCATCCGCGACACAGCGGCAGGGTCGATCTCAAAATAATCGGCAAGCGCTTTCGGACGGCAGTTCGGGTGCGCCGCAATATACGACAACAGCTTCGGCTGCCCCGAACCGAGCCCGATCTCACGCAGGCAAGGGCGCAGGTAGCTTCGCTGCATATGGAACGCGCGATACAAAAGCAGGTGAAAGGTCGTTTCCATCATGGCATACTCCCCATACTAAAAATTGACATGTCAATGATTGACATGTCAATTATAGCGTGTAAACGAGCCGTGTCAAGAGAAATGTTTCTCATCGGATGCGAAACGGGAAAGCTCCGGCTGTTCTGACCGAACAGCCGGAGCCAAAAATATTTGATTTAATTTTTCTGCTTGTAGCACTGCTTTTCGCAGGTCACACAGGAATCGGCAAGCAGAATGCTGTCCACGGTCTTGCCCGCCGGGATCATCGGCACGACGCGCGCGTCCTTTTGGATATCGCAGGCAATCCAAACGGGGCCGTCCGCCTGCTGCGCCGCCTTATACGCCGCCTTGAACTCTTCGAGCGTATGCGCATGGTAGCCCTTGCCGCCGAAGCCCTCGATCACCTTTACGAAATCCGTTTGACGCTCAGGGTCGGTCTGGGAATAGCGTTTTCCGTAGAAGCAGGTCTGCCACTGGCGCACCATACCGAGCACGCGGTTGTCAAAGATCACGGTGATGATCGGCAGGTGGTTGCTGACCGCCGTGCACGCCTCGTTTAAGTTCATGTGGAAAGAACCGTCGCCCGTGATATGTACCACACGTTTTTCGGGACAGCCGATCTGCGCGCCGATTGCCGCACCGTAGCCGTAGCCCATGGTACCTAAGCCCCCGCTTGTCAAAAAGTCGCGGGACTTGGTGTGCGACAGGTACTGCGCCGCCCACATCTGGTGCTGACCGACGTCGGTGACATAGATCGTTTCCTTGTCCGTTCCTTCACAGATCGCGCGCACCAGCGCGTGCGGCGTGAGGAATTCCTCGCTGTCTTTCGGGGTGTAATCCTGCTTTTTGAATTCTGCAAGCCGCGCGATCCAATCGTCATGCGTTTTGTTCTCCAACAGCGGCAGGAGCGCGGTCAGGATCGTTTTCACGTCGCCCGTCAGGTATTCGTTCACGCGAACGTTTTTGTTGATCTCGCTTTGATCGATGTCGATCTGGATGATCGCCGCGTGCGAGGCGAAATGCTCCGGGTCAAGCGCCACGCGGTCGGAAAAACGCGTGCCGATCGCCAAAAGCAGATCCGCTTCATCGATCGCCTTGTTGGTCACAAGGTTGCCGTGCATACCCACAAGCCCGTAGTTAAGCGGTTCGTCGTAGCCGAGCACGCCCGTCGCCATCAGGGTATGGCAGGTCGGGATGCCTGTTTTTTCCACCACGGCGCGCGCAATATCGGACGCATCCGCCGAGGCGACGCCGCCGCCGAGCTCAATGACGGGGCACCGGGCCGCATTGATCAGCGCTGCTGCTCTTTGCAGCTTTTCTTCGTCGAGCACCGTTTCATCCACGATCTTTGCCGGCACCTGCCGTTCAAACTCCGTGACTGCTGCCGTGATATCCTTCGGCACATCTACAAGCACAGGCCCTTTTCTGCCGGAATTGGCGATCCGGAATGCCTCACGCAGGACCGATGCGAGTTCAGATATGTTCTGCACCATGAAATTATGCTTTGTGATGGGCATGGTGATGCCCGTGATATAGACCTCCTGAAACGCATCGCGCCCGATCAGCGACGTGCCGACGTTGCCGGTAATGGCGACCATCGGGACGGAATCCATATATGCCGTGGCAATACCTGTGACCAGATTCGTAGCCCCGGGGCCGCTTGTGGCAAGCACCACACCCGTTCTACCCGTGGCACGCGCATAGCCGTCCGCCGCATGGGCAGCGCCCTGTTCGTGCGCGGTGAGGACGTGGCGGATCTTGTCACGATATTTGTAAAGCGCGTCGTAAATGTTCAATACAGAGCCGCCGGGATACCCAAAAATGGTATCCACGCCCTGCTCAATGAGCACCTCGGCTATAATATCCGAACCGTTCAGCTTCATACTTCTCTCCACTCAGTTCAAAAAAATGCTATTAGATGATATTTTAATCCTAATTCCGTGAAAAGTCAACTGTTTCGCGGCACGCGCTCACAGGCCGTACTTTTGCTGTAAACGCGAAAACACGCGCCCGACAGGCTTTGCAAGCGCAAGCAGAAACACGACGTTGGAGACGGCATAAACGGCAGTAAACCCCGCAGAGGAAACGACCGCTGCCGCATAACGCGCCGCGTTAAAGCCGCCGTCCCACCAAAGCACCGTCCATATGTCCATAACGAATGAAAACAGCACACCTGCGAATGCACCATACAGGATCAAAGAAACACGGCTCTTTTGCAGCCGCTTTGCAAACAACCCCGCCAAAAAGCCGACCATGCCCCAGGCAAGCATCTGCATCGGCGTAAAGGGGCCCTGTCCGAAATAGAAATTGGACAGGAGCGCGGAAAGTGCGCCCGTCATAAAGCCCGCCTGCGGGCCGAAATACATGGCGGTGAGCACCACGAGCGCGGTCACGGGTTTAAATCCGGGGATCGCCGCAAACAAAACACGTCCCGCAACGGACAGCGCCGTCATGACGGCAAGCAGGGCGAGCCGCTGTGCGCCCGCACGGCTCCTTTCAAAAGACAAAAAGAACGGCACACAGGCGAGCACGGCAACGCACAGCGTGACCCAGGCGTACCTCTGCTCCCCAAACAGCCAAAGCCCGCCCGCAACAACGGCAGGGATGCACACGCACAGGAGCACAATACCAAGCACTTTTTTCAGCATGGCGCATCCGCCTTTCCACGCGGTTTTGCGGCAGCCGCTACCGCTTCACAGGTGACTGCGTGCTCGCAAAAGCCGCGGGCGATGCGGTTCGCAGCAGTGGTGTAAAAGTAATTTTCCGAAAAGAAATCACGAGGCGGCGCAACAGACAGGATCTCGCCGTCAAACAGCAGTGCGCAGCGATCCGCCGTTTCGGCGGCAAATTCTGCGTCGTGCGTAACAATAAGGGTACAAAGCCCCTTTTCGCGAAGCGTGCGCAAAAGTGTCACAAGCCCCTGCTTACAAGCGGCGTCCATGCCCTTCGTCGGCTCGTCTAACAGCAACAGATCGGGGTTTGTCAGCAGCACCTTCGAGAGCGCGCATTTCTGCTGCTCGCCGCCACTCAGGTCAAACGGGTGGCGATCCAACAACGCTTCAATGTGCAGTTCCTGCGCAATCGCATGGACGCGCGCTTCACGTTCGGCTTTCGGCACATCGAGAATCTGCAAAAGCGAGAGCAGATCGTTACGGACGGTCTCCTCGGTAAACAGCAGCAGCGGGCTCTGCGGCAGCAGCGCGGTTTTTGCGTACCCGCTTTCCTTTTTGGCAAGCCGCACTTTGCCGCGATAGGGCTTGTCCGTACCCGCAAGCAAATTCAGAAGCGTCGTTTTTCCCACGCCGTTGCCGCCGAGCACGCAGCAGATCTCGCCCGCATGCAATCGAAGCGTAAGCCCGCGCAGCACGTCCGGCAATTCGCGCGCATATCGGAACCACACTTCCCGAAGCTCCGCAAGCGGTGTTTCGTTTTTCGACGCGATAGATGGATTCGGCAAGACCGGCGCCGTCTCGGAAAAGCTGTACTTCTGCAAAAGCTCCCGTCCCTCGCGCACGCTGATGGGGCAGCGCTCTTTTTTTGCGCCGAGCAGGCGGTAGATACGTGCCGCGCTCGGCAAGGCTTCGCATATCGGATGCGGCGGGGAAGTCTTACAAAGCGCTTCGGCGATGGCGTGCGGGGTGTCATCCAGCGTAAGACGCCCTTTTTCGAGCAGCAGCACGCGGTCGGCAAGCGCGAACACCTCCTCCAAGCGATGCTCGACGAGCAAAATCGTCATGCCCAGTTCCCGATTTAAGCGCGCAAGTGTATTTAGGAATTCCGTCGCCGCAATCGGGTCAAGCTGGGCGGTCGGTTCATCCAAAAGCAGCATTTTCGGCTGCATAACGAGCACCGAGGCGAGGTTCAAAAGCTGCTTCTGCCCGCCGGAAAGTGTGTCCGTATCCTGCCGAAACCAGCCTTCGATCCCGAGCCAGCTTGCCGTCTCCGCTACACGGCGGCGGATCACCTGCGTTGGGAGCCCTAAGCTCTCCGCCCCGAACGCCAGCTCGTGCCAGACCTTATCCGTAACGATCTGGTTCTCGGGATTTTGCAGAACAAAGCCGATCTCCCCCGCGCTTGTATGCGCGTCGAGTCTTTCAAGCGGCACATCGTCAAAAAGGATTGCTCCCGTGCGCGTACCATGCGGCGCAAGTTCCCGCTTGATAAGCCGCAGCAGCGTCGTCTTACCGCAGCCCGTCTCCCCGCACAGCACGACGAATTCCCCTTGCCGCACGGTGAAAGACATCGATTCGAGCGCGGGGCATTCGGCGTTTGGATACGTGAAGCTTACATTTTCGATACGCAGAATTTCCATTTTCCTCTCTCCACGGCTTCTAAAAGTGCGGGTAAAAGCGACAGCGCCAAAAAGGCGGCATAAGCACACACGGCGGCAGGCGTTACGGGCGGGGCGGTAACGCGCGGGTAAAACGAATAGGCGACTTCACCGCTTATAAAGCCCGCGAGTACGACCGCCGTCAAAAGCAAGACGGTCGTAAGCAGTATACCGTCGCGCAGCGTGAAGCGGTACAGCGCAAAATGCGTACGCCCGGGCAGCGCATGCCCGCGTGCCTGCATCGATGCGGCGGTCTCCATGGCGTTTTCCAGCGAAACGCTCAAAACACACGAGAGCACGCGCAGCTTGCCGCGGATCTGTCCTTTTCGGTCAGCCGGCATCTGCATGCCGAGCGCCGTCTGGGCGCGATCCGCCGCACGAAGCTGCCTTAACAGCTGCGGCAAAAAGCGCAGCGCCATGCAAAGCGTCATGGTTAGGCGCGGTGCAGCTTTGCCGAACAGGAACAGCAGTTTGTCGGACGGCACCGCCCGATTGTATGCGCCGCACCACAAAATCACCGCCGCAAGCGTCAAAGCAAGGCATACGCCGTACAAGAGCGCCTCGAGCGTAAAGGGCGTATCCCCGAGCCAAAAGAGGACGGTCACGCCCTCGTGCACAAACAAGGGATTGAACAGTGCGACGACGAGCAGAAAGGGCAGGGTCGTGCGCAGCATTTTCCGTTTGCCGCCGGTCGGTGCGGACAGCACGGCACACAACACGCCGCCGAGCAGCGCACAAACGCGCAGCACGGGATTTTCGGCGAACATTGTCAAGAGCAGCACCGACAGGAAATATACCAACAATACGCTCGGATGCAGCGCAGAAAACGCACGCAAAATGCTCTCCCCTTTCATTTGTGTTTCATGCAAGTATACCGCATTTTGCGGGGCACAATCAAGTCCAACGCCACATTCCTCTGCACTTTATCCTTTTCTCGCTTGCGCTTTTACAGAAAGCATGCTACGATAACTAAAGAAATATCAAACAAAATCATCTGCATCGTGGCTCTCTTTTATCAGAAAGGTTGGAAAAATCATTATGGTAGAGAATTTTCGAGACTTTACCCGCTTTATTTCGCCTGAAACGCCTGCGGCAGTACGCATCGCCGGTGAAACGGTGGACGGTACGGATTTTTATATTTCGCGTGAAAAGGGCGATATGCTCGCTTTGGAATACATCCTATCCGGCACCGGAACCTTAAATATCAACGGGCAGGAGCTGCACCCGCAGGCGGGCGATGTATTTCTGCTCACGCTCGGCAGCCGTCACACCTATTATGCCGATCCGGATGACCCGTGGCGCAAGTATTTTGCCGTGTTCTCCGGACCTGTGGCAGAGCGCATCATCGAATGCTACCTGCCCAAAGACACCTACCTGTTTCCCCGCTGCAATGTGGAGCCGTATTTCCGCGAGATCGTACAGGTCAGTCTGGACGACGCGGTGCCGTTCACGGAAAAGGCGGATCGAATCACGGTCGCGCTTTTGAAAATCTGCATGTATATCCGCAGCCGCAATGTGCTGGAGCAGCAGGATCTCGCGGATAAGATCCGCAGCCGTTTGGATTTTTATGTGGAGCATCCGTTTTCGCTGGATCTGCTTTGCCGCGACTTCAACTATTCTAAAAACTACCTCATCCATGTGTTCCGCGAGAAATTCGGCAAAACACCTTACCAATATTACTGCGAGGTCAAGCTTGAGACTGCCAAACGGTATTTGCAGGATTCCTCGATGCGTATCGGTGAAATCGCGGATCTCTTGGCGTTTTCGGACAGACAGTATTTTGCAAGCTGCTTTCGAAAGGCGGTCGGCTGCTCGCCTCGGGAATACCGTAACCGTGTTCAGAAATCAAAAATGTGATATTTTCTATGTTTTTGGTGATAAAATCCATTTAAAGCGCAGATTTTTTGTGATATTCTAACGAAAGAGGTGTGCACAATTGAAGAATTTCAGTTTATATATCGTAACCGACCCACACTATTTTGAAAATAAGCTCGGCGCTTCGGGGCCAGCGTATGAACGGCGCAGCCGCACGGATCAAAAGTGCATTGCCGAGACGGGCGCCATTATCGACGCGGGCTTTCACAAGATCGCGGCAGACAAAGAAACAAATGTCGTCGTACTGCCCGGGGATCTGGTCTACCGCGCCGAAAAGGCGAGCCATCTCGGATTTATCGAAAAGCTGCGGGCGCTGCAAAACCAGGGTAAGAAGATCTATGTGCTCACGGCGCGCCACGACTACTGCAACGACGGCAACACGCCATGCGGCTTTGTAGGTGAAGAGGAAATCCCCGCTGAGGGGACACGCCGCGACGAGCTGCGCGGTCTGTATTATGATTTCGGCTTCAAGCAGGCGATCAGCGAGCATCTTCCAACGCTCTCCTATGTTGTGCAGCTGACAGACGGCATCCGCCTTTTGGTGCTCAACTGTGACGGCGACAGCAAGGATTTCAAAGGCTTTTATGATGACCAGATGGCATGGGCGCTCGAGCAGATCCGTCTCGCGCACGAAAGCGGGAATTACATATTCGCCACCACGCACTATCCCCTGCTGCCGGGCTCGCCCGTCATGCGCCTGATCGGCGATGCGAAGCTGACTGATTGGGAAAAGCGCGCAAACGAGCTCGCCGATGCGGGGCTTGACCTGATTTTTACAGGGCACATGCATATGCAAAGCCTCACGCAATACACCACGCAAAACGGCAACACCATCACGGATGTATGCACAGGCTCGTTTGTCGGCTGCCCGTGCGCCTACCGCAAGGTGACGTTTTCGGATACGGACATCCACATTGAATCCTTTACGATCGAGGATTTTGATTGGGATAAACAGGGCAAGACTGCCGCTGAATACTTTACCTGGCGCTTTGACCGCATGATCACGGACATCATCGACGCCATGGCGTATGACTTTGCCTTTTTTACGCGGCTGTTCGGCGGGCCTGAAAAGAACAAGAAGCTGAAGATCCCCGTCACGCTGGTTGGAAAGATTCTCCAAAAGCTTACACTCGGCGGCGTGGGCAGGCTGTTCTGGTTCCGTGTGGATCCCTCCATAAAAGACCGCCTGCTGAAAGACACCGCCGTGGAATTCGTGCGCAATATCTTTGTCGGCAACGAGCCATATGTGCCCGGCACGCCGATGTACGCGGCAGTAGATACGCTCCTGCGGCGGTTGCACCCGGTACTGCGCATCGCCGAAAAAAAGCTCGGTGCAAAAGACCCGATGTTTGCGGATCTGCGCGGGTTCGTGCTTTCGCTTATCGGTGATGAAAATCAACTGGACTACGAGGCGACGCTGCCTTTTAAATCCTATCAGAAGCAAGGAGGCGACCCGGCATGAGCACGGCGTCCGTTGCGGGCAAACTGCCGACCGCAAATGAAAAGAAGTATTTAAAGACAAAGGAATGGGTCTTTTACCTGCTCGCCATGTTCTTTTTCTCTTCCATGACGGGCATGGTCAACTCATACCGCCGTGCCTATCTTGTAGACGTACTGCTGCTGTCGAATGATCAGCTTTCCTTTTTCAACGGCTTTACGCAGATCGCGGGCTATGTGCTTTCATTTATTTATGCGTTGATCTTAGACAACAAAAAGATCAAAAACAACCAGAAATTCAAGCCGCTTGGGTTGCTTGCAGCAATTCCCTGCGGTGTGGTGACCGCACTCATTTTCTGGACGCCCGATTTTGTGCAGCGCAACCCAACCGTTTTGCTCGTTTGGCTGTGTGCGCTTGCGCTCATCCAAGGGTGCGCCACCTATTTCGGCGGGACAGTCACGATGGTCGCCGCCGTTATGACGCCCAACGATAAGGAGCGCGAACAGCTGCTTTCGTTCCGCGGGATCGCCAGCGCCATCGGCAACTCCGCGCCACTCGTCATTGTGCTGGTGGTCGCAGCGATCATTAAAGCGGCAAACGGCGGAACGGAAAACGCCGCGCTTTCCTACTTTATTTCCGCGATTTTGTGCGGCGTGGTCGGGACGATCACTATGCTGTTAGGAATGTCCGTCATCAAGGAGCGCATCGTCTATAAATCCGCGCGCAAGGATCCGCTTAAGGGGCTTTGGAACGTCATCCGCAACAAACACGCGTGGGTCATTTTGATCAGTGAATTCCTGAAGTCTTTTCGCGGTATCGCCACCTTCATGGAACCGTTCATCGCCGCGGCGATCTTAGGCAGCTCCAGCCAGACCGTTCTGTTCGCGCTGCCCGTCGGGATCGGTACGATGGTGGGCATGCTTGTCATCAGCCGACTTTTAAAGCGTTATACAAGCCGCGTGCTGTATATCGCTTCCGGCGTGTATTCCGTGTGTATCAATGCCGTAGCGTTCGGCGTGGGCTACGCTTATCTCACGCACATGGAGACGATGCCGTGGCTTAACTATCTATTCATCGTCTGTCTGTTCGGCACCGGTATCCAATTCGGCGCATCCAATCTGCTGCCGGAAATGTTCAAGGCGGATGTGCTCGACGATCTGGAACTCAAGACCGGCAGCCGTTTGGACGCGAGCTTGGGCTTCTTCATCGGGATCGGCAGTACGATCAGCGGCGCACTTGCCAATATTGCCGTGCCGTATATTCTGTACGGCGACGGCTCGATCATCCAATACCAGCAGGGACTCGGCGACGGCACGGCGCAGACGCTGGATACAAAAATCATGCTTCTTCTGTTCTACACCGTGTTCCACGGGCTTATGATGCTGCTTGCGGGCTTGCCGTTCCTGTTCTACAAGCTTTCGGGTGCGGAGCGCGAGCGTGTGCACGAGGAAGTGCTTAAAATGCGCGAGGAGCTTGCGCAAAGCGAGGGCGTGGCAGCCGCCGAATAAACCAAAAGCCGCCCATACAGCCGCGTACCGCTATGGTGCGCGGCTTTTTTGTGCAAAAATGCAAAAAGAAAAGCCCTCCATAAGGAGAGCTTTTTAGATGTCGGCATTACCTATTTTCCCGGGCCGCTTCCAGCCAAGTATTTTCGGCGCAAATGAGCTTAACTACCGTGTTCGGGATGGGAACGGGTGGACCCTCATCGCAATCAATACCGACTGCTTAAGGAGAAGCGTTTGTGCGTTTCCCTCAAGCGCGAGAAAGAGTATAGCATACCCTTTCAAAAATTGCAAGCCTTTTTTCGAAAAAAAATTTGCTATTTAAAAAATTTTTCGTACAAGTCAATCTGCGCGATACGCATGCTCGATTTCGCCGACATACATGCGGTGGTAATCCCCCGCAGCATAGTTTGCCGCAATGGAGCTGTCTAAAAAGCCGTCGGGCGTCAAATCCCATTTTGCAAGCTTTTTGCACACGAGCACCGTTTTTGCGCTCTCGAAGCTCACTGCATCGCCGAACGGTGCGGGAACAAGCCCCGTTTCGGCACATTTGTCCGTATCCCTTCCGGATTTTCTGCCGCACAAGCCCATTTCCGCCTTACAGCCGCCGTCAAAAAAGCTCAGGGTAAAGTGGTCGTATTTTTCCATAAATTCACGTGTGTAGCGCTGCGGACGGACAAACACAAACACCACGTCACGCCCCCAAAGCTCGCCTACACCGCCCCAGCTGACTGTCATGGTGTTGAAATCGGACGGCGTGCCCGCTGTGAGCAGCGCCCAATCGTCCGCAATCATTTTCACGGGTGAGGTTTGCAGGTCTTTTACGGATATTTCGCGCATCGGAATCCCTCCTGTATTTTGGATGGTTTGATCGATTACTACTATAATACGCCGCAGCACGAAAAGCAATGCGTATTTTAAGCTCAAATAAAATTGACGAAGCACCGGCAGTTTTACTGCCGATGCTCCACTTTTTTGAGGCAAGGAAAGCCGAACGCAATATGCCGAAAACTTGGCTCTGCGGCGGCTTTTCCCTTTTTCACCGTTGGTGCGCGTCAGCACACCTGCCGTCTCAAAAGAAAAAATCCATCCGCATTCCCGTTGTTTTCGGTGCCGAGCAGTTTCAAACGAGCAGATTTTCGTTTGAACAAGGCACAAAACCGATGCCATACTGCCGTATGGCGAGGTTTTTAACGCAGTTCAGGCGGAAAGCTGCCGTTTGAAACCATATTGGGCTCGGCTTCCCTTGCCTCTCTATATAAACGCCGTGCGGCAGGGGCAATGGCCTGTTGCCCCGCGCGGGACGGAGGTTTCCCCATCCTGCGGCAATGTGCTAATTGCCGTAGCCGTAAGCACCGAACGGGTTATAATAGCTTTGCGATGTCGGTTCGCTCGTCACGGTCGTACCGCGATCTTCCACGAGTGTGGCAGTCACTTCAAATTCGCTGACGGAATAGTTGTTTGCAGCGTCTACCCTGCAAATGGTCAGTGTCAGCGTGTCGCCCACGTTGGACTCTTCAATGATATCCGGAAGCGTATCCGTAGAGGTCAGATCCTCCCCGTTGACACGGATGATCATGTCCCCTGGCTGCACGTCCGTATTGGCAAGCGAGCTGTCGGAGTTGATGGACTGGATAACCAGCGTACCGTCCGGCAGATCGTTCGCGCCGACAAGCATGCTGTAAAGCTGGTTGGAGGAAGCCGGGAAATAATTGATGCCGAGCTTCGGGCGGTTGGTCACATAGCCGTTGGCAACGATCTCGTCAAAAACTTCCTTAACGGTCACGCTCGGCACGGCAAAGCCCATACCTTCATATTCGGTGCTGGCAATCTTTGAGGAGTTGATGCCGACGACCTGCCCGTATGCATTTACAAGCGCGCCGCCCGAGTTGCCGGGGTTGATGGCTGCTGTGTGCTGGATGCAGAGCATCTCATAGCCGATCTCGCTGTCCACGGGGCGGGAAATGGCGGAGACCATGCCGTCCGTGAAGGAGCCCGCAAACGCAACGCCGCCGGGGTTGCCGATGGCATAGACCGTCTCGCCGACCGAAAGGCTGTCGGAATCCCCGAACTCGGCGGCGGTAAGCCCCGACGCGCGGATGCTCAGCACACCGATATCCGTTTTGGAGTCATAGCCGACGATGGTGGCATCGTACTGCGTCTCGTCATACAGCTGCACTTTAACGGTCTGGCCGTCGCTGATGACGTGCGCGCAGGTGACGATATAGGTGTATGTCCCGGTGCTGTCCTCGCCGACGATCACACCGGAGCCCTCGCCCGCGAGCGCCTCATTGCTGAACGCGCTGCTGCTGTAGACCAGCACACCGACAGAGCTTTTCTGAACCTTTTCATATACGCCCTTGGCGGTCAGTTCCCCGTCCGCCGAGGTGCTTGATGCCGTGGGGGATTCGTGGATCTCGGCAGTGCTCGGATTTTGCGTGTTTTCTGCGGTCGGGGCGTCATTGCCGCGAGCAAGTGCGACCGAGACGCCGATGATCGCCAGCACGACGACCACCGCCAAGCAAGCTGCAAAAATTTTTACACCGCGCTTTTTATGCTTGGATTTTTCCGGATCCACCTGCTTTTTCTGCGGCGCGGAATACCAAACGTAGTTGGGGTTAGGGTTTGCGTTCTGCGGTGTGCCGTTCGGATTCTGTGCGGTGTAGTGCGGATTACCGTAGAAGCCGGTATTGGGATTGGCTGCGGTATACGGTGCGTTTGCCTGCCCGGCGTTGTACGCTGTATTCTGCTGCGTTTGCCCGGCAGATTCATTTTGCAATGGTTTTTCGTTGTCTGCCGCATCCGGCTGCGGGGTTGTGTTGGGATTCAGATTGTTGTTTTCGTAATCCATATCGAAACGCCTCCATGCGTGGATTTCCGATTGACAAGATCATCGTAATGCGCGGTTATTAACTCGATATTAACAGGCTTTGAAGAATTTTGCGGGACTTGTAAATAAGTTGTTAAGCAACCGTCTCACCGCTGCTCGGCGGGACATTCGGGAGCGTGAAGGAAAACTCCACATATTCGCTGCCGTCGCTTTGCGCCGAGATCGTGCCGCCGTGCATTTCTATGATCGTCTTGCAGATATAAAGCCCCAGCCCCGCGCCTTTCGTATCATAGCTGCGGGATTTGTCGACCTTATAAAATCGTTCGAACACACGCGAAAGCTCTTCGGAGGAGATCCCCGTCGTACCCGTATTGCGAATGGAAACGGTGGTGTTTTCCTGCGTTTGCTCTACCGCTACGCCGATCGTACCGTTTTCGGTGAACTTCACGGCGTTATCCACCAAGTTGTATATGACCTGATGCAGCATATCGCGGTCAGCGAAAATATATGTCGGCCGGAGCGTGTCAAGCCCCACAACCTCAATGTGCTTACGGTCAATGATCTGCTCAAAATTGAGCATGGTGTCAAAAATTTCGCGGCACAGATCAAACCGCTTCGGCTGCAGCTGCAGCTCGCCCGCTTCGATCTTCGACATATTGAGCATGGACGTCACAAGCCGTGAGAGGCGTTTGGTCTCGTCGGAGACGATCCGCAGGTAATGATTTTGCCGTTCGGGCTCGATGGTACCGTCCAAAATACCGTCGATAAAACCGCCGATGGTGGTCATGGGGGTTTTGAGTTCATGCGAAACGTTCGCAACAAAGCTGCGCCGCGAGCTCTCCTGTAAGGAAAGGGATGCCGCCATGCGGTTGAACGCCTCCATAAGCTCCGAAAGCTCGTCATTGCCGCGCACACTTACGCGCGGGCTGAAGTCGCCCGCCGCATACGCCTTGGTCGCCTTGGACATCTCCTTTAAAGGGCGAACAAGGTTCGCCGTAAAGAGATAGATCACGGCAAAGCCGATGCACAGCGCCAAAAGAGAGGCAAATGCAAACATGCGCAGCGCATTGAAGAAATAGCCCTGAAAGCTGATGCTCATCGGCTCCACGGCAAAGATATAGCCCGCGATCTGCCCGCTGACGACCACAGGCTCGGCAGCCGCCAAATGGGTCTTGTCATACAACCCGTCCAGCGTCCCGCTGGCATAGTAGCTCCCCTTTGCCACCTCATCGAGCACGCTTTGCGGTACCTGATACGACCCGTGGATGGTGCACACGCCGTCATTTCGCACGACAAGGTCGGAGGAAAGCAGATCCTTGCAGAGGATGACCTTACCGTCCGGGTCGCACATAAACACGTCCGCGTCGATCGCCTCGGAGATGGTGGTCAAGTTATTGCAGATGAAAACGACCGATCCCTGCGGTTCGTCGCGAAGCCAGGAGGAAAGCACCTCTGCTGTGGACTGCGCCACCGATCGGGCGTTTTCCTTGAGCAGCACAGATTTCTGATTGCTCCAATAGTTTGTCACAAAAATCCCCAGCGTAACACCCAATGCGACAAAACAGATCGTCACGATGACCAGAAACACCGAAAAGTATTTGACAAACAGGGACTGATGGCTGAATTTATGATATGCCTTGCGGGCAAAGGCCTTTAACTTGCCGTCACGCATGGCTTATTCCTTCGTTTCAAATTTATAGCCGACGCCCCAGACCGTTTTGAGATCCCATTTGTCGGAAACGCCTTCCAATTTTTCGCGAAGCCGCTTGACGTGGACGTCTACGGTGCGCGAATCGCCGTAATAATCAAAGCCCCAGACCTCGTCAAGCAGCTGGTCGCGCGTGAACACGCGGTTCGGGTTGGAGGCAAGGTGGTAGATCAGCTCCAATTCTTTCGGCGGTGTATCCACGGGCTTGCCGTTGACCTTCATTTCGTAGTTCGTGAGGTTGATGCTTAAATTCTCGTAATTGACCTCTTTGACCGCTTCGCCCGCAGGGCCTGCGCTTGTACGGCGCAGCACCGCCTTGATGCGGGCGACCATTTCCTTCGTGTCAAAGGGCTTGGTCATATAATCGTCCGCGCCGAGCTCGAGGCCCAGCACCTTGTCAAAGGTTTCGCCTTTTGCCGTAAGCATGATGATGGGCTTGTCGGAAAACTTGCGCACCTCGCGGCAGACCTGCCATCCGTCGAGCTTCGGGAGCATGATATCAAGAATCATCAGATCCGGGTTTTCCTGCTTAAAGGCGTTGACCGCCGAAACCCCATCGTTCACGCTTTTGACCGCATACCCCTCTTTTTCCAAATACAGGCGCAGCAATTCGCAGATGTTGGTGTCGTCGTCCACGACCAAGATTTTTTCGTTTGCCACAAGGCTCACCCTTTCTTTTCGCAATTCCAAACGGACATACGCCCGATTCATTTTTTCTTATCATAAAAAAAAGTTGCAAATAGTTTATGAACAAAGAAGAAACTTTTGTTAAATCCCGAAAGCGGTCATTTCTCCGCGAAAAAGGCGGAAATATCGCGGGAATAGAAATATACCCTGCACCCCCACGGGGCTTCTGTGTCCGTATACGTCCCCGTCTCATAACCGGCAAGCGCCTGATAAGTCTCGGAGGCTTCAAAGCGCTGCACATCGGACGCTAATACGATCAGATAGCAGCCGTTCTGTTGAGCATGCGCTGTTGCATCGATAGGGAACTGCTGGTAATTTTCAAGCAGAAGTTCGCCGTTTTCGGAGATTCCGACATTGTGCGGCTGTACTTTACCATCGCTCATCACAAAGAGCGCATTGGAAAACCAAAAATTGCCGTAGCCGCAAGAAAGCCCCCGCGCGGTAATTGCGTCGTAAAGCCCCTGGTACTTCCCGGCGGGCTCCCGCACGACCTGCAAATTGCTAAGAGAAAAGACCGATTCCGCGAAAAACAGCAGCGTCACTGCGCAAAGCACCACGCCGAAGCGGCGCACGGAGACACGGCGCAAAAGCGCAACCACGCTTGCCGCAAACAACAACAGCAGACTGAAGATCATGGGGATGAGCCGCCAGCCCGCGTTGGAGATCGTACCGAAGAACCAGAGGAACACCGTAATGCCGCACACCGCCGCCACCGCCCAGAACAGGCGTTTGAGGTGTACATCTTTGATTTTCCGATAGCAAAATGCGAAAACAAGGAACGTGCACGGCAAAAGCGCCGCAAACAGGCAGCGCAGAAGCGCGGGCAGCTGGGCAAGATCCGTCAAGCTCGCATTATCGGTAAAGGATATATCAAACAGCAAAAAATATTCCGTTACAAGGTTTTGAAGCTTGCCCGTCCAGTTGAGCATCTCTGCAGCCGAATCATAAGCGGAAGAGGCGTTCGCATAGCCGAACTGCGCGCCGCCCGTGACCGCATAGCGCAAAAGAAAGCCGAGCGCCATAGCGGGCAAGGGCAATGCTGCGGCAATAAAGGCGGGCAGGTTCTCCTGTGCCGTCAGTTTCGCTTTCGTGTCGAAAAAGCGTTCGCAGAAAAAGGCGATGCATAGCGGCAGCGCGGCAATGCCCGCCACCTGAAAGCCGTCGGACGAAACAGCGGTAAAAAACAAAAAAGCGGCAAGCCCCCACAGCACCGCCCTGCGGCGGCACTGTGTCTGCAATGCCTCTAAAAATGCGGTCAGCAGCGAAAAACCGACCATCAGAAATAAAGCGGAAAGGCTGTAATAGAGGATGTGCTCGCAAAACATCTCGCGGAATTTCGGTCCGCAAAGCAGCAGCGCGCATACCGCCGAAAAAAGCAAGCTCCCGCCGAGAAGTCCCAGGCACATGCGGCGTGCGAACCACACAAGCGCGGCAAAGAACAGCAGCAGAAACACGACCATCCCCGCAATATGCGCCGTATAGCTGACGCCGAACAAAGCCACGAACGGCAGCATCAAAAGCGCGCCGCCGAACGGCAAAAAGCCCGCATACGCGAAATCCGCGGCAAACAGCGAGCCTGAACGATATGACGCATACGCCCACATAAGGGTATCCATCGTATCGGAATTGACGTTTGCCTTTGCGTACAGTACCGTGTAGACAAGCACAGCCGCCGCGCCCGCAGAGGATGCGAGCACGGCGAAAATTTCGGCTGTCTTTTTGAAAATCGGTTTCATGGGCTCCCCTACCCCGTCTTAAAGATCCTTATTTCAGGGACGCGAGTAACCCGCCTTTTTGAATGATGTTCTGGATGAACGGCGGGAAGGGCTCTGCCTGATAGGTCTCGCCCGTCGCAAGGTTCTCGATCACGCCGGTATCAAAATTCACCGCGACCTCGTCGCCGTCACGGATCGCCTTGCTCGCCGCAGGACATTCCAAAATGGGCAGCCCGATATTCAGCGAATTGCGGTAGAAAATGCGTGCAAAGTTTTCGGCGATGACGCAGGCGATGCCAGACGCTTTAATGGCGATGGGCGCATGCTCGCGCGAAGAACCGCAGCCGAAGTTCACACCCGCGACAAGAATATCGCCGGGCTGCACATTTTTTACAAAATCTTTGTCGATGTCCTCCATGCAGTGCGCCGCAAGCTCTTTGGGATCGGCGGTATTGAGATAGCGCGCAGGGATGATAACGTCCGTATCGACATGGTCGCCGTATTTGTGTACTTTACCCTGTATCTTCATGGTGTTCGTCCTTTCTTTCAGTCCAGCTTTGCAGGATCAGCAATGTACCCCGTTACGGCGCTTGCCGCCGCGACATACGGGCTAGCGAGATACACTTCGCTGGTAGGGTCACCCATTCTGCCGACGAAATTGCGATTCGTCGTGGAGACCGCGCGTTCGCCCGCGGCAAGGATGCCCATGTGCCCGCCGAGGCACGGTCCGCAGGTCGGGGTGGAGACGATCGCGCCCGCTTCGACAAAGGCTTTGGTGAGCCCCTCCTCGATGCATTGCAAATACACCGCCTGCGTTGCGGGGATGACGATGCAGCGCACACCGTCGGCGATCTTACGCCCTTGGATGATGGACGCTGCCGCGCGCATATCCTCGATGCGGCCGTTGGTGCACGAGCCGATCACGACCTGATCGATGTCAATGCGCTCGATCTCGTCGATCGTGTGCGTGTTCTCCGGCAGATGCGGGAACGCGACCGTGGGCTTGAGGGTATTGAGATCAATGGTGACGACTTCATCATAGGGCGCGTCCGCGTCCGCTTCGTATACAACGGGCTTGCGCGAGGTGCGCCCTTCCATATAGGCAAGCGTCTTTTCGTCCACGGGGAAGATCCCGTTTTTCGCGCCGCACTCGATCGCCATATTGGCAATGCAGAAGCGATCATCCATGGAAAGGCTCGCGACGCCCTCGCCCGCAAATTCCAGCGAGCGGTACCGCGCGCCGTCCACGCCGATCTTACCGATGAGGTGCAGGATCACGTCCTTGCCGCTGACATACTTCTGAAGCTTCCCGGTAAGCACCACTTGGATCGCGGACGGTACCTTGAACCAAGCCTTGCCGGAGATCATGCCCGCCGCCATATCCGTCGAGCCGACGCCCGTGGAAAATGCGCCGAGCGCGCCATAGGTGCAGGTGTGCGAGTCTGCGCCGATGACCACGTCGCCCGAGATCACAAGCCCGCGTTCGGGAAGCAAAGCGTGCTCAATGCCCATCTGCCCCACGTCAAAGAAATTGCGGATGCCGTATTCCTTTGCAAAGGTACGAACCTTTTTGCAGTTCTCGGCAGATTTGATGTCCTTGTTGGGCGTAAAGTGATCCATCACAAGGGCGATATGTTCGTTGTCAAAGACCTTTTGAAAGCCCTTTTCTTCCATTTCATGGATGGCGACGGGAGAAGTTACGTCATTGCCCATCACCAGATCCAAATTCGCCTCAATGAGCTGCCCCGCCGAAACAGACGGCAGCCCCGCGTGCGCGGCAAGGATCTTTTGCGTCATTGTCATAGCCATAGGTCATTCCTCGATTCCGTTGATGTTGGTGTCGCCCGTTTCGAGCGCGGTAAGACCCGAGCGCGACAGCTCGATGATGCCGTGCTTGGTCATTTTTTCAATAAAGCGGTCGATCAGCGACGGCAACCCCGTCAGCTCCGCCGTGATGGTGGTGTGGCCGATGTCCTTGACCTTCGCGCCGAAGCCGTTGATGGTCTTGAGCACTGCGGTGCGGCGGCTGTTGGTCGCATGCACCTTGATGAGAAGCAGCTCGCTGGCAATGAGCTGCCCTTCGCTTAATTTCACGACCTTGATCACGTCGCCGAGCTTTGCAAGCTGCTGCTCGACCTGCATGAATTTGTACGGCTCGACGTCCGAAACGATGGTGATGCGCGAATACAGCGGATTTTCCGTTTCGGCGACGGTCAGGCTGATGACGTTATAGCCACGCCGCGCGAACAGGCTCGCCACGCGCAGCAGCACGCCTGTGCGGTTATAGACGAGTGCGGAAAGGAAGATACGCTCCAAATTTTGCTGTTCTGCCATGATAGGATCCCTCTTATTCTGCCGAGAATTGATATACGGTGGTGGAAACGAACGGCTTTTCCGGCGTGAATTCGCAGGGGATGAATTCCGGGTGGTTGAGCGCATCCGGGAAATACTGCGTTTCGAGGCAAAAGCCCTGCCGATACATAAGGGGCTTGCCCGCCTTGCCGATCTGCGTACCATCCATATAGTTGCCGATGTAAAGCTGCACGCCGGGCAGATCCGTATAGCCGCGCATGACGCGCCCGCTTTCGGGGTCTTTTGCGCGGGCAAACTCCCGCAGCGTACCGTCATAGTTTTCAATGCGGAAATTGTGGTCGTACCCTCTGCCGATCTTCAGCTGCTCGTCGTCAGCACCGACGTCCCTGCCGATCGTCTTGGGCAGCCGGAAGTCAAACGGCGTGCCCTCGACCGAGCGGATCTCGCCCGTGGGGATGCAGTCTGTATCCGTCGGGGTGTATGCGTCGCAGAACAGCTGCAATTCGTGGTCGATGATCTGCCCCGCGTCAAAGCCCGCAAGATTGAAATAGGCGTGGTTTGTGACATTGATCGCCGTTTTGCGGTCAGGCGTGCAGCGGTACTCGATGCGCACGGCGCAGTCGTCGTCAAACGAGAACGTCACCTCGTTGTGCACATTCCCGGGGAAGCCCTCGTTGCCGTCGAGGCTTTCATAGGTAAAGCGGACAGCGCCGTCGCCGACGATCTCGGCGTCCCACACCGCTTTGGCATATTCGTGGTTGCCGTGGAGGGTAAATTTGCCGTCCACATTTTTCGTGATCGGGTAGTTGACCCCGTCGATCGTGATCCCCTTGCCCGCGATGCGGTTGGCGACCCTGCCGACGGTGCGGCCTTGGGAGTCGGTGCACAAAATCTGCCCCTCCATGGTATCAAAGCCGACGAGCACGTCGCAAAGCGCACCCGCGCGGTCGGGCACAACGATCTTGTTGAGCGTCGCACCGTAAGAGAGCAATTCAATATACGCGCCGGCGGCGTTCGTAATGGTGTATGCGTAAACTGCCGCGCCGTTTTCGGCGTTTCCGTAAAATCTTTTTTCTGTCTGCACGATTTCACCCCATTATACTTATGGAATTCTATTTTATTAAGTATAATCTTTGCCGCGCGCGTTGTCAAGAAAACGACGGTAAAACAAAAGAAAACCGCCCCCGAAAGGGATCAGCATAGCAAGCATTTTGTCTGCACTTATAAACGGCCACTATCATATGTGCTACTTATACATGCTGATTGGGTTGTACCTCGCGACACCGTTTTTCAGAGCATTTGTCAAAAAGGAAAACAAAAATCTGATTCTTTTCTTTTTGCTTCTGGCGCTCGTATCCCAATTTACCCGGCCGATCATCGATATTTTATCGTTCAGAGTCACAATATTCAAAGAAGTCTCAGAGTTTATCGATAAATTTTATCTGCAATTTTTCGGAGGTTTTGCAGCATATTATCTGGCGGGCTGGTATATCGTGCATATCGGCATTTCAAAAAGATGGGCACGGGGCGTCCTATATGCAGCAGGTGCGATCTCCTTAGCGGCGATGCTCTTGCTTTCGCAAATAACCGGCGCCAACGGCGATGCGTTTTCCAACATGAATTTCTTTGTTTTCTTGTATGCCGCGAGCAAATTTTTGTTCTTGAATCGTGTCAAGATTCATGCCGGCAGCAAGACAAAACGCATACTGACAGCAGCCTCCAGAATGACGTTCGGCATATACATTATACATCCGTTTTTTCAAGAGATGCTCAGCAAGATGTTCCCGTACGAAAAGCTTCCCATACTCTATATCCTTGTGAGTTTCCTTGTCTTTGTACTTTTATCGCTCGGTGTGACTTTTATTCTTTCAAAGCTGCCACTCTTAAAAAAGACCGTGCGCATGTAAAAACATTCCTTTCTTTGCAAAGCGAAAGCGGAACATTCCTTATGTTCTCAAAGAACATCGGATGTTCCGCTTTTATCTTACTCTAAGTAAAGCGAAATTGGAGATAAATCATTTCTCTTCATACCACTGCGAAATCTCCGCATACAACGTCTCGGTCGCATCGACGGTCTCAGCATTCAAAAACACATACGCGGGATCATCGCCCGAAAGGCGCAGGCAAACATATTTGCCCGTGTCATTGTATACATACAGATCGCATGCGCCGTAGCCGTCGAAGTAGAAATGCCCATAGCTTTTGGAAACGCCGCCGTAACCGTTGGTACGCGTGCCGGTCGCAGGAAGTGTGTCAACAAGCTCTACAGACTCGATCTGCTCGCGCGTAAGCGTCAGGTCGTAAAGCGGCGCCTCCATTTGAAGCTGCCCGTTCTGCACATTCACGGAAAAACCGGAAAAACTCATCACACCGGCAAATGCTACGATACAGACTAAAACGGCAAGTATGCCGAACAGAATCGCCTTGCCCGCAGGGCGGCCGATATTCACCGTCCAGCCGAGGCTTTCAACACGTTTCGGAACAAAAATGCGCGGGTCATATGGATTGTAATAACAGCCCCATTTCCATTCGCTCTCCGCCTCGGCATCTGCGGGTGCTTGCACGTCCATATAGGCTTCTTCCAGCTTCCGCAGCTTTTTTTGCTGCCAAAACGCCGCGGCAAGATTAATAAGCACCAGAACCGCGATCGCGACGATCGACAGATACATGTTTTGCAGAAAACCGGTAGATAGAGCGAACAGCAGCCAAAACAGGAGCATGCTTACCGCCATAGCGACGGCGCTGCCTGTATGAATGCGGATGCTTTTCTGCGCAAACGCCGTGGCGGCGGCAGTGTCCTCCCCCGCCGTGCGGACGGGCAGGCTGCGCATCTGATAATAAAGAGGCACCGTAAAAAGCTGACAAACCGGACCGAAGAAAGCAAAGGGTAGCGGAAAATCCGAACGAAGCGACGGAACGACAAGCAGGATGATCAAGGGGACAAAGCTCAAAATCAGGCATATCCAAACAAATGCAGGCGACAGCGCGCCCGTCGCCTTGTCGCGGCTTGCCGTAAGGTCGGCAGAAAGGGTTTTGCGCGCAGGCGGCAGCCAGCCCTTTTGCGCGCGCAAGGACAAAAGCCGGCGGCGCGCGGTATTTTGCACGAGCCAGGTCAGCAGCAGAAAAAGCACCAGGATCGCCAGCATACACATTTCCGCCCAAGCTTGCACAGCCGGCAAAAACAGCAAAAAGCCCGCTGCCGCCGATACAGCCAGCACCGCGCAAAGCCCCGCGTAATAGGCGCGCAAAATACGCTTTACCTCAGGACTTTCGGCTTTATTTTCAGAGAACGCCACCCCGAGCACGAATGCGCCGCGCCGCACCGCACAAGCGGAAGCGCCGGTCACGGCGAGAAACACCACCCAAAGCATTGCAAGCAACAACCAGATCATTTGGATTCCTCCCCATCTTGATAAAGCGTGTCGGCAATTTCCGCTATGCGTGCCAGCAAAGCCTGCTTGGAAACGCCTTTTGTACGTGCTTCCGAAAGAAGCAAAGACGCTTTGCCGTCAAAGTCATCATCCGGCGTGCCGCTTTGCGCAAAGCTTTCACATATCTGCGCGCCGTGCCTGCGATCCATCACGATGATCCCCTCCGTCTTCAACAGCGCATACGCTTTGTTGACGGTCATCGGGTTTACGCCGAGATCCGCGGCGAGCTGGCGCACCGTGGGCAGACGTTCGCCGGGCGCGAGCGCCCCCGACGCCGCGCCGCGCACGATCCGGTCGCGGATCTGCCGATAGATCGGCACGTCGCTGGTCAAATCAATTTCCAACCGCATAATACGCACCGCCCTTTCTCCGTTTTTCACAGATTGAACCCCAGTTCTCTATCTGTTTGTATTATTTATAGTAATACAAATAGACGATTTTGTCAACCATTATCGAAATCTATTTGCTTTTTCCCCGCGCAGCGTGCTAAAATACGGTCAGGAAAGCCTTTTCGAGCGTCATATGTGTGCAAGGGATAAAAGGGAGTGTCGCTATGCGAAGCGAGCAAAGCAGACTTCTGGAAATCGCCAGATTGGAAAAGCAAAAAGCGAAGCCGAAAATCAACGGCTACCTCGCTTATTTTATATTTCTCATCAGCCTGATCTATATCACAGACGAGATCGCGTCGCAAATCGGCACCCTAATGAAAACAGAGATCGCGAATGATCTGATGGCGCGGTTCGGAGAAAGCTCTGTCGGCGCTTTGGATATTATCAGCTTTATTGCGATCCCCTTTCAGGCGCTGTCCATTTTTTACAAGCCCCTTTCCGACCGTTTCGGACGAAAACTGTTTTTGGTCGTCAACACGTTGGGGATGAGCCTTGGGATGCTGCTGATTGCGCTGACGCACAGTTTCGCACCGTATATCATAGGCGCGGTCATCATTCTGTTTTTTGTTCCGCACGATATGCAGGTGGTCTATATCATGGAATCCGCGCCGCCCAAGCACCGCGCAAAAATTTATTCCTCTATCAAATGCATTGCCACGCTGGGCGTTATGCTTGTACCGCTGTTTCGACGGCTTTTGATGCATAGCGCGGCACAGTGGCGCGTCGTATATCTCGTCCCCGCCGTGATCGGTCTTGTTTCCTCGTTTATCGCGCTGCTGTTCGCACGCGAAACGGACGCCTTTCTTGACGCAAGGCTTGCCGCACTGCGGGAACCGATACGGGTCTCGGACGCGCCTCGCCAAAGCTCCCAAAAAAGCGGCTTTTTTGCAGGGCTTCGGTTTGCACTGCGGCACAGACAGCTTCGATGGGTCTTTATCGCCACGGCATTGTGCAACTTCGGCGTGATCATTACCATGCATTATCAGGTCGTTCTTTCTTACGGATACGCCTCCCATTATACGCAGGCGGGCACATATACCGATCTGCAGCAGGCGCTTGAAGCGGTAAGCACAGGTCCGGTGACAAGCGCGCTGTTCCTCTTTCCCGTCGGCAGCGCTTTCGCTCAGCTTTTTGTCGGCTATGCTGCCGATGCGTGGGGAAGAAAAAAATCGGCTGTTTTCATGACGGCGCTGGTGCTCATTTCTTTTCTCGCGTTTGTTTTCGGTGCAAGCCGCGCGCTTCCGCCCGCGTTGGTCGGGATCTTCTGCGGTATGGCTGTCGGCGGCTTCTGGGGTGTGTCGGACATAGAGATCATCCTTACCTCTGAATCAGCGCCCACGCACCTTCGCTCGTCGGTGCTTTCCGCGCAGTTTCTTCCTTTTGGCGTAGGGTATGCCGCCGCCTATGCGGTGGGGCTGCCGCTCATTACACACTTTGGCAACACTGCGGTGCCTGTTGTCACATTGGCAATCGCCGTCCCCGGCATGGCGGCTTCACTCGCTGTGCTTGCCGCAAAGGTGCGGGAGACAAAAGGAACAGATTTAGACACCGTGACCGGTCTTGAATGGGATGCATAACAAGCGGACGCTTTCCCGCAGCCTGTGGGAAAGCGTCCTTTTCGGGATAAGGTGATGATTGGATCTCACCTTTATGCCTTTTGCTTTTTTTGCAGGAACAGGCGGCCTGTAAGCATCAGTGCATACCAAATTGCCAGATAATACGGGAACAGTGCGGCCGTAATGTTTTGGGCGAGCAGGCCGAACAACGCAGGTGCCAGCAGGATGCCGACATAGGAAGCCGACATCTGCACGCCCATGACCGACTGCGAGAGCTCTTTTCCGAAAATGCGCGGTGTCAAGTGCAGCATATTCGGGAACACGGGGCCATTGCCAAGCCCGATCATAAACAGCCCCACGCCGGACACCGCCGCGGGCAGCGGCAGGAGCACCAAAAGGATGGCAAAAAAGGTAATGCCCTGCCCGATGCGCACAAGCTGCGACGCCGTCAATTTGGTCGCAAGCACCCCGGAAAGGAACCGCCCGACTGCCATACCGACATAGTAAAACGTTATCGTCAACGCGGCAGCGTCCGCTTCTAAGCCCTTCGCGCGCACCAAAAAGGTGCTCCCCCACGCACCGCAGGTACATTCCAGCGCGCACGAGCCGACAAACACCAAACACGCCATACGCACTTTTGCGTCTTTCAGCAGGGTCTTAAAGGGTACGGGACGGCTTTTTTCGGTTTCGCCCTCCGCTGCCGCATGTCCGACCCTTTTCCAAAGCGGCAGCGAGACAAGCATCAACACGGCAACGCCGAGCTGTATCCAGAACACCGTGCAGTAGCCGCTGCGCCACGAGCCGTTTGAGAGCGCAAGGGACATCAAAAACGGACTCACCGAAACGCCGATGCCGTAAAAGCAATGCAGAAAGTTCATGTGCGTCGCCTTGTAGTGCAGGGCGACGTAATTGTTAAGTCCCGTGTCTATAGCCCCCGCGCCGAGTCCCAGCGGCACGGCGAACAGACAGAGCCACACCATGCTGCCCGAAGCAGAAAACCCGAACAGCGCCGCCGCGGTCATCGCGGTGCTGACCGCCGTAACGGCAGGCGTGCCGAAACGGTGGATGAGCCTTGCGGAGAGAAGGCTTGACACGATCGTCCCGCCGGAGACGAGCATCGTTACAAAATTCGCCCAAGACACGGGCAGCGCCATTTCCGTATATATGGCGGGCCACGCCGCCCCGAAAAGGGAATCGGGAAGCCCTAAGCCTATGAAAGCAATAAAGATGACGATCAACAGCAGTGTTGCCAACGGTCTTTCCCCTTTTTGCGAGAATTGCACTGTATTGTAGCACACCGGCGGCGGAAAATATATCAAAAGCCCGATGGTTTTGTCAAGTATCTGATGTGATTTGATGGAAAAAGCGGCTCTGCGTCCGCAGCAGAACGCCAAACCGCTTACATCCGGCTTTATTCTTTTACCGCACCGCCTTGGCGATATCCAACAGAGCTTCGTATTGATACTGCGGCGCTTTCGCATTTACAAACGCACACAGCTCCGGGCAAATCTGCCGATCCAGAACATATTTATGGATCGCGAAGCTTTGGCGCACGGATTTTGTAAAATAATGCGAGGAAACCAGCGCGAAATGGTTCAACAGCAAAAAAACGCCCTGCTGATATTTCATCAAGTCATTGGTCGGGATGTCAATGAGCTTGGCTTCCGGGGACATGCTCTTGATGAGTTCCCCGAGCATATCCAGCGAAAGCGCCCGTTCCTGCATGCTTTTCAACAGCGCGGTCTTCTTTGCGTGTGCGTCCGCTGAAAAATCGGGCTTCAAAAGCGCACCGGGGTCTATATCCACCACAGCGACACGGTACGCATCGATCCACGCGTTGACCTCTTCCAAATCGTCCGAGGTATCATCATCGCCGATGTCAAATGCCGTGTACAGCACCACATCGTCTTTGAATTCCTGTCTGCCCTTGAGCGCAAAGGAAAGGGCGACAAAAAGGCTTTTGGAAAAATCGATCAAAGGGCTCAGCTTTAAATAGTGCTGTGCAAAGGCGAGCATTTCATAAAGCCCCGTATTGCTTGGGTTGACTACTCTGTAAACGCGCATGAAATTGTGCTTTGCAGCGTAAAATTCCAGCAGCTTTTCGCGATCGATGTAGGCGATCTCTTCGTTGGGCTTCGTTTGCAGCAGCGCACCGTTTCGCAGCAGCGACGGCACCAGAAGCCGTTTTTTGCTGTTTAAGCGCTCGCCGCGGTAATAGATCTTTTCCCCGTTTAAAAACGGGGTATAAAGCTCCCGCCGGAATTCGTCAAACGAGTCGATCCGGCGGATGGAAACGGAATAGCTGTAATCAAACGTATCATAGATTTTTTCTTTCAGCTCTTTTCCCTTTTCGGTCAGCATAGGTTTTCTGCCATCCTTATTTACACGGCAAAACCGCGCCCGCTTCGGCGCGAACCGCTTTTGTATGCCGTTGTATCATATTTTACGGGATTTGTCAATTTGAGATAAATTCCAAAGTGTTCCATAGCGAAAGGATAAAACAAAGGGACGGTCCTGCGCCTTTTCGGGCACCGAACCGTCCCCCTTTTTATTCTTCGTTTCAGTTCTTCAAGCTCTGAATCGGTGCAGGGATCCTGCCGCCGCGGTGGATGAAGTCTGCAGGAGAAGCGGTATTCAAGCGCATGACGGGGCCGTAGCCGAGAAGCCCGCCGAAATTGAGCGTATCGCCGATCTCTTTCCCGATGGCGGGGATGACGCGCACCGCCGTGGTCTTGGAATTGACCATGCCGATGGCGGCTTCGTCCGCGATAATGCCCGAAATGACCTCCGCCGTTGTATCGCCGGGGATGATGATCATGTCAAGCCCCACGGAGCACACGGCGGTCATGGCTTCGAGCTTTTCGATGGTGAGCGTGCCGCTTTCGGCGGCGGCGATCATGCCCGCATCCTCCGAAACGGGGATGAACGCGCCCGAAAGCCCGCCGACGTGCGACGACGCCATGACGCCGCCCTTTTTGACCGCGTCGTTCAAGAGGGCAAGGCAGGCGGTCGTGCCGTGCGCGCCGCACTGCTCAAGCCCCATTTCTTCCAAGATATGCGCCACCGAGTCACCGACTGCGGGTGTGGGCGCAAGCGAAAGGTCGACGATGCCGAACGGCACGCCCAGCCGCTTGGCGGCTTCCTTTGCCACAAGCTGGCCGACGCGCGTGATCTTGAATGCGGTTTTCTTGACGGTATCCGCCACGTCCGTGATGTTGCCGTGCGGGATCTTTTGCAGCGCCGCGCGCACCACGCCGGGGCCGGAGACACCGACGTTAATGACGCAGTCCGGCTCGCCTGCACCGTGGAACGCCCCCGCCATAAAGGGATTGTCCTCGGGCGCGTTGCAGAACACGACGAGCTTCGCGGGGCCGATGCAGCCGTTGTCGGCGGTCGCCTCCGCCGCGCGGCGGACGATCTGCCCCATGGTTGCTACGGCGTCCATGTTGATGCCCGCCTTCGTCGAGCCGACGTTGACGCTTGAACAGATATGCTCCGTTTCGGCAAGCGCTTCGGGGATGCTGTCTATGAGCGCGCGGTCGCCCGCCGCAAAGCCCTTTTGCACAAGCGCCGAATACCCGCCGATGAAATTCACGCCTACCGCCCTTGCGGCGCGCTCCAGCGTTTTGGCATAGAGCACGGGATCGCCACCGCTTGCGGCGACAAGCATCGAAACGGGCGTAACGGCAATGCGCTTGTGGATGATCGGGATGCCGTATTCCTTTTCGATCTGCTCGCCCGTCTCCACAAGGCGGCTCGCGCGCCGGCAGATCTTTTCATAGACCTTCTCGCAGGAATTGTGAATATCGGAATCCGCACAGCTTAAAAGCGAAATGCCCATGGTGATGGTGCGGATGTCGAGATTCTCCTGCCGGATCATATTGATCGTTTCTAATATGTCATGCGTATTGATCATAGCAAAATTCCTTTGGCTTCAGATTCGGTGCATGGAGTTGAAAATATCCTCATGCATGGCGTTGACGGAAAGGTTCATTTCCTCGCCGAGCGCCTTGGCTTCATCCGCAAGCGTTGTGAACGCCACATTGCACGCGGAAACATCCGCAAGCATGATCATGCAGAACATATCCTGCAAAATGCTTTGCGTCACCTCAATGATGTTGACGTTGTGCTGTGCGCACAGCGCCGAGATCTTCGCAAGGATGCCGACCGTATCATGCCCGACAACCGTAATGATTGCACGCATAAGCTGCCCTCCGAAAAGTTTTTTACCATATTACCATACTTTTGCCGGTTTGGACAGGGACTTTTTGATTTTTTTCAAAAAAAGATAGGCGTGCGCGCGAAAATATGCTATGATAGAGTTGTAAATTTTCGACTGGAAGAACGTGAGACCGTGTATCAGAGAAAGCTTGATCTGCATGTGCATACCGACAACTCCCCGGACGGCAACCACTCCGCCATGTTTTTGTGCGAGCAGGCGGAATTCGAGGGCATGCGCGCTGTCGCGCTGACCGACCACTGTGAAACGGACGTGTACCGTGCCGAGCATTTTGACAAGCGCGTGCAGGCGGCGTTTATGGAGGCGACCATGGCGCAGTCCGCCTTTCGCGGCAAGGTGCTGGTGCTGCGCGGCATTGAGCTCGGGCAGCCGCACTACGATGTAAAAACCGCGGAAGAGATTTTGCGCACCCGCCCGTATGACGTGGTCATCGGCTCGGTGCACAACCTGCGCGGCAGGCAGGATTTTTATTTTATGGAAAGCTTTGATCCCGCCGAAGTGCATGCGATTTTAACGGAGTATTTCGATGAGATTTTACAGATGCTCGAGTGGGGCAATTTTGACGTTCTGGCGCATTTGACCTATCCGCTTCGCTATTTTTATGCGAAATCCGGCATCACGGTAGACCTCGCGGACTACAAACAGCAGGTCGATGAGATTTTGCTGCGCACCGCCCAGCTGCAAAAGGCGCTGGAGATCAACACGGCGGGGCTTCGGCAGCCCATCGGGAAGCTTTCCCCCGAATTTGAAACGGTCAAGCGTTTTCGGGAACTCGGCGGCAAATACGTCACCTACGGCTCGGATGCGCATTATGCCGAGCACATCGGCGCGGGGCTCACAGAGGCCTACGACGTGATGCGCGCGGCGGGCTTTTCCGAGCTAACCTTTTTCCAGCAGAGAACGCCCCTGCAAATGCCGATCGAATGAAATTCAGAAAGGTCAACCGCATGAAAGTAAATGCTGCCGCAAAGATCAATTTAATGCTGGACGTGCTCGGCACGCTGCCTGACGGCTACCACAGCCTGTTTATGGTGATGCAGTCCGTGAGCTGTTTCGACACGGTCTGTGTGGAAAAAACGGGCAGGGGCGGCATTGAAGTCGAAGCCGGAGACAGCCGCGTACCCGCCGGGGAAGACAACATCGTTTATAAGACAGCCAAACTGTTTTTTGAGAAAACAGGCGTTGAAAATCCAGGCGTGCGCATCGGCATCGAAAAACGCATCCCCATGGCGGCGGGGCTTGCCGGCGGCAGTGCCGACGCGGCAGGTACGCTTTACTGCCTGCGGGAGATGTTTGCGCCCGAGCTTGACCGGCATACGCTTTTGACGCTTGGCGAGCGCATCGGGGCAGACGTGCCCTTCGCACTGACCGGCGGTACGGCGCTTTGCATGGACAAAGGCGGCGTGATCGCACCGCTGCGTTCGCTTTCGGATTGCTTTGTCGTGCTGTGCAAGCCCGATATGGACGTATCCACCAAAAACGCCTACCAAAAAATCGACGAAGCGCCGCATCTTCGGCATTTGGATAAAAACGCCATGCTGTACGCCGTGCACAACGGGGATTTTCGGCTTTTGTGCGAAAAGGCGGGCAATGTGTTCGAGCAGGTCATTGAAGTCCCGCAGCGCCCGTACATCAAGGGTGTGATGCGCGAATGCGGGGCGTCCCTTGCGCTTATGAGTGGCAGCGGCCCGACCGTGTTCGGTCTGTTTGCAAAGGAGGCGGACGCGAAGCACTGCGCAGGACTTTTGCAAAATCGGTTTTCCGACGTGCACCTTTGCAAGCCCGTTTCGTACGGGGTCGAGGTATTGGAAAAATGAAAAATCGGTTCGCGGCGGCGCTCCTTGCAGCGGCACTTTTAATTCTGGCCGTACTGCTGCTTGTTTGGATGTTTTCCGACAGCCGCGTGCAAATGCACACGCTGCCGCCGGAGTTCACACAGCCCGCGCCCTTACATATGTATTAAAGAGGTGACTGCTATGAAATCGTACGGCCTTGTTTTGGCTGGCGGCGGCGCAAAGGGCGCCTATCAAATCGGTGCTTGGAAAGCCATGCGCGAACTCGGTGTAACGTTTAACGCCATTACGGGTGTTTCCATCGGCGCAATCAACGGCGCGCTCATCGCCCAAGGGGATTATGACCGTGCGGTGGAGCTTTGGAACCGCGCAGAAGTCAAGGACGGCATCCATATCGAGACGGAGCTCAAGGAGCCCGACAACCTGTTCAGCTTTTCCAACCTCCCGCAGATCTTCCGCGAGATGGTCAAAAACGGCGGCGTAGACGTAACGCCTGCGCGCAATCTGATTGCGGAATACATTGATGAGGAAAAGGTGCGCGCCGCGGGTATCCCGCTGGGACTTGTGACCTTTCAGGTGTCGTCTTGGAAACCCGTGGAAATTTTTCTTGACGAGATCGACGAAGGGCTTTTGATCGACTATCTGATGCTGTCGGCACGCTTCCCGGGGCTGCACACGCAGAGCCCCGACGGCGCACGCTACCTCGACGGCGGCGTTTACGACAACGCGCCCATCGGGCTTTTGCGCGAACGCGGCTACAACCGCTTCGTCGTGGTGGATATTTCCAGCATGAAGGGTATGGGACACAGAACAGATCTTTCCTGTGCCGAGATCGTGTATATCCGCCCGAACGATCCGAAGGAACTCGGCGAATCCTTTGAATTTGATACAAGCATGAATGAAATGCGTATGAAAATGGGCTATCTTGACGCGCGCAAGGCGTTTGGGAAGCTGTGCGGGCAGGCGTATTATTTCCGCCCGCGGGAATATGCAAAAATGCAGGATGCATATGGCTACAAGACGTGTGTAGAGCTTGAAAAATTCGCAGCACTTTGCGGTGTGGAACGGCTGGAGGTGTATTCGCACCGCAAGTTCATGGCGTCCCTGCTTGCCGCCGCGAACGCGCCGGAGCCTACGGAAGAGCCGCGCGAGGGATTGACCTCTTCGATCTTAAAGGTCGCACAGCCGATTTTGGACCGCGCGCCCGAAGAGCTTGTCCGCAAGATCCGCCGCCCCGCGAAAAAAGAGCCGTTCCCCTTGGCGCGCGCGGCGCTCGAGCAATTCGCCGAAAGCCGCAGGCGGCGGTCACCGCGTGCGGCTGCAGAATAAGGAAAGATATTGCGCGCCCGAAAACAGCGCGTATGTAAAGCCGTCGGTCTCGCCCGTGTAGCCGCTGTCCGCAAAAATGAGGCGGTCTTCGGCGATACCTGCCGTGTGCACAAGGTCCAGCGCGTCGTTTTCCGTGTCGCACACGGCAAGGACGCACACAAGGCGCACGAAACAGGTATACAGTGCCGAAAACGTCTCTGCGGTATACGCCGCCTCCCCCTGCGGGATGCAGGTCAGCTGCAAAGCCGTGATCGTACCGTCGTCGCGGGCGGTGAGCGTTAAAAGCGCCGTATGCCCCTCGGCAAAGGTGAAGTTGCAATCGTATGTGCCCGAAGCCTCCGCCGTCTCTTTGAAAAACATATCCGATGTAAGCGTTTCTGCGTTCTGTAGTGCATTGAAGCGGCGGCAGAATTCCGCCGCATCCATATTGCGCTGTCGTGTGCATGAGGCGAGCAGCACAACGAGCACCGCCAGCAACACGGCAAGTCCTTTGCGTTTTTGCAAATTTTTATCCTCCTGTTCAAGTTTTATTCACATTTTCTTTACAAAAATATATGGCAAACACAGGCGGAATATTATAGAATGTTGTTAATTATCTTTTGTAGATCCTGCTTTGAACTGAGTTTTGCAAAAAATCTCCTCTGTTGGATCCCCAACTTTTTGAAAGCGGTGATGTTTGTTGAAACGAACAAGGAATTGGTCTAAAAAGCGGAAAGCCTTTACGGCGGTCAGTGTCATTGTGCTGGCAGCGCTTTTGGGAACCGTGCTGTATTCGATGTTCCGTCCCGAGGAACTGCCCGCCTATCAGGTCGCGACGGTCGAAACGGGCGATATTCAATCGACCTTTCAAACACAGGGCACGGTGGAATCCGGCAACACGGAGACCTTTACTGCCGCTTCCGGCGTACAGGTCCTGACCGTTTCGGTGAAGGTCGGCGATCGGGTTTCCGCCGGGCAGCAGCTTGCGACCTTTGACGTTTCGACGCTGCAGGATGAACTGACTGCTTACAAATCCGCTTACGACAAGGCAAAAGCCACTTATGATGAAGCGGCTGCTTCCGTAGCCGCCGCCGAAAATAATTTGAGCACGGTCTCGGCGCAGATCCCGACACTGGAATCGGAGATCGCGCAGCTGGAAGCTGAGATCGAAGCCGTCGAACGCACGGGCAGCACGCTGCCCGCTTCCGGCAGTATCGACACGGCGGCGCTCGAGCAGCTGCTCGCCGCACTTCGCGAACAGGGCGGCTTTACCGAAGAACAGCTGAAAAGCCTTTCCGAACTGCTCTCCTCCGGCAACAATGCGGCTGCGATCAAGGATTCGATCGAAAATTCCGTTGCCGCCAAACGGGTCGAGCTTGCGCAAAAGCAGGCGCAGCTGACCTCGCTGGAAACGCAGCAGACGGTTTACAAAGCGCAGACGGACGACACTCTTGCGACGCTTTACAAATCCGTTATGGACGCAAAAAAAGCGGATTACGATTCTTTTAACAGCCTTGTGGAATCCTTACGCGCCGGCTGGGTCGCTGCGGCGGACGGCATCGTCACCGAAGTCAACCTGACGGCCGGCGAGGTCTTTACGCCCGCCGAGAGCAAAAGCGGTACGACCGATCTTTCCGCTCTGCTTTCCATGGCGTCGGGTGACACGGACGTGATGAGCGCGCTGTCCGATCTTCTTTCCGCAACCGGCGGCGCAGACACCTCGGTCGGGACGGGGATCGTGGTAGAAGAATACGGCGCGCTGTACGTAAGCTTCACCGTCGGGAAATACGATCTGCCGAAGCTTGACGTCGGCCAAGCGGCGACGGTAACGTCGCTCGACAAGGAATATGCGGCAACGGTCAGCTATGTGAGCGCAACGGCGACCGCCTCTTCCGGGCTGGACATCAGTTCCATCACCTCGTCGCTGACAGGCGGCGGCGCCGCCTCCACAACCAACAGCGCGCCCGTACAGGTGCGCATCATGGAACCGGACGAAAGCGTCGTCATCGGCTTCGATGTGGATGTGAGCATCAATACGGAACGGCTCGAAAACGTGCTGGTTCTGCCTGTGGCGGCGGTTACGACCGAGGACGGCGAGAATTATGTGTTTGTTTATGACCCTGAAGAACGCACCGTATCCAAACGCTCGGTAACACTGGGGCTTGCCTCCGACGACGCCTATCAGGTGCTTGACGGGCTGAGCGACGGCGAACAGGTCGTTCTCAACCCCAAAGCGACATTGTTGGACGGCGACAAGATCAGCGTAGAGTCTTGAGGCGGTGATGCTTTGAATATTCGGGAAAACATACGCATCGCCATTTTCAGTATCCGCACAAACCTGATGCGCTCGCTTTTAACGATGCTGGGCATCATCATCGGCGTAGCATCGGTCATTGCGGTCATCACAGTCGGCAACGGCGGGCGCGATTACATTATCGGCATGATCCGCGAAATGGGCAGCAGTGCCATTTCGATCATGGTAAACGCCACGGAAGCACAGTCTTCGGACTATATCACCACAGAGGATATCGCAGCAATCAAAGAGCTCGATACGGTCGAGTACATTTCGCCGTATGTGATGACCATGGGCTCTATGTCTACGGAGAATACGGACGCAATCGGTCTTTTGCTCGGCGGTAACACCGATCTGCGTTACCTTACAAGCGGCGACTGCGTATACGGGCGTTATTTCACGCAGGCGGAGTTTGACGCGGGCCGGGCGGTCGGTGTAATCGACGCCACCTCCGCGCGGCAGCTGTTCGGGCGGGCAGATGTAGTCGACGAATATGTAAACTTTACTTATAATAACATTGTCACGCGGATCCGGATCATCGGTGTAACGGATATGGCAAGCTCATTCGGGATCGATTCCGAGGAGCTGATGAGCACGATGGAATCCTTCGGCGGCGGGCAGATGAGCAGCGGTATGCTGATGGTGCCCTCTACGCTTTCCACCCAGATCACAGGGTCGGCGGATCGATTCGACACCGTCTACATCATGGCGGCGGACGAAAACGACTTGGAGGGCGCGGGCAACGCAGCGCTCAACTGTCTGCGCGCGCGGCACAACAACTATGAGCGTGACTGCTATACGGTCACAAACATGGCGACCTACATCGACCTTTTAGACACGGTCATCAACGTCTTTACGATCTTCATCGCGGCGGTCAGCGCCATTTCGCTGCTCGTCGGCGGGATCGGCGTTATGAACATCATGCTTGTCTCCATCACCGAACGCACGCGCGAGATCGGCATTCGAAAGGCTTTGGGCGCAAAGACCTCGACGATCCTGTTCCAATTCCTGACAGAATCGATCATCCTGTGCCTGATCGGCGGGCTCATAGGGCTGCTGCTCGGCGTATTCGGCGCGGCGCTCGTTTCGCACCTGATGAATGTCCCTCTGGCGGTGAAATTTTCCACCGTAGCCCTTGCCATCGGCTTCTCGACGGCGATCGGCGTAATCTTCGGTGTGTATCCCGCCCGGCGCGCCGCCAAAATGCCGCCCATCGAGGCGCTGCGGCGTGAGTAAAGACAATTGAATCAAGCCGTGCAGGGCTCTGTTTTGAACCCCGCACGGCTTTTCTCTTGTGCGCCTTGTTGTTTTTCATATTTTGTGCTATGATACCGCTGTACGTTTTGCAAAAGATAAGGAGGCAGATACCGCTTTGCAGACCTATAATTTGTATGACAAAATCGAATGCCGTGCAGAACCTGCTCGGAAAAAGGTGTGTTTGGACGCCTATACCGTTGGGAAAAGCGCGCCGTCCGTGCTGATCCTGCCCGGCGGGGCGTATAATATGATCTCCGACTCAAACGAGGGGAAGCCTATTGCCGAGTCGCTGCAAGCGCGCGGCTATAACGCCTTTGTGCTGTGGTATCGCGTCGGCGCCGCCGCACGCTACCCTGCCCCCATGCTCGATGTTGCCCGTGCGATGCAGTTTTTGCAAAGCCGCACGGACGAGTTCGGCGTAGAAGAAAACAGGATCGCACTACTCGGTTCTTCCGCAGGCGGGCATTTGGCGGCATATTTCGGCGCACAGTACAAGCTGTTTGCACGCAAATACGAGGGAGAGGACTATCCTCTGCGTCCCGCTGCGCTGGTGCTTTCTTACCCCGTGATCACTATGGGGAAGCTCACGCATGCGCTTTCGCGCCGGCGGCTTTTGGGGTTGTTTTCGGGTAAAAAGGAGCAGGCGGCGGCATCTGTCGAGCAGCTTGTTTCCGCCGAATACCCGCCCACCTTTTTGTGGCACAATAAGGACGACGCCTCCGTGGACTACCGCAACAGCCAAATGCTTGCTGACGCGCTCGAACAATACGGCGTTCCCCATGAACTGCATTTGTACCCCACAGGCGGGCACGGTATCGGTTTAGCCGAGGGAAAAGACGCCGAAGGGTGGCTCGATCAAGCGTTCTCGTTTTTACAGCACAGCATGGGAAAAGCATAACGCTACCGCGTGAAGCCAAATTGCTTTTTCAAAAGCTTGCACAGCATACACGCAGGAAAGGACAGCAAAAACCAGCACAGCGAAAAAAGCGGGCAGATCTGCCCGAACAAATTGAACGGACGGGCGCTGTAGTCCCACACATGCCAGCGAAACAGCTTGTTGACAAGCAGACCGACCAAAAGCTCCAGCACCGTAATGATACCGCAGCCCATCAAGCACCGCTTAAATATGGAGGCATGCTTGTATTTTTCGTTGACACAGTAGATTCCTAAAAGTGCCGCGCCGCCTGTTAATCCCATGCTCCAATGCGTAAAGCCGCGGAACAGGACCTCGATCAAACAATACACGACGGCGCCGAACGAATAGACGCAAAAGAATTCCCGGATCCGTTTCATCTCATCACCGCATATAGCTTTGCCGCCGGCTGCCAAGGCTATACAGGTAAATTGCAGGAAATCACAGAGGAAACCAAATGAACATAAAGCTGTATACACTTGGCTGCAAGGTCAATCAATATGAAACCGAAGAGATCACACAGGCACTTGAGCGCGAGGGCTTTTCGGTGACGACGAACGATAAGCAGGCGGATGTTTTCGTGGTCAATTCCTGCACCGTGACCGCCGAGAGCGACCGCAAAACGCGCCAGCTCGTCCGAAAGCTCAAGCGTAATTTTCCCGAAAGTACCGTGGTGCTCACGGGCTGTATGCCGCAGGCGTTCCCTGAAAAGGCGGAAATGCTCACACAAGCGGACATTGTGCTCGGCAACCGCACGAACACACAGCTTGTGCCGCTTTTAAAAACCTATCTGCAAACCCGCACAAGGCAGATCTGCATTCTTCCGCACCGCACCGGTGAACCGTTTTGCGGAGAGCCGATCACAAAAGTCTCCGAGCGCACGCGTGCCAATTTGAAGATCGAGGACGGCTGTGACCGTTTTTGTGCCTACTGCATCATCCCCACCGCGCGCGGCAGGGTGCGTTCGAAGCCCATTGAAGTTATCCGACAGGAAAGCGAAGCGCTTGCAAGATCGGGTTATCGGGAGCTGGTGCTCGTGGGCATCAACCTTTCTGCCTACGGCAAGGACAGCGGTGAAAGCTTTGCCGACGCGATCGAAGCCGCCTGCGCCCCCGAAGAAATCGCCCGCGTGCGGCTGGGCTCTTTGGAACCCGACCATATCACGGGCGACTTGATCGAACGCATGGCAAAGATCCCGAAGCTTTGCGGGCAGTTTCACATTTCCCTGCAAAGCGGGTGCGACCGCACGCTCCGGCACATGAACCGGCACTACACCGCCGCAGAATACGCCGCGCTTTGCGAAAAGCTGCGCGCCGCTTTCCCCGACTGCACCTTGACGACCGACATGATGGTAGGGTTCCCCGGCGAAACGGAAACGGATTTTTCAGAAAGCGTGACGTTCGCAAAACGCATCGGCTTTGAAAAGATCCATGTCTTCCCCTACTCCGTGCGGCCCGGCACGCGCGCTGCACAGTTTCCCGACCAGATCGAAAAAGCCGAAAAAGAGCACCGCGCTGCGCTGCTGCTGAACACGGCTGAAGAACTGCGGCAAGGCTTTTTGCACCGGCAGGTCGGCAAAACGGTCGAGGTGCTCTGCGAGAGCCGCGAGTGCGGCGGGCGGTTTTTCGGCTACACCGCAAACTACACGCCGGTGCGCTTTACAGGCGGCGAAGATGCCGCGGGCAAGCTTGTGCATGTACATATTACAGGGGTCGACGCGGACTGCGCCGAGGGCGAGCTTGTTTCGCAATAAATCTTTTGATTTCTTACGAAAAAGTTAATTTTGAACGTGAAAAGACGCCGTATTGTTACAGGTTCCTAACAATACGGCGTCTTTCGTTGACCTGCCCGGCAGCGCGTGGTAGCATAAGGGCAGCAAAAGGAACGGTACGGTTCCTTTTCCGAAGCTAATAAGGAGGTTATTCTATGATCGAAGTACAAGGCGTGACCAAAAAGTTCGGCGACTTCACTGCGATCAGCGACATCCGCTTTACCGTCGGCGACGGCTCGCTTTACGGGCTGATCGGCTACAACGGCGCGGGCAAAACCACGCTTTTAAAAACCATTACCGGCGTGTATAAGGCGGACGGCGGGCGCGTGCTCTTAGACGGTGAGGACGCATTTGACAACGAGCGCATGAAGCAGCACATGTTCTATGTGCCCGACGACATCTATTTCCGCCCGTATGCGAGTATGGAAAAGATGGCGAAGTTTTACAACGGGTATTATCCCGACTTCAGCTTTGAAACGTTCCACAAGCTCGCCGAGGTGTTCGGGCTGGACACCAAAGCGCGCATCAACGGGTTTTCCAAAGGCATGCAGCGGCAGGCGGAGATCGTTTTAGGCTTTGCCACACAGCCCGATTTCATCCTGTTTGACGAGACCTTTGACGGACTTGACCCCGCCAAGCGCGCGCTCATCAAAAATCTGATCCACGAATATATGGAGGAGCGCAACGCTTCGGTCATCGTTTCTTCCCACGATCTGCACGAGCTGGAGGGACTTTGCGACCACTTCGGGCTCATCAACGGCAAAAAGCTGGTGCTGGACGCTTCCATTTCGGATCTGAGCGAAAACCGCGCCAAATTCCGTTTGGTATTCAAGGAAGACATAACCGAAGAACAACTGCGCGCGGCAGGCATTGATGTAAAATCCTTCAAACCCGACGGTAAGATCCTGACCATCACCGTCAAAGGCAACGAGGAAGCCGTTTCGGAAAAGCTGCGCGCACTCTCCCCTGCGATGATTGAATCGCTGCCGCTGAGCTTGGAGGAAGTATTCTTGGATGAAATGGAGGGAACGGATTATGACTTCGCCCAAATCTTTTCAAAATAACTTCGGCTTTGCCTACCGAACGGGCTTGCGAGACAATGCGCTGTTCGGCGTATTGCAGGCGGCGTTTTTATCGCTGTTTTACTGCATAATGCCCATTATGACTTTCCGCGATACGACTTCGACGAACTTTGAGACCGGGGAAGTCAGCACGATCAACTATAAGGAGCTTTACAGCTTCCTTTTGGGGCCGTCCTCGGAAATGATGGGCATCTTTCGTTACTTTATTATTGTAGGGCTTTTAGGGCTCGGCCTGCTGTTCGGCATTGTGACCTTCCGCTTCATTACAGGCAAGAAAACGGTCAACGTGTATTACAGCCTCGGTATTAAGCGCACTAAGCTCTTTTCGGCGAAATACCTTTCGGGGCTTACGCTCATTGCCGTATCCGTTGCGCTGCCGCTGGTAGTGTCTCTCATTGCAAACATCGCAGTGCTCGGTGTAAACAAATATATGATCACGGCGTTTTTCTATCTGCTTTTGGGGCTGTTCGCCGTATCGGCATTTTCCTATACCCTCACGGCGCTGGTGTTCACCACCGTCGGCACGGCATTTGAGGGCGTGCTGTTCTCCGGCATTTTGCTGCTTACGCCTGAGATCCTGTTCAGCTCGTTAGAGAAACTCATCAAAACGCTGGTGCTCGGCACGCCGCTGGGCAGCAATTTTGACAGCCTTTACAGTTATAACGGGCTGGACACGACCCAGAGCCTTGCGCGTTCTTTCGGCATAGTCAATCCGCTGCGCTTTTTCTCGGACGGCATTTACACTTACACCTGCGCCAACCAAAAAGGGCAGGTCATGAATGTGAATAACGGCGAGCTCATGGATTGGGTCGCGCCGAATTTCCTGCCCGTCTGCCTGTGGCTTGCGGCGACAGCAGTGCTGTTCGTCGGCGGGATGTTCGCCTACAAGTGCCGCAAGGCGGAGATCGGCGGCTTCATCGGCAAAAACAAGGCGCTTAATTTCATTGGTACGTTCCTTGTCGCCTTCTTCGGCTTTGTAACCGCGTATTCCGCTTTGGAAAACAACGGCATGGCGTTTGCCCTGATCGTAGGGGCGGTCGTATTTGCGGTATTGTTTGCGCTTTTATACCTTATGCTTTTGCGCAACCTGCGGCTGTTTGCGAAATCGCTTGTGGCGCTGCCCATCCAGCTGTGCATAACCGCACTGATCTTCGTGTTCTTCGCGACGGGCTATTTCGGTGCTGCCAACAAGATCCCGGCGACCGACGAAGTCAGTTACGCGAAAATCACAGCCGTACAGACCGATTATTCCGATACGTCCAAGGCGGATGCATTTTCGTTCTCGTTCAGCGGCTTCGATTCCCCGAACACCCTGCCCGTCGGCAAATATGAGACGGCAAAGGACATCGACTTTGTCCGCGGCATCCACGAAAAGCTCGTCGCGGCAGGCAGAACACAGCCGACCGTACCGGACAACGACTATAACGGCATCCGTCCCGTGTCGATCAAAATCGTGTATGTGCTGAAAGACGGCAGCGAGGTGCTTCGCAACTACTATGGCGTGTCTGACGAGATCCTTAACGAATTGACCAAAGCGGATGAGACCGATTATCGGCAGTCCGTGCTGGACCGTGTCTTTAAGGACAGCTATGAAAAGGTACCCGTTCCAAGGGGCAACGCCGTAAACGGCAGCATCGTCTCGGACAGCGAAATGGAAGCCTTTGAAAGCTACCGCTATATCCGTGCGGTACGAGAAAGCGATGACATTCGCCTTTACAACGGCACGTTGAGCACCCAGACAAAGCTGTCGCTCACGACCGAGCAGCGTGCGGCGCTCATAGACGCGCTCTACCGCGATCTTTCGGCGCAGACTCCCGAGAACCATTACAACGGCAAGACGCTGGGGCTTTTGAGCTTCGATCTGCTGCCGGAAGAAGGGCTTGACGAAGAACCGAACAGCGCCACAGCGGTCACTTATGCTTCCCCCGGCGAAATGTACGCCCAAACCGTTACCGTATCGGAAAATGAATTCTTCGGCAAAACGCCGAGTGCGGCGCTGCCCGAATTCTTCATCACCGAGGATATGGCAAACACCTTACAAGTGCTGCGCGACGCGGGCTACGGCAGCGCGCTGACAGCCGATAAGGAACTGACCGCCGTATACGGCACACAGGTCTCGGAGCAGTTTCTGGATTCGTATCTGGATGACTATGTCACCTCTTATCAGGAGGACTTTGCCTGTTCCTTTACAGGGATGAGCAGCACCGAAGATCACTTTGCGGAGTTCACCGGTGAATGGGAATATATGGACGCAAGTGAAGCGCCTGTGATCTATAAGGCCACGGATGCGGCAACGATGCAGTCCATCGTTTCAAAAGCGACCCTGCGCGCGACGCTGAAGCCCACGGATTATGTGGTCATTCTCAGTTATGCAGACGGCACCTACTCCAAAATGTATGTCCACGCGGAGGATATGCCCGAAAGCGTGAAAGCCGGCATTGCGAAAAACCAATCGAACGTGTTCTGATCACGGTATAAACGGCACAAAGACGCCCCGCAGCGATGCTGCGGGGCGTCTGCCGCCTAAGGGATTTGCTTTATATTGGTTTACAGCACCCGCACCGAGGCTTCCACCGTCTGCTTTTGCGTACAGCCGCCGATAAACAGCCCGCGGTTGATACCGCAGTCGGCAAAATCGCGCCCGTGGCTGAGTTTCAGGTAGCGTTCATCCACCATTTTGTGATTGGTTGGGTCTATGCCGACCCAGTACCCGTTGTCATAGATCTCGACCCAGGCGTGCGTCTCGCCCGTCCCCTCCTGTATGCCTGCCACATAGCGCGCCGGCACACCGAGCGCGCGGCAAAGCGCGATGAGGATATGCGCATAATCCTGACAAACGCCCTGTCCGAGCTCGAGGGCTTCTTCGGCGGTGGTCTCAACACGTGTTACACCGCTTTTATAGGAAAACCGTGCGCGCAGCGCCTCCATAAGCAGCTTTGCTTTCTCGGTCGGAGATCTATCGGCACAGGCGGCGCGCTGCGCTTCGGCGAGCGCCGTCAGAAGCGGGCCGCACGCGGTGTGCTGCGACGGGTACTTATAGATGCCGTTTAACGGTTCCGGTTCCGCGGCGGACAGATCGATCTCCGCGATCCCGTTGACATACACGGAAAACAGCGTGTGCGGCTCGGTGATGCGGTCTGTAAGAATGCGGTTGCCGAAGCCGTCGGCGGTCTCCGTCAATACATTGTGCGGCGAAACGTCGATGAACAGCTCCCGGATGCGCTGCCATTCGTTGTTAAAAGGCAGGCACCGCAGCGAAAAGCAGTGCCGCACCACGGGCGCGGAAAATTCGATTTTCATAGAATAGGAAAACTCCACGCGCTGCATAAGCCTCTCTCCTATGCGTAGTAATCGGGCGGCGTTGTGACGAACAGCCGCGAAAGCTCGGTTTGGATGGTCGTCTTATCCGCTTCGAGGTCATCCTTTTCGAGGATGATCTTCATCAGCGTATCAACGGCGGAAAGGTTGCAGTCCACACCAACCTTATAAAGGCGGTTCAAAAGAATACTGAATTCCTTGCGGATGAGCGCTGCGGGCTGCGAAAAGCGCGTATACAGATCGAGGCGTTCCACGCTCCTGCCGAATTTCAGGATGTTGCGCGTCGTTTCGGACTCGACGTAGTCATCCGCCGAACCCCAGAAAGCAAAAATACAGTCAAAGACCTCCTGGAGCTTGAGCATGGGCGCGGAACTCTCCTTGCCGCGCTGCATGGCGTTGACCGCAAGCTGGATGTAAGACATGGTTTCGCTGCTGATCTCATTGCGCATCATCACGGCATTGTCGTAAGCGCAAAGCAGTGTGCTCAGCACCGAATTGGGGTTGTTCTCATCGAACAGGAAATTGGTGATAAAATCGGCTTTGTACGCATAGGTGTTGGGGATGCCGAGCTTTTGCAGGAAAGCGATATAGGCGTTTTCATCCACGTCGATGAGCACGTCGTAGCATTCGGAAAACATTTTAAGCGTAGTAAACACGCGCTCCACATACCGCCCAAGCCAGAACAGATTGTCGGTGGATTTTATCGAGATAATACCCATGTATCCTTAAAGCCTCCTCCCTGCGAAGAATTGACCACATACGAGCCTGCCTCACGCGCATAGCGCGTCAGGCCGCTTTTCCAGACCGTGATCTCTTTCCCATACAAAACAAACGCGCGCAGGTCTGCCTTGCGGGTCGTCACCTGCCCCGCTTCGGCAACGGTCAGCTCACGGAAATCTACGACCTCCTGCGCGATAAAGCGGCGCGGGTTTTCCCGGATCGCATCGGCAAGCTTTTGCCGTTCGTCTTTGGTCAGACCGCTTCCGAACACCACGCCGTAGCCGCCCGCTTCGGACACATCCTTGACGACTAAGCGATCGAGGTGTTCGAGCACATAAGCGCGGTCCGTTTCATAATACGGCAGATACGTCGGTGCGTTTTGTAAAATCGGCTCTTCGCCGAGGTAGTAACGGATCATCTCGGGAACAAAGTAATAGATCCCCTTATCGTCCGCCACGCCGTTGCCCGGCGCGTTAACGACCGCGACATTGCCCGCACGGTAAGCGTCCAGGAGATGCGGCACGCCCAAAAGCGAATCGGGCAAAAAAGTCATGGGGTCGATGTATTCGTCGGAGATGCGGCGGTAAACCGTGCCCACCCGGCGCCGCTCGCCGGAGTATTCGCTGTAATACAGCACATTGCCCTCCACGAACAGATCCTGCGGCATGGCGAACACCGCGCCCGTCTGCTCGGCAAGATAGGAGTGCTCGAAAAAGGCGGAGTTGTAGCGTCCGGGGGTTAAGATCACGTCGATGCCGCCGACGTTCACATCGTCAAGCACGCGCTTTAAGAGCTTGCCGTAATCACGGTTGTCGGTCACGGCGTTCGTTTCAAATGTATCGGGCGCGGCGCGGCGGCACAGGTCGCGCGCGATCATTGGGTACGACGCGCCCGAGGGGATACGCAAATTGTCCTCGAGCACATACCAAGCCATATCCTTACCCTGCACAAGATCGATGCCCGAAATATGGTTGTAGACCCTTTCAGGCGGGGCGATGTTTTCGCACGGCGGCAGAAAGCCCTTGGAAAGATATACGAAATCCTCGGGCAGCACGCCGTCTTTTAAGATCTGCTTTTTGCCGTAAATGTCGTTTAGAAACAGGTTGAGCGTATGGACGCGCTGGCGAAGCCCCTTTTCGAGAAAGGCGAACTCATTTTTAGTCAAAATACGCGGGATGGGGTCAAACGGGAACAGCCGTTCGTGAAATTCGTTGTTTTTGTAGATGCCGAACTTCACGCCGTAGCGCGACAGCAGACGGTTGATCTCTTCCTTATGGTCAATCAGCCTGTACATATTGCGCCTCCCCGGAAAGAATTTATATAATTATACCAAATTTCAAAAAATGTTACAAGCATTTTAAGCGCGTTTTACAAAATTCAGCCGTATACCCTTTTCTGTCGAAAAAGCCTTGACTTTGTAAAAATGCGGTGCTAAGATTCTGGAAAAATACGGCAAAAGGGGGCGTGCAGCATGCGCGTCGATATGCTTAAGGGCAGCCCCGTAAAAGCGGTACTCCGCTTTTCCCTTCCGTTGATGCTCGGCAATGTTTTTCAACTGTTTTACAATATCGCAGACTCCATCGTGGTCGGGCGCTTCGTCAGCTCCTCGGCGCTTGCCGCCGTGGGCGCGGTGGGGCCGGTCAACTCGCTGCTCGTCGGCTTTGCGTTCGGACTGACAAGCGGTTTTGCCATCCCCGTGGCGGAAAGCTACGGTGCGGGAGATATTCCCCGCGTCAAAAAGTGTTTCGGCAATGCTTTGTTTCTGTCGCTGACGCTTTCGGCCGTACTCACCGCTGTCGCTTTAAGCCTCTCGCGCCCGCTGCTGCGGCTCATTGATACGCCGGAAAGCATTTTGGAGGACGCGAACACCTATGCGGTCATCCTGTATTGCAGCATCGTATTTATGATGCTGTACAACATGATGTCTGCCATGCTGCGCGCGCTCGGCGACAGCCGTTCGCCGCTTCTGTTTTTGATTTTGTCTTCGCTTGTCAACGTGGCGCTCGATCTGTTTTTTGTGCTTGTGCTGCACTGGACCATTGCCGGCGTCGCCGTGGCAAGCGCGATCGGCAACGGCGTCTCGGTACTGCTGTGCGCCGTTCTGATTTGGCGCGCGCACCCGGAGCTGCACATACAAAAATCCGACCTGATCCCTGACCGCACGGTCTGCCGCGCACTGCTTTCCATGGGGCTTCCCATGGCGCTGCAGCTCTCCGTTACGGCGGTAGGGTCCATGATCCTGCAAAGCGCAGTCAACCGCTTCGGCGAATACGCCGTTGCCGCCGTCACGGCCGGCAGCCGTGCGGAAAACATTGTCAATGTGACCATGTCCGCACTCGGCGTTGCGCTTTCAACATTCACCGCACAGAACCGCGGTGCAAAGCAGTACGGCAGGATTCTCTATTCCGTGCGGCGTATTTTCCTGCTGGATCTTGCCCTTTCCGCAGCCGCATCGCTGTTTTTATGGTTCTGCGGACGCAGTGTGTGCGCCGTATTTATCACCGATTCCGCTGCGCAGATCCTGCCGTTTGCCGAAACCTATCTGCGCACGCTCGCCTGTTTTTACTGGGCGTTGGCAGTGCTGTTTGTGTTCCGCAACTTTTTACAAGGGCTCGGCTACGGCTACACCTCCGTGCTTGCAGGAACTGCGGAGCTGGTCGGCCGCGTATTGGTCGCGTTTGTGCTCGCAGGCCGATTCGGATTCCCTGCCGTTTGTCTGGCAGGCCCTATGGCGTGGATGCTCGCCGATGTGCCGCTGCTGATCATCTATTTCATCAAACGCCGTTCTCTGGTCGATCTGTCCTGCCGAACGCCCGCACAGAAAATCATTTGACAAACCGCGCTTTCTATAAAAAAGCAGCGTCTCCCAAAAACGGAGATGCTGCTTTTTCCATATGGAGAGCTGTTATTTGAGCACCAGATCGCAGTCCTCGATCTCTACGCCGTCGATGTCCGACAGGAACAGCTTGATCTGCCGATAGCCGTATGCCTTGACGGAAAAGTCCTTGAACCGTTCGGCCAGGCGGGTATTGATCTCGCCGATGTTCATGCGCTTTGCGCGGCTTTTCTGTAACAGGGATTTCACATAAGCCTCGATCTCCTCCCGGCGCACGGAGCGTTCCTGACACAAACAAAGGTTGTGCGCGCCGTCAAGCACGACGCGGAAGCTGCTGAAGGATTTCAAAAAGCTTGAAAACTTGGAAAATCCGTAGTTGCGCTCGTCAAAATCAGGGAACTTGCGCTGCAAATATTCCTTGACAACGCTGATGAGCACGCGCGCACCCGCCTCCCCGCGGGAGAGCATGGAAAGGATCTCCTGCTCGATCTCCATGCGCGGGGTGATGCTGCTTTCATTGGAAGCGGGCTCGTCATCCGTTTTGCCGCTTAAAACGTCCAGATACCGGAACGAGTCGCAGGCGTTGACGAACGCCTTCGGCGTTTTGCTCTCGCCCATGCCGACGACCTGCTTGCCGCTTTCGCGCAGGCGCACTGCAAGGCGGGTAAAATCGCTGTCGCTCGAGGCAAGGCAGAACACATCCACTGTATCGCGGTAGAGGATGTCCATCGCATCGATGATCATGGCGGAATCCGTGGAATTTTTGCCCACGGTATTGGCAAACTGCTGCATGGGCTGGATGGCATATTCCGGCAGAACGTTCTTCCAGCTTTTCACATCGTCGCGCGTCCAATCGCCGTAAATGCGTTTTACGGTGACCGTCCCGATGGATTTCAGCTCATCGAACACCGTTTCGATATACCGGGGAGAAATATTGTCTGAGTCAATCAGCAGGGCAATATTCCGATTTATATTTTCCATAAAAACTTCCTTTGCCAATAGGATGCTTTTATTATACTAACTTTTATAAAAAAATGCAAACTGCAGGCGGTGTTTTGCTTGACGCACACGGGTTAATTTGGCATAATAGACTTAAATCCGAACGATCGGTTCGATTTTTTTGTGCGTATACAAAAATGCTGAAAACAAAGGGGTTTCACGATGTCAAACAAAAGATCCACACCGCAAAGCAAGCCGAGCGAACACGCGACCCGCAAGGGCTCTAAGGCAAAAAAAGTGCTACGCGTTCTGTTTACCGTTGTATGTTTTCTGCTTGTCTTCGCGCTGGTCTGCACCGCGCTTTCTTTTAGCAATGCAAGCAAGGCGGAGATCAAGCCGGAACAGAACCTGCTGGAAAACGCGGTTGTCTCCGTGACAAACGGTGAAGTATCGGGCGACGGCTTTACGGGCACGGCCGGAACAGCGTACACAGCGGAGCTTTCCGCGCCGGTCACCTTGAACACCGTTGTTCTGCGTGAGGACGGCGCAAACTGCCGCGGGTTTTCCATTGAAGCGCTGGTGGACGGCGCATACACGCAAATCTACGCGCAGGATGATAAGATCGGCGAATACCGTTACTGTGCATTCCCCGAAGTCGAAACCACAGCACTGCGCATCACCATACAGGGCGCCGACGCACCTTTCACAATAGAGGATGTAGAGGCTTTTTCTTCAGAGCGCAAAGCGGCGGAGGACTTCCGTGTAACGACCTACATAACTGCGGCGACTGCCTATGATTTGGAAGGTCTTCGCACACAGGCGGGCAGTTTTGATGTGATCACAGATGTTATCCTGTTCGGCGCGGTACGCTTTGCAGCAGACGGCACGCTGTATTACCCCGATCTGGATCTCGGGGATGGGACGACGGCGGACGGTGAGACGGTCTTCCAAACGGCGCTTCAAAATCTGCGTGAGGTCATCGGAGGCCGCGACGTACGCATCCATTGCAACTTTATTGGTCCCGACGCCCCCGAAGGGACAGCCTCCGAAAATGCGGCGAACGCAAAATGCGACCAGCACAATCTGGCGTTTGGCGACAACCGGGACACCCTGATCGCGGCGCTTTTGGAGTTCACGGCGGCAAATGATTTCGACGGGATCTATTTTGACTACGAATATCCGCGCCGTCTCAAGGACTGGTTCACGTTCAGCCGTTTCCTTTCGGCGCTCAAAGAAGAGATCAACGGGCAGTATCAGCTCGGCGCGGCGGTGCCTGTTTGGAAAAATCTGTGGGAGATCTTTCTGAGCCGTTCGGTAGACACCGTAGAGGTCATGGGATATGATGCATTTGATGCAGAGGACGGGCATCACGCCTCCTTCGCACGCACGGCAAGCGGCGTCATCGGCGACTACCTGAGCCTTGGCTATTCTGCGGATAAAATGGATCTGGGCATGCCGTTTTTCTCCCGTCCCATAGACGGCGGTGAATACTGGTACACCTATTCCGGCGACGCTCGGCAGCTTGGGAAATATCAGAACGTAGCCGAGGGGCTTTTGGAGGGTTGTCCCGAAACCGAGGAGGAGAACACACCCGACCGCTATTATAACGGCTGGCAAATGGTTTATGACAAGACTGCCTATGCGATCGACACGGGGCTCGGCGGCGTGATGGTCTGGCATTACGGCTGCGACTTGCCCTATGAAGACGAGCTTTCTCTGTTCGGCGCCATGGCACAGGCGATCGAGGACAGAACGGTGCAGGCGTGAGGAAGCCTTTTTCGGAACCCCGGTACAGAAAGGACATGTGATCTATGGCACGCAACGGCTCAAACAGCGCTGCATTTTCTCCGGGAGAAAACCTGCTGCAAAACGCGTCGGTCACCGTTCACGGCGGCGAACGCGCCGGGAATGGCTTTTCGGGTCATGCCGGCGCGACGTTTACCGCAGAATTTTCCGCACTGACAACTGTCAACACCGTGATCCTGCGTGAGAACGGCACAAGCTGCCGCGGGTTCTCCGTGGAGGCGAAGATCGACGGCAAATTTCGACAAATTTATGCGCAGGATGACAAGATCGGTGAATACCGTTACTGCGCATTTCCCGAAGTCGAGACCACGGCACTGCGTGTCACCGTCCGACAGGCCGAAACCCGATTTACACTGACAAGCGTAGAAGCCTATTGCGTGCCTAAGAAACGTGTTCCCGACTTCCGCGTAACGGCGTACTTGACGGCGGAGACCGCATATGATACAAACGCGCTGCGTGCCCGCGCAGGCAGTCTCGGCTGCATTACCGATGTTATTTTCTTCGGCGCAGTGCGCTTTTCTGCGGACGGGACATTATATTATCCCGATTTGGAAGCCGAGGACGGCACAAAGGCCGACGGTAAGACCGTGTTCCAAACGGCGATTCAAAACCTGCGTGAAGCCGTCGGCGACCGCGGCGTGCGCATCCACTGTAACTTTCTCGGTCCCAATGCGGGTATGGCAGACGAAAGATGCGAACAGCATAACCTCGCGTTCGGCAAGAACCGCAATACGCTGATTGCCGCCATTCTGCAATTGATCGAGACAAACGGCTTTGACGGTATCTTTTTTGATTACGAATACCCGCGCCGCCTGAAAGACTGGCTTACGTTCAGCCGTTTCCTTGCCGCTTTGAAAAAGAAAATCAACGGACGTTTTGTGCTCGGCGCGGCGGTGCCCGTTTGGAAAAATTTGTGGGAAGCGCTGCTTGCGCGCCCGCTGGACGTTGCGGAGATCATGGGCTACGATGCCTTTGACGCGGACGGTCATCATGCCGCTTTTGGGAACACGACAAGCAGCTTAGTCGCCAATTACCAAAGCCTTGGCTTTGCACGCAGGCGGCTGGATCTCGGCATGCCGTTTTATGCGCGCCCCGTGGACGGCGGCTTGTATTGGTACGCCTATTCGGAGGAAGCGCACACGCTCGGCACATCATGCAACATCGCACAAGGCACACTCGCGAACTGCCCGGAAACGCAGGGCGCACAGTCGCCTGCGCGGTATTACAACGGGTGGCAGACGGTCTACGACAAGACCGCCTACGCGCTCGACGCGGACTTGGGCGGCGTCATGGTCTGGCATTACGGCTACGACCTGCCGTCTGCGGATGCGCTTTCCCTGTTCGGCGCGATACGCCGGGCGCTCGAGGACCGCACCGCGCAGGCATAAGAAAACGACAAACCTTTCGGAGCATAAAAATGAATATAAAGGATTGCATTATGCTGTCGGATGTGTATGCACCGTATATTTACGCCGACATGCAAAAGACCGACTGGGGCGTGCTGTTTTGGGCGGATGATAATCCGACGCAGCACGATGCGAACCACGCGGTCATATTGGACGATGCGCGTTTTTCGGAAGCGCTTCCCACGATTCGGGATTTTTACCTGCAAAAAGGGCGGGAGGCGCGCATATACCTGTTAGACGGGCAGCGCGAACGCTTTGCGCAGACACTCGAGCACGCAGGGTTTCAACTGTATTCCTGCGGCGAATTTCAGCACCTTTTACTGACCGAGGAAAACCGCATCCCGAAAACCGATCTTCTGGAGATTCGGAAATTGACGGATGCCATTGACGTGACGGGCACATTGCTTCACAATCTTTATGGGATGTATATGGAAGAAGACCCCGACACGATCAACCGCATGCGCCGCCTGCTTTCGCGCTGCATCCGAAATCCGCTGTGCAGCGTTTATGTCGGATATTACGAAGGTGCGCCCGCCTGTATCGCGATGGCGGCGGATTCGCCCTACGGCATGACCTTTTTCGACCTTGTGGAGACCGCACAAAAATTCCGCTGCCGCGGGTTTGCGCGCGAGCTGATCTCCTTTATGGTGTCGCGGATGACAAAGCCAACCTTTCTCTATTCCGAAAACCCCACCGCGATCCGCATTTACGAGCAGGCGGGGTTTCGTAAGATCGACTGCGGCAACGCGGTATCGCACCGCGCCGTTTATAAGAAATGATTTCATTTTGGAGGTATTTTTATGCCGTATATCCATGTCAGCACTACCGAAGCCATTTCCGAAGCGAAGGCAGACGCCGTAAAAGCGCGGCTCGGCAAAGCCATTGCCCTGCTGCCCGGCAAAAGCGAAACGTATTTGATGGTTCGACTCGACGGGAACTGCGATATGTATTTTCAGGGAACAAACGATGCGCCCGTTGCCATGTGTGAGGTCAGCGTGTTCGGCAAAGCGAATCGTGACGCGTGCAACGCCCTTACAGCGGAGCTTTGCACGATTTTGTCCGAAGAACTCGACGTTCCCCCTGCCCGGTGCTACGTCAAATTTGTATTCACAGACACCTGGGGCTTTTCGGGCGGGCTGTTCTGATCAGAGGAGAATGGGATGAAAAACATTCGCTGTGCCGCAGCGCTGAGCGCGGTGCTTCTGTTTCTTTGCGCCGCACTTTACGGCTGCGGCGGGACTTCCGAAAACACGGGGACGACCACGCCCGCCCAGCCTGTGCGTGAAACGCTCAACAGCTGGCCGCAGAACGAATATACCGCCGCTTTGCCTGCGCCGCAGTACGGCACGCCCGACTATGCGTTGGTCGGGCCTGCGGACACGCAGTATGCCGTGTTTTTGACGGATGTGACCCGCGAGCAGGGCGACGCGTATGTGGATATGCTGATCAACAATGGCTTTGCGGTCACGGAACAAACGGCAAATGATGCTTCTGCGGGCGTGCTTCTTGAAAAAGACGGCGTTCTGGTCACCGTGGCTGCCGGCGACGGCGTGCTTGGCATCCGCATCGTTTTGCCGCAGGCGTAACTCCCTGCCTGCTTGTTTGCAAAAACGCACAAAGAAATTTCAAATCGCTTTTCCTTGCACGAAAAGGGCCGCACGGCGCTGCAGCGCCGTGCGGCCCTTTGCTTTTCGGTTTCAGGCATCCAGCCAGGCCTCATTGCCGCCGTCTAACACCTGCGTCCCGACCGAAACGGTCAAAACATCGTCCAGTTCAAATTCGACCCTTACAAAATCAGGCGTTCCGTATTTTTGCACGCGAAAACTCCTTTCTCCTGTTTGCGTTCTTTCCGCTTTCCCCACCCCCACCCTATGTAGCGCTATTCGCCGTTCTGCGGGTGATCGTACGCATATGCCGTCAGAAACAGCTGCAAGACAAGTGCGCCTACGCCCACCGCGCCGAGCATCTCCTTACCGCACAAAAGCAGTTCTTCGGACATGCGCAGCATTTTGTCAAATTCCCCGACCGTCCCCGCAAGCAGACGGCACACAACCCCCGATAACAGCATGCCGAGCACAAACGGCACCCCCCAGCGCAGAATTCGTACGGTAACAGGGGAAAAACTTTTTAAAAAACTGCGGATTTCCGGAAATAACGCTTGCATTTTTATGCGCCTCCCTATTACAATACTAATAGTAAAATATCATGCGCGTCTTTACAATGCACAAATATTGGCAGGCGCGGTTAATGCAGGAAAGGGCGCAGGCGCGATGGCAATCGGGATCTCAACATCTTGTTTTTATCCGCAGACAACGGAGGATTCGCTGCGCATGGTTGGCGAACTCGGCGCAGACTGCACGGAGATCTTCATCAACTCCCCCACAGAGCTGCGAAAGCCGTTTATGGATATGCTTCAAAACATCTGCACGCAGTATTCACTGCGGGTCAAAAGCCTGCACACCTATGCCTCGTTTACGGAATCCTATTATTTTTTCAGTTCCTATGAGCGCCGGTTTTATGATAGTATTGAGGATTTCAAACGCTATTTTTACGGCATGGGGGTCTTAGGCGCAGAGCTGCTCGTTATGCATGGGTCAAAGATCCCCGGCAGCATCCCCGACGAGCAGGTGTTTGAACGCTTTGATACACTTTACACCCTCGGACGCGAGGCGGGTATCACGCTCTGCCAGGAAAATGTGGTGCACTACCGTTCGGAAAGTCCCGACTTTTTGACGCGCATGCGCGCCGCCCTCGGGGATCATTTCCACATGGTACTGGATATCAAGCAGGCGCGCAGAACGGGCATAGACCCGTATGTGTTTGCCGAAACGTTTGCAGACAATATTGCACACATTCACATCAGTGATTACACAAATGAAAAGGATTGCGTTGTGCCGCTGTGCGCCGGTGCGAGATTTGATTTTCCGAAGTTTTTCCGCTTTATGCGGGATAAGGGCTACAAGGGCGATTACATGATCGAGCTGTATGAGAAAAGCTACGATACACCCGAGCAGATCCGTACGTCCGCCGCGCAGCTTTCCGAATGGTTGTAAGGTTTTGTTACTTTACTTTGTGGTTTTTATTTGATATACTAACAATATATAGTAAAAATGCATCCTGCCGTTCGGCAGATGCTTGGAATTTGAACAGGGATGTGATGCCGTTTGAAGTGCCCGTTTTGCGGTTATGAGGAAAGCAAGGTCATTGACTCGCGCCCCACGGATGAGGGCGAGCGTATTCGCCGCCGCCGCGAATGCCTGCAATGCAAAAAACGCTTTACGACCTATGAGATCATCGAAAGCGTGCCGATCTTAGTCATCAAAAAGGACAAGTCGCGCGAAGCGTTCGACCGCAGCAAGCTGCTGCGCGGCATGCTGCGCGCGTGCGAAAAGCGTCCCGTTGCCATGGAGACGCTTGAAAAGGCTGTGGACGACATCGAAAGCAGCCTGCAAAATTCGCTCGACCGCGAGGTGACATCTATGCGCATCGGGGAACTCGCCATGGACAAGCTCAAGGACATCGACGAGGTCGCCTATGTGCGCTTCGCGTCCGTGTATCGCCATTTCCGTGACATCAACGCGTTTATGGACGAGCTTTCGGCACTTTTGCAAAATCGTTAAGGCGCCGTACAAAAACGGCAAACCATAAAATTTATCCAAGGGGGTACATGCACATGGAAAAGGTCAAATGGGTAAGCCTGCTGCTTGCTCTTGCGCTGCTGCTCGGCACATTGGGAATCGGGGCTATCGCGGCGGCGACCGATGAAGTCCTTGTCCGCGGCATCGACGGCGTTTATGAGCTTGACCGTACATATCCGGCACCTGCCGTAAACGCAAACGGTGCTTCTGCCATTACAGCGGCACAGTTCCAAACCGGCGATCCGGACGCACCGTATCTTTTTTATACAAGCCTGAACCGGATGCAAAAAGATGTCTACGACGCGTTGGCAGTCCAAGACGTAACCGCGTTTGCGCAGCAGCCGTCCGTACAGGAATCCGGGCTTGCCGCCGTTGAGATCCCGCTTACAACACCGATCACTTTTGATGCGGAAATCTACATCGACCAAAACGGCGACGAGGTCGTGGATATTCCGCAGGAATATGTAGATATGATCCTGCAAGCGCTTGTCGGCGGCTTTTCCGCCATTGTCAGCGACCGCCCCGATCTGTTTTGGCTGGGCAATTTCACGCTTGATCTGGTTAAAGAATCCCATAAAATCAGCGCGACCGTTTCACATGTGGAGTGCACCGGGCTGATTGCGTATCTTTATTTGCCCGCCGGCTATAATTCATGGGAAGCCGTCGCTTCGGATTATGCCGCCATGATGCAGGTCGTTGACAACTTTACGGTGCGCGGCAACACGCGCTATGAAAAGATAAAATATATCCATGACTGGATCGCGGGCAGTGTGAAATATGACACACTATTCCAATATGACACCTCGTATTACGCAACCAGCGTCTTTTTAGAGCCGCACATCACGGTATGCGAAGGATATTCCGAAGCCTTTAAGATGCTTTGTGACCGCGAGGGGATCCCCTGCATCCAGATCATAGGCGATGCCGGCGGCCCGCACGCGTGGAACTATGTGAAGATGGAAGACGGCAATTGGTACGCCGTGGACGTTACATGGGACGATTCGGACACAGCCGGTACGTTTTACGATTACCTCCTGATCGGCGCAGACGCTACGACCCGATATTATTCTGAAAGTGAAGCGGATCGAACCACTTTTGCGCAAAGCCATGTCCCAACCGGCGTTCGCTATACCTCCGACGGCGCAGCGTCATATGTATTGACATATCCCGCATTGGCTGCGGAAAGCTACACCCCCGGGCTTTTGCTGAATCCCGACGCACAAGTCAGCGTATACCGTGCGGAGAATATCCTGTATGTATACAGTGATGCTGCGCTCTCAGACATCTTTACGTCGCCTGTCGGGTATTCGCTGGGCTTTGCCGATGACGGCAGTGCCGTGTATGTGTACGAAAGCGGGAACACACAGCCGGTCGGCACCTACACGGTGGTGCGCGTTACGGTGGAGACACTGCTCGGTGACGTCAACAAGGACGGGCAGATTAATGCCTTGGATGCGCGCTGGGTATTGCAGGCCGCGGCAGGCATGCGGTATCTGGACTATGCGCAGGCCCTTGCCGCCAATGTATACACACAAGACGGGATATCCGCTGCGGATGCGCGCTGGATCCTGCAAGCATCGGCAGGCATGCGCGACCTTGCGGCGTAACGCCTTAAAATAACAGCATAAAAAAGGACGGATGTTCCGTGCAGGAACATCCGTCCTTTTGATTTGGTTTTCACGAATTTAAAATCCAACCACCTGATGCGTGCGCGGCACCGAGGGCGGGTCGCCGATCATGCCGTAGGTGCGTAAAGTCGCAATGCGCTCCATATCCTCGTCGGAAATCGAAAAGCCGAATACATCCGCATTGTTGCAAATACGCTCCGGGTTCGCCGATTTCGGAACAGGCACAACGCCGCGCTGCACAAGCCAGCGCACACAAAGCTGCGCAACACTCACGCCGTATTTTGCCGCCGTTTCAATGAGCAGCTCGCGCCGGAAGGCCTGCCCCTGGATTAGCGGGCTCCATGCTTCGGGCAGGATATGATTTTTTTCACAATACGCGACCATGTCCTCCTGCGGGCACTGTGGGTGCATCTGCACCTGATTGAGCATCGGATAGATCGAAAAATTCGTTTTGATGATCTCGATGTGCTCTTCCAAAAAGTTACTCGTCCCCGCCGCGCGCAGCTTGCCGTCTTTATAAAGCCGCTCAAATGCGCGCCATGTGTCGCACAGATCCTCAGATACATGATCCTGATTTTCCACAAGCACGGGCCAGTGGATCAGGTATGCGTCGAGATAGTCCGTTCCGAGCTTTTTCAGAGAGCGTTCACATGCTGCAATCGTTTTTTCGTAACCGTGGTCGGCGTTGGGCAGCTTGCTGACAAGAAAGATCTCGCCGCGCGGCACGCCGCTTTTACGCAGACCCTCACCCACGCCCGGCTCGTTTTGATATGCGCCCGCCGTATCGATATGGCGGTAGCCGTTCTGCAGGGCGCAGCACACCGCCGCCGCGGCGACGTCGTCCGGCATTTTCCAAGTGCCGAATGCAACGCATGGCACTTTTACACCGTTGTAAAGTGTATACGTATCCTGTAAGCTGTTCAAATCCTCACCTCATCGTTTTAGCGGTAAATCTTACCGCCCGTATTGTACCACATCGCGGTGCATAAAACAATCGTTTCGGAAAAAAGTAGGAACGGAGGGATTTGCAGTGATTTTTTTGAAAGCGTTTCTTATCGGCGGGCTGATCTGTATGATCGGGCAGCTGTTGATCGACAATACCAACTTAACCCCCGCGCGTATTCTGATACTTTTCGTGGTGCTCGGCGTCGTACTCGGCGGACTCGGCCTTTACCAGCCGCTGGTGGATTGGGCGGGCGCCGGTGCGAGCGTGCCGCTGACGGGCTTCGGCAATACGCTGGTGCAGGGCACGAAAGAAGCCATCCGCGAGCAGGGGCTTTTGGGCGTGCTCACGGGGCCGCTTTCTGCGGGCAGTGCAGGAATTACGGCGGCGATCCTGTCTGGGATCATTGTTTCACTTCTCGCAAAGCCCAAAAGCAAGTAAGCGTTTGTCCCGCCGCGCCGCGCAAATGCGGCGCGGTATTTTTCTTCAACCTTCTATTCTGCTCCAAAAAAGGGAAACCGCCCGCGCAAAATACGCAGGCGGTGCAAAAGTTCGATGCAAACGCAGAAATGAACCGTAACTTTTGCTCTGTTAGCATATGCGCCAATAGGGCGTTTATACGCGGCACATAAGGAAAAAGTTTTAATGTCGCAATCTTGATGCCGTTTGGCAAGAACTGCACATACCGCACGCAGAAAATCCTCCGCGCGTAAAATCGAGCAAAAAGTGAAAAAAGGCTTGCATTTTTATGCGTGGTGTGATAGAATACCAAGGCATTGAAAAACTATCCTGTCGAACGGAGGTTGAAATATGGGCGCTCTTGAAATCATTCTCGGTGTGGTGCTGATCCTTTTGTCAATCGCGACCATTGTGGTCGTTTTGATGCAGAAGAGCCGCGAGGGCGGTCTGTCCGGTGCGATCACCGGCGGCGGAGCTGACACTTTCTTCGGCAAGAACAAGGGCAGAACGCGTGAAGCCATTTTGGCAAAAGCCACCAAGTATATCGCGATTTTCTTCTTTGTGCTGGCGTTTGCCGCAACGCTTTTGATGCTGTTCTTTTAATGCATTGTTCTGAAAATCAGCGGCCCTGCATATGCGCAAGCCGCTTTTTATGAGCCATTAGCTCAGTCGGTAGAGCACTTGACTTTTAATCAAGGTGTCCGGAGTTCGAATCTCCGATGGCTCACCAAGAGAAATCCCCCGAAAATCTTGATTTATCAAGGGTTTCGGGGGACTTTTTATACTCAGGATATTGGAATTTGTTTTTCCATATGATATGCACCGTACCCACAACGCAGAATACCGTATAAAATCCACAAGACCAAAGCGACAATATCCATACTTCTCCCCTTTTTTCGTCTTTGTGCAGAGCTTCCTTCGAGCTATATCGCCTGCATTTTCACGGCAGCGGCAAGCAGCATGGGCAAGCGGACTCTGATGTATTTATAAAGTCACGCCCCATTCCGATGCCTGCCGACGCGGGCGGATATCTGTGCAGCGAGCTTGCGGCACAGCCGATAGACGCCGAAGCCGAGCAGGATGCCCGCGACGTTCAAGATCACGTCGTCCACATCGGCGACCCTGCCGAAAAAATATTGCAGCGTTTCAATGCAAACGATCCCGCCGAGCGACCAAAGGAAGAGCGTCCTAAAGCAATCACATTTCGGATACGCAAGCGGGAGCAGTACGCCGACAGGGACGAACAGCAGCACGTTGCCCGCGAGATTCAGCAGAGAGATAGACGCCCAAGCCGAGGAATCCGCGCGACGCTCCCAAAAAAGCCAAATCGTGCGCAACGGGATAAAATTCGGCGCGGTACGCGGAGGTACATTGGCGTCAAAATACCATTCGCCGCCGTCGGTGACGCCGATCAATATGCGCGGGAACACCGTCTGCGACACGATGCCGACAACCAGCATCCAAAGCAGCATAAGGCTTGCCTCACGCCACAGCGGCGTGCGCCGTCCCGTGCGTTTTACGAATAAAATACGAAAAGGCAGATACACTGCGGCGGTGATCGCCATATAAATCAAGGTATTGCCGATGTAGCCGGGGATCACGGTTTACACCTCTTTTAGGCGGTACTCCTTTAGCTGAACAATAGGCGCTTGTGCCGTTACGCAGCGCTGCTGCGTCTTCTATGCTTGATAATTTGCCGCACCGTAAGGCCTATACACATGCAAATAAACGGGATCGCCATGACAAAAGCGTTTGCCTGTACATCATAGTGCAGGTCGTAAATACTATCGGAATTGAACGCATCCGCTACACAGATGATGGGGAAATTTGTCATAACCATGCTCGTATGCTCGGAATCAAACACCCACCCCACAAGCGCCCACAAAAACGCATAGCCTAAAGCCACTGACATAAAATTCAGCATGTGCGACCCGGTTGCTGCAAGCTTGGTTTTGCCCAGGAAGAAAAAGCCTATGAAGGATAATACATACAGGAAGAGCAATATGACAGGCACGACCGTATCATAAAAAACCGGCATCGGCTCAAAGCCGAAATCCCACTCTATTGTGCTAAAGTCATACAGAATATGTATAAACAGAAAAAATGTATTGTATAAGATCCATACGCCTGTGGCGCACAAGGTGTTCCATGCAAATCGTTTAAATTTCTGCATTTTCCTTTCCTCCGCATTGTGTTCTACAGTATAAAACCCAATGTGCAAATTCCGTCGCAAAATTCGCTCCATTACGACACCAACGGCGATATTCAAGAGCATGTAAACCACAAGGAACGGAACATGCACCGTCCCTTCCGTTAAAAAGAAGAGGAGCATGCCGCCGATCGAAAAGAAATTCACGGCCGACAAAATCAGCCGGATAACGGAAAATCGAACAACGCTTTTTGTCATACTATCGCTGCCCCTCTTTCAGAAGCTCGCCGGTTAAAATTTATGTGCAAATTCGTCACATATTGAAACGGCGCTGTACCCGTTTCGCTTTGGTCGGATACAGCGCCGTTGTGTTTTTGCTATGGAATTGTCCTCGCTCTACCCTCTTGTTGGAAAAAATAAATATTTTCCTCTATTGGCAGATTAGCATTTTTATGGAATTTTGTCAATGTTTTGCAACGATTTTTCCCATGCAACATTTTGTTGCATGGATTTACGGCTGCACAACAGGAAAATGGGCGGCATTTTGTTCGCTACGCAGCCTGCATTTGCGCGGTGGCTTCTTCAATCAGCTTTTCAAGGTCGATTTCCCCACTGTTTGCAGAAAGCCATAAATCCAAAAACCGATTCTCCCCCAGCAGCGTCACGCAATATTCCTGTCCCGTCTCTCTTGGGATCTGCCGCCAAAACCCTGTGCAGCCGTCTATTTCCAACGGATGCAGCGTATTACGCATTTTCATATCCTCTTCGTCGTCAAAAATGCTAAAGCCGCTGTTTGTGATTTCCTGTAAGTGTGCGTATTCCTGATCTGCAAGCCACTGCGGAACATTATCCATGTATAATATGGAAACCCGTCCTCCCGCGTTTTCCTGTTTCTGTTCGGTATCATCCGTTTTCGCGACGCCGTAATCATAGGATTCGGACCAATTCAGCAAATAGACCGAGTAGAACTCATATTCATCCCCACCCCATTGGAACGCAGGTGTGCTTTCTGCATAAGTATACGCCGTAAAATTTTCCAGCGCGAACCGTTGCAGCAGTTCCTGCGACTTTGTGCTTTGATGAAAAAAGCCGAAATACGCTTCGCTGTAGCTGACAAAAACAAAAACAAGCGCAAACAGCACAGCCGGTATGTTCAAAAGCACCTTGAGCTTTTTCGGGTACAGGGCGCGCACCGTCTTGCGGTTGCCGGTCAAATCCCGGTGGCGCAGCAGCGTCACAAAATAAGGTACTTCCCGGCACAAGCCCCAAAGCACGGCGGCGCATAGAATTGGCAGCCAATAATACAGCGACATCATGGAAACGTAGTCTACACCGTTTGTTATCTCCTGTAAAACCCAAATCGCCGCGAGCAGAAGAATCAATTTGAAAAGCACACAGAAAATATACCGGCAGAGAAGCTGCTTGCGAGTATATGTTTTTTCCATGTTTATCCCCCTCGAATAGAACCGTATTTATACCTGAGCGATTTCCCGAGCATTACCACCCTCGGATAAAAGAGATCACCGTGAAATAGATTTGCGAACACAGCCACAACAGAAACAGCACTTCCCACCAGGTAAACCGCTTGGCTTCCTCGCCGAACTCCTCTTTCTCGGTCAAATTATGACGCGACTGTATATCCGCTGTGAGCTTTGCCATACCCGCCTCATCCTTGGAGGAGAGGATCAGCACCGTGTCATAGCAGGTAAAATAATACAGGTATTTCCTGCTGAAATTGCAGCTTGAAAGCCGATCCCAAAAACCAAGCTCTTCCACCGCGACGGGCTCGATTTTACAAATATCCCGTTTGGCGACGCGGAAAAACAATCGCGGTGCGAAGTAGATGTGCGTGTCATCCTCGCGCACATACAGCCGGTTGCCGAACAGCGCGATCGCCGCAAGCACGCTCACGGCTAAATACTCGATCTGACTTAAGACATAGGCGACAACGGCGATCACGCCCTCCACAAACGCCATATTATTGTTTTGCTGCCCCAAAAATAAATCCCCGTATATGCTCTGCATTTGCTCCAAGGTCTCCTGCGGGATAACTGCATTTTTATACGGGAAAAACATTTCGGTAAAGCCCACGCGTGCAAGTATGTAGAAATTCCAGATAAGCGACAACAGCGAAATACATAAAATCAGCACGCACAATAGGTAAAACCGCCACGAACGGTACAGACGAATCGAATACTGTGTTTTCATAATCAATCCCCTTCTTTTCAGCGCCGCAACAGAGAAATCAAGATATGCTGCTCTGCCTCCCGTCTTGTTCTGCCGTTCGGGTTTGAAGTGTCGCTTCAACCGGCGTTGCATAGCATACCGAACTACTTTTTAAAAAAGCCAGGCGCCGCATCCGTCCCCCGTTCGTCGGATACAGCGCCTGCTCAGGATATGCTACGCTTCTCCCCCACTATATCCCCCGTTTTACAAAAAGCATAGTTTTCTTACCAATATGTTATCATATTTTATTAAAATTTGTCAATAGAATTTTGGGGCTTTGGCAGATTTAGTCAGTTCATGATATAGAATTGACCGTTTGCCTTTGTCCCTGTCCTTCAAAAAAACCGTGCAGTTTTCGGACTGCACGGTTTTTATTTACTTGCTTTATTTCATATCGTTTTCGATCGTGCCGTGTTTTTCTTCAAACTGTATCGAGTTTGAAGAACATATGAGTCAGCGTAGCATTTAGATTTGACTGTTGTTAAAGAAATTATGACCAACCATTTGTCCCATAAACTTTGATATTATAGGCTTTTTTAATGTTGCTCAATTTAATTCCATATCCGTAAGTATTAGTATTCTTGGGACCCGCAAAAGTTATTCCATATAGTCTAAAGACCTGTTTGGTTTGCTGTTTACCAACGGGTCCTCCACTATCCCCACCTTCAGTTTTATTGGAAAATTTAAAAACATCAGTTATCAATTTATTTCCACTATCATACTCAACATCAATGGAAACGCTTGTGCTTAATATCTTACCTGATTGCTTACCTGTTGTTGCTCCATATTTGTTTGTCAATGCACCTTCGTAAAATTCGCTCGCCGTAGCCGCACTATATATAGCATTTGTATCTGATGCACTTAGCATTTTATCTGTAACTGCCCACCCGGAATTGAACTCTACAAAAGCAATATCCAAACTTCCACCAACATAGCTAAATAATGTGGTTCCTACTGTTTTTAAAGCGGATATTTTCATTTTTTCACCGACAGGAGCTACATGCGCATTTGTAAACACACCATAGTGTACTTTTCCAGATGAATCGGTGTAAGAGCCGTTAAAGCCAAGTGTTCCATAAGTAGATGCAAACAAGGTATGGTAAAATTTCACACCATTATATGCGTAGTTTGCTGTTGGTACAACCTTTTCTGACTCTGCAACAATAAAGTCTACCGCTTCAGGATTAAAATCAGAAACAGAGCCATACAAATACTGTGATATTTCTTCTATTAACAATTCATCTTCAATCGTTATTTCTACAACATTCTTTTCTTGTTTAATTGCAGTTTGTTGAATTTTAAATGTGCTCATCTTAGGATCAAGTGCATCTTGAATAGTATTTAATAGATTATATGTGAATTCTTTTTCTTCAACTCGCACAATAGGTGCCTCGTCCGTTTCAAAAGTTTGAAGAGCATAGGCAGTTGTCTTTCTAGATACTATGTTGTTGACAATATTTTCATATTTATTTGCACTACCGTTCGCAACACATAAAACAAGAGTTCCATTTTCATCGGCATAAATTCCCGCATAATCTGACGGCGCATCTGATTCATACATTCTCTCCAAATTTAATTCTACAAAAATTGTGGAAAACACCTCATCACAGACTATGCTTTTTGCCTCAATTTTGGATATTTCCTTATCAGAATTATCAGAAGCGGTGTTGACAAATGTTAATGAACCCAGTAAAGATAGAATTAAAAACAAGCACAAAAAACGTTTTTTCATTTTTAGTATCCTTTCTTACTTTACAATTACATCGAAGGATTTTGAGTATTTATATAGAACATCATTTATCCACATCTGTGCATCAACGTATATTGTGTACTGACCTGGCTCATCAATTTGAACTGTATCTTCTATAACAAAAGAGCCGCCAGGTGCTATATAACTGGAATGGTGAATTGCGGGAGCGATGATTTCTTCTCTTTCCTCCCCCACTTTTACGTACGAAACGGAAAGAAGCCGAGCGCTATGCGAAACCATATAAGCATGCATCGTTTCGTTTTGGAGCCTTGCCTTTACGGTGATTGCTTCACCAGTCCCGTAAATCGTGCTGAGGGGGTCGACGTTTAGCATGAAAGCTGTCCTTTCCGAATTTATACCCAACATATTTGCCGGAAAGAGTAGTAAAAACATAACTACGATTATTAAAACAGCCACACATATAAGGATAATTTTTTTCATAACACGCTGCACTCCTCTCTAAAACCTAATTTAAAGAAACATTGGAATCCCCATCCTTGCCTTTTCACTCTGCTTTTGCAACTCTATTAGTCATTTTACAAAAAATTGCTGTATGCCTCTTTATGACAATCAACAAAATTCAACGCTGTATCCGTTATATATGGTCGGATACAGCGTTGTCGTACATTACTATATAAATTCCCCGCCCTACCCTCTTTGAAAAAAGTTTATACTTTTTTCAATAAGAAAGTATCATTTTTATGAATATTTGTCAATAGATTTTTTGACATTTGTGATAATATATAACTTTTTTTGCTGATGCAGCCATATTTTTGTGCTGTTTTATTACTTTGAAGTTAAAAAACAAATCTAAGGCTCAAGCTTATTCCCCCTATATGTCTCTTTTTCATCATATCACCCATGTACCGCCGAGGTTCAAAACACCGGCAAGCACCATGACGAAAACTGGGTTGAGCTTGGTCGCGCGCAGCAGCACGAAGCACACAAGAAAAATCGCGACAAGCACCCAATTCGTACCGAAAAAGGAAATGACTTCACCGCCCCAAAACGCCGTGACGAGCACCGAAACGCCCGCCGCTGCGATCATGGCGACCACCGCGGGGCGCAAAGAACCGAGCACGCCCTGCAGCATTTGCATGTTGCGGTACTTGAAATACAGCTTCGCAAGCACGATCACGAGAATACAGGACGGCAGAATGCAGCCGAGCGTCGCGACCAGCGCGCCGGGGATGCCCGCGATCTTGATGCCGACAAACGTCGCGGAATTGACGGCGATGGGGCCGGGCGTCAATTGAGAGATCGTGATGAGGTCCGTAAACTCCTGCATGCTCAGCCAACCGTGCCGTGTGACGATCTGTTCTTCAATCAGCGGCATGGCGGCATATCCGCCGCCGAAGCTGAACAGCCCGACCTGTAAAAAGCTCCAGAACAGCTGCAAATAGATCATTTCGCACGCCTCCTTTTTTGAAGCAGCGTGCGGACAACGCCGAGTGCCGCACAAACGAGCACGATATACACCACATTCACGTCTAAAAAGCATGCGGCAATGAAGCTGAGTGCCATAATCACGTCGGACGCGGCGCTTTTTTCGCGTGCAACGTCAAGCCCCATATCGAACACGACTGAGGCGATGACCGCGCCCACGCCCGCCTGCATGCCCTCGAGCAGACTGCTGATGATGAAATTTTCGCGAAAAGCGTTATAAAACACGGAAATGAGCGCGATGATAACAAACGGCGGGATGATCGTGGCAATGATCGCAACCAGCGCCCCCAAAATCCCTGCCAGCTTGTAGCCGACCACGATCGCGCCGTTGACGGCGATCGCACCGGGCGAGGACTGCGCAATGGCGACAAGGTCGAGCATTTCGTTTTCCTCGATCCAGTGGAGCTTGTCTACGAATTTCTTTTTCATCAGCGTGACGATGACGTATCCTCCACCAAACGTGAAGGCGCTCAAATACAGGGTCGAAAAAAAGAGCTTGCGTAAAATCACATGCTTCTTCATACGGCACCTCCCAAATCTGCTGACAGTATACAACTTTTTGGAGGATAAGTAAAGGAACGGCGGCGACCCTTTCGGTTCGCCGCCGTGTTTTGCTGCTTTTGCTTTTACTGCTTCAGTGGGATATTCTCTTTTGCGAGGGCGGCGATGATGGAATCGACCACCGCCGTGACCTCCTCGCGTGTGAGGGTGCGCGTGTTGTCGGAGAACGTCAGGCGCACAGTAATGGACTTGCCCGCTTCGTCACGGTAGGTGTCCAGCGCCTCCACCTTGCGTAGCCACGGGCAGTTGACCTTTTTGATCGCATCACCGATGGGCGCATACGTCTCGCTGCGGAACGTGAGATCCGCTTCCATTTCCGGGAAGCGCGATGGCTCATCATAGACGATCCCCGCGTCCGCAATGGCGGCAAAGGCGTGCACATCCAGCTCCGCATACACGATCGCGGCTTTTTTGTCGATCTTTTTGCAGACGGTCGGATAGATCACGCCGATCTCACCGAGCTCCACGCCGTCGCACAGCACCGTGTTGAGGTTGCGCGGGTGCTGATAGGCATGCGTCGCGGTTTTCGCGGTGAAGGTAAGCGGTTTATGCTTGATCTCATCCGCGATTTGTGCAAGCATATCGCGCAGCTCGAAGTACAGCGTCTCTGTGGATTTGGTGCGAGAAAACAGCGTGACGGCAAGCTTTTTGTACTCGCGGCACAGCCCGTTTTCATCCAGGCCCTCTACCGTTCTGCCGATCTCGAACAACCCGAACTCCGGCGCATAAGACGCGTTCGTGCGCACCTGACAAAGCTGTGTGGGCACGATGGAACGACGCAGCGTCTCGATGTTGGGATTGGTGGCGTTGACAAGCTTAACGTTGTCCTCGATGGGGAGTCCCAGCGCCTTATATTCGTCATAATACGCCCAGATATAGGAGTGCACCTCATGCAGGGAGAAGCGCTTGACCAGCATATCCTTGATGCGGTCCTCGACGGTCTTTTCCGTTTCGGGACGCACGGGATACAGCGGTGCCAAAGCGGTATGCACATCGAAGTTGTCGTAGCCGTAAATACGGGTGATCTCTTCGATGATGTCCGCCTTGATGGTGACGTCCTTGGTCGCACGCCAGCTCGGCACGCGCACGGTGAAGTTGTCACCGTGATTTTCCGCTTCAAAGCCCAGCGAACGCAGCGTTTGAATGATCGTGTCGTTCGCGATCCCGATGCCGGTGTAGCGATCCACATACGCCTTGTCGAAGTCCAGCACCACCTCCGGATAGCGGCGGGCGTATTCATCCGTCAGGGACGATACAACGCGCGCGTCTTTGTCGGTATCCATGAGCAGCTTCACAAACCGCGCGATGGCGGGAACGGTCATTTCGGGGTCAAGGCATTTTTCATAGCGCATGGACGCGTCCGTGCGGTGCGCCAGACGCACCGTGGACTTGCGCACGGAGACCGCGTCGAACGTGGCGGATTCCAGCGTGAGCGTCGTGGTGTCCTCCACGATCTCACTGTCAAGCCCGCCCATGATGCCCGCGATCGCCACAGGTGTGTCGCCGTTGCAGATCATCAGCGTGTTTTCGTCGATCGCGCGCTCTACGCCGTCGAGCGTCTGGAACGTAAACGGCTCGGAAAAGCGCTTGATGCGCAGCTTTTCGACCTTGCGCGAGTCGAACGCGTGCATCGGCTGCCCCATTTCAAGCATAAGATAGTTCGTTAAGTCCGCTAAGAAGTTGATCGCACGCATCCCACAGTAATACAGGCGGATGCGCATATTGACGGGGCTTTTCGCGGTGTGGATATTTTCGACCTGCAGGCAGGAGTAGCGCAGGCACAGCGGGTCTTCGATCTTCAAATCCACCTTCGGAAGCGCATCGTAGGCGTGCAGATCCACCGTATCCAAAGGCTTTAAGGGCCTGCCGGCGAGCGCGGCGAATTCGCGCGCGATGCCGTAATGCCCCCAAAGGTCGGGGCGGTTTGTTAGGGACTTGTTATCCACCTCGAACACGATGTCGTCGATCTCGTAAGCTGCTTTCAAGTCCGTACCGTTGGGAAGATCGTCGGTGATATCCATAATCCCGGAATTGTCGTCGCTGATGCCGATTTCCTTTTCCGAGCAGCACATGCCGTTGGAGGGGTAGCCCGCGAGCTTGCGCGGCGCGATGGTGATGTCGCCGATTTGCGCGCCCACCTTGGCAAACGCAGTCTTCATCCCGACGCGCACATTCGGCGCGCCGCAGACCACGTCGGTCAAAGCGCCGTCGCCCGCATCCACCTTTAGAAGATGCAGTTTCTTCGAATCGGGGTGCGGCTCGACGGACTTGATCTCGGCGACCACGACGCCGGAAAGATCCTTGCCCTTAAAAAAGATCTCGTTTTCGACCTCGGCGGTGGACAGCGAAAAGCGGCGGATGAGCTCTAACTTGTCAAGCCCCGAAAAATCCACGAAATCCGAAAGCCAATTCATCGATAAAAACATAAGTTCTCCTCCTTCCCGCTTATTCGTCGTCCGTAAACTGCGAAAGCGATTTCAAGCTGCCGCTGTTTAAGTCGCGGATATCCTTGATGCCGTATTTCATCATGGCAAGGCGCGTTAAACCTAAGCCAAACGCAAAGCCCGTGTATTTCTCGGGGTCGATGCCGCCCTCTTTGAGCACCACGGGGTGGATCATGCCGCACGGGCAAAGCTCCAGCCAGCCGCTGTGCTTGCAGGAAGCGCAGCCCTCGCCGCCGCAGATGAGGCAGCTGATGTCCAATTCAAAACCCGGCTCGACGAACGGGAAGAAGCCCGGACGAAGCCGCACCTTGATATCCCTTTGGAACACCTCGGAAAGCATGGTCTTCATAAAGTAGATCAGGTTCGAGATGGAGATGTTCTTGTCGACCATCACGCCTTCCATCTGGAAAAAGGTGTTTTCGTGGCAGGCATCGGTCGCTTCATTGCGGAAGCACCGTCCCGGGAAGATCGCCTTGATCGGTACGCCGTCTTTTATGAGCGCATCCTTATATTTCTTATAGATCGCGTTCTGCGCGGCGGAGGTCTGCGTTTTCAAAAGCTGCCCGTTTTCGAGGTAATACGTATCCTGCATATCGCGCGCGGGATGCGCTTTCGGGATATTGAGCGACTCAAAGCATTCATAGTCGCTGACGATCTCGGCGTAATCCTCCACGGTAAAGCCCATGGACTTAAACACGCGCTCACATTCGCGCTGCACGAGCGTAATCGGATGATACGACCCGCGGGTGAGATCAGCGGGCATAGACAGATCGAAAAGCGGCGTGCTTTCGATCTCCCGCTTTTCGGCGAGCGCCTTTAATTCCTGCGTTTTTTCCGCGAGCATGGTTTCAATATCTTTGCGCACGTCGTTGACAAGCTGCCCCATTTTCGGGCGCTCCTCTTTGGAGAGCGTGCCCATGCTCTTTAAGATCGCCGTCAGCTCCCCTTTTTTGCCGAGCACGGCCACGCGAAGCGCTTCCAAATCCTCGAGCCGTGCGGCGTCCTTGAGCTGCGCTTCGGCGCGCGCGCGGATCTCTTCGAGTTTCTGCTTCAAAGCTATCTTCCTTTCCGTCTGTACTTTTTGTGCGAACACAAAAAACGCCGCCCCAAAAGGGACGGCGCAAAAGCCTTAAACCACCCTGTTTGTAAAGGAGCCGACACTCCCGCGCCCGATAACGGCGGCACCCGTCGCGACCTACTCTTTGTTCAGCCGCGCCGCTCCAAAGTGAAATTTCAGCGAACAGACGCCCGAAATGCGCTTACAGCCCATGACGCATTCTCTCTTGCGGGCGGGAAAGCTTTCGCCTACTGCCTTTTTCCTCGCGTTTGCAGTTCGGTTTGCGACTAATAGTATAACACACTTTTCGGGAATTGCAAGGAAAAGTTCCTATACTTTATGCTTCAAGCGCTGTTTTTCCGTTTCTCCCGCCGCAAGTGAACCAGTGCCGCAATATTGCAGGCAAGCCAGCCGAGCTGCGAAGCCACCATGGCAACCAGTACAGGGATGATTCCATTCCCCAAGCCAAGCAGCATCAGAACAACAAACAGAAGCCCGCAAACCCCCATCGCGATTGGGAAGGCAAGCAGCAGTTTATCCAGCTTTTTGGGAATGTCCTCCCGGGAAAAGCAATACATCCCAACAGCTGCAACGGCGCAAAGAATCGGGTACGCCGTGAAATAAAGCAGCATGCTCATTTCGCCAAGTGGTACGGCAATGCCCATAAGTGCCCAGCCCGCATTCGGATCGGCGTACAAAACATGCTTACCGATCGAACTGCATACGATCGGGATTATGGGAAGCACGATCAAAATCACGGAAAGTATACATCTGGTTTTCGTTCGCATGTTTTTCACCTCATCACATAAAAGAAGTGTTGGTGCCGTAAAAGAAGTTGTAGCCTAATGCACAGTTGCGCCGACTTCCATAGCAATTAGATTTCCAAGGATCGCTATGACAGGCAGCATACCGAAAACGATCTTCTGTGCCTTTGTAAACGGCTTGTAAGTCACCAGCACCACAATGGTGTAGATGACAAAAGCGATGGGCAGGAGCACGATTTGCAGCGAATAAAACAGCTCCAAATCCAGAAAGAAATGTGTGAAAAAGGTAAATATCCGCCATTGTGTGTCGTGCAGGGTATAACTCCACGTTGTGCAGTTGAGCAAAATGCTTGACACGAGATACCATGTATAAAACACGCCGGCGGCAGTGAACAGCATCCAGGGTTTTGTACGGTTTTGCATAGATTCCCTCCTGATTCGTCTGATGACGATCTTAATACATACGCTTCACGGAATGTGTATCTCTTGCCCACGTGCTAATGCGAAGCGCTTTTAAGTCTTGTCGAAAACGTCCCAAACCTTTTCGTCCGCAGTCTCGTAACTGCACCGCACAATTTGCAGGCTCTGCATACTCCAATCCTGCTTCGCGCGAACATACAGAAAAGCGTCGCCCAAATCCGCGATGTATTCCCCGATAAGATACTGCAAATCCAAGTACGGCTCATACGCAGCATCATAACCGGGCGCGATTTGCGTCGGCGTATACAGATCTATTGCCGCTCCGTCATAGTCCGACAAAGCAAACATATTCAAATCATATTGTTGCGTATAGTCTTCCCCCAAGTTCCCGAGGAGAAGCACGCTGCCGTCTTGAGACACGGCAGCACAAAGCTGTGTGATGCCGTTATCCTCGAGCCTCGCATAAGTGAGCCTGTCGGTCACGCACGAGCTCGCGAGATCGTACACGAGAATCCCGAATGCGCCCTGCAAAACCACCCTGTTCTCGTCGGCATACAGAAGCTTGGGCATTTCCGCCCCGATGTTCATCGTCGCAATATCCGTCAAATCGGTCACGCCGACAACACGCGGCATCTCCTGCGGCTTTGTTTTGATCCAAATCCCTGCGGCAACGCATATAATTACCACCAAAGCTATGCCGCAAAGCAGGATTTTTTTGCTCCGTTTCATAGGATGCTCCTTTCATATGCATCAGCATCGCACACGCCGCTGATCGGCGGGTGTTTTCGAAGCAAAATCGGCATTTCTCTTTTTCTCTTCACCCTCCTTTCCACATATACGCAAAAAGCGGCTGCGTTTGCACGCAGCCGCAGGAAAGCAAACGCACTCAAGAAAGCTGCGTGCGTCCGGCAATTTCCGAGAGGGTCATCTCTATTTGTATCGTACCATACCGTACCGTTTTTGTCAACTTTTTGCGCGCATCTCTTGCATTTTGCCGCTGTTTCCTCTATCATGGAGAAAGAAAAGAGGGAACACGATGGAAATCTCCGCACTGTGCCGCGCGATGATCGCCTATTTTCAAGGCGATACACGGCGCATCCAGCATTTTTTGAAGGTCCACGCGCTCGCAAAATGCATCGGTGAACGCGAGGGGCTGCCTGTGAGAGAGCTGCACACGCTCGAAGCCGCCGCACTCACGCACGACATCGCCATTCGGGACTGCGAACGGGAATTCGGCCGCTGTACGGGCAAAATGCAGGAAGAATTCGGACCGGCAAAGGCGGTGGGACTCCTGCTCTCACTCGGAGAAGCGCGTGAAACGGCGGAGCGCGTCGGCGTGCTTGTTGCCTGCCACCACACCTATACAGAGGATGCAGACCCCGTATACCGTGCGCTCATCGAAGCGGATTTTCTCGTCAACGCCTGCGAGGATACGCTCTCTGCGGACGCCGTGCGCAAAGGCGACGCACGCATTTTCCGCACCGAAACGGGGAAGGCGCTGCTGCGGGACTTCTTCCCCGCCGCATTTTCAGAAAGTCCGGAGGATTCACCCCGCGCCGCACAAGAATAGCTGTTGCAGTTTGCGGCAAATTCCGCTATAATATAAGAAATGCAAATGCATATCCGAAATCGGCTGATTTGAGGTGTTTGAATATGGAAATGAATAAGGTCAAGGTATCCATTGCGGGCGTCACCTATGCGCTGCGTACCGACGAGACGGCGGAATACACCAATACGCTCGCATCGGAGATCAACGAAAAAATGCAGGAGCTGCAGGCGGCCAACCCCTTTATGTCCACGAACCAGGCGGCGGTGCTCACGGCGCTGGAATTCGCCGATAAGGCAAAAAAGGCCGAACAGACCGCCGAGGGGTATCGCTCGCAGATCAAGGATTACCTCAAGGACGCCTCCGAAGCGCAGACGGAACGCGACTTTTACAAGCGCGAGCTTGACCGCGTACGCACCGAAGCAAAAGCAAAATCCAACCAGATCAACCTTTTCTCACAGCAGGACAATGGCTAAAGCAGAAATTTTAGCCCCCTGCGGCGGTTTCGATTCGCTGACGGCGGCGCTGCGCTGCGGCGCGGACGCAGTCTATTTCGGCGCGGGGGAATTCAACGCCCGCCGCGCGGCTTCCAACTTTGACGGCGCGGCGCTTGGGGAAGCGGCGCGCCTTTGCAGGCTTTACGGCGCACGGTGGCACCTGACGCTCAACACGCTGGTCTCCGATGAAGAGCTGCCGCGCTGCCGTTCTCTTCTTGCGCGCGTCTGCCGGCTTTCGGCGGATGCGCTTATTTTGCAGGATCTCGGTGTGCTGCGGCTCGTGCGTGCGATGTGCCCCGAAATGGAGCTGCACGCTTCCACGCAGATGAGCGTCGGGACAAAAGCGGGTTTGCGGCTTTTGCGGGAACGCGGATTTTCGCGTGCGGTGTTGCCGCGCGAGCTTTCTAAAAGTGAAATCGAAGCGCTTAGCCGGGCAGATATTTTGGAAACGGAAGTGTTTGTCCACGGCGCGCAGTGCATGTGCGTGTCGGGGCAATGCCTGTTTAGTGCCGTGCTCGGTGCGCGCAGCGGCAATCGGGGAATGTGCGCCCAGCCGTGCCGTCTGCCTTTTGCTGCAAAAGGCGGTACGGGAAACGATTTGAGTCTCAAGGACCTGTCGCTGATCGAGCATATCGCCGAATTGCAGCAGCTTGGGGTAAACAGCTTCAAGATCGAGGGCAGGATGAAGCGCCCCGAATACGTTGCGGCGGCAGTCACGGCTTGTAAGGCCGCGCAAAACGGTGCCTATACGGAAAAACAGCGCGCCGACTTGCAGGCGCTGTTCTCGCGTTCGGGTTTTTCAGACGGGTATTTTGAAAATCGTCGCGGTCGGGAGATGTTCGGCACGCGGCAAAAGGAAAATGTGACGGCGGCAACGTCAGAGCTGCTCAAAGCCTATGCAAAACTCTATGAAAAGCCCCCTGCCGTGCGCGCGGTGGACTTCATATTTCAAGCCGAGGTTGACAAGCTCCCAAGCCTTACAGCCGTGTGCGGCGTGCACCGCGTGACCGTCAACGGCGAGCAGGCGTGCGAGGCGGCACAGCATGTGCCGCTGACCGCCGAATCGGTAGAAAAACAGCTGAAAAAGTGCGGTGGCACGGTGTTTGTCGCGAATTCCGTCGATTGTCAAATCGGGGAAAATCTGCGTCTGCCGCTGTCTGAAATCAACGCGATGCGCCGCGCGGCGCTCAAAGCTTTAGAAGAAACCATTTGTGAAAAAGAGCCGTTTTCTGTAAAGGATATTAGCTTTACTGTTGCGCCGTATAGTGCGCATCCTCCGAAACGGTATTTGCGCTTTCGTTCGCTTGCACAAATCCCCGAAAATGTGCACGCCGACCGTATGTTTCTGCCGCTCGGCACACCGAAAGCGATTTTACAGAACTACAACGCGGGGGTGTATCTCCCGCGCGGGATCTTCGGCACGGAAGAAACCGTGCGCCGACAGCTTCTCGACAGCGGCGCGCCCTATGCGCTTTGCGACACGCTCGACGCCGTCGCCATTGCGCGAGAAGCAGGCATTCCCGTTATCGGCGGCGCGTTTTTGAATCTGTACAACAGCCTTGCGCTGGAAGAAGCGGCTCAGATCGGTATTTCGGAAACGGTGCTTTCCCATGAGCTGCGTTTTTCGCAGATCGCCGCTTTGGGCGGAGCGCTGCCGCGCGGGGTGTGCGTTTACGGGCGAATGCCCCTGATGCTCACGCGCAACTGCCCGGTGCGCAACGGGACGCCTTGTGCAAACTGTGATCGGACAGGCTTTTTGACAGACCGCAAGGGCGTGCGTTTCCCCGTTCGGTGCGAGAACGGCTTTTCGCAGGTTTATAACTCCCGACCGACGTATATGCTCGACCGGCTGCGGGAAATTCAAAACGTGGATTTTTACTTCTTGGATTTTACGGTGGAATCCAAAGCAGAATGTGCGCAGATTTTAGACGCGCTCGAAACCGGCGCCGCGCCGCGCGGCGAATTCACCAGAGGACTTTATTACAGAGGTGTGGAATAATGGAAACACTTAAAATCTGCAAGGTACGCGACGACGCAAAAATCCCTGTGCGCGCGACGGACGGCAGCGCAGGGCTTGACCTTTGCGCATGCATTGACGAATCGTTGACCCTGCAAGGCGGCGAGACGGCGCTGATCCCGACGGGGCTTGCCATCCAACTGCCGAGTGCCGAGTATGCGGCGTTCGTTTTTGCGCGCAGCGGGCTTGCCATCAAGCACGGCATCGGGCTTACGAATTCCGTGGGCGTCATTGACAGCGACTATCGGGGTGAGATCAAAGTCGGCGTCATCAACCAGGTCGCAGAAAGCTACACCATTTCCCCGGGTGAGCGCATTGCGCAGCTTGTGGTGATGCCCATTTCTATGATGCCCGTAGCGGAGTGCGACCGACTCGACGACACCGTGCGCGGCGCAGGCGGCTTCGGTTCAACGGGCAAAAAATAAAGCCCCCAAAGCGGGAGCTTTATTGAACTAATCAAGCTTGCTGATCTTGCAAGCAGTTCTCTAAGAACTGCTCGACGGTCTGCATAACGGCGGGGTCTTCCTCGCAGAGCTTACGGAAATCCAAAGTCTTTGCATAGGCGGCAAGCGCGTCGGTGCTGCCGTCTTTTTGTTTAGAAAGTACGCCAAAGCGTTCGAGCATTTCGGCGACGCCCGCCTCCGCTTCCTGTGTGTTGTAGACATTATGACGCTTTTCGGGGTAGATAACACGTTTTATATGCGGATTTTCGGAAAGGCCGGGCGTATTTGCCGCCGCGTTGGAAAGCGGCACGACCGCATCCTTGCCGCCGTGGAGCAATAAGATGGGGACGTTCGCAGTTTGTAAAATCTTAGACGTGCGCACCGCAGCCGCTTTGCCGAAACGCAGCCGTTCCCAAAGGCGTAAAAACGGCTTTAATGCCCCGAACGGCGCGCCGGTTTGCGCGCTTGCCTGCGCGCACAGCAGCGTTGCGGCATCCTCCGGCGCGGAAAACGCGACCACGCCGCGCACCGCGGGGGACTGCGCGTGGCAGACGGCATAAGCGCCCCACGAATGCCCGCAGAGTACTACGGGCAACGCTTTTGTTTTCTCATTTTGCGCGGCAAATGTAAGCGCGCTTTGCAGGTCTAAAACACTCTGCCCAAAGCCGCACAGTGATTTGCCGTCGGACGCCATCGTTCCCGTCGCGTCGTAGGCGAGCACCAAAAAGCCCTGCTTTGCAAAGAAATCCAGCTCCGTGGTATAGCTCAAATGCCCGCCGCCCATGCCGTGGGCAAAGATCAACAGCACGCGAAAATCCGTGCGCCCGCTTTCAAAATACAGATTGCCGCGCAAGGTCTCGCCGCGGTGATTGGGGAACTCCACCGCTTCGGCAGAAAGGTTCTCAAAATCCGCCGCCGTAAAATAATTGAGATACGGACTCCCCTCCTGTCGGCTGCCGAACGCAACGCGAAGCACCGCCCACGCGAAGATCAGGCAAAACAGCAGTACCAAGAATAGGATTGCAAAGAAAAGATATATAAACAGCAAGGTACTCTCCCCTTTCTTATGAAGCAAATTTCCGAAATACACGACCCCCGCGCATTGCGGGGGTCGTGTACGCTTTATGCAGGTTACTTTTTAATTTGCAGCGTGGCGATGTCCGTTAAGGACATTTTATCGCTCGGCACAATATAGGCGCTTTGCATGATCGCCCGCGCCGCGTCGAGAGACGTTAAGCACGACGCGCCGCTTTCCACCGCAATGCGGCGCAGCTTGAAGCCGTCGCGGTCGGGTAGGCGCCCGTGGGTAGGCGTGTTGATGATAAGCGACACATCCCCCGCCGAGAGCATATCGAGGATATTCGGACTGTCGCCGGAAATCTTGTTGACCGGCTTGACGTTTTGGAAGCCCGCCTCCAACAGTGCCTTGCGCGTGCCGGGCGTGGCGTAAAAGCGGAAGTCGGAATCCTTGAAGGCTTTGAGCATTTCACAGATCTCGGGCTTGTCCTTATCGCGCACCGTGACGATGATCTTGCCGTCCTTCGGCAGCGAAATGCCGCCGCCCTCAAAGGCTTTCAAAAGCGCCTCGTTGTAATCCTGTGAAATACCGAGCACTTCACCCGTGGATTTCATTTCGGGGCCGAGCGCCGTATCCGCGCCGATGATCTTTTCAAACGAGAACACGGGCAGCTTGATGGCATAGTAGCCGCTGTTCGGGTAAAGCCCCGTGCCGTAGCCCATATCCTGAATTTTCTCGCCGAGCATAGCGCGCGTCGCAAGGGAAATGGCGGGAATGCCCGTGACCTTGCTGATATACGGCACCGTGCGCGAGGAACGGGGGTTGACCTCGATGATATAGACCTCCTCGTGCAGGACGATGAACTGGATGTTCATCATGCCGATGACATGCAGCGCGGAGGCGAGACGCTTGGTGTAATCGACGATCGTTTTCTGCACACGCTCGGAAAGCGTGACCGCCGGGTACACGGAAATCGAGTCGCCGGAGTGGATGCCCGCGCGGTCGACGTGCTCCATGATACCGGGGATGAGGATGTCGCGCCCGTCGCAGATGGCGTCCACCTCGACCTCCTGCCCCATCAAATACTTGTCCACAAGCACCGGATGTTCGGAAAGGTCGGGGATGGTGCGGGTGATGATGCCCATAAATTCGTTGATGTCGTCGTCATTGGCGGCAATCTGCATCCCCTGCCCGCCAAGGACGTAGCTCGGGCGCACCAGCACCGGATAGCCGAGCGCGTGCGCGGCGGCGAGCGCTTCTTCGGTCGTGAACACCGTCTGCCCTTTGGGGCGGGCGATGTCGCAGTATTCGAGGATCTCGTCGAATCGCTCACGGTCTTCGGCGGCGTCCACGTGGTCGGCATCCGTACCGAGAATGGTCACGCCGAGGTCGTTGAGCGTTTTCGTCAGCTTGATGGCGGTCTGCCCGCCGAACTGGACGATCGCACCGTCGGGCTGTTCGAGTTCCACAATGTTCGTCACGTATTCGGGTGTAAGCGGCTCAAAATACAGCTTGTCGGACACATCGAAGTCGGTGGAGACGGTTTCGGGGTTGTTGTTGACGATGATCGCCTCACAGCCCGCTTTTTTCAGCGCCCAGATGGAGTGTACCGAGCAGTAGTCGAACTCGATGCCCTGCCCGATGCGGATGGGACCGGAACCGAGCACCATGATCTTCTTTTTCGTCTTAGTGGTGTCCACTTCATTTTCGACGCAGTAGTCGGAATAGTAGTAGGGCGTTTGCGCCGCGAATTCCGCCGCGCAGGTATCAACGACAGAAAAGCTCGGGCGGATGTTCCACATTTTGCGAAGGTTTTTGATCGCCGTTTCCGTCACGCCGACGTTTTTCGCGATCACGTCATCCGTAAAGCCAAGCCGCTTGGCTTCGAGCAGCGTATCGCGGTCGCAGCAACCGGTGGAAAGCAGCTTTTCCATATCGACGATGACCTTGATCTTCTGCAAAAACCAGATGTCGATCTTGGTGATGTCATGGATTTTTTCAAGCGCCATACCGTTATAGATCGCCGCGGCGACAACATAAATGCGGGTGTTGTCGATGTTTTCAAGCAGTTCTTCAAGCTCGGGCAGCGATTTTTCCAGCCATTCGGGATACAACAGGCTTTTGCGGTTTTCCTCGAGCGAATGCATCGCCTTTTGCAGCGCCGCTTCAAACGAACGCGCGATCGCCATGACCTCGCCCGTTGCCTTCATCTGTGTACCGAGCGTGCGTTTTGCCGTGACAAATTTATCAAAGGGCCATTTCGGGAATTTGACAACGCAGTAGTCGAGCGCGGGTTCAAACGACGCAAAGGTCTTGCCCGTGACGGCGTTGGGGATCTCGTCAAGCCCTAAACCTAACGCGATCTTTGCTGCCACGCGCGCGATGGGGTAGCCCGTCGCCTTGGACGCGAGCGCCGAAGAGCGCGACACACGGGGGTTGACCTCGATGACCGCGTACTGGAACGAATCGGGATGCAGGGCAAACTGTACGTTGCAGCCGCCCTCGATGCCGAGCTCCGTGATGATATTCAGCGCCGCCGAACGCAGCATCTGATAGTCCTTATCCATCAGCGTCTGCGAGGGTGCCACAACGATGGAGTCGCCCGTATGTACGCCGACAGGGTCCAGGTTTTCCATATTGCAGACCGTGATGCAGTTTCCCTTGGAGTCGCGCATCACCTCGTATTCGATCTCTTTCCAGCCGGCAATGCACTTTTCGATGAGGACTTCCGTCACGCGCGAAAGCCGCAGGCCGTTCGCGCAGATCTCGCGCAGCTCCTCTTCATTGTCGGCAATGCCGCCGCCCGTACCGCCCAGCGTATACGCAGGGCGCACGATAACGGGATAGCCGATCTTGGCGGAGAATTCCACAGCAGATTCCACATCATGCACGACGAGCGATTCGATGCACGGCTCGCCGATCTTTTCCATGGTATCTTTAAACTCCTGGCGATCCTCCGCTTTTTTGATCGCCGTGGCGTTGATGCCGATGAGCCGCACGCCGTTTTCTTTTAAAATGCCCTTTTCCTCAAGCTCCATCGCGAGGTTGAGCCCCGTCTGCCCGCCGAGGGTGGGCAGAAGGGAATCGGGCTTTTCCTTTTCAATGATCTTGGTCAGCGTCGGGATGGTGAGTGGCTCGATATAGACCTTGTCGGCGATGTCACCGTCGGTCATGATGGTGGCGGGGTTGGAGTTGACGAGCACGACCTCGATCCCCTCCTCTTTCAAGGAACGGCACGCCTGCGTGCCCGCGTAGTCAAACTCCGCGGCCTGCCCGATGATGATGGGACCGGAGCCTATGACCATAACCTTTTTAATGCTTTTGTCAATCATCGTATCTGCCCTCCGCCGCCATTTTCAGGAATTTATCAAACAGGAACGCCGTATCGCGCGGGCCCGCGTTCGCCTCCGGATGGAACTGCACCGTGAAGATCGGCTTGCCGTGGTAGAGGATGCCCTCCACCGTGCCGTCGTTGACGTTGACGCAGTGCACCTCGGCGTTCTGCGGCAGGCCCTCGGCCTTTACCATATAACCGTGGTTCTGCGAGGAAAGGTAGGTACGATCCTCATGCAGGAATTTGACCGGGTGGTTCGCGCCGCGGTGACCGTATTTCATGCGCTCGGTTTCGCCGCCGACGGCAAGCGCCGTCAGCTGATGCCCGAGACAGATGGCAAAGGTCGGCACGCCGTAATCATAGATCTTGCGGATCTCGCGGATGATGTTGACGCAGGCGGCGGGATCGCCCGGGCCGTTGGAGAGCATCACGCCGTCGGGATGCGTCGAAAGCACGGTTTCGGCGCTTGTCCAAGCGGGATACACCGTGACCTCGCACCCGCGCGACGCAAGGCTTTCCACGATATTGCGCTTCGTGCCGAAGTCGTACAGCGCGATCTTCGCACCCGAATTGCCCTTGCCCGCCACATACGGCACTTCGCAGGAAACGCTTTCCACAAGCCCTTCCTGCTTGTAGGCATAAATCGCCTGCATGAGACGGTCTTTGTCGGAAATATCGTCGGTCAGCACACCGCGCATGGTACCCGATTCGCGAAGCTTTTTAACGACCGCGCGCGTGTCGAGCCCTGACATGCAGGGAATGCCGAATTCACTAAGCAGGTTTTCAATCGTATCGGTGCAGCGGAAGTTCGAGGGCGTATCGCACAGCTCATGCACCAAAAAGGCGCTCGGCTGCAACCGTTCGCTTTCAAAGTCCTCGCGGGAGATCCCGTAGTTGCCGATCATCGGATAGGTCATCACCACACCCTGCCCGGCATACGAAGGGTCGGTCAATATCTCCACATAGCCCGTCATGGAGGTGTTAAATACGACTTCACACACCGTCTCCCGAAAATCGCCGTGCGCCTGTCCTTCATAGACGGAGCCATCCTCCAGCATTAAGTACGCTTTCAAAGCCTTCACCGATCCTTTCCGAATACACACATTTCAACAGTTTATTGTAGCATACAATCCATCGGATTTCAACCAAATCGTCTGCTGTTTTTGCCGCGTGCAAAAAATAAGCGACGGTAAAACCGCCGCTTTAAAAACAAATGGAAAAAGGAAAAACAGAAACGGAAAAAGCGCCAACCGACGCAAAGGGAAAGACGGACAAATTTTGCCGGGATTTTTGAAAAAAGCCGTGCATCGTTTCGCTTCCTTTCCGCGCGCCGCGCAAATTTTTTAGATTTTACCACGCGGCGCGGATTTTGTCAATTCCGATTTTTTTAAATTTTTATTTTTCCGCAGCATCGGCTTCCGCTTCACGCACGGTGAATACAAAGCGGGCATTGTCCGAGTACCACAGCGGGAAATTCGTGCCCCAAACATTGTCGTGCAGGATATAGGTGATCCCATCGCGTTCTATGTTCTCGGTTTTGTCATCAAACTCCAGAATTTTGCCTTTTCCCAGGCACAGCAGCGGCGCATGACAGCTTCGAAGCTCAAAAATCCCGTCCTCGGTTTGCAACTTCGCGCACTCGACGGCGTGCAGGCTACGCGAGCCCATGGACACCACATCGAACGGCGAAAGGTACGTGCCGAGCTTACGGACGGTAAAATCCCCTTTTGCGGGGAACAGGTGCAGGTAAAACGCTTCCGTCAAGCGGTTCGCGTCCTTGCCGAACCACGACACCTCCATCTGAAGCCCCGCATTTGTCAGGCGGTAAACCACCTGCACGAGCCGAGGTGCGCCGAGCTGCCCGCATGCCGCTTGATCGCACGTCAAATGCAGCGTGATTTCCGCCGCGTCGTCCGTGACCCGCGGTGCGGACGCCGCCGCACAGGTATAAGGGAATCTGCCTGTCGGGTATTTTCCCGAAACATATTTAAGCAGCGGGCGGGCGAAATCTCCCACCGCCCAAGTATAGGTCTCTTTTATATCGCGTGTGTAATGGTGCAGCCAATAGTCATAGTCTTCCGCACCGAACGAACGGTATTCACAAAGCGGACCGTCATTTTGGCGCAAAACCGCTTTCCCGCTGCAGGTCAAGCTTTCGATACCGCCGTGATCATTGAGCTTGAGCTGCCATTTGCCGCAGGCAAGGTACACGCCCGCCTGCGTCCGCGTTTCATCTTCAACCGTCTGGGGCAAGTCGGGCCGAAGCGCATTGAGCGCTTGCAGCGCCTCTTTTTTATGCGCAGGCGAAAGTGCTTCCAACGCTTTTTGCACATAAGCGCGCTGTTCCGCCCAGCTTTGTTCTATCGTATGATACGAGCATGGCTTTTTTTCGTGCACGAGCCTTCCTGTCACCACCAGGAAGTTCTGTGGAAAATCACGGAACGGATGGTGTACATGTACACAGTCTTTTTTCCGCGCGGTTTCGAAATCCGGCTTTAAGTAGTGCTCATAGTCGGAGAAATATTTTTTCATATCCATGCCGCAGGTATGCTCGGCAATACACAACAGCGCATCGCAAAGCCCGGCATATTCTGCACTGCCGCGCGTCATCGAGCCGTCGGAAAGCCACTTTTTCTTGCACGCCATCAGCTCGCGCAGGGCGGCGGATTTGTACGGATCGGCGGCGCTGCCGTGGATCCAGGTGTCGCCGATCTCCTCGGTGACAACAGGCAGGTCATGCCGCTGTGCCCAGAGGACTTCCGCCATTTCGTCCATCGTACCCGCTTCGACCGTGTAGCCGGGGAACTGCTTTTCGATCTCGCCGAGCTTTTTTAGGATATGCTTGGCACTCGGCGTACCGTGGTTGTCGAGCGTATGGTCAAAATACAAAATCTCTTCGACCCGCGGGTCTTGAAACGCGCCGCCGTAATCGTCCGAATAGATCACAACCACTTCGGCACCGCCGCACTTCCACAAAAAGCACGGCGGGACTTTTGCAAGCGCGGACGCGCCGTTGACGCCGAGGTGTAAAAGCTTGATGCCGTGCTTCGCGAGCAGCGGCACAATCGCTTTCGTGTGCCCGGGCACATCGGTCATTTTGGCGGCGATAGTCTTTTTCCCGCGCAGCTTGTCCAGTTTTTCCACGATGGACAAACCGTATTCGAGCGTATCCGCATCCAAAAGCTCGGTGTGCGTGGTAAACGGCAGAGCATGCGGCACGATGTCCCCGCGCTGAAGCGCGGCGGTCAACGCCTCTTTTTGCTTTTTCGTCCCACTTTGCAGCGTGTCCTGTAAAATCCAGGAACCCGTTGTCCAAATAAACCGCTTACGCTGCGGCGTGTTGAGTTCCCGTGCAAGGGAAATCGCGTTTGGGATGTAGGTATTACGATACGTTTCACAAACCACAGAGGCGAAATCCGTAAACCCAAGATCCAAATGGGTCTTGGAAACAACGATGACCTTTTTCATGCGGATGCTCCTTTTGGCGGCGCTTGCACAATAGCCGCACATAACTTTAAGCTGCCGAGAGTCGAACCCGATATGCCGAAAACGCGCCGACACGGCGACCTTTCCCTTTTTCACCCTTGGCAGGCAGCAGCCTGCCTGCGTGTTCAAAACGAAAATCCCATCCCTGCCGCCATCGGTTTCGGTGCACAGCAGTTTTCAGCGAGGGGATTTTTGCGCGGGCAAGGCACAAAAGCGAGGGAATACTTGACGTATTTCAAGCTTTTTAACGCAGCCCGCGCGGGAAGCGTCCGCTGAAAACCATATTGTGTTCGATTCCCGGCAGCTTATGTTCAGTATAAAAGCGTACGTCTGCTTTGTCAATTTGTAAATTGAAAAGAAAAATTGTGAAATCCGCCTGTACGCAGCCTTTCCGAAGCCGAAAAGCACAAAAATACGGAAATTTGTAAAAATCCTCTTGCAAATTTTTGAATCTTGTGCTACTATATTTGAGCAGTTTGCCGATGCTTTCGGTAAATGCGGTATAACCGGGTGTGGCGCAGCTGGTAGCGCGCTTGACTGGGGGTCAAGAGGCCGTGAGTTCAAGTCTCGCCACTCGGACCAAATCGAATGACGCGCGCGTTTTGCCGCGTCATTCGCATATGCGGCTGTAGTTCATCGGTAGAATGCAAGCTTCCCAAGCTTGACAGGTGGGTTCGACTCCCATCAGCCGCTCCAAAAAAGCAATACCCCGTCGTCCCCCGGCGGGGTATTGGTTTTTTGGTTTGCGGATGTGTGGAGGAGAACTTCGACGGCGCGATGCAAACAAGACTTTAAATTTAAGTAAGTGCCGGAAAAACAAATTATAGCTTTGTATTTTGCGGAACAAACAGGCTTGAAATAGTCAGAGGTAAAGCCACAACAAATTTTTGAAGAATCCGCCAAAAATACGCTTTGCGGGAACCCGTATTTTACGCTTTGAATACCCTTGACTTTCGGCGGTATGGGCGCTATGATGGGATTGGAAATTTTTGACCCGTTCTGTAAGGGAGCATAACGAGGGTATTATGAAAAAAAGTTTTGCTTTATGCATCGGCTTTGCTTTGCTGCTGTCGCTTGCGGGATGCGGCAGTCAGCCGGAAAGGGCTGTAACCGCAACCGCTTCGCCCGGCACTACGGTCTCGGCTTTGCCGTCAGCAACGCAACCGCAGACGACCGCCTCTGCCGCACAAACAACAAAGCCCCAGACGTCTACGCCGAACCGGGAAGCAGGCATTCCGTATGCTTATTCGGTACAGGAGCTTTGGTGCAAAAACGGGGAAAACGATATTTACGGCAAGCTGTATTTGCCAAAAAGCGCACCCACACCTCTGCCTGTTGTCCTATTATCGCACAGCTTTTCGCTGACGCACGCATCGATGAACGCCTATTGCATCGACCTTGCGCAAAACGGCTATGCTGCATATTGCTTCGATTTCTGCGGCGGAAGCACAAACAGCAAAAGCGACGGTGAAACGACCGATATGACCGTATTCACGGAGGTTTCGGATTTGGAAGCCGTACTGCGCCGTTTTGAAGCGATGGACGGCATCGACAAAGACAATATCTTCCTGCTGGGTACAAGCCAGGGCGGACTCGTTTCCGCTTTGACCGCGGCACGACATCCGACGGAAGTCCGAGGTCTGATCCTCATGTATCCGGGTTTCAGCATGGCGGAACAGATTACAAATTTTTTCCGGAACCCCGATCAGATCTCAGACCTGCAGCTTAGCGCTTTTGCCATGTCGGGGATGCCTGTCGGGCGGGAATATGTGCGCGCGCTGCATGGGTTCGACGTATATGAAAATATCCGTAGCTATACCCGCGATGTTCTGATTTTACACGGCTCGGCAGACCCTGTAGTACCGCTTTCGTATTCGCAGCGCGCGGCGGATACGTATGCGCACGCCGAGCTGCACGTGATCGAGGGTGCGGGACACGGCTTCAACCGTGAAAATATGAGTATCTTCGGCGAATACGACAAGGAAGTTCTTCCGCCGATTCGCGCGTATTTACAGGCACATACGGTTTGACCGCACCGCACAATGCATTGTCACAAAACAACGCCTTACACTTAAAAAAGTGTAAGGCGTTGTTCGTAATGAATCCGAAACATCTAAACGCAAATGCCGCGTTTTTCCCGTTCGTTCCGGAACCGCTCCAGCAGTTCCGCTTCCGTCAGGGAAGCGCCCAAGCACCCGACGGCGCTCACGCATTTGCCGCCCGTGATATTGCCCAAAAGCAGGCAGTCCGCAAAGGCGTATCCGTGGAAAAGCCCATACGAAAGCCCTGCCGAAAACGCATCCCCCGCGCCCGTGGCATCCACGGCTTTACCGAAAGAGACGGGCGGCACGGTGAACATTTCGCCGTTTTCATACCCTAAGCAGCCGTCGCGGTCGAGTTTTATAAGCACGCGGTCAAAATACTGCGCAAGCACTTCTGCCGCCGCCTGCGGGGTGCTTGTGTTCGTCAATTTGCACGCTTCTTTTTGGTTCGGCGTGTAATAATCGGCAAGTTCCAAATAGGGGCGCATCCGCGCAAGCGTCAAATCGTCGCTCCAGCCGCAGTCCAAAATCAAGACCGTTCCCTGCGCCTTGAGCTTTTCATAGACGGGCAGAAAACCGCCCGGCTGCATAAGCATCACCTTTGCACCCTGAGAAGCCTCCAGCGCTGCCTCCTGTGCCGCCTCGTCCGCACGCGGGTTTCCGGGACCGTAAGACACGAAGCTGCGGTCGCGCGCCGTAACAAGGCAGGACGAAATATTCAGCGGCATGCCGCCACCTGTGTACAGGTTGACAGGCTCTGCGCCGTTGGCGGCAAACCGGGCACGGGCGAACTGTGAAAACAGGTCATCGCCCAGCTCCGTTATGATTTTTACGGGTACGCCGAGCTTGGAGAGCAACAGCAGCGTAGCGGGCGCGCCGCCGCCGAGCTGCAGAGAAAAGCCGTCGGCATAGACCTCCTCACCCTCGGCGGGAAGGTTTTTCAGCCCCGTATACAATAAATCTATATTCGTGCTGCCGACGCCTGCGGCGAACGCTTTATTTCCAGCCATCGCAATAGTCCTTGTTGTGTTCGATATATTCTGCCGTCAGCTTTTTTCCAAGCGAATACGAATTGACCAGCGGATGCAGCGTCAACGCCTGCACCGCCGCCGCACGGCTTTTGGTGCGCAGTGCCAAAGACGCGAGCCGTTCGTAGTTTTTGACACGGCGGATAAGCTCCAAATTCTGCTCGTCCACCCTGCCCATCTTGTGCGGTGTGCAGCTGTCCGCCGTGACCGTGCAGGTGATCTCGACTACGTCGCTGTCCAAAAGTCCGTCGATAGCACCTTCGTTCGGCACACATAGGATCATGCTGTCGGGCTTACCGCTTTGTGCGATACGGATAAAGGAGAGCGCCACGCCCGCGTAGCCGCCCTCGTCGGGCGTGTAAATATCGAACGACCACGGCGTTTTACGGCGGATACCCGTTTCCTCCGCCATATAATTATTTTCGCGTTCTCCGTACCAATGGTTAAAAATACGCAAACATTCGTCGAAATCCGTTTCCGGGTCTAATGCGGAAAGCTCGGCAGTCATATGGCGGTTGATCTCGGCGATCTGCTCGCCGCGCGTCTGCTTGGCGTGCAGGATATTCTGCACCGCCTGCTCGCGGTAATAGAAATAGTACAGGTATTCATTTAAGATACAGCCGCGGTCGCGCAGCAGATCCTTTTCAAAATAGCGCAGATCCGTTTTTTCGTAGGCTTCGTCGTTTTCGATCAGCTCCGAGAGGATCTCCCGTCCGGCAAGCGTGATGCTTTTGAAATAGGAAAGGTGGTTGAGCCCATAGACCTCACCGCGGATCTTGGCAGGATCGGCACCGTAAAGCAGTGCAAACGAACGCAGCATCCCCGAGGGCGCGTCACAGATGCCGTAAGTAAAATCATAGCCCATGTCGCGCAGCGTCTGCGACACCACGCCCGCAGGGTTCGTGAAATTGAACACTTTCACGCCGGGCTTTGCGTATTTGCGGATGAGTTCGCAATACGTTGCAAGTGCGGGCACGCTGCGCATAGCAAACGAAAAGCCTGCAGCACCTGTGGTCTCCTGCCCGAGAATGCCGTGCCCGAGCGCAATGCGTTCATCGCGCACACGCATATCGTCGCCGCCCACACGGATGGTGGTGATGACATAATCCGCGTCACGAACGGCTTCTTCGGCGTTTGCCGTCAAGGTAAAGTCGAGCGTTGGGCAAAGGCGCGCCGCCACCTGCTTTGCCATGCCGCCGTAAATGCGCAGCTTTTGGGGATCGTTATCCATAAAGCAGAGATGATCAATATGCAGTGTTTCCGCCTTTTGCGCAATGCTTTTTGCTAAGAACATAGAGCGCACGCCGCCCCCGCCGATCACTGTAAGTTTCATAACTGCTTCCTCCCTGCATAAATAATGTATACGAATAAATACAATATACGAGATTCCGCCCGGCGTGTCAAGGGGCGAAAAAAGCCCCGCAGCGCCGAAACGCTGCGGGGTGTGCACACAGAAACCGCAAGATTGGTTACTTTCTGCCGTTGAAGATGTCCAGCACATCGATGTACCCATCGTTCGGGTCGAAGCCCGTGCTGGTGCTGGAAATATCGTCCAAAGGCTTGTCCGTTTCAAAGCCGAACGCATCGGTCGGCTTTTTGGGCATACCATTCGCATCGCTGCCGAAGCCCGTCGCAATGACGGTGATGGTCATGGTATCCTCCAGCTCCGGTTTGAGATCGACGCCGAAGATGATGTTCGCATCGTCATCGGCAGCCGCACGGACGATGCCTGCCGCCGTGTCGATGTCCTCAAGGCCGATATCCTCGGAAGCGGAAATGCTGATGATGATGCCCTTTGCGCCGTCGATGGTGGATTCGAGCAGCGGGCTGGAGATCGCCGCCTGCGCAGCCTGCTCCGCCTTGTCCTTGCCTGTGGCGGTGCCGACGCCCATATGCGCGTGACCCGCATCCTTCATAACGGCGGTCACATCGGCGAAGTCCAAATTGATCAGCGCGGGGTTGATGATCAAATCAGAAATGCTCTTCACGCCCGAGCGCAGCACGTCGTCCGCGACCTCAAAGGCGTTGGCAAGCGTGATCTTCTGATCGGAAACCTGCTTTAAGCGCTCGTTCGGAATGACGACGAGCGAATCCACATGCCCGGCAAGCTCGGCGATACCCGCTTCCGCCTGATCCATACGGTGTTTGCCCTCAAATGCAAAGGGCTTTGTAACAATACCGACAGTGAGGATACCCTTTTCTTTCGCGATCTCTGCGATCACGGGCGCAGCGCCCGTACCCGTGCCGCCGCCCATGCCGGCGGTGATGAAGACCATTTGGGTGTCGTTGAGCGCGTCGATGATCGCGTCGCGGCTCTCCTCCGCCGCTTTCTGCCCGATTTCGGGCTTCGCACCGGCACCCTGCCCGTTCGTCAGCTTTTCGCCGATCTGGATCTTCTGAGTCGCCTTGGAGAAGTTGAGCATTTGGCGGTCGGTGTTCACCGCGATGAGCTCAATGCCGGAAAAGCCTGCCTGCGCCATGCGGTTGACGGCGTTTCCGCCGCCGCCGCCGACACCGATGACCTTAATATGGGTTACGTTTTGCTGTTCATTATCAATTTCGTATGCCATGGTTGGAACATCCTCCTATGTATTTCTTTTGCTTTCACACAACATAATAAACCTATTTTGGGTATTGTAGCACAGTTCACTTGAAATTTCAACCGCTTTTTTCAAATCTGCAAAGGAAAATCACCTGTCATGACAAGCAAACCATCTTTACCGGCTTTTCGTTATGCGGCTGCCGCCATGGTCGTTTCTGCCTGTGAAGCTGCCGGGCTTTCCGTTGTGCTTTCCGGCTGTGAAGCAGGCTGCGTCGCGGGGATTTCTGTCTCGGCGTTTTGGTATGCACGGTTTTCAATGGTAAAGTCGATCGTGCCGCGGAATTCCGAATTGTTTTGGTCGCTGCGCGAAAGCGTTGCCATAACAAAATCCAATTTATCCGCAATTGTGGACGCCAAACCGAGTTCCAGCGTTATTCTGCCCTGATAGACTGCTTTTATGTTGGTATGCTCACGCACATCCAGCCTTGTAAGCCCTGCAAACGAAGCATCCGAAAACGCTTTCAGCGCGGTTGTCATATCGGTAACCGCGTCTTCGTCAGCAAGCTCTATGATCTCGCCCGGCACGCAGGACAGCACATCGCCTGTATCGAGCAGCAGCACATCCTCGCCGACGGACATCACACCGTCCTCAAGCACCTTACCGGAAGCACTTAAAAGCGTATAGCTGTCGCCGTTGTCGATCGCCGCCGCCGCTTTTGCCGCCGTGATATGCACCGTTACCGTGCCCGAAAGGCTGCGCGAGATTTCGGCCGTTTCCACATACGGCAGCGTCGTTTCAATTTGTGTCCTAATGTCGTTTACAGGCAGCAAAAACAGGTTTTCCCCGAGCGTAATGCCCGACGCTTCCACGACCTGTTCCGAATTGTACACTTCATCGCCCGTCACCGTGACAGCGGAGATTTTGAAGAACACCGTTAGGCACAGCGCGATCCCTACGGCAAGCAGGATGACCGACAAGACCACACCGAGGATAATCCGCCGACGTCTGCGGCGGCGGCGTGCAGCAAGTGCACGGGCGCGTCTGCGCTCGTCATTCGACATCACCGGGCGGCTGCCCGCCTGCCGATTCGTCTGGCGCGGCGGCGTCTGCCTTGATGTCGTTTTTTGCCGAGCCGATGTCTGCCGGGGCGTTCGGCTCTGTGCCGCCTTCGTTTTCCTTGTGTTTTCCGAAACCTTCTTCTTCATCATCCTGGATCCTTTGTATGTCCGCACCGAGAGATCGCAGGATCTGCTCGGGCTTTTCGTACCCTCTGTCTATATGCTCCACACCGCGCACGACCGTTTCGCCGTGCGCCGCAAGCCCCGCCAAAATCAGGGCGAACCCGCCGCGAAGATCGGGGGCGACGACCTGCGTCCCCAAAAGGCGCGGTACGCCCTCAATGACCTCCATTCGGCCCTCGACGCTGATCTTTGCGCCGAATCGCAGCAGCTCGGCGGCGTGCTTATAGCGGCTTTCGAAAATGTTTTCAATAATCACGGAAGTGCCGTCCGCAACGGTCAGCATTGCGGAAAGCGGCGCCTGCACATCGGTCGGAAAGCCCGGATACGGCATGGTGCGCGTCATTTTGACGCGGTGCAGGCGCGGCGGCGCACTCATGCAGATCCACCTGCCGCTGGCGGTGATATCGCAGCCCGCTTCCTTCATCACGGGCAGCAGCGCACCGAGGTGCGCGGGTATGATATCCTTAACGCAAATACGCCCCTGCGTCACTGCGCCCGCAAGCAGATATGTGGATGCGGCGATGCGGTCGGGGATGACCGTGTGCCCCGTGCCGCTTAAACGCTTTACGCCATCGATGATAATAGTGCTGTCCCCCGCGCCGTGGATACGCGCCCCGCAGCCGTTCAAAAAATCCGCAAGGTCACTGATCTCCGGCTCGCGCGCGGCGTTTTGCAGCACCGTCCTGCCCGTTGCCGTCGCGGCGGCGAGCAGGATGTTTTCCGTAGCGCCGACACTGGGGAACGAAAGCGTGATTCGCGCGCCCGAAAGTTCTTTCGGCACGGTGAATTCCAGCCGGCCGCCCTCTTCTTTAAGCTCGGCGCCGAGCTGCTCCATAGCGGAAATATGCAGGTCGATCGGGCGCAGCCCGATCTCGCACCCGCCCGGGGCGCAAAGGCGCGCATGCTTTGCCCGCCCGAGGATCGCCCCAAGAAAGACGACCGACGAACGCATTTCGCGCATCAGGCGGTCGGGGATCTCATAGCCGTTCATACCGGTGGAATCCACCGTGACGGTGTGACCGTCGCGTGCGACCTTACAGCCGAGATGCTGTAAAATGTGGATCGCCGCGTCTACATCGGAAAGCTGCGGGCAGTTATGTATCTCCGACACACCGTCTACGAGCGACGCGGCAGCTAAGATCGGCAGGGCGCTGTTTTTGGAACCGTGAACTTCGATTTCCCCGCACAGCCGTTTTTGCCCGTGAATGATGATTTTTTCCATAACTTCGGCACCCCTATCGTAGGAAGGAGGAAAAATCCTCTGCGCTCCATACTATGCGGGATGCCGGAATTCGGTTCAGCCGCCGCTTTTTACGAGATCAACAATAATATCGCAAATCACCTTTGCAGAATCAAGCACCGCCATTTTGCGCGCATTCGCCCCGATCGTTTTCAGCGCTTCGGGGTCTTGCAAAAGTTCATCCGCAAGCGCGGTCAGCGACTGTGCGGTAAGGTCTTTTTCTTCTAAAATGCGCGCGGCGTCGTTGTTGACAAGCGCCATGGCGTTGTGATACTGGTGATTTTCCGCAACGTTTGGGGACGGGATCAGGATAGAAGCCTTGCCCGTCGCCTCGATCTCGGCCAAGGAGGACGCCCCCGCCCTGCCGATGACCAGATCCGCCGCGGGCAGGCAGGTGTCCATATCGTCGATATATTCGCGCACCGTTACGTTTTTGGCGTCCGCCGGCACACCCATCTCTCGAAGTTTGTCGGGCACCCATTTGCCGTATTTGCCCGTCGCGTGCAGGAACATCAGATTTTTCTGCTGCCAGCGCGCGGCAATGAACCCCACGACTGCTTCGTTGATCGCCTTTGCGCCGAGACTGCCGCCCATTGACAGCACCAAAAGCGCATCGTCGGGCACGCCCAGTTTTGCGCGGGCAAAATCCCGGTCCGCCGCTAATATTTCGCGGCGCACGGGCAGCCCCGTCACCACGGGCGGATTTTTGCAGGTCAGGTGCGCCGAAGCCGCCTCGACTGTCAGCATAACGCGATCCACGGATTTTGCAAGCGCCTTATTCGTGACGCCGGGATAGGCGTTTTGCTCGTGGATGGCGGTCTTAATACCCAGCTTTGCCGCCGTGCGGATGACGGGTCCGCTGACATAGCCGCCGAAGCCCACCGCCGCATCCGGTGCAAAGTCACGCAAAATCTTTTTGACCGCACCCGTGGAATGCAAAAGCAGATTTACCGTATGCAGGTTGCGTTTCAGGTTTTGCAGTGACAGTTTACGCTGGAAGCCCTCGATTGCGATGGTTTGAAAAGCAAAGCCCGCTGCGGGCACCAAACGCGCTTCCATGTGGTCTTCCGTCCCGATAAACAGGATCTCCGCTTCCGGGAAGCGGGCGCGCAGTTCCCCTGCCGCCGCAAGCGCCGGATTGATATGTCCGCCGGTGCCCCCGGCGGCAAATACGACCTTCATGCTTTGAACACCCCACTTGTATCCGCTTTTTCGAGTCTGGAATAGCGTGAGACCGAAAGCACGATCCCCATTTCAAACAGCAGCATCATCAAGGATGTGCCGCCGTAGCTGAAAAACGGTAAGCTGATACCGGTATTGGGCAGCGCGTCGGTTACAACGGCAATGTTCAGCGCCGTTTGCAGCCCCACCTGGAACACGATACCCATCGAAACCAGCGCCCCGAAGCGGTCTTTCGCGCGCAAGCCGATCACCACACCGCGCAGCACCAACAAAAGGAATAAAAGCAAAATGCCCGCCGCACGGATAAAGCCGAGCTCTTCGCAGACGATGGCAAAAATAAAGTCGTTTTGCGGCTCGGACACATACAGATGCTTCTGCTTGGAATTGCCGAGTCCTACGCCGAACAGCCCGCCGGAGCCGATGGCATACAGGGAGTTGTTCGTCTGCCAGCGTGCACCGAGTGGTTCGTAGTCCTTGTCAAGCCAAGCCGTGATGCGCTCACCTGCATATTTTTCAAGGATCTCGGGATTGAGCACAAAAAATACAACTGCAATCACCGCGACAATGCCGATGAGCACGAACCAATGGCGTTTGACCTCGCCCAAAAATATCATAACAACGCCGATGGCAAGCAGCAAAAGCGTGCCTGACAGGTGATTTTCGAGGTACACGAGCCCTGCGGTAAACACGATGACAAGCGCATAAAAGCAAAGCATCACAAAGGATTCATACACGACGATTTTTCCGTTTGAAAGCCCTTTGACCATGCGGCTGAGCTTTGCATTGTTGACCTGCTTGCCGATGATCTTTTTATGGTTTTTGTCCATGCTCCATGCACAGAACAGGATGATTGCAAATTTCGCGATCTCCGACGGCTGAAACGTAAACAGCCCGAGATTGATCCAGCGGTGGAATCCGCGGTCGGCGGGCAGGAACAGCACGATGATGAGCAGCAGCCACGACACAAGCATCACGGGGATCGCGAACAGCTTGAAGTAGTCATAGCGCACTTTGGAGACAACGAGCATCGCTGTCACGCCGACGAGTGCGAACACAAGCTGGCGCTTAAAGTAATAAGCGCTGTCGCCGCCCTCGTTGTAATACGCGTAGGTGTAGCTTGCCGAAAACAGCATGACAAGGCCGATGGTCAAAATCGTGATGACCAACAGCAGAAACGGAATATCCAGTTGCCCGAGCGCAAAGAAATCCCACCGACGTTTCGCTTTCGGCGCATGCTTTACGCCTGCCGGCGCCGCTTTGCGCCGCCTTGCCGCAGTATCCGCCACTTTGCCGCCTCCCAAATGCAGTAAATAGATTCTATGTTCTGATTATTGCCCGATCACGCCGTAATAAAACAGCGCAAGCCCGACTGCGCAGCCCAAAAGATTCACAAGTGTGAACACTGCCACGATCTTCTTTTCTTTCCAGCCGCACATTTCAAAATGATGGTGGATCGGCGCCATTTTGAAGATCCGCTTGCCGTGCGTCGCCTTGAAGTAGCCGATCTGCAAGACATCGGACAAAAATTCCAGCACATACACGACGCCGAAGCAGAGTATGATCAGCGGGCAGTCGATGGCATAAGCGAGCGCCACCACCATGCCGCCCAAAAACATCGAGCCCATGTCGCCCATCATCACTTTTGCGGGGTAGTGGTTCCAAATCAGATACCCCGCACACCCGCCGAACAGCGCACAGGCCAGGATGCTTGCGCCGAACATCCCGCGCAAGGCAGCCGCAACGGCAAAGGCGATCGCCGCCGTGGCCGTGACCGAGCCGCAAAGGCCATCAATCCCATCCGTAAAGTTTACGGCATTTACAGTGGCGTATATGACCGCCATGCCGAAAAACCAGAAAAAGAAACCGAGGTCCACGCTGCCGACAAACGGGATATACATATACGTATTGCCCGACATAAACAACGCAGCGAGGTATGCCAGCATCAGCGCGATCTGGGCAATGGATTTTTGGAGAATGGTAAGCCCTAAGTTGCGTTTTTTAACGACCTTAATGTAATCATCCGCAAAGCCGATCAACCCGAAGCCCACAGCCATAAGCACGCCGGCAACCAGCTTGACCTTCACGCCGTCCGTAACAACACTGCCGCTTTCGAACAAATTGCCGCCGAGCAAATGATCCGTCACTAGCACGACGATAAAGCTGACCAGCGTGCCGACGATGAACAGGATGCCGCCCATAGTAGGCAGACCCTGCTTGGATTTGTGCCACGCGGGGCCGATGTCTAAAATCGTCTGCCCGAATTTGAGCTTCCGCAGCCACGGAATAACGACAAAGCCCAGTAAAAATGCAAGCAAAAAGGCGATCGCGACCGCCAGCAGGATAGCTGCGAATATCTTCATTTCTCGTTCCACTCCCCATAGAGTTTTTGTATGACTTCCTCGAACGCCATGCCGCGGCTTGCCTTGAACAGCACCGCATCCCCCGGACGCAGCGCCGCCGACAATGCGGCAAACAGGTCATCTTTATTTGTAAAATATGCGGTCGGCACGATATGTTCGGCGGCTTTCGCCATAGCTTTCGCCGCCGTACCGCAGCAGTACAGCGCATCCAGCCCGCTTTGTGCGGCGTATGCGCCCACCTGCCGGTGCGCTTCCTCCGAATATGCGCCAAGCTCCAGCATATCGCCGAGCACGGCAATACGCCGCGAAGCCTTAGTTTCCGCAAGGACGTTCAGCGCCGCCCTTTGGGAATCAGGGCTTGCATTATAGCAGTCCTCAATGACCGTGATGCCGCTTATCTGCCGGATGCGCTGGCGCATGCCCGCAGGCGTGTAGGCAGCGAGCCCTTCGGCAATTTCGGCAGGCGGCACATCGAACAACAGCCCCGCCCCGAATGCCGCAAGCGCATTATATACCTGATGGCGTCCCACAAGCGGGATTTTCACACTTTGGGAGCCCCCGTCAAAGCACACGGTAAAGCGCGTTGTACCGTTTTCCTCCGCGATATCTTTTGCACGAATGTCCGTCTGCGGCGCGTCGATCCCAAAACGTACAACGCGGCACCGACAGTCTGTAAAGTTTTGTAGCTTGTCGTTGTCGCCGTTCACAAGCAGCGGCGCTCCGACGGGCATGCCGTTGATGACTTCGGTCTTTGCCTTCAATATCCCGTCACGCGAGCCGAGAAACTCGATATGCGACACACCGATATTTGTGATGATCGCCGCATCAGGCTTTGCAGCGGCGGTCATGCGTGCGATCTCGCCGAAATGGTTCATGCCCATTTCAATGACAGCGGCCTGTGTTTCCGGCGTGATGCGGAACAGCGTTTTAGGCATACCGATCTCGTTATTGAGGTTCCCCTCGGTTTTGAGCGTATTATATTTCCGCGCGAGCACGGCATGCGTCATTTCCTTGGTGGTCGTTTTGCCGACGCTTCCTGTAACGGCAATCAGCTTTACATCCTTTCGGGTAGCCCGATAAAGCCCCGCAATATCCAAAAGCGCCTGTCGGGTGTCTTGGACCAGCACGTGCGGAATATTCGTCCGGGGCTCTTTCTCGCAAACCACTGCAGCCGCGCCGTTTTGCACGGCGGCTTCACAAAAGTCGTGCCCATCAAAACGCTCGCCGCGGATCGCCACATACAGCGCGCCCGCTTTCGCTTCGCGGCTGTCGATGACAACGCTGCAAAGCCGTACGTCCTCGCCGTACAGCCTGCCGCCTGTCGCCTGTTCAATTTGCCGCAGCGTCAATTCCATTTTATTTCTTCCCTTTCAGGATATCCGCGACGATCTCGCGCTCATCATAGTGGATCTTTCCGGTCTTTAGGATCTGATAGGTCTCGTGCCCCTTGCCTGCCAGCAGCACTACATCATCCGGTTTTGCAAGGGAGAGTGCGCGGCGGATCGCCTCTGTGCGGTCGGTTATGACAATGCATTTGGCTTTACAGCCCTGCATGCCCGCTAAAATATCCTGAATGATCGCATCGGGGTCTTCGGTGCGCGGGTTGTCGGAGGTCACAACCGCCACGTCCGACAGCTCTCCGACGATCTTACCCATTTTCGGGCGTTTGGTCTTGTCGCGGTCACCGCCGCAGCCAAACACGGTGATGATGCGTTTCGGCGCGATCTCCCGCAACGAGGTGATGACGTTTTCCAGACCGTCTGGTGAGTGCGCATAGTCGATAATGACCGTATACGGCGTGTCGGTGTCCACGACCTCCACGCGCCCGGGCACGCCGCGTGCCTCGGCGAGCAGTGCGATAACCTGATCAAAATCAAGCCCCGCTTCCATAGCACAGATTGCCGCGCCCATGGAATTATAGACGGTAAAATGCCCGGGAATCTTGACATGGACGCGCGCAATGCGGCCGTGCCCGAGCAGTTCATACTGCACCGCGCCCGCCGTGCATTTGACGTTTTTCGCCGTATAGTCGCTGTCGTCACGATTAACGGAGAAGGTGACCACCTTTACAGGCAGGCCCTCTGCCATTCGCATGGCGTGCGGGTCATCGGTGTTGAGAACGGCCGTATCCGCCATCTCGAACAAACGGCGCTTGGCAGCCAAATAGTTTTCAAACGTCTTGTGATAGTCCAAATGATCCTGCGTTAAATTGGTGAACACGGCTAAGTCAAACCGGCAGCCGTCTACGCGGCGCTGGTCGAGCGCCTGAGACGAGACCTCCATGACGCAGTGCGTACAGCCTGCCGCCACCATATCCGCAAACAGGCGGTGCAGCTCCTTGCAGTCGGGCGTGGTCAGTGCGGCAGGGTAGCTTTGCGTGCCGATCATATTCTGCACTGTGCCGATGAGTCCCGCACGGATCCCCGCGCGATCCAAAATGCCTTTGAGCAGCATCGTTGTGGTGGTTTTGCCGTTGGTGCCCGTCACGCCGATGAGGTGCAGCTTTTCCGCAGGATAGCCGTAAAACGCCGCGCAAAGGCGGGCATAGGCACTGCGCGTATTTTCGACCAGCACTTGATTTTTCGCACCCGTATCGCGTTCTGCGACGATCAGCACGGCGCCGTTCTCCTCCGCTTGTAAAGCGGCCGAGTGCCCGTCGAAATGCGCCCCGCAAATGCACACGAATACCGTGCCCTTGCGTACGCGGCGGGAGTCGTCGGTAACGTCCATCACCTGTACGTCCGCATAAGCCCCGCGCGCATCCATTCGTTCCAAAAGCTTTGAAATCAGCAATTCAGTTCCTCCTAAAAGACCTTCGTCTTTGCCGCATCCGTAAAGCCGATTTTCAAAAATCAGCCGTCTTGCACATCCACATTGGATTTGAAATACACCGTAATCACCGAGCCGAGCTCCGCTGTGCTGCCCGCGTCGAGACTCTGTTTATAGGAAAGCACCTCGCCGGAATGTGTATTGCCCGCGATGCGGATGTTGAAGCCCGCGTTCACGGCAGCGGAATTCGCCTGTGACATGGTCATGTTGGAAAGGTCGGGAACCGTTCCCGTCTCGCGCGGAGTGTCCGTATCGGTGTAAACCACGATCACACCGCCCGTGCGCATCTGCTGCCCTGCCGCAGGGATCTGTGAAACCACCGTATCACCGTCGCCGACAACTCGCAGCTTGAATTTAGACGCCGTGCTCTGCGCTTCGCTTACGGTCATATTCATAAGCGGTGGCGCAACGGAGGAGATGTTGGAGATTTCGTCGTCCTCATACTGCGGTTCTACATTGAGATAGGTCAATATCTTTTCGAGCAGTTCGCCCGCGATGGGCGCCGCTACCGCGCCGCCGCCGTGTTCGCCGACGGGTTCGTCAATGGCGATCAAAATGGTGATCTGCGGATCATCCGCCGGTGCAAAGCCCGCGAACGATGCAATGTACGCCCCCTCGATCCCGATCTTTTCGCTCGTACCGGTCTTGCCCGCCACATGGAAGCCCGCCACATAGGCGTTTTTACCTGTCCCGATGGAAACGACCTGCTCCATCATGTTCGCGACGGTGTCGGCAGTCTTTTCGGAAATGACCTGCCGTTTTACAGTCGACGCAGTCTTATAGACCACGTTGCCGTCGCCGTCGAGCTTCGAATCTACCACATACGGTTGCATGAGCTTGCCGCCGTTGGCGATCGTATTGACCGCCGTGATCATCTGAATGGGGCTGACCTGAAAGGTCTGACCGAAGGAGCTGGACGAAAGCTCGGTAATACCCATATCTTCGAGCGCATGGTAGGTCTGCCCGGCGACGGGAGCCGCCTCCGCAGGCAGGTCGATGCCTGTTTTTTCGGTGAGCCCAAACGCTTCGAAATATTTATAGAACGTCTCCTGTCCCATACTCTGCCCGATGGTGATGAAGAACGGGTTGCAGGAGTTCATCAAGCCTTCGGTCAGCGTTTCCGTCCCGTGGCCGCCGCGTTTCCAGCAATGCTGCACGCGGTCGGCTACACGAATCGAGCCCGTGCAGGTATAGGTGGTGTCGAGATCCACTACGCCCTCTTCGAGTGCAGCGGAAACAACGACCGTCTTAAAAACAGAACCCGGTTCATAGGTATCGCTGATGGTGCGGTTGCGCCATTGGGAATACAGCGCGTTGGTTGTCGCCGTAGAACGTTCTGTCGGGTCGGTCATGGCGGCGATCTCTTCCGCCTTTGTCGTATCGGAGATCACGCGCGGGTTATTCAAATCAAAATCCGGCTGGCTGGTCATCGCGAGGATCGCGCCCGTATCCGTATCCATGACGATACCGTAAGCATATTTCGCGCCGGTATCCGTAATCGCCTGCTCCAGGCTTTGCTCGAGGTAGTATTGGATGACCTCGTCGATTGTCAGAACCAAACTCTCGCCCGCTTCGGCGTCGTAAGTCGTCTCGTAGCTGCTGCCCATAGAGCCCTGCCGTGCGTTTTTCGCGGTGATGATCCTGCCCGAAACGCCGGTCAGGTCGTCGTTATACTGCATCTCTACCCCGGCAATGCCCTCGTCGTCGGCATTGGTGAAGCCGATGATGGTGGAGGCGAAGGAGGAATACGGATAATACCGCTTGGTATCGGGATCGATGCCGATGACCTGCGAAAGTGAAGCGTCCTTATGCTCGGTCATATACGCTTCCAACGCTTCCTTGACGTTGGTCTCGATCTCGCCCGCGATCTTCTGATACCCGGTCTCGGTCTTGGAAAGCTTATTGCGCACATCCTCCTCATCCGCACCGAGAATATCCACAAGCCCGCGGACAATGAGTTCGTTTTGCTCGTCGCTTTTTACCTGCGAGGGATTGACATACACAAGCCACGCCGAGGCGCTCTGCGCAAGCACCTTCATGTTGGAATCATAGATCGTACCGCGTTCGGCGGCGATCTGCGTATCGGAAAGCTGATTTTGTTCGGCCTTCAAGCGGTATTCGTCGCCTTTGAACAAAGCAGCGTATGCCAGCGCGCCGACGCAATACAAAAAGCCCAAAGAGAGCAGCACCAATGCAAACGTGGCACGCTGTGCCGTTTGCTTGGACGGTCGTGTTCGCACGGTACGCACTCCTTTCCTAAGAAAAAGCATCGTGCAAGAAATGCACGTAACGGTTTGATGAACCAAACGAGAGTCAAGGCTGCCTTAGCCTCAACCCTCGTTTTCATACCTATTTTATTCCGATTTCAGATATTCCAAAACCCGTTCAACAAAAGAACCCTCGCTGCTTTCGGACAGGGTCTTGTCACCGGAGATAACCACTGCATCCTCTCCGGACAGGTCGATATGCTCGATCTGATACCCCTCCGCTTTCGTCATGCCCAGCACATCCTGCGCATAGGTCTCGACGCGCTCAAGGGAAAATTCGGAATCCAGCTGCATGTTCAAGCGTGTGTATTCATCCTGCGCCTCCTGCAGCTGTACAGAGGCCGCATCCACCTCACGGGTAAGCTCGTCCACGCGCAACCTGCCGTACAAAAGCACGGCGAACATGGACAGCAGAAAAACGGATACAGCCAAAATCTTCGCCGCCTGCCGCGCGCCGATCTTCATTTCCCGCCGCGCTTGGGCGACCGTCTTTTTCTTGCGCTCCACCAGCCGCATCGGCGGCTTCGGCGACGCTTCGGGCTTCGGCGCGAGCTTGCGCGCCGCGTTTTGATTGTATGCGGGCGCAGACGTTTCAAACCTTGCGAAGTCCGCGTCACTGTATTTTTGGTATCTCGCCATGTCTGCCTTCCCTTTCCTGCCGCCCGCGTGTATTCCGCGTCAGCCCTCTTGTGTATCCCGCAGTTTGCGCACAGCGCGCAGTCTGGCACTTCGCGCACGGGGGTTTTGTTGGATCTCGCTTTCTGCCGGTGCCTTGCCTTTCAAAAGGACCTCCCCGCGCGGTTTTTTGCCGCACACGCAGACGGGGAATTCCTTCGGACAGGTGCAGCCTTCGGCAAAGGCGGCAAACCGCCGCTTGACCAATCTATCCTCTAAAGAATGAAACGTGATGACCGCCAAAACGCCGCCGACGCGAAGCGAATCGAACATCGCGTCCAGCGCGCCTTCGAGCATGGAAAGCTCGCCGTTGACTTCAATCCGGATCGCCTGGAACGTACGCCGCGCGGGGTGCGCGTCGCGCATTGCCTTTTGCGGCAGTGCCTGTTTGATGGCGTCCACAAGGCGGAACGTCGTTTCGATCGTTTTTTCTTCCCGAGCGCGCACGATGCTGTGTGCAATGGAGGCTGCATATTTTTCTTCGCCGTAATCGCGCAGAATCTGCCGCAGTGCAGCTTCGGAATACGTATTCACCACGTCCGCCGCCGAAAGCCCTGTTTTGCTCATGCGCATATCCAGAGGCGCATCCTTGTGAAAAGAAAAGCCGCGCTCGGGCGTGTCCAACTGGTAAGAGCTCACACCGAGATCGGCAAGAACGCCGTCCGCCCGCTCGCCGCGCAAAATGTCTGTAATTCGGTCAAACGTGCTGTGCACCACGCGCACACGCGCTTCCTTTTCAAAACGCGCTTGCAGCGCAGCTATGGCATCGGGGTCACGGTCAACGGCAATCAGCCTGCCGCATTCATTCAAGTGAGACAGGATCGCCGCCGAATGTCCGCCGCCGCCCGCCGTACAGTCGCAGTACAACCCGTCCGGGCGGATATGCAGCGCGTCGATGGTTTCGGACAGCAGTACGGGAAGATGCACAAAATCCATAGCGCCGCGCTCCCGTTAAAAGCGGATATCCGAATAGGTATCGGCAGACTCGGCAAGGCGCGCAAGCTCTTCGTTGCGCGTAGCGGTATCCCAGATCTCAAGGCGTTCGCCCGTACCCGCAATGGTAACGGACTTTTTCAGCCCGATGCGTTTGCAGAAGTCCGCGCGGATGGTGATGCGCCCCTGCTTGTCCGTCTCCGCCGTGACGGCGTTTCCGAAGATCAGGCGCTCATACCCACGGTCATTTTTGGCAAGCACTTCCCGTGCGACCTCCTCCCAGCGCGCTTCGCTGTATATATACAGGCATTTTTCGCGCGGGGGCAGGAACAAAATGAAGCTGTCGCCCACCTGTTCCCGGATCTTGACAGGGATGAACAGACGGTTTTTCGCATCCAGTGTATATTCCGCGTTGCCCTGAAACATCATACCGCCGTTCACCTCCACTTATCCTGCAAAATGGTACTTCTATTTCCTCTGAGTGCCTTTCAGTTTGCTTTTATTTCCTATTAGTACCACCATTATAATCAATCCGTCCCGCTTTTGCAAGCGGTTTTCCGAAAATTTTGAACAAATATTTCAGACAGCTTTTAACCATAATCTACAAAAAATCGGCAAAATTCGTGCTCTTTTGTACGCATTGGCGTATATTTGCTTTTGTCTTGGGTATATTTTGAAACGGTGGGAAATTTTCCCACGTTTCCTCCTGATTTTCGGATTCAAAGCGGTGGACGGATATTTCGCACTCCCGCGCGCAGGATAATACAGGAAAGGGAAAAGGAGTGTTTATTGCATGCAAACCCTGTTTTACGGCGGCGATATCGTGACTATGACGCGCGGTACGACGGCGCAAGCGCTGCTCGCAGAGGGCGGCAGAATCCTTGAAGTCGGCGACCTGCGCACGATATCGGAAAAGGCCGGCGGTGCATGCCGTCGGGTGGATCTCGGCGGTGCGGCGCTGCTGCCTGCTTTCATCGACGCGCACAGCCATTTCACGCAGGTTGCCTACTCGTTTTTGCAGGTCTCCTTGAACGGTACGCGCACGTTGCAGGACATACAGGCGCGCATTTCGGATTTTGCACGGGAAAAGGCGCTTTCGCCCGGCGCATGGATCACGGCATGGGATTTTGATCCCGCTGACATGGAAAACGGCAAAGCCCCGAGCCTTGCGGACTTAGATACGCTCGCGCCGCAGCACAAGCTTGTGATCCGTCACAAATCGGGGCACATGGGCTGGTTCAATTCGGCGGCGCTGGAAGCGTTTGGCGTAACGGCGCAGACAAAAGCACCAGACGGCGGCAGGATCGAAATGCAAAACGGTTCGCCGACCGGCTACATGGAGGAAAACGCCTTTTTTCATTATCTAAAGCAAATGCCGCCGCCTGATAATGCGACGCTCCTCCAAAGCTACCGCAAGGCGCAGGAACTGTATGCTTCGCACGGCATCGCCACCGTGCAGGAGGGCATGTGCACGGCGGAAATGCTGCCCGCATACAAGCACCTTTTGTCGAGTGACCTTTTGCAGCTGGATCTGGTCGTATACACGGATTTGCAGAGCTTTGACACGACGCGGACACTGATTGCGCAATCGGGCAATCCGCACTGCCGCGTGGGCGGCGTCAAAATATTCTTAGACGGGTCGCCGCAGGGGCGCACGGCGTGGATGCGCGCACCGTATCTCGGCGGCGACGATCCCGTCTACTGCGGTTACGGTGTAATGTCAGACGAGCAGGTGTACGAAGCATTTTGCTTTGCTGCGGAAAAGCACATACAGCTTTTGGCACATTGCAACGGCGACGCGGCATGTGAGCAGTTTTTGCGGTGCCTTGCGCGCGCCGAGGAAAGTTTCCCTACGCTCAAAGCTCTGCGCCCCGTGATGATCCACGCGCAGTTTCTCGGCGAAGACCAGATTCGAAAAGCTGCCGCACTCGGCGCTGTTGCCTCCTTCTTTGTCGCGCACGCCTACCACTGGGGCGACGTGCATCTTAAAAATCTCGGCAAGGCCCGTGCGGAGAATTTAAGCCCCGCGAGCGCTGCGCTGCATGCAGATCTGCCGTTTACCTTTCATCAGGACGCCCCCGTCATTGCGCCCGACATGTTGGAAACGCTTTGGTGCGCAGTCCGGCGGCAGACCAAAAGCGGTGTTACGCTTGGTGCACATCAGGCAGTTTCCGCAGCTGCTGCGCTTGCCGCCGTCACACGCACGGCAGCATGGCAATACGGGGAAGAGATGCAAAAAGGCACACTCATACCCGGCAAGCGCGCAGACTTTGTCATTTTAGACCGCAACCCCCTGTGCGTGCTGCCGCAGGATCTTCGTACCCTGCAAGTGCTTGCGACCTATAAGGACGGGGAAGCGGTTTTTGCGCAGGGTTCAGCCGTCTGCTCTCCGGCGTTTCACCGTTAGGACAACTTGCAGGATTTTGAAATTTTCCTGCAAATTTTAACTTTCTGTGAAATTTCATTTTTGTAGTGCTTCTTACTTTCTCAGCCTATATTTTTGTAGAAATTAACTGATTTTCTTTGCTATATCGTTATATTTGCGCGAATTCAAGTAATTTTAAACGATTTTTCATTTGAACTTTATTGTAAGAAACAGAAATCATTGTCTTGACATCCTGCAAGTTTTATGATATGATAATGCAAAACAGAGGGCAGAGACGTCCCCATCGGCGTCGGCTGCCCTCTGTTTTTCTTTTTTATTTCGGAGGAGAGATGCATATGGAATTCAGTCTCATCGACACCCTGTGGGTATTCCTCGCGGCGATCTTAGTGTTCTTTATGAACCTTGGGTTTGCCTCGGTGGAAGCGGGCTTTGCGCGCGCAAAAAACACGGTCAACATTCTTTCCAAGAATTTCATCGTGTTTGCCGTTTCGTCCCTCGGCTTTCTGCTCTTAGGCTGGGGTCTGATGTTCGGCGGCGACAATCCGTTTATCGGAACCGAACACCTGTTTATATTAGGCGGCGGCGATCTCAGCTTTTATGACGATACGCTGACCGCAAGCGTCCCGTTCTGGGGCAAGGTCTTCTTCCAGCTCGTGTTCTGCGGCACGGCGGCGACCATCGTTTCCGGCGCAGTCGCCGAACGGATCAAGTACCTTTCGTTTATTATCTTCTCCTTTGTGCTCACGCTGGTCATTTACCCCATCATCGGGCACTGGGTATGGGGCGGCGGCTGGCTTGCCGACCTCGGCTTCATGGATTTTGCCGGCGACACGGTCGTGCACTCCGTCGGCGGCTGGGCGGCGCTTGCGGGCGCGATGATCTTAGGCCCGCGCATCGGCAAATACGGCAGCGACGGCAAGCCGCGCGCCATTCCCGGACACAGCATGTCGCTGGCCGTCATCGGGCTTTTTGTCCTGTGGCTCGGCTGGTTCGGGTTTAACCCCGGTTCGACCATGAGCTTCCAGAACCCCTCGGATATCGTGCATATCCTGATGACCACCAACACCTCCGCCATCGTCGCGGTGCTGACTTCCACTATCGCTTCGTGGATCCTCATCGGCAAGCCCGACCTTGGCATGACGGTCAACGGGTGTTTGGCGGGACTCGTTGCCATAACGGGCGGCTGCGCCTATGTGAGCGTGGGCGCGTCCATGATCATCGGCGCCGTGGCGGGCGTGCTGGTCGTGTTGTTCGTCAAATTCTTTGACCGCATCAAGATCGATGACCCCGTCGGTGCGACCTCGGTGCATCTCGGCTGCGGCGTATTCGGCACGATCTGCGTAGGCCTTTTCGCCAAAGAGGGCGTGACCTCGCTTTCTACCGTCAACGGTCTGTTCTACGGCGGCGGGTTCCGTCTGTTGGGTGTGGAGCTGCTCGGCATCCTTGCGGTCGGCGCTTTCACCTTTGTTTCTTCCGCGCTTGTTTGGCTGGTTCTTAAAAAGACCTGCGGCATCCGCGTTTCGCCCGAAGAGGAGATCGAAGGCCTTGATATCGGCGAGCACGGCAACGTGGCGTATCCGGACTTTGCGCCGGTCACCGCCGTGAGCGCGCCCGCATCGGATAGCGCGGGTCCCGCAGCTGCAAAGGTTCCCGCGGCACCGGCGGCATCCACTCCGGCAGAAGAAGTCGTACCCGTCGTTCATGTGCCGCGCGCGGCGGACGGCGTGAAGATGACCAAGGTCACCATCATCACCAACCAGTCACGCTTTGCCGAATTGCAGGATGCGCTGGAAAAGCTCGGCGTAACAGGCATCACGATCACCAACGTGTTTGGCCACGGCATGCAGAAGGGCCACCAGACCTATTTCCGCGGCGCACCCGTGGAAACACGGCTGCTGCCTAAAGTCAAGATCGACGTGGTGATCTCGAAGATCCCGACTGAAGTTTTGGTAGACACCGTGCAGAAAGTCCTGTATACGGGCAACATCGGCGACGGCAAGATCTTCGTCTACGATGTGGAGGACGTCATCAAAGTCAGCACCAACGAGCACGGCTACGACGCGCTGCAGGATATAGAATAGAACGAATTTGCACAGAAAAAGCCGACGCGAAATCGCGTCGGCTTTGCCTTTTTGTCTTTTTGGTTTTATTCAGATTTTCCGTTCCGCACAAACGGTTCGTGCACTTTGGGGTCTAAAAGCGCGCCGTACGTCGGCACGCGGCGATAGGCGTTGCCCATGACTTCCTCTTTTCTGTACGCGCGAAGCCGGGAAAGGTCAATGCTTGCTAAGTATATTCCCTCTGTTTCGGGCGCTTCCAAAATGCACATATCCCGCGAGCCCGGCTCGTCGGGGAGCCATGCCACGCCGTCGAACACCGTCGAATGCCCGTTGCAGTCGGGCTGCCCCGCCGGATAATTGCAGGTCGCGATGGCGAGCATATTTTCATAGGCGCGGGCGCGCAATACGGAAAGACGGTTGATTTCCATCGGGCAGGCGTTCGGCGCAAGGATCACCTCTGCGCCGCCGAGCATCAGCAGCCGCGCGCTCTCGGGAAATTCGCGGTCGAAGCAGATCATCGTTCCGATCTTCACCGTACCGCCCGCCGTTTCCAAGTCGGCAACGGAGAAGCCGCCGCCCGGTGTGAGCGGGCGTTCGAGGTCGAACGCACAGGTGTGCACCTTGGCGTAGCGCAGCACCTCTTGCCCCTTATGGTCAAACACGCACACCGAATTGCGCGGTGCAGGGTCGAAAGATTCCAAGAAGGGAAGCGCCACCGCCATTTGAAGCTCGCGCGCCGCATCCGAGAAGGCACGAACGAAATCGCTGTCCGCCGAAATGGCAGCTGCGCGCAAGGCGGCCGCATCCTGCGGAATGCAATATCCCGTGTTCCACATTTCGGGGAACAAGGCGATGTCTGCACCCATCGTCTTTGCCTTGCGGCAGGCGTCAAGCCCCTTTTGCAGATTTTCCGCCTGTGTATGCCCCGGCAAAAGCTGTAACAACGCGACTTTTAAGCTGTGCATAGTCCGTCTCCTTATTCCGAAAGCTGCCCGGGCAGCTTTTCTTTGATTTTCGGCGAAAAGGCGCGGTCAAACGCCTCCACCTCGTTCGCCCGCACGAAATAGCAGGGTGGATCCTGATAAACGCCCCGAAGCGCCTGTGCCTTTTGCGCGTCCAAAACCTTGCACATGAAAAACGGCGATTCCTCCCCTTGCGGGAATTCCTTGTGGAATATGCCGTGTGCCGAAGCGCTTTCGAAGCCGAAGCGATGATAATACGCAGGGTTGCCCGTAATTACGACCGCCGCGTAGCCGAGCCGCTTCGCCTGTTCGAGCGTATTGCAGATCAGCGCGCCGCCGAAGCCGCGCTTCTGATCTTGCGGCAGGACGCTGACGGGCCCGAACAGCAAAAGTGGCCGCGTGCAGCCCGCTTCATCTGTGAGCGCCCCCTCGGCGTAGGCGATGTGCGCGACGATTTTCCCCTCATGCTCCAGCACGCAGTCCAGCTGCGGCACATACTGCGGCGACTGCCGCAATTTATGCAAAATCAGATGCTCGCTGCAGCCCGGGCTGTATACGTTCCAAAAGGCTTCTCGCGTTAAGCGTTCCGTTTCGTCGAATTCGGATGTTTTTGTTCGTCGGATCAGCATGGCGTGCTCCTTTGTGCTGTTATATGTTTAGTGTAGCATATTTTGCATACCGGCGCAATGCCGACAGCGGCGTGTGTATAAAATCCCCCATAAAGCTATATAAATCCAATGTTTTTGCGCTTGTGTTCGTATGCTTCGCATGCTAAAATGGAAAAAACAGGAGGCGTGCTATGAACGAAGAAAAATTCAGCGGCAAGGCGCAGCTTTACAAGGCATACCGCCCCACCTACCCCGACAAAATGCTGGACTTTTTATATGATGCAATCGGTTTTTCAGCGGACAGCACCGTTGCCGACATCGGCGCGGGGACGGGTATTTTAACCGCGCTGCTGCTCGCACGCGGCGTTCGGAAAATCTATGCGGTGGAGCCGAATGCGGACATGCGTAAAGCAGCGGACGCCGAACTCGCAGACGACCCGCGCTATTTTGCCGTGGATGCTGCCGCCGAAGACACGGGGCTTGCTGCCGGCAGTGTAGACTTCGTCACGGCGGCGCAGGCGTTCCACTGGTTTGACAAAGCGCGGTTTCAAGCAGAATGCCGCCGCATTTTGAAGCCCGGTGGGGAAGTGATCCTTCTATACAACAACCGCGTTGAAAGCCCGATCGTACTGGAAAACGCCGAGATCAACCGTACCTATTGCCCGAATTTTAAAGGGTTTTCAGGCGGGACGACGCAGACACCGGAAGCGTTCGCCGACTTTTTCAAAGGCGGACGCATCGCCTATAAGACGTTCGAAAATCCGTTCTTTTTAGATGAGGACGGCTTCGTCGGGCGCAGTCTTTCTTCGTCCTATGCGCCGAAAGCGGGCGACGACACGTATGATGCGTACGTTGCAGCGCTGCACGCGCTTTTCCGAAAACACGCGGAAAACGAGCGTGTCCCGCTGCCTTATGAAACGTGCATTTATTACGGTGAGGTATGACCATGCCTCTTCCCACCCTGCCCGCCACGCTGCAAACGCAGCTTTCGGGTAAGCCCTTTACGGCGGATACGCTCGGGCAATCCGAATCCGATATTTTTCTGTTTGACGGCACCGTACTGAAGATCGCTCCGCAAGGCGCGGAAGCCGAAAACGAGCTGCAAATGCTGCGGTGGCTTTCGGGGAAAATCCCTGTGCCGCAGGTGCTTTTTCACGCTTGCGAAAACGGCACAAGCTTTTTGCTGATGTCGCGCTTAGCCGGCGTGCCCGCGTGTAACAAGGCGTATATGCAAAAACCCGAACGGCTTGTCTGCCTGCTGGCGCAGGGGCTTCAAATGCTTTGGGCGGTGGATATTTCCGATTGCCCGTGCCAAAGCACGCTCGATCGAAAGCTTCGCGCGGCGCAATATAACGTTGAGCATGGCTTGGTGGATGTAGACGACGCCGAGCCCGACACCTTCGGCGCGGACGGCTTTCGCAATCCGGAGCATCTGCTTTCGTGGCTTTGCGACAACCGCCCCGAAGAAGCGCCTGTTCTCTCTCATGGGGACTACTGTCTGCCGAATATTTTTCTGCAAGACGGCAAAGTCAGCGGCTTTCTCGATCTGGGGCGCGCGGGCACGGCAGACAAATGGCAGGACATCGCGCTTTGCCTTCGCAGTCTGCGCCAAAATTTCGCGGGGAAATTCAGCGGGCAACCGCAAACGGGCTTTTCGGATAAACTGCTGTTTGACGCGCTGGGGCTAAAGCCCGATTGGGAAAAGATCCGCTACTACACTTTACTGGATGAATTGTTCTGAACAAAAAACGGGGTGAAGCTATGGAAAACCAATGTGTACATCCGAATCCGCAGTTTGCACGCACGACCTTTCAGCCTTTAAACGGCGAATGGGATTTCGGCTTTAAAAAAGCGGCGCGCGGCTTTCGGTTCTCAAAAGATTTTTCGCGTGCCGAGAAGCTCTGTGCATCCGCTTCGTATCCGCATAAAATTCGAGTCCCGTTCTGTCCCGAAAGCGTGCTTTCCGGCATCGGCTATACGGATTTCATCAACCTTGCGTGGTACCGAAAGTCCGTCCAAATTCAAAAGGGTGCCGGGCGCGTATTTTTGCATATCGGCGCGGCGGATTACCTGACCACCGTGCTCGTAAACGGCAAGCCTGCGGGCAGGCATATGGGTGGGTACACGTCGTTTGCCTTTGAGATCACCGACCTTGTCCGGGAAGGCGAAAACGAATTGTTCATTCTCTGTGAGGACGACACACGCAACGGACTTGTCCCCTCCGGCAAACAGAGCGCGCGCAAAAAAAGCTACGCGTGCAGTTATACGCGCACCACAGGGATCTGGCAAAGCGTGTATCTCGAATATACCCCGCAAAATTATATCGAAAGCATCCGACTTTACCCGAACCCAAACGCAGGGTGCGTGACTGTACACGCCGTGCTTTGCGGCAAAGGCGATTTGCGCTGTGAGGCATCTTACAAGGGGAAATCCGTCGGCGTGCAGGAGATCAAAGGCGCCTGCGGAGAGGCAGTCGTGCAAATCCCGCTTGCGGAAACGCATTTGTGGGAAACCGGGCACGGCAGGCTTTACGATCTGCGCCTGACTTTCTCCGGCGACACGGTCGAAAGCTATTTCGGGCTGCGCTCGGTACGGCTTGACGGGATGCGTTTTCTTATCAACGAGAAAAGCGTGTTTCAGCGGCTCGTGCTCGACCAAGGATTCTACCGCGACGGCATTTACACCGCGCCCGACGACGCGGCGCTGATCCGTGATATCGAGCTTGCGCAGTCCGTAGGCTTCAACGGCGCGCGGCTGCACCAAAAGGTATTTGACCCGCGGTTTTTGTATTTCTGCGACCGGCGCGGGCATCTCGTTTGGGGCGAATTCGGCAGCTGGGGCTTGGACACTTCCGCCCCCGCAGCGCTCGAAGTCTTTTTGCCGCAGTGGCTTGAAGCGCTCGCACGCGACTGCAATCACCCGAGCATCGTGGGCTGGTGCCCGTTCAACGAAACGTGGGACACGCACGGCAGAAAACAGCGCGACACACTGCTTGCCGCCGTCTATGATGCGACCAAGGCGTTCGACCCCACCCGCCCGTGCATCGACACAAGCGGCAATTTCCACGTAAAGACCGACATTTACGACGTGCACGATTACCGCTACGACCCGGCGGAATTCAAGGCTTCCTTTGACCGGCTTGAAACGGACGGCGAACTGTATGAGCACGTGCTGCAAGACCACCCCGGCAGGCAGCACTATAACGGCGAGCCGACCTTTGTCAGCGAATACGGCGGCATCAAGTGGGCGGCGGACGCGCAGTACAAATCGTGGGGCTACGGCGAGGACGTGCACAACGAGACCGATTTTGCCGCACGTTATGCGGGGCTGACGGTGGCGCTTACCGGCAACCGCAAAATGTTCGGCTTTTGCTACACCCAGCTTTACGACGTGGAGCAGGAGCAAAACGGGCTGTTCACCTATGACCGCGCGCCGAAGTTTTCAGACGAGACCTATCAAAAAATCGCAGCCGCGAATCAAGCCGTGGCTGCGATCGAGCAGGAATAAGCCATCCATAAAAGGGGAAAAATTCGAGATGAAAAAGACTTTAGCTCGTATTTTACCATGCATTTTGGCGGTCTGCATTCTTTTGGCAAGCTGCCAAAGCGCGCCGCGCACTTTGGCGGAATACGGCAATGAAAATCCGAAAGATTTACAGCTTCTGACCGTGCAGAACGGAGAACTTGTAAACGAATCGGGCGAAACGGTAGTGCTCCACGGCGTCAACCTCGGCAATTGGATGCTTATGGAAACGTGGATGAGCTTTGTCGAGGCATACACCGAAGACTGGGGCTATTACGACACGCTGGAGGTCTTAACCGAGCGGTTCGGCGCAGAGCAGACCACCGCGCTGGTGGCGGCGTATGAGGAAAATTTCATCACGGAAGCGGACATTGCGCAAATTGAGAAGCTCGGCTTCAACTGCGTGCGCGTGCCGTTCTGGTACCGCAATTTTATGAACGAGGACGGCAGTTGGCTTACACAGAATGCGGACGACAACCCCGGTTTTCAACGGCTCGATTGGCTGCTGGAAACCTGCGCGGCACACGGTATTTACGTCATTTTAGACCTGCACGGCGCGCCGGGCGGGCAGAGCATGAACCACTGCACCGGCAAGGCGGGGCGCAACGAGCTTTATGAAAACGAAGAACGCATGGCGCAGACCGTCGCACTCTGGCAAGCGATCGCTGAACGGTACAAGGACAATAAAGCAGTCGCCGCCTATGACCTTTTAAACGAGCCGCAAAACAACGGCGGCTATACGGGTGAATACGCCTGGGAAGCGGAAAGCGAAGAGGCGATCCGCCGCACGAACGAGGCCTATGACACGCTCTATCACGCCGTGCGCGAAATAGACCCGAACCATGTGATCTCCTTTGAGGGTGTTTGGTCCACAACAGTGCTGCCCGACCCCGAAAGCCGAGGCTATGAAAATCTTATGTACCAGCTGCACCTGTACGACACCGAACGCGGCATGGTGCGCTACCGTGTCAACGAGCTGAAAACCGCGCGCGAGGACTGGGGAGTTGCCGTACTCGTCGGCGAATACAACAACGGCGAAAAAGAAAGCTATGCGCAGCGCAAGTACCGCCGCAACGACATCAACCGCATCAAATGGACATACAAGACCTTCAACGCGGGCGAGCAGTGGGGCATTTTCAATCAGGATGTCGAGCGCATCGACATCCGCACCGCGTCGTATGAGGAACTGCTTGCGTTCTGTGAAAACGATGTAAAGACAGATTCCTTTACATTTAATGCGGCGGAAATGGAGATGATCGCGTAGCGTGTGGGCTCGAGATGATGTTTCCAATATATTTACACGCATATAATGCGGACAAAAGGGACGGTTCTGTGTCACCAAATTACACAGAACCGTCCCCTGTCTTGCTGTTTGTCCCCTCTCACGCAAGCGAAAAACTTCCGTCCTCGCGATTATCGACGGCGTATTCCAGTAATGTCGCCTTGCGCACGGCGGCGAAATATCCGCTTTGCTCGAACTGCTCTGCATACAGTTTTTCGATGATTTGAAGCAGCTCGCGAAGCTGCAGCAAGGCGGCGGCTTCGTGCCTGCAAGCACTCACCTCATAACAGGTGCAAAGCAAGCCGCCGATTTCGCCATTCTGATAGGCGAACTCCACTTCGTAGGGTTTTCTCCCCTCTACAACGGCGCGTCCGCGCGCACCTGCAAGTTCGAGATATGCCACACGTTCTTCCGCATAATATGCCCCGCCGCGCTCGACAGCTTGAGGTTCCATCTTTTTCGGGAATTCCTCTAAAAGGAACGTCTCCCCTGCCCCGCTGCCGCGCGCGTATGCTTCGTCGGGGTCTGCCGGCGGCAGGAACCATGCGGCTGCCTTTTCATAAGGCAGTGCCTTTGCATCAAAGGTCATAAAATGTACCCCTGCCGCATAAAACTTACCTTTGACCTCTGTATCCGCCTTTGCGACGACGCGCTTATAGTCCGACAGCCTGATCTTGAAATTGCAGGAAACCTCCGTCACAAAGCCGCGCAAGCCCTCTAACTTCCCGTCCACATACACAATGTCGCCTCGCCGCAGGTCGAATTTGTCGTTATAATACGTACAGGCAAAGCCCCGTGCGGGGAAATAGACCCGCACCACACATGGGTCTGCCGCCATACTTTCAGCGGCGGGAAGCTCCGCCGCAGGCACTTTTTTCGTTGTCTCTTCCGTTGAAAATCCGATTTTCATACGCATACAGAACCTCCCTTTCGTTTCGGATTGGTTATACTTTAGCATATCGTGTGTCCCAAAAAGCGGACTTTGCCGCCGAATACCGCAGCTGTTCTCTTCCAAGATCTGCCCTCCTTTCGGAATGAAAATGGAAAGCGGTTCTGTGCTTTGAATAAAACACAGAACCATCTTTCCCGTTTGCGACGATTCAGCATAATTTGTGTGGCAGAGCCGGTCGCGATTCCGCGCAGTCATTCCAACAACGATTCGGCCGCATCGGCGATCGCCAATGCCTTATAGGCATCTAAGCTGATTTCCAGCCTGTCTGCAATACGCAGTGCCGTAGCGAGCGCCGGCTGCGCTTTTCCGCGTTCGATGTTGCAAAGCTGGCGGCACGAAATACCGACGCATTCCGCGAACGACTGCTGCGTATATCCTGCCGCTTTGCGCTTTTCCCGTACAAGTCGACCGAATTCGGTTTGCAGCGACATATAATTCCTCCTTGTATTATAGAGTAGTAGTTATTAGAGTCCCTCTCCAAGGACATTATGCTACACTGAAAGGGATGCTGTGGATTGGTGTATGCCTCCTACCACAAGCAAGATGGTTTCAGAAAGGTTCCAACCACAGCCCCTTACGCTTTTGTTGATCAGTTAAATACCGCCGGACGGTTGATGTGGAACAAGGTTACAAAAGTAAGGTGTACTGTGGATGCAGCATCACAAATCTAACCGCCGGAGGTTTTTGCTATGGTAGTTTCTGTTGGTATCGATGTCTCAAAGGACAAGCACGATTGCTTTATCGTCAGCTCAGAGGGTGAAGTCCTGGCGGATGTATTCGCCATCTCCAACACAATGGAAGGCTTTACTTTCCTGTTACAGAAGATCCGGGAGTGTACTGCACCGCAGGACAAAATAAAAGTAGGGCTTGAGGCGACCGGACACTACAGCTACAATCTGCTTGGATTCCTTCTTGACAACGGTCTGGCCACCTATGTCCTAAATCCCTTGCGCACAAACCTTTACCGAAAAAGTCTCAGTCTCAGAAAGACCAAAACCGACCGTGTGGATGCACGGACGATTGCGTCTATGCTGTTATCCGATGCGGGCCTCAAGCCCTACACAAATACAGCATACCACAACGAGGAGCTAAAGTCACTAACCAGATACCGCTTTGACAAGGTGAAAGAGCGCGCCAAGCTGAAATCTTCTGTTTCCCGGCTGGTCTGTATCCTGTTTCCTGAGCTGGAAAAGCTGGTTTCCTCACTCCACACAGCTTCTGTCTACGCCATGCTGGAAGAGTTCCCGAGCGCCAGACAGATTGCCGCAGCCCATTTGACAAGGCTGAAAGCACTTCTTGAAACCGCCTCCAAAGGCCGCTACAAAAGAGATATGGCTTTGGAAATCCGAGATGCCGCCAGAAATTCTATTGGCTCCTGTATACCCGTCAAGTCTCTTGAATTGCAGCATACCATCCGCCTCATCCGTGAACTGGATAACGAAATTGCAGAAATTGAAGAGACGATCCAAGCCATTATGGATGAACTTAATTCACCCATTACCACGATCCCGGGACTGGGGTTCCGTATGGCAGCCATGATCCTTGCTGAAGTTGGCGACTTCACCCGTTTTGATTCCCCGGACAAGCTATTGGCCTATGCAGGGATGTCCCCTTCTACTTATCAGTCCGGACAGCTCAAGAATTGCTACCCGCACATGGAAAAGCGTGGCTCCCGATACCTGCGCTACGCACTTTACAACGCAACTAAGTATGTCTGCCATTGGGACTCGACTTTTGCCGCTTATCTTGCCAAGAAACGCGCGGAGGGCAAACACTACAATGTCGCACTTTCCCATGCCGCCAAGAAGTTAGTGCGTTTGATTTTCGCCATGGAGAAATCCAGAACGACATACCACTTGGTAACTTAATTCCTTGCTTGATAGTTAGCCGGGGCCTCTCTGGCCCTCTGCTTTGCTATACCTTTTTTGAACCATCTGATTTTTACCTCCTCCCTTCATTTTTAGGGGTGACTTTTAATAGTTAATCTTTCGAAAAAATTTTATGTCATTCGACGGTTTTGTTCCACGAATCCGACTGCAGATATACAAAACAGCAAGAAAAAGTGTTAAATTAACACATTCTCCGAAAGGAACTGCGATACTCTGTATCGTTTTTCAAGTGAAAACCGTGCATGGGAAGACCCAAAGGCTGCTGCCAAGCCCGATGTTTGCATAACGAAGTTACGCATACCCTCGCTTCTCAAGCAAAGCAGTCTTACTGTTCGCTTTGGGCAAGCCCAAAAATCGGGTGCACGCCGTCTTGTTTCTTTGTTGGTATAAGGTTACCCGACCATGCTGTCTTACAATTTTGGTTTCCCGGAAGATTTGTATTGACATCCCCCGTGGTTTTTGCTAAAATATTTGAGCGGTTAGGCAAGGAAAGGCGCACCGCCTTGCTTTCCGTGCAAATTCTCATATGGAGCGGTATCGAAGTGGTCATAACGGGCCTGACTCGAAATCTTGCGGGGAGCTGTCCGTTTCGTCCACCAAAAACC
>CALWVN010000002.1 GCA_944384995.1 uncultured Clostridia bacterium | reverse complement strand
TTTTTCTTGTTTTCCTCCCCTTTTTCTTGTTTTCCTCCCCTTTTTCTTGTTTTCCTCCCCTTTTTCTTGTTTTCCTCTCTTTTTTCTTATTTTCCCCTACTTTATCCTGTTTTCCCCATTTTACTCTATTTTTTTGTGTACTGTTCCATGAAAAAGCCAAAAGTGACTCGCTTTCAACGAGTCACTTTTTTATGTGCAAAATCACTTTATGCCATCATGTCAAAAAGTAGAGAAAGGAGAATTTATGCCGGCACGAATCATTTTCAAAGCACACTATCTTTCAGGCAAAAAAGCCGGACACATCGAAAACTATATCGAGTACATGGGTACACGCCCCGGCGTTGAGATCTTCGATGACGACGGTAGCCCGGCCACGGAAAAGCAAAAGCAGCTGATTGAACAGCTGCTGGAAGACTGCGGTAAAGACATGACCGAATCGTTTGAGTACGAAGATTATCTCGCGAATCCCACGAAAGCAAATGCCTCTGCTGCCATTACCGCTTGTTTGGACGGTCTGTACGGCGACACAGCGACCAAAGAAAACTATATTGACTACATCGCCAATCGCCCGCGCGTGGAAAAGCTCGGCAAGCATGGCTTGTTCTCTCAAACAGATGCCCCGATCGACTTAGAGCAAACTGCATCACAAGTCGCACACCAGGGCAATAACGTGTGGACAAATATTATATCCCTGTCCCGTGCTGACGCAGAAAAAACGGGCTTTGACAACGCGGCTACCTGGCGCGATCTCTTGCGCGGAAAGGTGGAAACGATAGCACGAAATTACAAAATCCCGTTGCGGGATTTTGTTTGGTACGCGGCTTTCCATGATGAGGGACACCATCCCCATGTGCATTTTGTCTGCTACTCCGAGGGGAAAGACGGATTCTTGACCGAAAAGGCAATCGAAAATATCAAGTCGTCTTTGGCGCACGAGATTTTCAGGCAGGACTTCTCGGAAATCTACGAAAAGCAAACGCAGCTGCGCACGAATATAAAGGACGAAAGCACGCAGCTTATGGATCAGCTTGCACGCGGCCTTGCTGCCGAAGGGTACGAAGACAAGGAGCTTTTGGAGCAAATCGTCAACCTAAAAGCTCGCCTTGACACTCTGCCCGGAAAAAAGCAGTATGGCTACCTGCCCAAAGACGCAAAGGCTTTGGTTGACGATATTGCGGACAGGATCGCAGGGTACGAAAATATCGCAAAGCGCTATGAGCTGTGGTACGAACAAAAAGAAGAAATAATGAAAATATACAAATCGGCTTTACCAGAACGTCTGCCGCTGTCCGAAAACAGGGAGTTTACCTCAGTTAAGAATATGATCATTCGAGAAGTGGACAGTTTATCACTGCCGGAAGAAATCTTATCCTATGGCATCGACTTAGGCTATCCCGTCGATACACCCTCCGTATGGACAGATGCGGACACTTCGGATAACATTCCCTTGTTTTACGACCTCAGCATGGATTTAGATGCAGATTTTGAAAAGGATCTGCTTGCATTATCTAATTCTGACTTCTCAGTGGTAGACATGCCGACTGATCCTGTCCCCTATCCCAACGATGGGGATGCCCCCTTTGCATTTCCGAATGATGCGGATGTGCCGCCTGATTTTGACACACTGTTGCCCGGCCGCGCGCAGATCGCAAACGGCAAGCCATCCGTTGTCTGGTCTGCGAATTATAAGCAAGCACGTCTTTATCTTTTCGGCAACAGCGATGTGGAACGGGATTTTGAGAAAGCCCTGCATCTTTTCTTAAGGGAAGCGCAAAGCGGCAACGCCCTTGCCATGTACGACCTTGGCAGAATGTACGCAGATGGGTTAGGCATGGATGCGGATGCAGAACAATCTGCTGAATGGTACGGCAAAGCGTTTCGTGCATTTTGTGCTCTGGAGCTGGAAGAAACCAAGCAAACCACATATCTGCAATACCGCATCGGCAAAATGTATGACGCCGGGCTCGGCACACAGCAAAACTATGCGAAAGCTGCACAGTGGTATGAAAAAGCGGTAGCCGCCGATCACAAATATGCTGAGTATTCTCTTGCCGGCTTATATGCTCGCGGCAACGGCGTCGAGCAGAATCTTGTTCGGGCGTTTGATCTGTACCATCGTTCTGCAGACCAGGGCAACCCGTATGCCTGTTATGAGCTTGCTAAAATGCTCCGGGAATGGGTTGGCACAAACAGTGATCCAAAAGCTGCGGAACAGTACTTTCAGTTAGCTTTTCAAGGTTTCAGTAAATTAGAAGCTGATGCGCCCGACGATAAGCACGAATATCGGCTTGGACAAATGCTGCACACCGGCACGGGTACCGAACAGGATGATGCTGCAGCCGAAGCTCTGTTTGAAAAATCCGCTTCTGCCGGCAACGTATATGCACAATATGCGCTTGCTATGCTCTGGCTGCACGACGACACCAAGGATGTAGGTAAAGCCGTCGAACTGCTGGCAAAAGCTGCCGAGGGCGAAAACGCAATGGCGCAGTATGCACTCGGTGTCTTGTATCTGAATGGGGATGAGACATTGCCAAAAGACGTAAATGCCGCTGTTTTCTATTTGGAGAAAGCCGCTGAAAAAGGCAACGACTTTGCACAATATCAGCTCGGCAAGTTATACTTTATCGGTGATGACGTCCCACAGGATGTCACCCGTGGGCTCACCTATTTGGAACAAGCGGTTTCCGGCGGGAACGACACAGCCATGCTGTTTCTCGGTCGTGCATATCTTTCCGGGAACAATGTACCGAAAAATATCCAAAAGGGCTTGGAACTGCTGCGAGTTTCCGCAGCCTGTGGGAATACCTATGCAGCACAAACGATAGACAGCTTTTATGCAGGCGCTGGGCACGCTGCAGTTGCCATTTTGTATAAGCTGAGCATGATGCTGCGCGGCAACACTGCCGCCATGACAGCAAAAGCCCCTGTTATGCCTGCGGTGGATCGCAAGGAATGGATCTCTATTCTCCGCAAGAAAGCAGAACAAGGTATGAAGTATAATTGATTAGTTTGACTTTCTGTTTGATGTTTGGTAATATATTATCGCAGGGTGATACCTGAGCGGTAAGCGGTTAAGTCTTGCCCCTAAAAGGGGGTGTTGCCTATGGACCCATATGTGTTTATCATTTTGATTTTAATTTTCGCTACGGGACACCTTTTGTAATTGAAACAGCCACTCTGTCCCAGGAAAATAAATAACTATTCCTTGTTAACGATTTCGGGACTAACCGTCTTCGATATCCTCCTATATTATACAATCATCAGAATTGCATTTTTGTTAAAACTATAGTAAAATAAAGATGTTTTCATGCTTATTTGAAAGGAAAGCGGGGAGAAAGTTGTTAAATGTTATAGACCTCTTTGCTGGGGCTGGTGGACTTAGCCTTGGTGCTTCTCGCGCAGGATTTAATGTCGCTTCCGCAATTGAGATTGACTCTCATGCAATTGCTTCTCATATTGCAAATTTCCCAAATACTATACACATTCAGCGTGATATAATGCAATTAGATGGACCTACAATTTTAAATCTCTCCAATATTACTGAAAATAACCTTGTTGGTATTATCGGTGGTCCCCCTTGCCAAGGGTTCAGTAATATTGGGCACGGTGACGTAAACGATGAGCGTAATCAATTGTTCGTAAAATTTTTTGCACTTATTGGAGAATTAAAGCCTTTGTTTTTTGTAGCTGAAAATGTGCCTGGCATCATGAACGCCAAATATGATCTAATTCGACAAAGAGCTTTTCAACACGTGCGTGATTACCAGCTTATACCTCCAATCTGCGTCAATGCAAGCGAATATGGTGCGCCGACATCGCGAACAAGATATTTTTTTATCGGTTATAAACGCTGCAAGAAAATTAATACAATTACGGTTAATGATATTGAACAGATGAGAATACCCACAGATCAGCGGACAACAGCAGGGGATGCATTAGAAGGGCTGCCCGCAAACATTCACTACTCGTCGAACTCTACCGGAATCAAACCTCTTTCCCTGGATTATGTAAACCCAAAAGCTCCTCATTGTCAGTCGAATTTCTTTTACTTACGCGTAACAGGTATGCGACCTAACGGAATAGGGAATACTGATTACATCCGTCGATATGAAAATTTACATGAAGTAAACGGATGTTTGCCGACTAAACATAGTAGTATTGTGCGCCGCAGATATGCAGCTTTAGCCTACGGGCAACGGGATCACATTTCAAAAGCTGTTCGCCTTGACCCAGAAGGGTTCTGTCCAACACTGAGAGCTGGTACAGGACCAGAAAAAGGAAGCTATCAAGCTGTTCGTCCTATTCATTATCAATTTGCACGGGTTATTACTCCAAGGGAAGCTGCACGTCTTCAAGGATTCCCAGATTGGTATAAATTGCCGAATACCATTTGGCATTCTTTTCGCCAAATTGGAAACAGTGTTTCTCCAATTGTGGCGGAACGGATTCTAAGTGCAATTTATCAAAAACTTATTTGATGATAATGCGGATAATATTTATAGTAAGATATGTAACTATCAACAACTTGTCCATCAGATTCAGAAAAAATAAACGGAAATTTTTCTATAAGTTGCTGTCGACCTTTTAGGCTTGGCAGCAACTTATTTAATTCAGTAACCTCTCGAACAGATAAAGCCGGGATTTCAATTTTACATGGGGCGTCCCATTTGAATGTATTATGTGGATAGTTTGCCAACCCTTCGCGCACTTTATCTGCTTTTTCATGGGAATCAAGTATAATTCCAGTGAACGTCAACATTTGTTGTCCATCTGCATACACACTTGAAAAAAGAGGTAACATAAAATTCGGTTTGATAGAAGGTGCATCGATTAGTGTCTCTTGTGTAACCGCTTTTAATATTCTCAGCAATGTGAGCGGATACTTTTTTGTTGTAACATCTCTGTCACAAATGGAAGGCCAAATGTATTTTTGAGGGACTCGCTCCTTCAATTTCTCTAATCGTACTTTTTGCAACTTATCTGGTTCATCAGATTTTCCAAGCGAATCTGGATTTGCGTTTAGGGTAATACGAACAATATCTCCTGCATTCAACAAATTTAGCAATGTTGAATAATCTGCCAATTGAGAGCCCAATTCACTTGGGCTCTCATAGTCAAGCCAAAAAATATTATGCTCGTCATCATCAATCTCTAAATCTGAAAGATACTGAGTACTTCTCGTATTTTTGACATCAATGCATCCATAAGGCAAATTGAATATTGCTCTTTGGAAGTCTTCTTCATCCTTCTCTAAAGATATCATCGTTGTAATGTTCAATGTATCATGGAGAAGTTTGAAATCATCAAATAGGTATGAACCAAATCCAGTATATTTATATTCGGATATTGGAAGCTCTCGACTCAAGCCGATAAGAGTCTGAACAAATAAGTTGCGGTCAATACTTTTGTTGGGCCTCAAATGATAAAATGGTTGTGCTGCCAACTCACTCACCTTCTTTGCTATGCGATTGTGCATAAACTATATCAAAACATTTTTCTCCAACTTTTGACGGCGTTATGGGATGCTCTCTATCATTGTACAGATATTCAATAACATCCTTAATTTCTTCGATTCCTTTACTAAAGCTTATCGTCCGATATGCCTTGTCATTAGGAGGGCTTGGCAAATTAGGTTTTGATATATATCCGCCCTTGCTTTTTCGGAATTTCCCTGATTCATTTTTTTCAGCAGAATTAACCTCGCTTATTAAGGCGTGAATTGAAACACTTTTAGCTGCCCTTGAATAATCTCGTTCAAGATCATTACGTCCTTTCCAACGGTTTGTATAATCGGTAAACATTTTTAATCCTTGTCGCATTCTATCTTTGACAACTGCATAAACTTCAGAAGAAGTATCAATTCCTCTCTTAGTTGTAGTCATTGGGAGGTTCTTTGGATTTGTACTTTCGAATATTACTATGCCACGAATTCCAATAAACTGTGTATGATATTGTGGTACACCAGCTTCCCCCCAGCCTGTCAAGTGAGATTTGTCATTATATAAAATGACCCGGTCATTACAAACAACCGTCCACCCAGCATCGGAGGAAGAGCGTCTTAAGTTATTTTCATCATCAATGTCTTCCGGTGAGGGAGGCGGTGCATAAAGTCCCACAGCTAAGCTTACATGAACATCTTTAAAAGTCTGTTGATAAAGAAACGGTTGAATAGCCGCAGAGCTTGTATCATCATCTACCAAAAGACTAATAGGTAATGGCGACACCGACTCTCCGTTAACTTCTATTGTGAATCCTTTTTGAAGGATCAGACTATAACTTTGCTGAATTGACCTAATCAAATCATTTTTAAACTTGTCTAGTTTGTCATCACTTCCCCAAGTGTCTGCAATACTAGAATTAATATTTGATATTTCAATTCTGGTTCCACCTGCTCTTAGTTGATTCATATCGTCAATATCTGTTATAGGGAAGTCCCAATCTTGTTCATTTTGCGCCCAATTTAAAGGAATGGTTACTTGATAAATCTTTCCCGCATTACGTGTTGTTACAACCGCTGATTTTCCAATTTTGAAAATAGCACGTTTCATGCCAATTCCATAAATTCCAACTGTAGGGAGATTCTCTTCATCTTCGGCAGCTGATCTACCCATTCTAAATGCATACTTTTCTGCTACTTCTTTAGGAATTCCTCCACAGTTATCCTCTATGATAAAAGAATCCTTCGTGATAGAAATATGTGAAAAAAATCCTTCATAATAATTTTTCGTAGAATTTCTGTCCACCTCACGTTTTTGGCGGATAACTCCATCTAAACAATTATCTAACAAATCTAGAATTGCATCACTCAGCTCAATATCTCTTGTAAGCATTCCAACAAAGAACTCCTTTGTCGGAGCACCCTGCGCCTTCGTTGCCATGTAGAATCACCACTTTCCAGATTATTATGCCACTAAACCATCTATATATGGGTTTATTATACATCTATTGATTATATATAGCAAGTAAATAGCGTATTTATAAATTTTTATTTCGAATATGGTCGTTTTCTATGCCGAGATATATTTTGAAGCAACGAAATAATACACACTCTTTCATTAAAATAAATAATCTCGACGCTAACTAATAGATTCTTACAGAGTTTAAGCTTATACGATTGGAAGGCTCACTTTGTGTGAGTCTTTTAATTTTATACACTTTGTGACATCATGTCATAAAGTCAGGAGGTTCCTCATGGAAAACACAAACGGAATATTCATTTTAATTGCCCTGTTGGTCGGCTTTGTCCTGCTGGTTACTGTAATTCCCGCCATAGAGCACCGCTATTCGCTGAATAAGATAAAGAATCGAAGCGTCGGACACGGGCAGCATGGCAATGCACGCTTTGCTACAAAAGCGGAGATCAAGGAATTATATCGACAGGTTCCGTTTGAGTCGCAGAAGTGGCGAGCCGGGCAAGCTCTGCCCTCTGCGCAAGGCATCCTGATTGGCAGCGTTACCCGCCACGGTAAGACCACGGCATATGTAGATTGCGATGATGTACACGCTTTGGTAGACGGTGCTGCAGGTACGGGAAAAACTGCATTTTTCCTGTATCCAAATTTGGAATACTGCTGCGCATCGGGGATGTCGTTTTTGACGACCGACACCAAAGGCGATCTGTACCGAAATTATGCTACGATTGCCAAAGAGGTATACGGTTATAACGTTGCGGTCATTGATTTGCGAAATCCGACCCGCTCTGATGAGATCAACCTATTGCATCTTGTAAACTTCTATATGGATCAGGCTTTGGAAAAGCCTGAGGATCTGTCGTTGCGCGCACGGGCAGAAAAATACGCCAAAATCGTTGCCAAAACGATCATGGCGTCTGATTCCGAGCGCGGTACGGCAAAATACGGTCAGAATGCATACTTCTATGAGTCCGCCGAAGGGTTGATCACCTCTGCGATCCTTTTGATTGCGGAGTTTGCCCCGAAAGAAACGCGGCACATTATATCTGTGTTCAAACTCCTGCAGGAACTCTTGGCACCATCGGGCAAAAAGGATAAAAACAAGTTTCAGGTTTTGCTTGATACGCTGCCGCCGGAACACAAAGCTCGATGGTTTGCCGGCGCTGCGTTAAACTCGCCGCAGCAGCAAATGCTGTCGGTGATCTCCACCGCACTTTCGCGCTTAAATTCTTTTTTGGACACGGAAATGGAACAGATCCTCTGCTTCAGCACGGCGATCCACGCCGAAAAATTCTGTTCCGAAAAGTCGGCAATTTTTATCGTTATGCCCGAAGAAGATGCGTCCAAGTATTTCTTGGTCAGTCTGATCGTACAGCAGCTCTACCGCGAGATCCTCACGATCGCCGACGAGCAGGGAGGGCAGCTGCGTAACCGCGTGATGATGTACTTAGACGAGTTCGGTACAATCTCCAAGATCGAGAACGCGGAAATGATGTTTTCCGCCTCCCGGTCGCGGCGGATCTCTGTCGTCCCAATCATCCAATCTACCGCACAGCTGGAAGAAAAATATGGGCGTGAGGGCGCTAAAATCATCGTGGACAACTGCCAACTCGCGATGTATTGCGGCTTTGCCCCGATGTCTGAGGACGCAGACAGCGTTTCCAAGCGGCTCGGTAATAAGACCGTTCTGAGCGGTTCGGTCAGCCAGGGGCGGAATGCGTCACAGACCATGCAAATGATCGAGCGCCCGCTGATGACCGGCGACGAGCTGCGCACCATGCCGAAAGGCTCTATGCTCGTTACCAAAACCGGCGCGCACCCGATCATCACCCAAATGAAGCTGTATACCAAATGGGGCATCACCTTTGGTGAGCCGTACACCTTGCAGGATAAGTCTGCTCGCCCGGTGAAGTATGTGAGCGAGCAGGATATTGTTTCGGTGATTATCAGAAAAAATGGACGAGATATAAAAAAATCAATAATCCCCACTTTCCCGCAAGCCTCAAAAGTCCCACAAAACAGCTTGCAGAATCAACATAGCAGTCCATTGCGCACAGATTAGTTTTTGCCGTTGCATGACACCCCTAATCCTCATTTGACAAAGCTTCTGATTGTATTTATAAAGTAGTTAAAACAACTTCTTTGTGCGCTTAATAGCCCGTAATTTATATGTGCTTTCTGTTGCAACATACATCATTTGGTTTGCGTCCCATATATATCCGAAGCCTTTAAGCAATTGCTCTGTGTCACCTTCTGACAAATACAATTTTTCTGCAAGAATAGAAACATTCCATTCATCTTTTTCAAGAATTGATTTAATCCATTCATACTCAGATTTATTGCGATTTTTTTGTAGACGACTACGCATCCAGTTTATAAATGCTATAGGTGCCGTCGTAATGGCGGCTACTCCCGTAATTGCCCCTGTGATAGTTGAAATATGTTCAATAATAGGATATGCTTGCTCCCACCACTCTTTTATATCAAAGTTAGTTAATATATCTAAAAGTGGAGAAGCACAATCACAATTTATTTTAGCGTTTATCTCCTGTTCTACTTTTTGCTTGTCTTCTTCAAAAAATCTATATGTATTCTGTATCTCAACTTTGTTTGCGGATATTATTGCTTCTAAAAATTTAAAACTTTGGAGCTCATCTTCACTAAATCGATATTGTCTCTCTCTAGTGTTAATAAAATAAATTAATTGAGACATTGTGTTTTCAATATTTTGATACTCTCTACAGCAATGCGATAAGATCTGAATATATACTTTTAGCGAAAAATTTGAGTCGTTCACAGTAATATCTCCTCCGCAGCGTGTTACTATATCACATTATACTGAATTTCTTTTTATTTGCAAGTATGACCTATATGCTAAATTTTCCCGTTCTATTTGTAACTATGCCACAAAATATGCCATTGAATTTAGAAATCTAAATAAAATCGGCAATTTTTAATTAACTTAAACGGGTTCAAGTCCCATCTCTCGCACCAACAAAGAAAGCCTTGTATTCTCAGCGAATACAAGGTTTTCTTTTTGTATCAAGGCTTTTCGGCATTTTGATTTTCTAAAACTTTAGAAAATTTTCTATGATTTTAGAACGGTTTTTAAGGTTTTAGAAACATTTATGCCACACCATGCAAAGTAAAATCCATTTTTATTCGCACAAGCACAATTTTAAAAAAGCAGTAAACGAATGGTTCGTTCGCTTATTGCCTTTCTTTTTTGGGGAAACAAAATTATATTTTGTAAATTTTACTTTTTGTTTGCTATTGCTTGCTACATTGACTGAGAGCAAACCGTCCTGCCAATAGTAGTTTACATCGTATTCCATTGTGCCGCCGGATTGCATGGCGGGAACAGCTATTGAAAAGCACAAAGGCGCCGAACCCGTTTGGGGCTCGACGCCTGCTGATTGGTTTTTGCTATGCAGTTGTGCCCCTCATTTTTCCCCTCTTTATGATTTCACTATACCATAGATAGAAATGCTATGTCAAGCAATGTGCGGTTTTGTTGCTTGAAATATATTTGCCATTTCCAACTGACTGCAATCACTTTTTCTCGATATAAAGCAATTAAATTATCAGAAACTGAATTTCGGTTTTCACGACTCTACACACTTTGCATTTGAGCAACAGCTTCTTCGATGAGTTTGTCAAGATCGAGTTCTCCGCTGTTCACTGACAACAACACATCTATTAATTGATTTTCAGTAAATAAGGTAACGCGATACATCTGCCCGTCTTTCATTGGGAATTCTCGCCAAAAGCCTGAAATTTCACCATACTGTAAATCATGGATTGTGTCGAGCTTCTCCTCATCCTCGTCTGTATATTCAAAAACACTGAAATTGGTAAGCCGTATCTTTTTCACACGAGAATATTCCCGGTCTATTAGCCACTGCGGAAGGTCCTGCAAATAAAATACTGAAACAGACCCTCCCGCTGTTTCCTGCTCTTGCAAAGCGCCGTCTACCTGCACAACGCCATAGGAATAGGACTCTTGCCAGTCGAACATGTATGCCGAGAAAAAATTAAAATCTTGCTCGTTACTCATATAGGGCGGCACATTAGAATAGGATACGGTTGTATACTTCTCCAACGCAAATGTTTCTTTTAATTGGGCAGCTTTTGGATTTTGATAAAAGAAAACAAAATACGCATTGGCGTATACAACAAACGCCACAATTACTGCGCACACAGCCGTAAAAATCCGCAAGGTCAGCTTTTCTTTCTTTGTATATAACGCTTTTACAGCTTGGCTGTTCCCCGAAAGCGTCTTATTTTTGAGAAGCGTCACCAAATACACGAGGCTGTAACAAAGGCCCAAAGCCGACAAAGCGCACATGGCCGGCAGCCAGCCGTATAAAACCATCATAGCGCCATAAACGCCCTCATGCAGCAAAATCCAAAGTGCAAGCGCTGCTAAAAGGAACACCAGGAATTTCAAGCACACCCCTAAGATGTAACGGCGCAAAAGCTGTTTCCATGTATAGACCTTTTCCATTTTCTCACCTCTAATAAGTAATGAATTCGTCATAGCTTAATGGTTTAAGATTTGAAAGTAAATGAGGAAGCGCTGCTGCCCAAGTTCGCGTTGTCACAAGGGAACCGATTGCCGCTCCTGAACTTGAAACTCCAGAGACACCCGTGTTTCTAGTAATATTATCACTTTTTTGGAATATTCCGATTCCGCCTGCACCAACACCACCTATCACAAGGCATGTACCAAGGAAGAGTAATCCAGAGTTTCCCTCATTTTTCATATCTTGTACGCTGGTGAATTTAGGATCGCCTTGCATACCATACATAAAAAAGTCAATCATTGTCCCACCCCAGTCCTTATATCTTTTTGACTCTTGCTTAAAGTATGTATTCCAGCTATCTGCAGTCCCCATCACAACACGAGAAACATAGTATTTTTGCTGATTTTTATCTTTTGTACACAATCTTGCGTATATCAACCCATAGCGGTCTTCATTGTAATTAAAACCTGCAAAATCATGATTTAATACAAAACTTTGCGTTTTACTTTGAGCAAGCACAATAAGAGTATATAAACCAGTAAAAATTGCAGCCAACCAGGGCATAGATGTTGAATTTCTTCCCTCATAATCCACCCGATTCACCGGGTTATTGTTACAATACGCAAACAGATTTGCGCCGAGGTTTTCGCCCTGGGTGGAAAGGAGGATATTGGTATCGTCGACGTTGAGGAATCTGCCCCATTCGGGGTTATAGTAGCGCGACTGCAAATAGTACAGCCCTGTGGTATAGTCGTAGTTATACCCGCGATAGGTGAACGGGCAGCAGACAGCCATAATAGCAGCGTTCAAGCCCTCCAGCGTCTCGCCGTCGCTCGAAATGGTGACCTTGCCCCACGGGTCGTAGCTGTATTCCGCCAGCACATCGCCCTCATGCGTCACAACAGCGATAACGTCCCCTTGCAGATTGCGCACAAAACCCACTGCCGCTTCGTCGTTCACAAGGCAACCGACCGGTGTATTGCTTTCGTCATAGACGAATTTCGCGGAAAACGGAATTTTCACCACACGCGTTTCATTTTTGATCGTGATGCGCATATAGTAGGTCATGTTCTGGTGGGTCAACAGTCCATCCTGCCACACATAATCCACATCATATGCCAAGGTTCCATCCGACGCAAATTGTCGCTTTTGCGTGCGGATGCCGTTGGCGTCATAGGAGAACTCGGTATAACTGCCATCTGCGGCGGTAACTTTCGTCAGCTGCCTGCCGTTCCAGGTAAACGTTTTGCCGTCGTAGGAAACGGGATTGCCCGCACGGTCATACTGAATTCCCTTGCCGTCATAGGAACGCAGCACGTCATACCAGCCGCGGAAGAAGCCCTCGATGCTGTCCACACGCGGTCCGTAATAGCTGCTGATGCTCTGCTGCGGGTCGCCGCTGATCGTGCCGAGCGTATAGGCATAGATCTTTTCCGACACGCGGTTGCCGCCGCGGTCATACTGATACACATGCGTTTTGCCTTGCGTATTATCGTCCACGCGCGTAAGCTGGTTCGCTTCATCATATGTGTAGCGATAGCGCAGGGTGCGTGTGCCGTCGGCGGCGACGGCATATTCATTGGTGATATTGCCGTTCGCGTCGTAATCATAGGCAAAGCCGTAGCGCACCACGTTGTTGGCATCCACCATGGATGTGCCGTAGGTCACGCGGCTCACCATGGAATCCACCTGCCCTGTGGCGGCGGTCGTTTCGCCCTGCGCGGCAGTCTTGTAGCCGTAATCCGCCGTGACCGCCGCGAAATTCGGTGCTTCGGCGGTATCGGTCAAATCGCGCAACAGCGTGGTCTGCTGCTGTTTTCTGCCGAACGCATCGCTTGACGCGAGCAGCTCGAGCGCGACATTCGAACCGCTGACCGTTGTCTTTTGCGCGGTCGTGCCGGTGGTCTCATCCCGCGTGGCGTCACCTTCGACAGTCGTATAGACGAACTGACCGTCTACCACTTCGACCAGGTTGCCGTCCGCGTCGGCACAAACATAATACACCAGATCGCCGTCGCGATAAATCTCCACGGAGGTCTCGTTATACAGCGCGATATAATTTTCGACGCTGTCCACCACGAGGGTCAGATTTCCGAGCGTGTCGTAGCCATAGGTGAAGCGGTACGTTTCGCCGCCGTCGTAGCTGATGCCGGTGACGCGGTCATACTCGTCATAGCGATAGTGCACCGTGCCGCCGTTGCCGTAGGTGATGCTTGCCAGGCGGCTATGGTCCGCGCCCGTGCCATAGGCATACTCGGCAACATAGGTTTTGAGAAGCCCGCCGGTGATTGCATCCGCCGCGCCCGCATACACACAGTCTACATTGCTCCAGCGGTCATAGTCAATGAAGTAAGAATAGCCGTTGTGCGTGATGCTTGTGACGCGGTCGTTGAGATACCCATAGCTTGTGACCATTGCCGTAGGCTGCAAAAGCCCGAGCGCTTCTTTGGCAAGCCCCGAAACGGGGGTGCTGACCTGTGTGAGCGCGCCGACAGCGTTGTAGGTATATTCCGTTACGTTGCCGCGCGCGTCGGTCTCGGAATTCAGCACGCCGTTGTTTTCATTATACGCATAGGTGACCGTGCCGCCGCTTTCATTGGTGGAGGTCGTCAGATAATTGCCGCTTGCCGAGAAGGTGCGCGACAAAGACATCCGCAGAAGCTGCCCGACGTCGTAACCCGCGATCGAAATAGAAAGCAGGTTGCCGTATTCATCATAGGTGATGTCAAAGAGCTTTTGGCACTGCGGGCAGTCGCACACATCCGCACTCTCGCAAGTGCAGGTGCAGCCAAGCATGGTGCAGTCCTCGCACGCGCAGCCCGGCTCGGCTGTATCTTCCTGTGTTTGTGTGTCTTCGGAGCCCTGCGCCGACGCGGTTTGCGCACTTGCCGCCGGCGCGGCTTCCTCTGCGGATTCCTCCGGCGACGTGGTTTCCTCCGGGATTTCCGTTTCGTCAATTTCTTCCGCCGCAAAGCCCTTTTCCAGCGTCAGCGCGGGTGCGGCAACTATGACAGAAGCGGGATGGTTCTCATATTCGAACGAGAACGTGACCTCGGTACAGTCGCCTAAAAGCTGCACACTTTCGGAAACGTACTGCCAATCCGTAATGAAATCCTGCGCCGCTTTACGGACGGTCTCGGTTTTGGTGACCGTCTCTCCGTCTTCGATTGTAGCATATTCATAGCTGATTGTAAAGCCCGCAAACCTGTCACCGCGGAAATCGGTCAAATCCGGGTAAAGCGTGCCCAGACGGCTGTCAGGATTGTTCGAAACGACATCCGCCATGATCCACCCGCCAAAAGTCAGCACGTCGCCTTGTTTGCCGTCGAGTTCGACCGTTTGCGTCAGGGCGTAATCCGCCGTTTTGGACGCGGAAAAGATCACCGGGTCACCCCAAGGCACGCGCTGCGTGGAATTATTGAGCAGGTACGCACCGACAGACTGCCAACTCTCCAAAACACCGTCTGTTTGCGCATAAAAGCCGCTGTTCGACAGGAAGTTATATGCGCCGAAGCCGCTGCCCTTTTCGAGCTGCACGGCATCCACATAAAACACGCCGCCGCGGCCGATACTGCCGACACCGACCTGCACGCTTGCCGTGTTTTCAGGGACTTCGAGCGTCAAACCATAGCGCGCATATTCCTCAGAGGTCGCGGCAACGGTGCGCATGTTGCTCTTCAACTCGTTACCCTCGGCATCGAGGGCGACGGCGAACATGGCAACGGCCTGCGCTGTCGTAAAGCCGCTTTGCGCTTTGATATATGCCGAAAACGTATATGCACCCGCCTCGGGAGCAGTGACAGACTGCATGACGCTTCCGCTGTTCGTTTGATTCGCATCGATTTTTACCGCTTTATCCCCATGGTATGCTTCGTCTGTCACGAGCGAAATGCCGCTTGCGTCATTGATCGTCCAATTTGCCGTGCCATCCTCAAAGCTTTGGTTCAACAGGATATTTTGCGTGCGGGTATGCACCATGCCCGTCGCCATATCGGCAAAATTGCCGCGCTCGTCTGAGACGGTAACGGTGCGGCCGCTGCCGTCGAACTGCCGGATCTCTTCGGCGCCGTTCAAGTCGCTGAACGTCACCTGCCGCGGGCCGTTTGGCGTAATCGCGATGCTGTTTCCCGTTTCGAAGCCTGACAAGGTCGAAATATCCTGCGCTTGCTCGGTGACAGACATCACCCTGTTATCTAAACTGTAGGTATACACGAGCTTATACATATGGCGGCTGTCGGCAGAGGTCAGATTTCCCATATCGTCATACGTATAATATGCACCGCCACCATCCGGGAATAACACCTCCGTCAAATTTCCCGCCTCGTCGTACTCGTATTCCATGTCCAGCTCAGCAATACTGCTGCCGCCCTTGATTGCCGTACCGTCAGCAGCCATGCATTGGATCTCTGTCAACATGCCGGCGCTGTCATAGATAAAGTCATACACTCTTCCCGCACCGTCGGTGATGGAATCGATAGCGTACAGGTTCATATCCGTTTCGAGGCTGCTAACATAAGCAATATCCACGGACTGCTCCGGGTATTTTTCCTTGTAGATCTTGACAAGCCGCCCCGAAGCGTCAAAGCGTTCTGTGTAGCCTGACGGCGTGGAAAGGTACAGATGCTCTGGGGAAAAGTCGCCCGTATAGCCCTCGGGCGGGTCGTAAGTCAACGTATAGCTGCCGTCGGCGAGAGTATCCTCCTCCTGTGTGAAAGTACAGGTGCCGTTTTCGCCCTCCGCCATTATAAATCGGATGATATTCCCGTTTTCCGCCGCATAGCTGATATGGGAAGTCTCCCCTTTCAGCAGCGCTTCAACCATATCTCCATATATAAATCGACTATAATTGGTAAGCCATCCTTTTCCGTATACCTCCGGGATCTCCAGCGCACTGACCGATGCCATGCTGCGCAAGTTGAGCAAAAGCGCAGGATTGTATAGGAAAGAAATTTGAACAGGCATCAGGTTGCCGCTGATAGCAATATCGTCGCGCTTGAGGAACAGGTTCTGCGAAAAATCCTGAATATAGGATGTCCCCGCGCGCCCGATATCCTGCGTGTGGTAATCAAAGCTTTCCGAATAGCCCGTGCTCTCTACATAATCCATCAGGAGCAGCACGCCGCCGGAAAATGCCTCGCCAAAGAACAAGCCCGTGGCAGGAAGGGTATCGTCATAGCTGTAAATCGCCATGCCGTAATTCGGCGTTTCACCCGAAAGCCATTCGGTAAAGGGTTTTGTAATATTAAAATGTACATATTTCAAATTATTGGCATTGGCATCGCCGGTATAGTAATCTATGGGCTGCGATGCATAATATTGCGGTCTGTTGGCATAGGTCATGTCGGCATAGGTGCAGCTCTCCGTGACTGCATATGCTGCAAGGTTCATGCCTGCCCCTTGCAGCACCAACTGCACTTCGGTCGGCGTTATGCCCTTTGTGAGCATTTGGAGCTTCTCTGTCAGCAGGCGAATATACGTGGTATAGGTTTGGTTAGTTGAAATTATGTCGCCTGTCTCATCATCGTACGAGCGCCCGTTGGTGACCGCCCAAAGCGACTCATTGTAAAATCCTTCGTCGGGCGCATCCGTTTTAACACAGACAGTTTCATACCAAGCGTCCGAATCCGACGACACCGCCGGATCTATGACTACCGGGTATTGCCGTTCTTCGGCAGCAAGCCATGCGGATGACGGCGTATACACGAGTGTGTAAGTTCCGTTTTCACCCGACAGCGCGACCGAAATCTCTGCGCTGCTGCTACCCGCTGCGTCCCGCATAAACGGCGCGGGAACAACAAATTCTGTCTGACCGTCCGCAGAACGGAACGCAACCGCGCCGTTTTGCGCACAGCTTGCCGTCATTCCCGGGGCAGACACGCTGAATGTATAGCTTTTGCGTACTGCCTGTGGAGTCTCGATTACAATGTTTTCCTTTACTGAATTGGAAGAAATGCTGTATTCCAGATTTGTATCCGGCAGCACATCCGTATACACGGCGGTTTCGCTCTGCGTTTTCAGCTCGACTGCCGGTTCTTCCGAGACCGAACGTGTCTGCGCACGCAATTCCGCTTCGCTGGATTGCGCATCCGCAAGCGCAAAGGTGATGGCATTGCCGTTTTCCCGAAGCGTCACGCCGTTCTCTGCAGACAGCGTCTCCGGAAGCACAACCTCCAGCGGGTTTTCCGCGTTGATCAACACGGCGCGGCCGTCCTGTGTGGCGGCGGACAGCGTGTTGTCGATGTCCACCCATTCGCCATTCTGCTGAAAATGGAGCGGTGTTGCGGACACCATAGCGGTATAACTGCCGTCGCTTTTTTTATACACCTTTGTGTATGCATCACGCTTTTGCGTTTCCTCATAAAGGATCTCCGCTGTCTCCGACTCTATAAGTGTTTCTTGCAAAGGCATATCGCCTGTATCTTCCGTCATATCGCTGCTTGACTGCATGTCCGCCGCAAAAGGTTGCAGTGGTACAATTCCAAGCAAAAGCAATGCGCAAAGACACGTTGCAAGAAGTTGCCGTCCTTTTTTCTTCCATTTTCTCATGAACTTTCTCCCCCATCAATACAATCTTTGAACTGGGCAAAAAAGGAAGCAGAAAATCCTCGGAGACGTATACCCGCAGCTAATCAATGGATTCGGGCTACGGCACATGCCTGCGAGAAATTTCATTTGTCCGCAAACAAAAACCGGCGCGTCTCTGCTTCGTGAAATGGACAGATACAGCGTCGGAATATGTTTGCTATGAAGTTCTCCCCGCTCTACCCTCTTTAGGAAAATTGCATATATTCCCCAATGCAAAGTTATCATTTTTATTTATTTTTGTCAATATAAATATGGAGATTTTTTGCCATTTCGTGTTATTTTGTAACAATGCATAAAGTGGCAAAGTATTCCTACGGCTATATGAAGCATATATGAAGCGGCTTTAACAAAAAATACATATTTGCGTGCTACCAGCGCAAGCAATTTACTCCGAACAGCTTATGCACGCTTCCTTTTCCGATTTTGTATATTCATAATTATAAGGACTATCTTTTTCTTGTTTAAGGTCAAATTCATACTAACACGGTAACTTATCTGAAATGGCATACAAGTATGAAAGTTAAACGCCACCATTCTCAGCAACAAGTGTCATGTCTAACTTCGGATCAGATAAACTCGCCTGCACAGCAATTCGTTTTCAACTATTGTTTTGTTGCTTGCATGACAGATGGTACTGTTATATGTTCACCATAGTAGGTAATATGAGCATAGATATCACCATGACGTGTGCCTGATCATTTTTCATAATACTATATGACACAAAGCATGCCACTGACCTTATAATTTCAAGTAAAATCAACAATTTATATCCTGTTTTAACGGGTTCAAGTCCCGTCTCTCGCACCAAAAAAGAAAGCCTTGCATTTTCAACGAATGCAAGGCTTTTGTCATTTTGGGCAATTGGGACTTAGGACACAGAACCGTTCTCAGTCTTACTTAAACAGAAGAAGGACAGAAACGACATGTGCGCCGATCCAGCAACCAAGCTGCGATTCCCATATGAAAAACCAGCTCATTTTTTCGCCGAGCGCATTATTCGTACCGGTTTCTTCTTCCTCGGTCTTATTGCATCGCGCACAGATATCCGCTGTGAGTCTTGCCATGCCTGCTTCATCCTTTGAAGAAAGAAGCAGCACCGTGTCATAACAGGTAAAGCGATACAGGTACTTTTTGCCGAAATTAAAGCTCGACAGCCGTTCCCAAAAGCCGAGATTTTCAACCGAAACAGGTTCGATTTTACAAATGTCACGCTTAGAGACGCGGGAAAACAATCGCGGCGCAAAGAAGATACGCGTGTCATCTTGATACACATACAGACGGTTTCCAAACAATCCAATTGCCAAGAGCACAATCTCACCCAAAAGCTCCAGCTGGGTCAGAACATACCCAATTACGATAATAACACCTGTTATAAACGGCATATTGTCTGTGGGTTGCGTTTCCGAAGCCGCATAGACGGATTGTTTTTCGGGAAAGAACAAATCATCAAACCCTACCCGAATCAAAAGGCAAAAATTATATACAAAATGGAAGCAAGCCAGAGCCAAAAGCACAGCACAGAGGAAGTAAAACAGCCGTGAGCGATACAGGCGGATTTTATAGCAGCTCTTCAGGCGATTCAATGCGTTCATCTCCCCTTATTGCCGTTTTTCTTTTCTTTCCTTGACGGGTTGCCGCCGCCCCAACGTCCATGGTACCGTCCCTTTGTCACTTCGCGGCATTCCCCGTACTGCGGGGAATCACCCTCGGGAGACGGAAGGAACGGCAGCCGTTCGTTTCGGCGAATACAATCAGCAGAGGGAGAAAACGAAAGTGCCGATTCATCGCATAATAGCAAGGCGCTGTAACCGTCCCCCATTCTGATCGGATACAGCGCCGCCGTGTTTTTGCTATAGAATTGTCCCCGCTATACCCTCTTCAGAAAAAATTGCACATATTTTCCGATACAACGTTATCATTTTTATTGGTTTGTGTCAATGAAAATCAAAAATTAATTTTGTAAATTGCGAAATTTTTTATAATACTACATATGGAAATAAGAAGTCCCGCGAAATATCTGATGCAACTTTTACAAGAAATGCATATTTACGTGCGGCAAACGGAGCCTATTTTTAATGATGTAACGCTTTCTTTCCGCTTCCTTATAAGCTTTTTATGATAAAGAATTGCCGCGAAAGCCGCCGGGTGGTACAATATAAAATGTTCCGTGCACTCAAACGTTTCGTTTTGCAGCGTTTGAGGGGATATACGGAAATCCAAAAAAGCCTACAGTCGGAAGGAACCAATACGATGTCGAAAGCTTACGGAGAAATATTTGACCGCGCGGCGCAAACGTATGAAGCCATACGGCCGGGGTACCCGGATGCGTTATATCAAGATATTTTTCGGTATCGGCCGGTCAACGCGACGAGCCGTGTTGTGGAAGTCGGCATCGGCCCAGGGCAGGCGACCTTGCCGGTTTTGGAAACGGGATGCACGCTTACCGCGGTGGAATGCGGTGCACATTTAGCGGATGCGTGCCGTGAAAAGTTCTGTGCGTATCCGCGCTTTTCTGTCGTTGTCTCCAAATTTGAGGATTTTTTGTGTGCAGACGACACTGTGGATCTGGTGTTTTCCGCTACGGCGTTCCACTGGATCGACGAAGAGATCGGGTATTCGAAGATTCTGCGGATGTTAAAACGCGGCGGGGCTTTCGCACGCTTTGCCAACCATCCGGTTCCCGCGAAGGATGATCCGCAGTTGTTTGAAGCTCTCCAACATATTTATAAAGCATACAGGTCCGATGCCTATACTCCGCCTGTCGAATATAGCGCCGAGGATGCAAAGCGCTGTGCCGGGCTCGCAGAACGATACGGGTTTTGCGATGTGGCGTATCAAATCTATTCGCGGACGCGGACGCGCACATCTGCGGATTATGTTGCGTTGTTAAGCACCTATTCGGACAATCTCGCGATGAAAGAGGATGTTCGCCGCTGTTTCTTTGCGGAAATCCAAGCGGCGATCGACGCGCACGGCGGCATGATCACGATATTCGACACCATAGATTTACAGCTCGCAAGAAAGCCGTGAGCATCCTTTTATAAAAACGGATTGATACCCATACAAACGAACGGCAGGCGCAAAATGCGTCTGCCGTTCGTTATATCCTTTGTAGGGGTTCGGTTTTTCATTTGTCTAAGGCAAATAAAAAGCTTGCGTCACGCGGTCGGCAGGTACAAGATCTGCCCCGGCCGGATCTGATCGCTTTTAAGTCCGTTCAGAGACATGATCTCGCGGTAACGTGTACCGCTGCCGAGCTGCTCGCTTGCGATCTTCCAAAGGGAATCCCCGCGCTGCACGGTATAGGGCTGCAGTTCATACCAAATCTCAAGCTGCATGCCCGGATGAATAACGTCGCTTGTAAGGTTGTTGAACGCCATAAGCTCGCGGTAGCGTGTGCCGCTGCCGAGATATTGCTGCGCGATCTTCCAAAGCGAATCCCCGCGCTGTACGGTATGCACCCGCAGTTCGATCGGAAGTTTTAACCGCATGCCCGGCTGAATAACGTCGCTTGTAAGATCATTGAGCGCCATGATCTCGCGGTAGCGCGTGCCGCTGCCGAGATACTGCTGTGCGATCTTCCAGAGCGAATCGCCCGTGCGCACCTCATGGACAACAAAGCTCGCATCCGCAGACGGGGTGTTTTCCTCCGTATCCGGCGGCGTTGTTTCGCCCGTGGGCGGGATGACGGGCGGTGTACTGTCCGTAGTCGGCGGGGTGACCGTTCCCCCATCCCCGGCGGTCGGCGGGACGGTGGATTCTTCATTCTCCGTCGGCGGGGTGGTGATTTCTTCGTCGCCCTCAGTGGTTGGCGGGGTGGTGGTTCCCTCGTCATCCTCGGCGGTGGGCGGCACTGTCATTTCCTCATCCTCTGCGACGGGCGGTTCCGTCACATCCTCCTCGGGCACATCGGGTTCGGACGGCGGTACGGGCGTGGTATCCTCCGCCGCATTTTCGCCGTTGATCCAATCCTCATAGCTTTCCCAGACCGAAGGATCCTCCTGTCCAAGTGCCCAGACGCCCGCACCTTTTAAGTCGTATTTTTCGATCAGGCTGAGTTTTTCCTGATAGGATTCATCGTTTTCATACCAAACGACATATCTGCCGGGCGACAGCACAAAGTCGCCGCCGACGACAAACTCGCCGCTTTCCTCTGTAATCGTGAATTCCGCGCGGACAGACTGTGTTTCTTCATCGTAGGTGATCGTAGATTCGCAGTTTTCCAAAATCCTTTGGATCGTCTTGCTGCTTGTGCCCTTGCCTACGATGCGGTCGTTGTCCAGACTCCAAACGCGCCCGAAAAACGGGATGCCCACCACGATCTTGTCGGCGGGAATACGCTCGAGCGCGTACAAAATGGAGTTTTCAACAAAGTCGATGCTTGCCACGGGTCCCGCTTCGCTGCCCTCAAAGTGCTCGTCATACGCCATGATCAACAGGTGGTCGGCGTATCGCGCGAGCGCGGCGTAGTCATAAGACCCATGCCAGCCGGTCTGCCAGTTGTATGGGTTCGCGGCGACCGCCACGGAAATCTCCTTGTGACTCGGGATCTTTTCGCGCAGCAGACGCACAAGCTCCGTGTATTGGTCGCGCTGGAGGTGCGTGACATTTTCGATGTCCACGTTCACGCCGTCGAGGTCGTATTCCTCCACATACTCCGCGATCTGCGCGGAAAGCGACTCGACATCCTGCAAGGCGTTGATGCCCGCGGTGCGGTTCCAGTGGTTGCTTAAAAACGGCACGACCTTGATGCCCTTTTCGTGCATGGTCTTGATAAAGAAGGGACTCAAATAATTGAGTTTGAGACTGCCGTCCTCGCGCAGGTCAAAGTAGCTCGGCGATACCACGTCCAGCGCATCGCCCGTTTGGTTGACGTATTCGATCTGCTGGAGATCCGTGCCCGTATACAGATAGCCCATGGAGTAGCGGTCGCCCGCCGCGAGCGCCGACAGGAATGAGGAAAAGGCAAAAGTGGCGACCAAAACGCCGGAAACCAGGATCTTAACACTTTTGATCTTGACATTTTTGGCATAGCCGCGCAAGGTCGCCGCCAATCGTTTGGGGCTCGGAACGGCACCGGGCTCCCTGGCAAATTCCGCGCCGCCGCGGTAGTCAAGCAAAAGGTCGTAAGAGCCGTCACGGTTTTGAACCATTCGGATATTCGGGAACATAATTTGCACCGTCGCTTTCTGCAATTTTTTCGCTTTGCTTCCAGTATTTCCGTTCTTTTCCCGATTATTCCGCCGTGCAAACCGCTGCCGCAATCTTTCCCCAGCAGGCAGGCAAAAGCACCTGCTTTAACGGCAAGCCGAACCGCATTATCTCCTTGCGCAAAACATTCTTAGCAAAGTTTTTACGGAATATTAAAAAACCGTGCTGTCAAATGTAAGATTCTTTTGCTATCCTCAGAAAAAAGAGAGGATGTGCCGCAAAATGAGATCAAAAAAGCTTACTTTAGGCTTCTGCATATTCTACATAGTCATGCTGACATGGATCATTGTATTCAAAATGCAGTTTTCTTTCGCCACCCTGCCCGATATTCGAAATATCAACCTGATCCCGTTCGGAGCGTCGCTGATCGTGAACGGGAAATTGCAGTTCAGCGAAATCTTCCAGAACGCCGCCTCATTTATTCCCCTCGGCGTTTTTACGCATACGCTAATGGGAAAAAGACCGTTTTGGAAGCAAGCGCTCCCGATCATCGGCACAAGCCTTTTATTTGAAACGGCGCAGTATGTTTTTGCGATCGGCGCGACCGATATCACGGACGTGATCGCGAACACCGCAGGCGGGTTACTTGGCATCGGGATCGCCGCAGCGATCGGAAAAGCGTTCGGCGAAAAACAGGTGAAAATCATCAATTCCGCCTGCCTGGTCGGCGCAGTTTCTTTGAGTGCATTGATTTGTGCTTTGCTTTTGGCAAATTTATAAAGCAAGGTGACGAAGAAATTTTCCCACTCGCCGAAACAAGGCAAATAGGATGGAATTCACCGTAATTTTGTCCGGTTTGTGCGATTTTTTCTGCGGGTCAACACGGCGTTGACATTCCTCGGCAGGTTTGATAAAATAAGCATATCAGCAATGGCGCGGGCGGTTTTGCTTCGCGCCGTTTTTTGCAGAACGAAACCGCCGTGCTGCTTTGCGCGGCAGGTTGGAGGGAAATTATGCGTTTTCGTTCCGACGGTACGTTTAAGATCATGCAGATCACCGATATGCAGGAGATCCCCGCCGTTTCGCCCGACACGCTCGCGCTTCTGGAAGCTGCCGTAGCAGCGGAGCAGCCCGACCTTGTGGTCTACACGGGCGACCAGATCAAAGGCTACGGCGTGACCTATAAGGGAAAGGGTGCGGCGCTGGAAGCCGCGGTCGCCGAAACGGTGGATAAACTGTTAAAGCCCGTCACAAGCCGCGGCATCCCCTTTGCCGTCACCTTCGGCAACCACGACAGGCAGGTCGGTATTTCCAATCACGACCAGTTTTATCACATCTACAAAAAACACCCTACCTGCGTCGGCGAACAGGCAGAGGGCGTGGACGGCGGCGGGACGTACAATATCCCGATCGAGCGTTCGGACGGGTCGGGAAGACTTGTGTTCAACCTGTATCTGTTCGACAGCGGCACGGACGCGAAGGGTGGCGGTTACGAGGCGTTTGACCCGAAGATCATCGCGTGGTACCGCAAAACGCGCGACGCCCTTAAAGCGCAAAGCGGCGATTATGTGCCCTCCATCGTGTTCCAGCATATCCCGCTGCCGGAGTACTATAATGTGCTGCGGCGCGTTAAAAAAAGTGAAAAGGGCGCGATCCAGGCGTTCCGCACGCACAAGCACGAGTTTTACAAGCTCGGCGAGACCTGCGGCCAAAACGATGTGCTGCTGGAGCCGCCCTCGATCCCCGATAAAAACAACGGTGAATTCGACGCGCTCGCAGAGTGCGGGGACGTACTCGCTGTGTTCGTCGGGCACGACCACAAAAACAGCTTTGTCGGGCGGTATCAAAATATCGACCTCGGCTTCACACAGTCCTCGGGCTTTAACGCCTACGGCAACCGCACGAAGCGCGGCGTGCGCTGTATCGTGCTGGACGAAAACGACCCGCACAGCTACAAGACCTATACGCGCACCTATGACGAATTGGTCGGCACCAAGGTCGCGCGTCCCGTATTTGACTATCTGACCAGCAAAGCCCCCGCTACGGTAGACGCCGCCATACCCATGATCTTAAAGGGCTTAGGCGCGGTCGCAGCAATTGTGATCCTGATCCTTTTACTCGTTCATTTTCTTTGATCTCGGGAGGTACATATGGCACAGGAGAAGAAACCGGGTGCGTTCGCACGCTTTACCGAAAAGCACGCAGAGCTATGGAAATTTATTAAGTTCGCATTTGCAAGCGGCGGGTCGTCGGTCGTGGAACTGATTGTGCACATGCTGCTGCTCAATTATGTATTCGCCTCGTTGACAGCCGAAGCGATTACCAACCCGACGCTGAACATGATCGGCATCACTTCGCAGGGATATTTGTACACCTATCTCATTTCCACCGCCGTGGGCTACGGCATTGCGTTTGTACTCAACCGCAAGATCACCTTTAAAGCAGACGCCAACCCCACGGTAAGCATGATCCTGTATTTGATCATGGTGGTCTTTACGATCTTTGCAAACGGCTGGATCGGTTCCGCCATTACGACCTTTGCACAAGCGCATGCCCTGACCGGGAATTTGTGGGATATGGTCATCAAGGTCGTTTGTATGCTCATCCCGACGATCTGGACGTATCCGTGCAACCGCTTTATTATTCATCGCAAGAAAAAGCCGGCGGAAAGCGACAACACGCAGACGTAAAGCCGATTTGCTTTGCAATTACTGAATTCTCCCCGTGCAAAGGTGCATTCCGGAGCCTTGTGCGGGGATTTTTGTCTTGTTTCCTTTGGTTTGCACGACTTTCAGAGGCATGCGGCGCGCGGGTACAGCCGTTCGGATTTTTCGGTGTTTAGGGCTTTGTTTGTAAGGCTTTTAACCTTTATACTCCGATTTGATCGGCACAGCACGGCGCTGTGTTGAATAATTTCAACTATTCATTGTTTATTCATATTTCATTAAAATATTATTCATTTTTTAGCGGTTTCAATATGCTAAAGTCTATATATCCTATTTTCTTCCAAGGGGGACTCGGTATGGATCTGAAAAAAATCATCGACAAGAAAGAGGAAGCCGCGCAGTATATGGTGGATGAAATCACCTATATCTGCAAAACCTTTGAAAAGCGTGCGCCAGGCTCTGTGGGGGAAAAGCAGGCGTGCGACTATATGGCAAAGGTGCTTAAGGAGGAGTGCGGCTGCGATCGGGCGGATGTGGAATCTTTCAAAGAAAATCCCGGTTCGTTCTTCGGCTGGGTGTATTTCACGATCACCTTTGTGCTCTTGGCCATTCCGCTGTTTTTTGTGCTGCCCATCCTTTCGATTCTGCTGATCCTTGCGGGGCTGTTTGTGGTGTTCATGCAGTTCGGGCTTTATAAAAAGCTGATCGACCGCTGCTTTCCCGAAAAAACGGGACACAATGTGACCGCCGTAAAGAAGTGCACAGGCGAAGTCAAGCGTCGTATTTTCTTCAACGGGCACCCCGACGCAGCGTGGGAATGGCCGGTCAACTATAAGCTCGGCGGCGTCGGTTTTGAGGGACACGCAGTCCTCTGCGGCGTGGGCGCAATGTATTACATGGTGCTTTCGATCATTGCCATTGTGCAGAACGGTTTCGGCGTAAACGTGCTTTCTACCGATTCTTCGCTTTGCGTCGCCGGACTTTGGGGGCTTCTGTTCGTACCGTTTTTGATCGGCCTTTATTGGATCCGCAACGCGCACCGCGTGGTGGACGGCGCGAACGACAACCTTTCGGGCTGCTATATGGGCATTGCCATTCTCAAACAGCTGGAGGAGGCCGGCATTGAATTTGAAAACACCGAGGTCGGCGTGATCCTCACGGGCTCCGAAGAAGCGGGGCTGCGCGGCGCAAAGGCGTGGTGCGAGCAGCACAAGGGCGAATTTGACGACGTGCCGACCTTTATTATCTCCTATGATACCATTCACGATCCGAAATACCTGATGACCAACTACCGCGACTTAAACGGTGCTGTCAAGGCGGATAAGGACGTTTCCGACCTGTTCATGGAAGCTGCCGCCGCGCTGGAAATCCCCTGCAAGAAGGGCTGGGTGCCGCCGCTTGGCGGTGCAACGGACTCCGCAGCGTTCGCGCAGGCAGGGTTGCGTTCGACAGGCATCACGGGTCTTAACCACAAGTTAGAGGATTATTACCACACGCGCCGCGATACATATGACAACATGAATCTCGAAGGGCTTGCGGGCTGCTTTGCCGCGAGCGTCAAGGCGTTGGAAATGTTTGACAACGGCGCAAAACAGTAATCCGCAGCGCTTGTGCGCGCGAAAAAGAGAACCGCGGGCTGCATTAGGCAGTCTGCGGTTCCTTTTTATTTCGGTTGTTGTTTATTGACCGACCCAGCCTTTTTTGTACATCAAATGCGCCGAGAGCATGGAGATCACGACGCCGACGGGGATGAGCACCCCTGTAGACAGTGTACCATTGAACAGCAGCAGGATCACGATCGCAGCAATCGGCACGAAAGCGAGCTTCCAATGCTTCATAAAGTAGCTGATGCCAAGCGCCCCGAACAACGCGGGTACGACCTGATCGAACGCCGGCGCGAACACGGAATTGTCATCCGTCAGATACGGGAGCACCGGGCTGAACGCGACGACACCGACGGCGATGATGAGCGTGGTCACAATAGACGAAGTGGCGATGGCAATCGTTGAGATCACCTCACCCTCTTCGCTGTTGGCGCGCACCCCCGCGTTTTCCATGGCATTTAAGCCGCAGGGCAGCTTGAGATTGGTGATATTGCCCGTGACGAAGCTCAGATATGTACCGCCTGCGCCGAGCAGGGGCGTATAAGTGAACACCTCAATAACGGAGGTCGGATAAAACAGCAGCGCGACAGGCAGAAGCCCCTCAAACACATAGCGCGCCTCGGGCCAGACGCCGAGGTGCAGACAGATGGCGACAGGGAGCATCAAAAACAACAGCAGCGCCGCGATGTCCCAAAGGATACCGTAAAAATGTACGCCGCTTTCATAGGTTCTTTCTTTCATCGTCTCTCTCCTCCCTTTACCCGCGCCACTCGAACAGCGCAATATCCGGCGGCAGAACCTGCGATAGGATCATGACGACGCCCATGGCAAGGAGCATGGAAAACGGCATGGCAAACGGCTGCAGCCACTTGATGTTAAAGCGGTTGGCGATCGATTGGAGGATGAGCATAAAAATCATGGAGGAGACCAGCGCGCAAAGGGACATCACGCCCGCGCCGTCGCCGATGATGGATTCTTCGCCCTTGCCTGCAATCGCCCTGCCGATGAATGCGGCAATCAAGCCGATAAACGCCGCAGCGGACATTACATCTGCCCACTTGCCGTTTTTGGCGACCGCCTTGCTCATGCCCTTTTGGATCTTTTTCAGCAAAAACGGCACCAAAACCAGCGGCATGATACTGCCGAGCGTCATGACCCACGCGACCGCCGAGAACATTTCGGGATCCGTAACCTCCTGCGAAAGCCCCGCCGCACTGCCGAAGGCGTCAATGGCGGCTTCGGCGGCAGGCACCTCATAGGTGATCGCGCCGATGACTGTCAGGCGGATCCACGGCAGCACAAGCCCCAGCGCGCCGGAAAGCGTCAGCACCGTCGCGAGGATCGCGAGCGCGGGCGCCACGGTGAACAGGGCGCTGGAAGAAACGGTCTTTTTGAGCGACGAGGTATCGATCCCGAGTGCCTTTGCGCGTTTCCACGCACGCACCAGAAAAAACACCGACTGCGCCACAACAAACGCCACGATCAAAAAACCGAGCGCGTACATAAAACCGTCTGATTTGAAATCCATCGGATCTCCCCCTTTGATATTTAATTTTTCCTGCAAAAAGGGCACGGCGGCCCGTCGGCACCGTGCCCAACCTTACATGGTTCAATATAGCATATTCCAAGACAAAATACAACTACTTTTGCTCGTCGTCTATGTTTTCCTGCCGTGAGAGATAATTGCGCAGAACGAACCGCAGACTTTCGCGCTCGGCTTCGGAAACAGCCCGATACCCGCGCAGGAACGCGCGCTCGTCGGGACTTAATTCCACGTCCTCCCCTTTCGGCGTATGCCCGACCAGAAAATCTACCGAAGTCTCAAAATAATCGGCAAGCGCGATCAGGGTGTCGATGTCCGGTTCAACGGCTTTGTTCTCATACGCGTTGACGGACTGTTGGCTGACGCCGATTGCCGCCGCAAGCTTTTGCTGGCTGATCCCCTTCCCCTCTCGCAGCCGCTTCAGGTTTTTCACCATAAACATCACCCTATTGCCCAAGGCAGCGAAAGCCTTAGGCGGATATGGAACTCTATTCCCTTTCCATATCTATATGTTAGCAACATTCGTCCGCCTTGAACAACAATTATAAACAGTTGACAACAAATATTTATTGTTATATAATAGTCGTATCAAAAGCGAAATCCGCGGATCTTCGCGTTTTTCGGCGCACGGCGGCAGAGATCATTTGCCCCCACGGCAACCCCCTTTTCCCTGTCGTCCGTGCGCGCTTTTGATTTTTCTTTTTTTATGCATAGCGGCTGCGAAAATCGTCAATTTTTGCTGCGTGACCCCTTGATTTTTTATACGGCGTACTATATAATAAACAGTGTCACACTTCGAGGGTGTAACCGCGAAGTGTGTTTTTCTGTTTTCAAAGGGAATTTTTGAGCTTTGCAGGAGAAATGACGTGAAAATCGGGTTTGACAACGAAAAGTATCTGAAAATGCAGTCGGCGCGCATCCGCGAACGCATCGACTCGTTCGGCGGCAAGCTGTATCTCGAATTCGGCGGCAAGCTGTTCGACGACTACCACGCTTCGCGCGTGCTGCCGGGCTTTCTGCCGGACAGCAAGCTGAAAATGCTGCTGGAGCTGCGTGAGGATGTGGAGATTATCATCGCCATCAATGCAAACGACATTGAAAAAAGCAAGGTGCGCGGCGATATCGGCATCACTTACGAGCAGGATATTCTGCGGCTGATGGACGTGTACGCTTCTCTGGGACTTTCGGTGTGCGGCGTGGTCATGACGCAATATGCCGCGCAAGCTGCTGCCGCCGCGTTTGAAAAGCGGCTTCAGAAGCTGGGCGTACAGGTGTTCCGCCATTATCCCATCGAAGGGTACCCCGCAAACATCCCGCTGATTGTCAGCGACGAGGGCTTCGGCAAAAACGACTACATAGAGACCACCCGTTCACTGGTGGTTGTGACCGCGCCGGGACCGGGCAGCGGTAAAATGGCGGTCTGCCTGTCGCAGCTTTACCACGAGCACAAGCGCGGCGTGCAGGCGGGTTATGCGAAATTCGAAACCTTCCCGGTCTGGAACCTGCCGTTAAAGCATCCTGTAAATCTTGCCTATGAGGCGGCGACGACCGACCTCAACGACGTCAACATGATCGACCCGTTCCATTTGGAGGCATACGGCAAGACGACCGTCAACTACAACCGTGACATTGAGATCTTCCCCGTGCTTAACACCATTTTTGAGCGTATTTTCGGCACGTCACCGTATAAGTCCCCCACCGATATGGGCGTCAACATGGCTGGCTTCTGCATCATAGACGACGACGCGGTCTGCGAAGCCTCCAAGCAGGAGGTCATCCGCCGCTATTATAAAGCACTGGTCGCCGCGAAAAAGGGCGAAAACGTGGGACAGGAAATCCTTTCTTTGGAGCTTCTGCTCAAACAGCTTGGGATCACGCCGACTTACCGCCGCTGCGTACAGCCCGCGCTGGATCTTGCCGAAAGGACAGGCGAGCCCGCCGCTGCGCTGGAACTGCCCGACGGCAGGATCGTCACAGGCAAAACGAGCGCGCTTTTGGGGGCGGCGAGCGCCATGCTCCTAAACGCACTCAAGGCGCTGGCAGGCATCAACGCAGAGATCGATCTGATCTCACCCGTTGTCATCGGCCCGATCCAAGATTTAAAAGTCAATCACCTTGGCAGCAAGAACCCGCGTCTGCACACCGATGAGGTACTGCTTGCGCTCTCTATTTCGGCAGCGACGAACCCGACCGCCGAACGCGCCATGCAGGCGCTGGAGGGGCTGCGGGGCTGCGATATGCACACCACGGTCATCTTGTCGGATGCAGACCAAAACACCTGCGCAAAGCTGGGACTGCAGGTGACAAGCGAGCCGATGCGGCAGACCAAGGCGTTATACTACAAATAAGCGGTGCATTTTGCCCGTTTCGCAAAGGGGATCTGTTTATGGCAGCAAAGTACATTTTCGTAACGGGCGGCGTCGTTTCCGGGCTTGGCAAAGGCATTACGGCGGCATCGTTAGGCAGGCTTTTAAAGGATCGCGGGCTTACGGTCGCGGTCATGAAGCTTGACCCGTATCTGAACATCGATCCCGGCACAATGAACCCCAAGCAGCACGGCGAGGTATTTGTGACCGATGACGGCGCGGAGACCGACCTGGACCTTGGGCACTACGAACGATTTATTGACATCAACCTGACCAAAAACAGCTCCTGCACCTCGGGCAGTGTGTACTACAATGTGCTTTCCAACGAGCGCAAGGGCGTATACGGCGGGCAGACCATCCAGATCATCCCGCACATCACCAACGAGATCAAGCGCCGCATTGCGCTCAATGAAACGGAAAACACCGACATTGTGCTTGTGGAGATCGGCGGCACAGTCGGCGACATTGAAAGCCAGCCGTTTTTGGAGGCGATCCGCCAATTTGCACAGGAACGCCCCGGCAACTGCATGTTTGTACACGTGACGCTTGTGCCTTATCTCGGCGCTTCCATGGAGCTCAAAACCAAGCCGACGCAGCACTCGGTCAAGGAGCTGCTCGGCATCGGCATCCGTCCCGACATCATCGTCCTGCGCACCGAGCACCCCATCGGACAGGACATTAAAGACAAGATCGCGCTGTTCTGCAACGTTCCTTCCAAAAACGTCATTGAAAACCGCGATATGCCTACGCTTTACGAGATCCCCATCGCGCTGGAAAAGGAAGGCATCGCGGACATCGTGGTCGAGCAGCTGCATTTGGACTGCCGGGAGCCCGATCACACCGACTGGCTGCGTATGATGGAGAAAAACGCCTCGCTGTCGAAAGAGGTGAACATCGCGCTCGTGGGCAAATATGTAGAACTGCACGACTCGTATTTGAGCGTCAATGAAGCGCTCAAGCACGGCGGGCTGGACCATGACGCGCATGTCAACATCGAATGGATCGATTCGGAAACGATCACCGACGAAAACGCCGCCGAGATCCTCGGTGCGGCGGATGGCATTTTGGTGCCCGGGGGGTTCGGCACGCGCGGCATCCCCGGCAAGATCTGCGCGGCAAAATACGCGCGCGAGCACAAGATCCCCTACCTTGGCATCTGCTTAGGGCTGCAGATCGCCGTGATCGAGTTCGCCCGCCATGTTTTAGGTCTTTCGGACGCCAATACGACGGAGATCGATCCCGATACGAAAAACCCCGTGATCTATCTGATGCCCGACCAGCACGATGTGACGAATCTCGGCGGAACGATGCGGCTGGGCCTTTACCCGTGCGTGCTTGACGAGGATTCGAAAGCCTATGCGGCATATCAAAAGCAGCTCATCCACGAACGGCACCGCCACCGCTACGAGGTCAACAATGACTATCGTGAAATGCTGGAACACGCAGGAATGCACATCTGCGGCGTCTCCCCGGACAAGCACATTGTGGAAATGGTAGAGCTGCGCGACCACCCATGGTTCGTTGCGTCGCAGGCGCACCCCGAATTCAAATCCCGCCCGACACGCCCCCATCCGCTTTTTTCGGGTCTCATCGGTGCGGCGGCGGCGCACCGTGAACAGAAAAAATAACACACGTACAAGAAACAAAGCAGGGAGGATCCGTTTGGACCCTCCCTGCTTTTTCTTTTTGGTCTTTATGATCCCGAATCCTGAATTTCAAAATCCTTGATCGAAAATTCCGGCAGCTTTTGGCGCAGCGGCGGCTGGCGCTTTAAAATGTCATATTTGTATTTGCGGCAATAGCCGTCGGGCGAAGTCACCCCGCGCTTTTTGCACAGTACGCTTTTTTGATCCGCCGACAGCGTACCGTGCTTGCAATAGGCGCACTTCGGCGGGACTTCATATTCTTCCGGCTTTCGTTTCATAGGCGCGCCTCCCCTGTTGTCTTTTTGATTTTACCACACTTTGCGGTTGGGTTCAACCTCCAAAATCAACAGGGCGGTCATCAAAAGCAGGGCAACGAACGACGGGACAGAAACAGAGTACGCCGCAGGGACAAGTTCCCCCGCCACGGCGGCTACGCTGACCTCACACGGAAACACGCGCAAAAGCGCAGCGCAGAACAGCGCGCTAAGCGCCGCCCCTGCGCTGCGCGCAGCAAAAAAGGCGCGCAGCCGCACGCCGCAGGCTTGTAAGTACGGCAGGATCTGGCAGTGCACGGCAAGTCCGCCGAAAGAAATCAGCGCGGCGACCGCAGGCATGGGCAGCGCGCCTGCCGCAGTGCGCACGCCGCTTGTGATTTCCAAAAAGCAGCTGAGGAACACCTGCGCCTGTGCCGGCATCGGCAGCGTTAAAACACAGGCGTGCACGGCGCTGAACAAAACGACCCACGCGCAGATTTGCAGCATGGATTCCGCGCTCGAGCGCACGGCGTCCGCAAGCGCCGCCATGGGCGAGGTCAGACGCACGACCGCATGCGTTTCGCGGGCAGGCGGGGCTTCCCCGGAGAAACATGCGAGCATCGCGCCCATGCAAAGGGAGGAAAGGCAGGCGGAAACATATAGAATTGTCCCCGCACGCATACTGTGATAAATACCCGCCCCCACGGTAGACAGAACGAACGCGGGTCCCGGGTTCATGCAGAACAAGCACATCCGCCGCGCCTGCGGCTGTGTCAAACGGTCGTCCTTATAGAGCTGTGCGGTCATGCTCGCCCCGACAGGGAAGCCCCCGACGAGCGCCATTAAGATCACGCCTGCGCTCTCGCCCGGCAGCCGAAACACGCGGCGCGGCACAGCGGATACCAGCTGCCCGAACAGCTGCAAAAGACCCGAACGCAGCAAAAATACCGAGACCGCCAAAAAAGGGAACAGGGCGGGCAGCACCAGCGTGCCGCAGAGCGTTAGGCCGTTTCGCACGCCTTCGGCGCAAACATCCGGGTACCGAAACAAAAACCAGCAGCAAACTGCGAACAGCGCCGCAGACGGCAGCCACCGAAGCTGCGGTACTGCCAAGGGTTTGCGCATATGCCGTCCCCCTTTCTCTGTAATCAATCTATATGCGCGCGCATACATTTCTATGTAGCCGAACACCTCGGCGGCGGGGAGGAAAGACGATGGCAAGAAGGAGCAGAGGGCAGGCAAAGCACGCGCACCCAAGCGTGGAACAGGCGCTCGACCTGCCGGAGATCCTGCACAAGGATGTGCCGCATATCGAATTGCAGGGCGACGCCGAGCTCGCACTCGACGGCTGCAAGGGTATTTTGGAATACACCGAAGAAAGCATCCGCCTGCATGCGGGCGCACTGCTGCTGTATGTTAGCGGCAGCAACCTTTGTATCCGCATGTATTCGGAAGCACAGACCGTCATCACGGGGGACATCCGCCAAGTCGCGCTCGAGCGCGTGACGGCATAGGAGGGATCGCTTGTTTATCGTTGTGCTGGTTCGCTGGCTGCTCGGCTATGTTTCTTTTGCGGGCGAGGGCGGGTTTCCCGAACGCTTTATCAATCTTTGCGTCAAAGCGCACATCCCGCTGTGGGATCTGTCCCGCGCGGACAAACAGCTTACGGGTAAAACGACCATCCGGGGCTATAAGCACATCCGCCCGATCGTGCGCCGTTCCGGTGTACGCGTACATATCACGGGGAAACGCGGTCTTCCGTTTTGGAGCGCGCACCACCGCCGACGCGCAGGTCTTATCGCAGGGCTTTTGGCAGCAGCGGTAGTCATCGCTTGCCTGTCGGTGCGCATTTGGACCGTCAGTGTTACGGGCAATGCGGAAATCCCTGCGGAAACGATCCTTGCCGCCGCTGAAGAGCTCGGCGTGCGCGTGGGCGCAAAGCGCAGCGATCTGGACACGGCGGCGCTTGCAGAGGCGCTTTTGGACAATGTGGACGGCCTTTCCTGGGCGGCAGTCAACATCGACAACTGCCGCGCGGTGATCGAGGTGCGCGAAAGCACGCCTGCGCCCGAGATCTTAGACACGCAGACCCCCTCCAACATCATAGCCGGCGCGGACGGCGTGCTCACGAAAATCGAAGTCTACTCCGGCACGGCGGCAGCGGAACCGGGGTCGGGCGTGGTGCAGGGTGATCTGCTGATTTCCGGCGTGGTCGAAAATGCCGACGGCTCGCAGACGCTGCACGGTGCGCAGGGCAATGTCTATGCCGAAGTTGCGGAGAATATGTCCTTTTCCTGCCCCGACGCACCGTTTCTGCGCCTTTCCGCGAGCGCCACGCGCTACAGTCTGTTTTTTTTCGGATTGCGTATCCCGCTGGGCTTTTCCCCGGGCGAGCAGGCCTACACAGTGGAACGCTACCTTTCAAACGATGAGCTGGCGCTGCCCGTAGGCGTCCTGCGGGAGCGTGCAGAGGTATACAATACAGAATATACGCTTGAAAATAAGACGGATCGCGCCCGCTTTGCCGCCGCCCGCTTTGCCGCCCGTTTCGCCGAGCTTTGGACGGACAGCGTCATTTTGCAGACGCATTTGACGTTCGATTTCGAAGCCGAAGATCCCTATATTTCGGGGACCGTGCTGTGTGAAAAAGAAATCGGGATAAATCAGCAGATTTTTGTTGAAAAAATTAGTGACTAATCACAAAATATATGTTATAATATATTCAATATTACTATAATTTCCGTTTGGGAGGGATTCTTTGTTCGAGCAGGTTATCAACGTGGACCGTATGGAGCACGCCGTCAGTCTGTTCGGCAGCTTTGACGAGAACATCCGTCAGATCGAAGAGGCGTTTTCCGTGCGTGTCATCAGCCGCGGGTCGGATATCAAGATCAGCGGTGAAGCGGAAAACGTCGCCAAGGCGACGCGCGCCGTGGAAGGGCTTTTGACACTGATCAACAAGGGCGAATCGCTTTCCGAGCAAAATGTGCGCTATGTGCTCTCGCTTGTCAACGAAGGCGCGGAGGACAAGCTCTCCGACATGGTCGGAGACTGCATCTGCATCACCGCCAAGGGAAAACCCGTCAAACCGAAAACGCTCGGGCAGAAGCGCTATGTGGAGGCGATCCGTCAAAACACCATCACACTTGGCGCAGGGCCTGCAGGCACGGGCAAAACGTACCTTGCCGTTGCCATGGCGGTCACGGCGTTTCGCGCGAAGGAGATCAACCGCATCATCTTAACGCGTCCCGCAGTGGAGGCTGGCGAAAAGCTTGGCTTCCTGCCCGGCGATTTGCAGCAAAAGGTAGACCCGTATCTGCGGCCGCTTTACGACGCGTTGTTCGATATGCTCGGCGCCGAGACGTTCCAGCGCTATCAGGAGCGCGGCAGCATTGAGGTCGCACCGCTTGCATATATGCGCGGGCGCACGCTCGACGACAGCTTCATCATCCTGGACGAAGCACAGAATACCACGCGCGAGCAGATGAAGATGTTTTTAACGCGCTTAGGGTTCAATTCCAAAATGGTCGTCACGGGCGACGTAACGCAGATCGACCTGCCGGACGGCAAAAAGTCCGGGCTTTTGCAGGCGATGCGGATTTTAAAAAACATCCCGGATATTTCCGTCTGCCGCTTCACGGAAAAGGACGTGGTGCGGCACAGACTTGTGCAGGACATCATCAAAGCCTATGAGAAAAGCGAGGAGGCTCGAAAAAAATGACCGACAAAATCAAAGTGATCATTTCCAACAACCAGAAAGCCGTTAAGATCCCGACCGGCGTGCGCATGCTTGTACGCCGCTGCTGTCACGCCGTGCTCGTGCAGGAGAATTTTGAGGGCTCGGCGGAGATCAGTGTGACCTTTGTAGATGACGAGCAGATTAAGGAGCTCAACAAAAAACACCGTGATATTGACAAGTCCACCGACGTGCTGTCGTTCCCGCTGGGGGAGAACGGCAAGTACGATGTCAATCCCGAAACGGGCGCGAAAATCCTCGGCGATATCGTGATCTCTATGGAGACCGCCGTCCGTCAGGCGGAGGAATACGGGCATCCCTTACAGCGCGAGGTCGCGTTTTTGACCGTGCATTCCATGCTGCACCTGCTCGGCTACGACCATGTGAACGGCGGACTGGAAGCCGTACATATGCGGGAAAAAGAGGAAGCCGTGCTCACGCAGCTGGGGCTTAAGCGCAACGGCAGCTACTACTTTGACGGCGAGTAAAGCATGAAAAGTCTTATTAAAAGCTTTAGCTATGCGTTTCGCGGTATCAGCTATGCGCTCGTGCACGAACGCAATATGCGCATCCATTTCGTATGCATGGTCTATATGTATACGTTTTTAGCGGTATATGACTTTTTTGAAGTGACCCGCACACAGTTTGCGCTTTTGTTTTTGGCAAATGCGCTGGTCGTCGCGGCGGAGCTTGTCAACACCGCTGTGGAACGCACGGTCGATCTTGCCGCGGACACCTACCGTGAAAACGCGAAGATCGCCAAGGACACCGCCGCGGGCGCAGTGCTTTGCTGTGCGATTTTTGCCGTGGCGGTCGGCATCGCGGTGCTCGGGCAGCGGGCTGCTTTCGAGGCGCTGTTCCGCTACTACCTTGAAAAGCCGTCGATGCTTTTGATTCTGATCCTTTCCATTGCCGCCGCGACCGTCTTTATTTTTAAGGGCTTCGGCAAACGCAGTAAAACCGGCAAGGAGGAAAACCGCTTATGAGCCACCCGCCGAAAACCGCCTTTATTGCCATTGTCGGCAAGGCAAACGTCGGGAAATCCTCGATCTTAAACCGTCTGCTCGGCACAAAGATCGCCATTGTATCGGACAAGCCCCAGACCACGCGCACGCGCATTATGGGGGTCTTAACGACCGAGGACAACGTGCAGCTTGTGTTCACCGACACGCCCGGCTTTCACCGTCCGCGCACGAAGCTCGGCGAAAAAATGGTGCAGGCAGTCTCTGACAGCATTTCCGGCGTGGACGCCTGCCTGTTTGTCTGTGAAGCCGAGGGCAGGGAATTAAATGAGGCGGAAACGCAGCTTTTGGGAAAAATCCGCGCGGCGAAAGTGCCCGTGCTGCTTGCCATCAACAAAATCGACCTGCTCGCGGACAAATCCGTGCTTGCCGCACGCATTGCGTATCTCGCAGGGCTTGCCGATTTCAAAAGCGTCATCCCCGTCTCGGCAAAAGACGGCAACGGCATGGATGCGCTGCTCGACGAACTGAAAGCCTGCGCGTATGAGAGCGCGCACTTTTTCCCCGACGACACGCTGACCGACCAACCCGAACGCGTGCTTGCCGCCGAAATGATACGCGAAAAAATGCTGCGGCTCTTAAAGCGGGAGGTCCCGCACGGCACCGCCGTTTCCATTGAGCGCATGCGCGAGCGCGAGGACGCGCCGATCCTCGACATAGACGCGGTCATTTACTGCGAAAAAGAGTCGCACAAGGGCATCATCATCGGCAAGGGCGGCGGGATGCTCAAAAAAATCGCCACCTTTGCGCGGCAGGATATGGAGCGCTTTTTTGACTGCAAGGTCAATTTGCAGTGCCGCGTCAAGGTGAAGCCCGACTGGCGCAACCGCGAGGGACTTATACACAATTTTGGATTAGATTAACAGGTATTTTGTCCGCCGCCGCGGGGGAAGGTAAAAGTACAAACCTTCCGAAAGCGGTGTGCGGCATGGGACAAACGTATTGGGATATTTTTATGAAAAGCGGCAGCATTCAGGACTATTTGGCGTATTGCAAAAATCGTCCGGAATTTCAAAACCGCTGCGGCGAGGACGAATTGGATGAACCTGACGACCAAGGGACTGATCCTCAAAGAACAGAATATCGGTGAGCGAGACAAGCTGGTGACCGTGCTCACCGAAGAGCGCGGCGTGCTGCGCGCGTTCGTGCGCGGGGCGAAATCCGTCAAGAGCAAAAAACAGGCGGCGACCACCAAATTCTGCTACGCGCGGCTGTCGCTCTATTCGGGCAAGGACAGCTACATAATCGACGAAGCCGAGGCTTTGGAAATGTTTTTCGGGCTGCGTGACGATCTGGAAAAGCTTGCGCTCGGAGAATATTTTCTCGAGCTCGGGCTTATTTTTTCGCCCGAAGAAGAAAATGCACGCGACAACCTGCGGCTGCTTTTGAATTCGCTTTATATGCTTGCAAACGGCAAACGGCCGCCCGAAATGCTCAAGGCACTTACGGAGCTGCGGCTGCTGACTTTGGGCGGTTATGCGCCGAACCTCGTTGCCTGCGAAAAATGCGGTTGTTTTGAATCCGATCCTATGTATTTTGACATTTCGGAGGGGCTTTTATACTGCGACAACTGCGCGCCCGCCACGGCGCCGTTTGCGCTCTCTTTAGGCGTCGTCAACGCCATGCGGCACATCGTGTTTTCGGATTTTCAAAAGCTGTATGCCTTCCGGACAAGCGACACCGTTACCGAAGAGCTTGCCTATGTAACGGAAGCCTACTTGCGAAGCCGCGTGGAACGCCGTTTAAAAACCTTGGAATTTTACAATTCCGTGCGTAAGCTGTAACTACGCACAGAAAGCAAAAAGGCGCCCTGCGGCGTCTCAGACTGTCAAAGAAGTCTTTTTCCTCCCTCTGACGAGGGAGGTGGCACGCGCTTCGCGCGTGCCGGAGGGAGAGAACCCTTGGAATATCAAGGTTTTTGACTACCCCTCAGTCTCGCTTCGCTCGACAGCTCCCCTGACAAGGGGAGCAAAAGGCACTTTTTTGACACACTCAGGCGCCCTGCGGCGTCTTTTTTTGTCATTTTTTGTATTTTCCCTGACTACCGAATGAAAGGGGGCGGACTTTCGGTTTGAACAGCGCTGCAAAACGACGGGCGGATAAAGGGTTTACCGAAGCCTATGAAGCCTGCTATCTTTCTTTGATCAAATACTGTGCGGCACGCATGGGCGACGCGCGCATACAGGCGGATGACTGTGTGCAGGAGGCTTTTCTGGTCTTCTACAACAAGCTGCTGAATGGCGAAGAGATCCGAAATCCGCGCGCCTTTCTGTACCGCACGACCGACAACTTCCTGAAGCAGGCAGTTGCACGCTACGCACGCGAACAAAAGCGGCATGTGTCGCTTGAGGACGCGGAAAACCTTGCCGCCGCGCAGCCAAGCCCCTTTTCGGAACATGAGCCGGACTACGAGGCGTGCGCCCGGGCGCTTTTAGAAAACCTTTCCGAAAGCGAGCAGACGCTTTACCGTCTCAAATACATGGAAAAGCGAAGTCTGCGTGAGATCGCAGAGCTTTTGGACATCACGCCGGCTGCCGCTGCCAAGCGCACCTCGCGGCTGCGCGCCGCCGTTCGGGAAAGGCTGTCGCAAGTTTTACAAGACCAAACGTAAGGAGGGACTTGATTTGCAATCTCTCATTATAACCGATGAAGTTTTACGCGATCTGTGGGATGAGCACGGCTTTCTTGCGGAATGCCGCTGTCTGTTGACCGAGGTCATGGACGCCGAGCTCGAACGCGGCGACGAGATGGACGTCACGCTGATCGACGCCTGTGCCGACGCGCTGCTGTTTTTGCAGGCGGAAGATCCGGCGCCCGCGATCCTGCAAACGCTCCAAAGCTGCGAAAAACTGCGCCGAAAAATCTGCGCGCGTTCCGCCTACGGCAACCGCCGTCGCCGCGCACTGTATGTCGCGTGCGCCTGCGCCGTGCTGCTGGTCGCCGCAGGCACTGCCGCTTCGCAAACGGCGACCGGGGAACGCATCACCCGCAGCGTTTCCGAAAAGATCGCAGCACTGTTCGGCAGGGAGGAAACCACGCTGCCCGCGCCGGAGCCCGAAGAACCGGCGGAAACACAGCCTGCTGTGACCGAACCCGTTACACAAACGCCGAGCGACCCCGCCGAACCTGCGACCCGCGCAGCACAAAAAGCGACGGGAAAAGAAGCGAAAATTGAGCCCGTGCGCATATACGGCGTTTTCCCCGACACGCTTAAAACCGAATACCTGGTCGGCGAAAAGCTCGACACGACAGGTATTCGCGTCATGGTCGTCTACTCGGACGGCAGCGAACGGGAGATACCGTTGGCAAACTGCACGGTGCAAACGGGAAGCGGCTTTTCACAGGATCCGGGCAAATACACCGTCACCGTATTTTACGAAGGGCTTTCCTTCAGCTACGGCGTCACGGTGAACGCCGTGCCCGAAAGCGTGATCCTCAACTCGATCTATGGCGTATTCCCGCCGGATTACACCTTTACCGTGCCGTCTTTTGAGGACATCGATCTGTCCGGCATGACGGTCAAGGCGGTGTATTCCGACGGCAGCGAGCGCACGCTCACGCCTGAGGAATACGAGATCATGATAGAACGCAATTTTATGGACTTGGAAAATAAGGCGCTTGTGACCGTAAGCTACCGCGAACGCGCATTTTCCTTTATCCTGACGCAGGAGGTACAATAATATGAAACGCAAAACCCATGTCTGGCAAAAAGCAGCCGTGCTCCTGCTTGCCGCAGTTCTGTGCATCACGGCATTCCCCGTGGCATCCTTCGCCTTAGAGACCGCCGACGGGCTGGTATACACCGCGCAGGGCGGCGAGATTACGATCACGCAATACACGGGAGACGATACGCAGGTCACCGTGCCCGCTTCTATCGACGGCTATCCCGTCACCGAGATCGCACCCGGCGCGTTTTCCTATAAGGCAAAGCTGCAATCAGTGACGCTGCCCGAAACGGTCGAAACCATCAACATGATGGCATTCTTCGCCTGTGAAGCGCTCTCGGAGATCAACATAGCCGATCTGCAGGATCTGACCTATATCGGCGCATACGCCTTTGTGGACACAGCGCTTTCAGGTGAACTGATACTGCCCCAAAGCGTAACGGAGATCGGCGCCGCCGCTTTCGGCATGACGAATCTTTCCGCCCTGCACTTAGGCAAAAACGTAGGACCCGTGCGCACGCAGAGCGCTGAGCCTTGGATCACGGCGTTCAAAAACGTAGGATTTGACCTTTCTGAAAATTTTGGCTTTGACGTAAGCTTTCTGATCGATCCTTATGAGACGACCGCGCAGCAGAAAAACATTGCGCCCAACTGCAACAGCTTAAAACGCATCACCGTAGACAGCGCCAATCCGTATTACCGCGCCTGGGGCGGGGTGCTGTTCAGCCGCGATATGACGGAGCTTTACTGCTACCCGGCGGGCAAGGCAGCGAGCATCTACATCATGCCCTCGACGGTCGAACGGTTTTACGATGCATTCGGCGGGCTGCATCTGCCGAATATCTCCATCCGCTTGTTCGGCGAGCTGGATCCGATGGACAATGATCTGCTGCCGGAGGGCTGGATCGATTTCGGTGCAGCTTTACAGCTTGAAAACGTTGTGCTTTCCGCAAACGTTGCGGAGATCGGCAAAGCTGCATTTTACAATACCGGCATCACAAGCATTTTTATTCCGAAAAGCGTGACCTCCATCGGGGAAAAGGCGTTTTGGCACTGCCGCAGCCTCACCACGGTCGGCTTTGACCGCGGCTCGGTCTACACCGAACTGCCGAAAGCGTGCTTTCAGGACTGTGAAGCCCTGCAAAACGTGACGTTCGGCAAGATCGAATACCTTTCCGCGCTTGTTTTCGCGGGCTGCACGTCGCTCACCTCCATCGATCTGACGAATGTTGCGGCAATAGACAGCAGTGCGTTTGACGACTGTACGAATCTCGAAGAAGTCGTCTATCGTGATGACGACAGCGCCGCGGCGACCGTTTCGGTACAGGCGTTTCAAAATACCGATTCCCTTTCGACCGCGCTGCTGGGCAGCGCTGTAGAAAGCGTGGAGGCCTATGCCTTTGCGGACTGCGACGCTTTGGAGACGGTTTATATCTCCGACGCGGTGGAGGAAATCGACGACACGGCGTTTGACGGCAGCGACAACGTGACGATCGTCTGCCCGAGCGAGACGTGCTACGCATATCAATATGCCAAAGCGAACAGCATCCCCGTCACGACCCTCGTGCTCTCACCCATCGAGAATCAGACCTTTACAGGTGCGTCGATCGAGCCGGAGCTGACCGTAAAAGCAAGCGGCAAAGCTCTGACCCAAGGTACGGATTTCGACGTGTATTACAAGGACAACGTCAACGCGGGGACTGCAAGCGTGACGGTGCTCGGCAAGGGCGCATACAGCATGTTCGCAAGCATCGGCAAATTCGCGATCACGCAGCGTGACCTTTCCGACGGCGTAGAGTGCGGCGGCATTGCGGCACAGACTGCCGCCGACGCACCGTGCGAACCCGCCGTGGCGCTGACTTTAGGCGACTATATTCTGGAGCTCGGCACGGACTACCTGTTGGCGTATTCCGACAACATCACGCCCGGTACTGCACATGTGACCGTTACGGGCATCGGCAACTTCACAGGCGAGCTTGCGCTGACGTTTGAAATCACAGAGGCGCCTCCCCTGCCCGATGCGGTTTTGCCCGGGGACGTCAGCGGCGACGGCATTTTAGCGCTCGCCGACTACGCGCTGCTCGCAAGCGCCTGCGTTGGCTCTTTACAGCTCACCGAAGCGCAATACAAAGCTGCGGACTTAAACGGCGACGGCGCGGTGGATGGATTCGACCTTGCACTGATGGACTTGAAGCTAAACGCTTCCGCCGGTTTCTGAGGTTTCTTACTTCACAATACATTTTATCTTTTCCTTTCTAAAAACGCGGCTCGGCAGTATATGCCGAGCCGCGTTTTTGATTTAAGCGCCGGGCATAAAGCCCGGGAACTTAGGCAGAATATATAGATTTTTCTGCGTTTTGCGAAGATTTCTTGTGTGGATGATTGCTTTTTTTGTGAAAATACGGTATGATACTGAGGAGGTGTGCGCCATGGAACAACCGCTGGTTTTGTCCGCACTTGCGGACGACCTTTCTCTGTCCCAAATCAATCTTGCCGGCACGCATGACAGCGCAACGGCGTTTTGTACGCTGCGCAAGATCGCGCGCTGTCAAAATACGACGATCGCCGAACAGCTGCGGCTCGGCGTGCGGCTCTTGGACATTCGTCTGTATCTGCGCCGTGGGCGGTTTTTCCTTGTGCACAGTCATGCGGACTGCTTTACGGATGGCACACACAAGGTCCGCCTGCGCTTTGACGACGTTTTTGCCGCGTGTGTTTCTTTTTTGGAGCAGTACCCGCGGGAAACGCTTGTCGTAAGCATAAAATCTGACCGTGGGCGTGAAAGCACAGCTTTTTTCCGTGCGTTTTACGAAACTTACATCCGCCCGAATATGTCGCGTTGGTATTTGGGAAACCGTGTGCCGACGCTGGGTGTGTGCCGCGGGAAGCTCGTGCTGCTGCGCCGCTGCCCGCGCGCGTCGGACTTTGAAAGCAGAGAGACCTGCGGTCTGGATTTTTCCGATTGGGAAGACCAGGGATCGCACAAACGCACCGAACCCGTGCATATGCGCATAAGCGAAAAGCTGTGCGCCGAGGTGCAGGACCGTTATCACCTGCCGCCCGATATCAAATGGGCACGGTGCGCCAAGCCTTTTCTCGACATCTGTGCGCCGACCGCGAGCCGCATTTGTCTGCATTTTTTGAGCACCTGCGGCGGTCACGGGATCCCCGCGCAGAATGCGGGCGCAGTCAATGCCCAATTTGCGGCATATCCGCTGCACGACAACCGCGCGCAGGGCTGGTTCTTTTTGGATTTCATCGATCGTACGCTGTGTGACAAGATCATGCGGTCGAATTTACAGATCTACGCAGCGTCAAAGTTATCACGGGAGGAATAGCCATGGAAGCCTTTTGGGTCGGATTGGGCATCGCAGTCGCTGTGATCGCTGTACTTCTCCTATTGCTGTGCGGCTTTATTTTCAACCAGCTTGTATGGCGCAGGACGATCCCTCTGCCGCGCTTTCTCGGTAAGATCATTGCGGGAGGCGGGGTACGGGACGATACATACGAAAACGCCGCAGCGGCGGCGCTTGCACATTTGAAAAGCCTGCCGCTTCAGGAGATCACCCTGACCGCCCCTGACGGCGCACATTTGATCGCGCGCCTGCTTGTGCCCGAAAACCCAAACGGCAAGGCGGTGCTCGCCTGTCATGGCTCACGAAGCACGGGGCTGCGGGAATTCCGCTTTACCGCCCCTGATTTATATGAAAAAGGGTATGTCGTTCTAATGCCGGACCATCGCGGCTGCGGCGACAGCGACGGGAAATACATGGGCTACGGCACGCATGAATCTAAAGATTCATTGTTGTGGGTGCAATATCTTGAAGAACACTTTCCTGAAATGCCGATCTTTCTTTTGGGCGTGTCCTTGGGCGGTGCGACGGTGCTGATGATGAGCGATCACACAGAAGACACGGCGGTGCGCGGCGTGATCGCGGACTGCGCGTACACCTCGGCATGGGCGGAATTTTCCTACCAGCTGCACACGTCGTTTCATTTGCCTGACTTTCCGCTGCTGCATCTTTGCGACCTGTACTGCCGCATTTTCTGCGGGTACTCTTTCCGCGATGCCTCGCCCATTGATGCGGTGCGGCGCGCAAAAGTGCCGATCTTATTCATCCACGGCGGTGACGACCTGTATGTACCGTACTATATGCAAGGCGAGTTGTACGACGCGTGTGCGACCGCAAAAGAAAAGCTGACCGTGTCCGGCGCCGTGCATGCGCGGAGTTTCTACACCGCGCCTGAAGCTTATATGGCGGCAATGGAGCAGTTTATGGAGCAATGCCTCGGAGCGAAAGCATGAACATACTGTTGGAGACCGATGTGCACCTGCTGCGCGCAAGTGAAAAAACAAACGTGACGCTGCCGTTCACCGTTCCAAAAAACACAACGCTTTTGCGCATTTCCTATTCCTATGCGCCGAAAACGCTGGACGGCGAGGCGGCACGCCCCATCATTGAAGCCTGCCTGCGGCGTGACGCAGGGGAATTTTATAACGAGTATCCTGATTGGACACAGTATCTGCCGCTGAAAAACCTCGTCACCCTTTCGCTGGATTCGCCTGAGGGCTTTCGCGGCTGTGCGCATCGGCAGGCAGACGTGCAAACGCATATTCTAAGCGCGGCTGAGGCTTCACCGGGATTTTTGCCCGGTGCACTCCCCGCAGGGGAGTGGCGGCTGGTGCTCAATGTACACGCACTTGTCACAAAAATTTGCGACTGCCGTATTAAAATCGAAGCGGAGGTGGACTTTTGTGGCGAATGAACGCTGGTTTGCCTGTGAGTTGCACTGCCACACCGTCCACAGCGACGGGGATTTCACCGTTCCCGCGCTTTTGGAAGCGGCACGTGCACGGCATTTGGACGGTATTGCGCTGACCGATCACAACACGTTTTCGGGGTATATGGAAGCCAAGACGAGCGTTTCGCCCGTTGTGCTCGGCGGGATCGAATGGACGACCTATTTCGGGCACATGCTTGTGCTCGACTGCGCACAGTATGTGGATTGGCGCGACGCCAAGCCCGACACCATTGACGAAAAAATGCGGAAGGTGCACGAAAGCGGCGGGCTGTGCGGCATTGCGCACCCCTTTCAGCTCGGCACCCCGATTTGCACAGGCGGGCATTGGGACTACCATGTGCGCGATTGGTCGTTGGTGAATCATCTTGAAATCTGGTCGGAGGGCGCGCCGTATCTCAACACCCCGAACCGCCGCGCCATTCGGCTTTGGGCATCGCTTTTGGATCAGGGGTACCGCATCGCGCCGACTTTCGGGCGGGATTGGCACCGCACAAAAAACAACCCCCTGCCGAGCGCGTGCACCTATCTCCGCTGCCCCGCACCCCTGACGCCAGCGGGGATGAAGCACGCGATCGCTTCGGGCAGAACGGTGGTTTCGGTAGGTCCTTTGTTCACGTTCGAAACCGCAGACGGCAAGACCTCAGGCGACTGCATCCCCGCAGGCAAAGCGCAGCTCGTATTTCGGACGGATACCACGCGGCTTTGCGCCATGCAGGCGGAAAACACCTTTGTCCCGCGCGAGATCCGGCTATACACGAACGGACTTCGCGAGCTCCTGCGCCTGCCCGTTGCGGGAGAAACGCAGACGGCACAAATCACGCTTGACGCGGCGCGGTGGTACAGCGCCTGTCTTTGGGGCGACACGGACGGCAAACCGAATACCCTGCTTGCCGTTTGCGCACCCCTCTATACAAAATCCTATTTCGCGTAAAAGGAGAGATGTCGTTATGCAGGCTGTGGAAGCCACAAAGGAACGCCGCTACGTCGGTGTGAAGGAAACGGTGCTGTACGGCGTCGCCAACGGCGGGCAGGTCATCGGGTATAACCTGGTTCGCGGGCAGCTGACGTTTTACCTCGTCACCGTGTTCGGTATACCAAGTGCGGCGGTTACGCTGATGGTGTTCGTTTTAGGGCTTTGGGATGCCTTCAACGACCCGCTGATGGGCAGCATCGTGGACCGCACGCGCACCCGCTACGGCAAGCTGCGCCCGTATTTGCTGTTCGTACCCATTCCTTTGGGGATCGCCACCGTTGTCTTCTTCGGCGGCGCGGAATTCCTGTCGGGCGTGGAGAGCACGGCGGCAAAGATCGTATACATGTGGATCACCTATTTCGTTTGGGAATTTTTCTACACCATCGGCGACATCCCGTTCTGGGGGCTTTCCGCCGCGATCTCGCCGAGCCCAGGTGATCGTTCGCGCTGCATCACCTCGGCGCGCTTCCTTTCGAGCATCATCGGCGGCGTAGTCGGCATCGCCATCCCGATTTTTATCGACCTAAGTACAGCGGGCACGATCTCGTGGGACTTAAAGCAGGTGTTCCTGTTTATGGGCGTCCTCGCAGCAACGGTCGGTATGCTTCTGTTCTTTCTCGGCGGTGTATCCACGCGTGAGCGCGTGGTGCAAAGCGCCGATGAACCGCGGCTTTTAGACTGCTTCCGCTTTTTATTCAAAAATAAGCCGCTGCTGCTCATCGTACTTTCCAACATCCTCGGCACGGTCGGCGGCATTGCAGACGTCTTTACGCAATACTACTACAAACTCTCCTTAGGGATCGCGAGCCTTTCGATCCTTGCAGGGATACCCGGTACGATCATGGGCTTTTTCGCCTATCTTTTGATCCCGTGGTTTGAAAAGCGATGGACATCGAAGCAGATCGTCATCCGCATTTCGATCATTAAGGCGGTCGTGACAACCTGCATCTTTTTCCTGGGCTTTAGGAACTATACCGATCCCCGCGTTATTGTACCGCTTTTGAGCCTGCAGGGCTTTTTCACAAGCGCCGTTGCAAGCATCTCCATGGTTGTCCCCACCAAAATGGTCGGCGATACAGTCGATTATATGGAGTGGAAAACCGGCGAGCGCAATGAGGGCATGACCTTTAGCCTTTTGACCTTTATCAGCAAGCTGACCGGCTCCTTGAGCACAGGTATCGCGACACTCATCTTCCCACTCATCGGTCTTCAAGAAGTCGGCGCGGACATGGTGCTCGCTGAAGGCAGCGGCATCAACACGCGGCTGTGGCTGTGGGGGCTTGTGACAATGATCCCGCAGGTTTTGAGTCTCATTTCACTCATCCCCTATGCGTTCTATGATCTCGACGGCGAAAAGCTCAAAAAGATCCAGGCGGAGATCCGTGTACACCGCGAAAAGCTCTCGCAGGAGATCACCGAGCAGCACACGCAGGAGGAAGCCAATGGATAACAAATGTCCGAAATGCGGCGCAAAGCTGCGCCTGTTTGACTTTAAACCCGAATGCCCGAAATGCGGCTGCAACATCATGTATTACAACATGGAGAAGCGTCTCGACGCCGATGCCGAAAAGGCGGAGGCGGAGTGGGCAAAGGTGGATGCACTGCTTTATAAGCTGACACCGAAACGCTTTCGCAAGGGGAAAAAGCCACAAAACAAAGAGGGAGAAATAAACCATGAAAAGGATGCATAAAATCTTTGCGCTTGTGCTGAGCTTCGCACTGCTTTGCAGCCTGCCGCTTGCCGCACATGCACAGAACTCGGAGGGAAATATTTTGCAATTCCATAACGGCAGCTTTAAAATCTTGATTTTGGCGGATCTGCAGGACACCGATACCCCGCAGAAGGAAACAATCGCCCTGATGACCGCGGCGCTCGATCAAACGCAGCCTGACCTTGTGGTGCTGTTGGGCGACAATATCGCGGGCTACTGGAACGGCGTGGACAAGGAAGCGACCGAGCGCGCCGTAGACGCGATCGCCGCCCCCATTGACGAGCGCGGTATCCCGTTCGCGCTCGTGTTCGGCAACCACGACCACGAGGGGCTTTGCAGCGACGAGGTCGGAATGACGGAGGAAGAAGCAAAAGAATTCCTGCTTTCGTGCTTTCAAAAATATCCGACCTGCCTTGCGATCGAGGGCGAAGAGATGACGGGCGTCGGCAACTACAATCTGCCGATCCTCGACAGCGCGGGCGAAAATACGGTCTTTAACCTTTGGTTTATGGACTCCAACCCCTACGCGACCGATGAAGAGGGCGGCGGCTACGGGTATGTCCACGCCGACCAGACCGCCTGGTATCAGCGCACCTCCGACGCACTCAAGGCCGAAAACGGCGGCGAGGCTGTACCGTCCCTTTTGTTCCAGCACATCATCGTACCCGAGGTTTATGACATGCTCACCGAGACCGACAAGGGCACCGAGGGCGCAAAACGCGGACACAGCAGCTTCTCTGACAAGTACTATGTCGCAGACAATGTATATCAGGGCGCCATGCGCGAAGCGCCCTGCCCGCCCGATGTAAACGGCGGACAGTTCCAAAGCTGGTTGCAGCAGGGCGACATCATCGGCGCATTCTTCGGGCACGACCATGTCAACGACTTTGCCGGTGTGTATGAGGGCATCCATTTAGTCGCGACACCCGCCTGCACGTTTTACAGCTACGGCAACCATCGCGGCGTGCGCACCGTGACGCTCCAGGAATCGGATCTGTCCACCTTCCAAAGCGACCTGCTGCTGTATGATGATCTGGTCGGCGAGCGCGTATGGAATCTTTACAAAGCCCAGCACGGCTACTCTGAATACCGCTACCGCTTCCTGCCGATCTTCGGCGGCGTCGTGGGCGGTCTGATTGTAGCGGCGGGTGCCGCTGCCGCGATCGTACACGGCGTGAAAAAACGCAAAGGCAAAGCAAAATAAAAACATTTGAATTTTCAGAAAGGAAAACGCCGTGTAAGGGTTCTCCCGTTCGCACAGCAGCTTGACTTATGAAAGAGAACAAAAAGCCCACCATTTACACCGTAGCGACCGCGCACCTCGACACCGTTTGGAACTGGGATTTTGAAACAACGGTGCGCAAATACATTCCCGCCACACTGCAGGAGAATTTTCGTCTTTTCGAAAAGTATCCCGACTATGTGTTCAGCTTTGAGGGCAGCCGCCGTTATGAGCTCATGGAGGAGTATTACCCCGAGGACTTTGAGAAGCTGCGCCGCTATATTGCCGCCAACCGTTGGTTTGTCGCGGGCAGCGCCTACGAAAACGGCGATGTCAACGTTCCCTCCCCCGAAGCGCTTTTCCGCAATATTTTGTACGGCAACCATTACTTCCTCGAAAAATTCGGCAAGACGAGCTTGGATATTTACCTGCCCGACTGCTTCGGTTTCGGTTACGCGCTGCCGAGCATCATCAAACATGCGGGGCTTTTGGGATTCACAACGCAAAAGCTGACATGGAGCTCGGCGTACGGTATCCCGTTTGATTTAGGCCTTTGGCAGGGTGTAGACGGCAGCCGTGTGTATGCTTCGCTTGATGCGCAGGAATACAGTGCCTCTTTAAGCGAAGTCCGCAAGCACAAAAACGCGCCGAACAAGCTCGAAAAAAATATGCGCGAATACGACCTGCCCATGACCTATCTGCTGCACGGCGTGGGGGACCGCGGCGGCGCGCCGAAGGAAAAATCGGTCAAGACCGTGGTTGCCGAAAAGCAAAAGAATGCGACGGAAAACGTGGATGTGGAAATCACGAGCACGGACGGCGTGTTCCGCATCATGGAAAAGGAGCTTTCCGCACAGGACAAGAAAAAGCTGCCCGTTTGGAACAACGAGCTGGTTTCCACAGATCACGGCGTAGGCGGCTATACCTCGCGCGCTTTGGGTAAGCGCCTCAACAAGCAAAATGAGCAGCTCGCCGACGCCGCCGAACGGTTTTCCGCTGCCGCCGCATGGCTCGGCGCCGCCGATTACCCGCAAAATGTACTCGACACCGCCTGGAAGCGCGTGATCGCGCACCAATTCCACGACGACCTGCCCGGCACCTCTCTTGCCCGCGTATACCGCCGCAGCTGGAACGATTACACGCTTTCACTCAACCAATTTGCAGGCGTGTATGAAAGCGCTGTCAAAAGCCTTGCGCGGCAGATGCAAATTCCCTTTAAACGCGGCATCACCGTTGCCGTCGCCAATCCGACGGGCTTTTCACGAAAAGGCGCTGTCGCCTATCGCGTATCGCTGCCCGCAGGGACAGCTTATGTTCATGTGAAGAATGCGGCGGGCAAAGCCGTGCCAAGCCAGCTTAACGCAGACGGTACGGTCGTCTTTACGGCAAATGTGCCTACAAACGGCATTGCCGTATACTGCATCACCCCCGCAAACAAGCCCTATGCGGCGGATACAGGCCTGAGCGTAACGGAACGGACACTGGAAAACCGCAAATACAAGGTCACCCTCGACGACAACGGCGACATTATTTCTGTTTTAGATAAAGATCTCCAAAAAGAGCTGCTCAAAGCGCCCGTTTGCATGGCGCTGCACAAATACAACGGTTCAAAGCCGTGGCCCGCGTGGGAGCTGGATTACAAGGAGGTCATGGCGCCGCCTGTGGACTTTGCCCGCGCGCCGCAATTTACGATCACAGAGGACGGCAGCGCGCGTGTTTCGATCGTGACGCGCCGCACCGCCGGAAAATCGGTGTTTTTCCAGCGCATCAGCCTTGGCGAACAGGATGAGACTGTGCGCGTGGACAATGAAATTTTCTGGAACAGCCGGCGCACGCTTTTGAAAACGCCGTTCACGCTGACCGTCGAAAACGAACAGGCGTCCTATGATTTGGGGCTCGGCTTCATCCGCCGCGGCACGAATACGCCGAAGCTGTATGAAGTCCCCGCACAGAATTGGGCGGATATCAGCGGCAAAGACTATGGTGTTTCGATCTTGAGCGACTGCAAATACGGCTGGGATCACCCCACTGCCGACACACTGCGCCTGACGGGGCTGCATACGCCGCGCTTGGGATTTTTGCCGGACAGCCATCAGGATCAGCTTGACCTTGGGCGCAACCGCTACGCATTCGGTATTTTCAGCCACGAGGGCGACAATCTCGCCGCAACGCAGGCGGCGGGCATGGAATTCTGCCAGCCGCTGCGGGCGTTTACCGTGCGCGCCGACCACGATGGGATCCTGCCGGCAGAATATACCTTTGCTGAAGTGTCTAACGGCGCGGTGCTGCTGCGCGCCATCAAAAAAGCGCAGGACAGCGAACAGCTGGTGGTGCGCGTCAACGAGGGCACGGGTACAAGGCAGAGCGACGTGCATCTGCGCATCGGCAGCGGGATTCGGAAGGCCTGGCTTTGCAACGCGCAGGAACAGCCGCTCAAAGCCTTGCGCGTGCAAAAGGGTGAGCTGGTATTTGACATTGAGCCTTTCGCGCCGATGACGTTTTTGATTGAACTTAAACCTTTCGGCAAAGCGGCGGATGTGGTGCGGCAGATCCCGGTGCGGCTGCCGTATAATGTGTCCGTCACCTCCCCGAACCGTAATCGCAAAGACGGCATTTTCGGCGGGTATTCGATCCCCGAAGAGCTGTTCCCCCGCAAAGTCAACTGTAAAGGTGTCAACTTTACGTTTTCCGAAACGACGCCGAACGCGGTGTGCTGCTGCGGACAGACGCTGCTGCTGCCCGAGGGCACTAAGGCCGTCGCGCTGGTGCTGACTGCCCTGCACGGTGACCGCACGCTCACCTTCCCGAACGGGGTGCGGGTGGAAGTACCCGACTGTTTGGAAGCGCTCGGCGAGGGCGACCTGTACGAGGGCAAAACCAAGCACACCGGCTACCGCAAGCTGTGCACGCTTGCCTATGAATTTACGCATATGCACAAGGACGGCGCGGATGAGATCGCCAAGCAGGCGTATCTTTTCTTTGAAAAAATTCCTGTAAAGGAAAATCGCTTGACGCTTCCTGTTGCGGAAGATATTGCCGTCTTTGCCGCAACGGCGATCGTGGAATAACTGTAAAACATATAAAACAGCGGAGGAACCGAGAGTTCCTCCGCTGTTCGTTTAAGCCGTAAAGACTGTTATCCCTTTAAGGCGACGGCCTGTTTTGCCTTTTCGGCAATATGGGCGGCGTCGAGCCCGTAGATGTGCAACAGTTCCACGGCGGGACCGGATTTGCCGAACACATCCTCCACGCCGACGCGCAGCACCGGTACGGGGACGGTCTCACAGATCACTTCGGTGACAGCGCCGCCGAGCCCGCCGAGCACGCTGTGCTCCTCTGCAGTGACCAAGGCGCCGGTCTTTTTCGCGGAATCGATCAGAATATCACGGTCGATCGGCTTGATGGTCGCCATGTTGACGACACGTACCGAAATGCCTTCCCCTTTCAAGGCTTCCGCCGCCATGAGCGCCTCGTTGACCATAAGGCCCGTGGCGACGATGGTGACGTCCGTACCCTCTGTAAGCACCGCGCCTTTGCCGATCTCGAATGTATAATTTTCATCGAACACGCGCGGCACGGCCAGCCTGCCGAAGCGCATATACACGGGGCCTTCATGCGCCGCCGCGGCGAAAACGCAGGCGCGCGCTTCGACATCATCTGCGGGGTTGAGCACCACCATGCCGGGGATGGAGCGCATCAGAGCAATGTCCTCACAGCACTGGTGGCTCGCGCCGTCCTCGCCGACGGAAATGCCCGCGTGCGTTGCGCCGATCTTGACGTTCAGGTGCGTATAACCGATGGAGTTGCGCACCTGCTCAAACGCTCTGCCCGCCGCGAACATGGCGAACGAGCTTGCAAACACGATGTGCCCCGTGGCGGCAAGTCCCGCCGCAACGCCCATCAGGTTGCTTTCGGCAATGCCGACATCGATAAAGCGCTCGGGAAACGCTTTCTTAAACATGCCCGTCTTGGTCGCCGCTGCAAGGTCGGCATCAAGCACCAGGACCTTATCGTTTTGCTCGCCCAGCTCCACAAGCGCCTTGCCGTAGGCTTCTCTTGTTGCACATTTGATCGCTTCTGCCATAATCACGCCTCCAATTCCGCCAAAGCGGCGTTCAGTTGGGCCATTGCCTGTTCATACTGCTCGGTATTCGGTGCGCTGCCGTGCCAGCCGACAGCATTTTCCATGAACGAAACGCCCTTGCCCTTGACGGTTTTCATCACGATAGCGGTCGGCTTATCTTTGCACGCATCGGCAGCAGCGAATGCGCTTTCCAGCGCGTCAAAGTCGTGACCGTCGATCTCGACCGTGTTCCAATTAAACGCTTGGAATTTTTCGGCGATCGGGTACGGGGCATTGACCTCGTCCATCGTTCCGTCAATCTGCAGGTTGTTGTTGTCGATAATTGCAGTAAGATTCGAAAGCCCGTGGTTGCCGGCGAACATGGCAGCCTCCCAGACCTGCCCCTCCTGCAATTCACCGTCGCCGAGGATGGCATACACATGGTAGTCCGCTTTGTCAAGCTTTGCGCCGAGCGCCATGCCCACTGCGGCGGAAATGCCCTGCCCCAAAGAACCGGTGCTCATATCCACGCCGGGGACCTTGTCCATATTCGGGTGGCCCTGCAGGTAGCTGTCGGACTTGCGCAGCGTTTTGAGATCTTCCACCGGGAAAAATCCCTTGAGCGCAAGTGCGGCGTACAATGCAGGCGCTGCATGCCCTTTGGATAGCACAAGGCGGTCACGATCCGGCATTTTCGGATCTTTCGGCTCCACATGCATGCGGACATTATACAGGTAGCTTAAAACATCACAAATGGAAAGCGAACCGCCCGGGTGCCCTGCCTTCGCGTGATACACGCCGTCGAGCACACCCATGCGCGCCTTGGTCGCAAAAATCTGCAGTGCTTGTTTCGTAGCCTGCTCCATGGTTAGTCCTCCTTATATTCGTACATAATATATTCCAGCAGATCCGCCACAGCGCCACGGTTGCAGTGGCACGCGTGGAATTTGGCGATCTCGTGCATTTTACGCGGTGCCTGCGCGCACACAGCGGGCAGACCCACGGTTTGCAGCATCTCATAATCGTTGAAGTAATCGCCGATGGCGGCGGTGTGGCTGCGGTCGATGCCGTACATCTCCGCAATATCCATGACCCCGACGCCCTTATGGATGCCTTTTTCAAGCATCTCAAACGAAGAGATGGACGAGGACATGAAATTCACATTGGGGTCTTTGATGGAAAGCAGATACTGTTTAACCGCAGAAACAAGCGGCGGCATCCCCAGAAAAATGACCTTGCCCCAATTTTCCGGCGGCACTTCGCCGATGTGCTTAAACTTGCGGTGCGGCAGATTGTCCGCGCGCAGCATGATGTTCGCGAAAACATGCGCGTTGATAGTATATGCACTGTCGTTCGTTAAAATCTCAACTTCCACCGCAGGAAATTTTTTTGTCACCGCCCGCACAAGCTCATACCCTGCGGGATTGATGGGGTGAAAGCGCAGCATTTTTTCGTGCTCGTAATCATAAATACCCGCGCCGTTGAGCAGCACGGCAGGGGTCGAAGCAATCGGAAGACTTTGGAACGGCTTACGCATGGAGCTGATATTCCTGCCCGAAGCAAGGGTAAAATGGCCTTTTTTCTCGAGCACGAATTCACAAATGCGTTCGTAATTGCGCTTCGGCAATCTGCGCAGCTTATTGTTCAGTGTACCGTCAATGTCCGAAGCGACCAACCAGTCGGAAAAGTCGGTTTTCCCCCTTGTTTCAACCTTCACGCGTTAAACTCCTTTGAAATTTGGTAAAATAGGCGGGCAGCTCGCTGTCAAACGCGACAAACGCCCCCGTTCGCGGATGTGTAAAGCCCAACTGCTTTGCATGCAGGCACTGTCCGCAGAGCCCTTTTTCTGCCGGCTTTGGATGCCCGTACACCGCGTCGCCCGCCAGCGGATGACCGAGATATGCCATATGCACGCGGATCTGGTGCGTTCTGCCCGTTTCGAGCCGGCAGCGGATGTATGCGTACCCAACGTATTTTTCCAAGGTCTCGTAATGCGTTACCGCAGGCTTTGCGTTTTTATCGATGACCGCCATTTTTTTGCGGTCCTTCGGGCTTCTGCCGATGGGCGCGTTGACTGTGCCGCTGTCTTCCCGCAGGTGTCCCGTAACAACGGCGCGGTATTCGCGCAAAAATGTATGCGCGGCGATCTGCTCGGCAAGCGCGCGGTGGGCAAAATCATTTTTGGCTACGACCAAAAGCCCGCTTGTATCCTTATCGATGCGGTGGACGATCCCGGGGCGCAGCACGCCGTTGATGCCGGAAAGCGAAGCGCCGCAGTGCCACAAAAGCGCATTGACTAAGGTGCCGTCCGGATTGCCCGGCGCGGGATGCACGACCATCCCCTTTGGCTTATTGACGACGAGCAGATCGCCGTCCTCATATACGATATCAAGCGGGATGTCCTGCGCCTCTATGCAAAGCGGCTTGGCCTCCGGCAGCTCGAATACCAGCCGGTCGCCTGCGCGCAGACGGTAATTTTTAGAAGCCGTTCGGTCATTGATGCGTGCCGCGCCCTCTGTGAGCGCCTTTTGCAGTGAGGAGCGTGAAAGCTCCGGCAGCAGTCGGGAGAGGAATACGTCCAGTCTCTCCCCCGCCGACGCGGCATCCACGACGCACTCAAGCGGGTTCATTTTGCTTCTCCTGCGCCGCCTTGCGGCGTTCGCGCACAAGATCTAAAATCAAATACAAAATCAGCAGCCCCGCGCCGACGCACACGAGCATGTCGGCAAAATTAAACACGGCGAAATCCACAAACAGCGGTTCAATATAATCCACCACAAACCCGCGTGCCACACGGTCGATGAGATTTCCTGCGCCACCTGCCAGAATCAGTACGGCAGCCGCGCGCGCAAGATTGTCGCGAAGCCGCCCCGAAAGCAGAACCGCAAGCCCCACAACTACGACAATTGCCGTAAACACGGACAAAAGCGTGGTATGTTCGCTAAACATGCCAAAGGCGGCTCCCGTATTTTCGACGTAAGAAAGCTGCAAGACACCGTCGAGCACAGGAAAGCTGCCTATGGGTTGTAGGTATTCAATTGCGAGGAATTTCAAGCCCTGATCGACCGCGATCAGCGCCGCGATTATCAGAACGGCAATCCAACGAAACATCCGTTCCACCTCAAACAGGGGGCACAAAGCCCCCTGCCGTTATTTTTTCTTGAAGAAGCTCTTGAAGGAGACAGCGGAATCATCATCCCGGTCATCCGCCTCTGTCTCGTCCGCAGATTCTTCGATCGTTGCGTATGTATGCCCTGCGGGCTCGGTGTCCTCTTCCTCATCTGCAAACGCAGAGAAATCCAGCGTAAAGCCGTCATCTGCATCCGCAGCGTCTTCGGATTCTGCGGGGACAGCTGCTTCCGCAGTTTCCTCCTGCGGCTCTTCTTCATCCGCGTCGCCGGAGGAAATATCCTCAAAGGACTGCTGCGCGTTTTCGGGCTCGTCTGCCGCTTCGGGCGCAGCAGGTGCTTCCGCCGAGTTCTCCGCTTCGGCAGTTTCCGGCTCGGCTGCGGGTTCCGCTTTTGCCTGTTCGGGCTGCGGCGCCGGCTTTTCCTCTGCCGGCATTTCCTGCTCCACATATTCGGGGATCGCGTTGATGAGATTCAAATGCTCTTTGTAAAGCGAAAGCAGGTTCGCGCGGAATTCGCCGGCCTTCTTTTGCAGCATTTCAAATTCCAGGCTTTCCTTCATCACCTTGCGGTTGACTGCGCCCAAAATTTCGTCCGCATCCTTTTTGCTTTGCAGCACGACCGAATCCGCTTCCGCTTTTGCGTCCGCGACGATCTTTTGTGCCTGTGCTTCCGCTTCGGCGCGCTTTTGGTCGGCGTCCTTCTGCGCCTGCTCAAGCGTGCCTTCGACGCTCTCCTTTGCGTCGCGGACGATCTTGTCCGCAAGCGTTTGCGCGGAGATGAGCGCCTTTCTGAGGCTGTCCTCTTCTTCCTTATACTGCTCAACCTTATTGGCAAGCAGGCTGATCTTTTTGATCAACTCGCCGTTTTCCTTGAACATCTGTTCATAGGAGGACGTGACTTCAGCAAAAAAGCTGTCCACATCGTCGGCGCGGTAAGCCCCGCGCCCCGTTGCCTGGAAGGACTTCGCCTTCAGAGTTTCCGGAGTAAGCATACTTCTGATTCCACCCATCACAAATTATTGATTAAAAGAATACACCGTTGTTTTCGAGCTCGTCCAAAAGATCGCCCATAACATCCACATTGTAGGGCGTGATGATGAACGTGCTGTTCGCCACGCGCTTGAACTGCCCGCCGTTGGCATAAGCAACGCCGCTTAAAAAGTCCACAAGCCGCCGCGCGACCTCGCGGTTGGCAGATTCCAAATTCAGCACCACCGTGCGTTTCTCATTGAGATTGTCCGCAACGGCGCGCGCTTCTTCGAAGCTTTCGGGCTTGGCAAGCACGACTTGCAGACGCGCCGTGGTGTGGATATTGACGACATTGTCCCCGGCATCGCGCTCACGCTCACGCGCGCGGCGCGCGGGACGGCGAGGCTCTTCGGGCTCCTCTTCACCCGCGTCCGAACGGAAATCGTCGGATTCCAGCTCGTCGTAATAATCGTCCTCCGAAACGTTGACCATGTTTTTGACCTTATCTAAGAAGCTCATATTTTGTCCCTCCTGTAGGATCAGTAAATGCGCGGGCCGAAAATTTTGGAGCCGACCCGAATATGGTTCGAGCCCGTGCGGATCGCCTCGGCATAATCGCCGGACATACCCATGGATAGGATATTCATAGATACATTATCTATTTTTTTTGCGCCGATGTCAACATACATATTGTATATATTTTCAAAATATTTACAAAGTTCTGCCGTCCTGTCGCAAATGGGCGGAATGGTCATCAGCCCGCAGATATGCACGCCCTCGATCTCCGCCATTTCCGCGATGCGTTCGGGCGTTTCTTCGGGCATAAAGCCTGTCTTGCTCTCTTCGCGCCCGATGTTGACCTCTATGAGCACGTCGGTCACCAGCCCTTTTTTCACGGACTGCTTGCCGATCTCACGCGCGACTTTCAGCGAATCGACCGATTCGATCATATCCACCTCGCCGACGATCTGCGCGACCTTGTTGGTCTGTAAATGCCCAATCAGGTTTTTGCGCACACCTTTCAGGTGCAGGTTCGGCTTTTTGCGCAGCAGCTCCTGCACGCGGTTTTCCCCAATGAGGGTAATGCCGCAGTCAATGGCGTGGTTGATAAAACGCTCCTCCACCGTTTTGGTGACCGCCATAAAGTCGATATCCGCTTCGGTTCTGCCCGAGTCCTCGGCAGCGCGGGCGATCTCCTCGTGAATGGTCTTCAGGTTATATTCTATGTCCCTAAAGCGCTGCTCATCCCAGGATTTTTCCGTCATACAGGTCTGTCCCTTCTATAATGATCTCATCATATAATTCGACATATCCGCTTTGCGGATTGCCGTTATCGTCCATCGGTGTGACGCACACGGAATATTCGCTGTCGGAATAGGCGATCTCCACCTTTTTGAACTCCACAAGATTGCCGCTGACCACGTACACGCCCTGTACGCCGTCTACCTCGCGGATGGCGCGGTTGTCGACGCGGAATCCCGTGATCTCGTCAAACACAAGCCGCACCTGTTCCTTGCGAAGCGAAGCGTATTGCTGGTTCATCAAATTGCTTTGCAGCACCAGCACCGTTTGCCCATCCTCTGCGGGAAGCACCGATACGACCGTCGCACGGACGCTCTCGGCAGAGGTCAAGGGGAATTCGGCGGTCAGGGTATCGCCCGAAACGACGCTCGCCGCCGTCTGCGTATCCAATACGCAGACAAGATACCAATTAAACGCGTCCACAAGCTTACCCATGCAGTTTTGCAGCTCACTTTGCGGAACCGCTTCGACGGAAAACACCGCCGCAAGCTCCGAGCCCGTCGCAGACAGCACGTCGTCATAGGAAATCACGTTTTCATAGCCGTCCACATGGCTGATATAATAACCGGGATTGTCCGCCGTCACCGTGGTGTAACCGCCCGACGCGCTTTGCAGCTCAGAAAGCCGCGCGCGCAGCGCGGTAAGCTTTTCGGTCGGGTCTATGACCGTGCCCGTGGAAAGCTGGCGTGAGGTGATCGCCTCGCATATCGCGTCCTCATAGCTTTCGTATTCATCCATGTTCCCGCTGCGCATCGCGAGCACATAGCTTTGTGCCGCACTGTAGATCTGCTCTTCAAGCACATCCACATCCGCTGTGCTCGCACCGATCTTATTTTGCAGCGATTCAAAGTAGGCGATGTCCTCCTCAACCTGCTGTAATTCGGTATAATTGCGCGCAGCTTCTTCAGAACCGAACACCACCGCTACCGCATCGCCGCTTGCCACGCGGTGCCCGTCCGTCACAAGCGGCACAAGTGTGCCCGCCGCATCGGCACGGATGTAGCTTTCATCGCGCACCACAAAGCCCTCGACCGTCACGGCGTTGTTCACGGTAGTCTCCAGCGCGATCTCGGTTTCGACGGGCGAATAATTGATGCGGAAAATCTGGTACACGCTCACGCCGATGACCAAAACGGCAAGCAGCGCGTACAAAATATTCATGCTTTTTTTGCGTTTCGGATGCAGCGGCACCACCTTGCCGCCATCCTGTTTTTCTATTCGGTTGGACATTCGGTCACCGCCTTTGCAATATCCAGCGCCTGTTCGAACAGTTCATTGTTCGGGCAGGCATCCGGGTACAGCCAATGGATGGCTTCGTTTCGCTTGAACCACGTGATCTGCCGCTTTGCGTAGCGGCGCGTGGCGCGTTTGAGGTTTTCGACCGCTGTTTCCAGCGGCAATTCGCCGTCTAAAAAAGGTTTCAATTCCTTGTAGCCGATCGCCTGCGCAGCGGTGGCGGCGTTCGCGGTAAAAAATGCGCGCGCCTCGTCCAGCAGCCCGGCCGCGAGCATTTCGTCTACACGGCGGTCAATGCGGTCATACAGTACGGCGCGGTCACGGAAATTCAAGCCGATATAGGTCGCCGCATACGGCGAGGGCATATTGTGTGAAGCTGCGTCCAGCCGCGAGGGCGGTTCGCCGGTCTGCATGAGGACCTCCAATGCGCGCACAATGCGCTTTTTGTCGTTGGCGTGCAGCCGCCGCGCGGTCTGTTCGTCCGATTCGGCAAGCTTTTGCAGCATCGCTTCGCCGCCGAAGTTTTCATACTGCGCTTCGAGATTTTTTCGCAGTGCGGGGTCGGCGGGCACTTCGACAAAAGCCGTACCGGCAAGCAGATTATCTACATACAGCCCCGTTCCGCCAGCCAAAATGACCGTTTTGCCGCGCGAATGGATATCCCGGATACAGGCGGCTGCGTCACGCACATAAGACGCGACACTGTAGGGCGTTTCGGGGGAAAGAATGCCCAGCATATGATGCAGTACGCCACGCATTTCCGCCGTTGTGGGCTTTGCGGACGCAATATCCATGCCACGGTAAATCTGCATGGAATCCGCCGAAACGACCTCTCCGTTCAAGCGCAGTGCAAGCTCGACGGCAAGCGCCGTTTTGCCTGAGGCGGTAGGCCCCACCACAGCGAGCACGGGGATGCGCCCCATTACTGCACCCTCCCGAACTGCTTTTCGAGTTCCGCGCGCGAAAGCGTGATGAGCACGGGTCTGCCGTGCGGGCAGTAGCGCACATCGGGATCGGCAAGCAGACGCTTTGTGAAATCGTAAAGCTCGTAGTCCGTCGTATGGTCGCCCGCCTTGACTGCGGCGCGGCACGCCACGGAGTGATACAGCCAATCGAGCTTTTCGGCGAGCACCTCGCGGTGGTATTTGAGCAGATGTCCCGCAAATTCGGTCACGAGCGCGGTGATGTCCTCGCGTTCCAAATTAAGCGGGCACGCGCGCACCAGCACTGTGCCGCCGCCGAAATCCTCCGCCGCAAAACCCGCTTGTGTGAGCACTTCCATGTGCTCGAGCACGGCGGCGTATTCCTCCTTGCTCAAGGTGACGGAAACGGGGACGAGCAGCATCTGGCTGCCCGACGCACCGTTGTCCTTTTGCAATTCGTTATACAGCATCCGTTCGTGGGCGGCGTGCTTGTCGATGATCAAAAGCCGGTCGCCCTGCTCGGCAAAAATATACGTTCGAAACGCCTCACCTAAAATGCGGAAGTCCTCGGCGGGCGGTTCTGTCGCTTGTACGGTCTGTGCGCTTTGCACCGTGGATGCTTCGATGGGCGGCGCAGCTTCCGTCTGCGTGGGTTCAGCCGCTTTTGTCTGCGCAACGGTGGGCACGCTCAAATCGGGCAGATCGTCCTCGTCTGCAAAAGCCGTTTCGATGTCACGCAGCAGCGCGTTGTATGCAGAGATCTGCTGCGGGGTCTCGGCGGGCGCGACGGGCTTGGACTGTACCGACGCCGGCGGGGCTGCCTGCGGTGCGGTCGGCGCAGCCGCACGCGGCATGGTAAGCTGTTCGCCCTCCAAACTTTTGGGGCGCAGCACCGAAGGATCCGCAGACGGCGGCGCGAGCTTTGCTTCGGGGCGGGAGGTATCCGCCGCAAGCGCAGACTTCGCCGCGCGGTAAACCACATCGAATACGCTTTTTTCGTTGGAAAACCGCACCTCGACCTTTGCAGGGTGGACGTTGACATCCACGGCGGCAGGGTTAACGGTCAAGAACAGCACGCATGCCGGATATTTGCCGACCATGGCGCTGTTTTTGTAAGCTTCCGAAAGCGCCGCAGTGCCGGAACGCGATTTGATATAGCGGTTGTTGACAAAGAAGTGTTGCATGGCGCTCGAACCGCGCGAACAATAGGGCTTGGAAACAAACCCGCGCACGGCGATACCGTTTTGCTCGCTTTCGGCGGGCAGCAGCGTTTCGGCAAAATCGCGCCCATACACGGCGTGAATACACGAAAGCAAGTCGCCGTTTCCGGGCGTACACATCTGCTCGCGGCCGTCTTTGATAAAGCGCAGGGAGATATCGGGATGCGACAGCGCGATATGATCCGCCACCGACGCGACGGCAAGCCCTTCCGCGCGGTCGGATTTTAGAAATTTCATGCGCGCGGGCGTGTTGAAAAACAGGTCGCGCACGATGAGCGTCGTCCCTACGGGGCAGCCCGCATCGTCGAACGAAATTTGCTCGCCGCCCTCCAGCACGATGCGCGTGCCGACGAATTCAGATGCTTCGCGAGTCATCATCTCCACGCGCGAGACCGCCGCAACGGAGGGCAGCGCCTCCCCGCGAAAGCCGAGGGTCAAAATCGCGTCGAGGTCGTCTGCTTCACGGATCTTGCTGGTGGCGTGGCTTAAAAACGCCGTCGGCACATCCTCACGCGCAATGCCGCAGCCGTCATCGGTGATGCGGATATAGCGAATGCCGCCGTGCTGGATCTCCAGCGTGATATTTTTCGCGCCCGCGTCGATCGCGTTTTCCAAAAGCTCCTTGACCACGGAGGCGGGTCGTTCCACGACCTCCCCCGCGGCGATGCGCTGGGCGATGCTTTTGGGCAGCTTACGGATCTTTGCCATGAATATGCCTGTTTTCCTTTCCCGGAGGGCGGCGCGCCGTTTTCTCCGATTTTTTCTATGTAAAGGGATTTAGCTTTCCTGCTTGGCACGCGCCGCAAGCTCGTAGAGCTTGGTCATTGCCTCGATCGGCGTTAAGGTGTTGACGTCGAGCGTTTTCAATTCATCCGCGATTTCCTGCGCGGCGTTGCCGGCAAGGCTTGTTTGCAGGGCGGGTTCTTCTTCAACGGGCGCGGGCGCAGTAGATTTCGGCGCGCGCACCGTGTCATTTTCCTCAAGTGCTTTTAAGATCACCTTTGCGCGGCGCACGACGGTATCCGGCACGCCGGCGAGCTTTGCCACGTCGATGCCGTAGCTGCCGTCCGCCCCGCCGCGCACGATGCGGCGCAGGAAGGTGATGTCGTCGCCGTGCTTTTTGACGGCGATATTATAATTCTTAACGCCCTGTACGGTGTCTTCAAGCTCGGTCAGCTCATGGTAATGCGTGGCGAACAGCGTTTTTGCACCCAACCGCTTACGGTCGGCGGTGTATTCGAGCACCGCGCGCGCGATGCTCATACCGTCGTAGGTGGAGGTCCCGCGCCCGATCTCGTCGAGGATGATCAGACTTCTGGATGTAGCGTTTTCTAAAATTTCCGCCACCTCACGCATTTCGACCATGAAGGTGGACTGCCCGCTTGCCAGATCATCCGACGCGCCGACGCGGGTGAAAATGCTGTCACAAAGTCCGATCTCGGCATGCGATGCGGGGACAAAGCTGCCCATTTGCGCGAGCAGCACAATGAGTGCGACCTGACGCATGTAGGTGGATTTACCCGCCATGTTAGGACCCGTTAAGATCATCGTACGGTTGTCGCCGCAGTCTAAGAGCGTATCGTTCGGGACAAACGGCGCGCCGTCGAGCATTTTTTCAATAACGGGGTGCCGCCCCTCGGTGATGCGGATGCGGTCGGAATCGTTGACTTCGGGGCGCGTATAACGGTTCGCCGCCACCGCCGTGAGCGAGCAAAGCGTGTCGAGCGTGGCAAGGGCGCGCGCCGTGCGGCGCGTGCGGTCATACTGCGCGGCGATTTTTTTGCGCACCGCGCAAAAAACCTCATATTCCAAGCTCACAATGCGCTCCTGCGCGCCGAGCACCTTAGATTCGAGTTCTTTAAGCTCCTCGGTGATGTACCGTTCGCAGTTCGTCAGCGTCTGCTTGCGGATGTATGTATCTGGAACAAGCTCCTTAAAGGAGTTGGACACCTCGTAATAATAGCCGAACACGCGGTTGTAGCCGACCTTTAATTTTTTGATGCCGGTCTTTTCCTGCTCCTTGCGTTCGAGCTCGCTTAAATACCCTTTGCCGCCCTCGACGATCTCGCGCAGCTCGTCGAGTTCCGCATTAAAGCCGCTTTGGATCATCCCGCCCTCGCGCACGGAAAACGGCGCGTCCTCACGGATGGCGTCGCACACGAGCTTGTGCACGTCCTCGAGCAGATCGAGGTCGCGGCAGACGTCGCACAAAAGCTGTGATTTGCAGCTTTCCAACAGCTTTTTGATCTCCGGGAGAGGGGCGAGCGTGGTCTTTAAGGAAAGCAGCTCCTTGGCGTTCGCCGTATTGTAGACGACGCGCGTCATCAGCCGTTCAAGGTCATAAATCCCCGAAAGCCGATCTGTAAAGTCTTTTAGCCTTACAGGGTCGCGCAGCAATTCCTCCACGGCGTTCTGCCGCCGGGAAATGGCGGCGCAGTCGCAAAGCGGGCATTCCACCCACGCGCGCAGCATGCGCTTGCCCATGGCAGTCTTCGTTTTGTCGAGCACCCACAACAGCGAGCCGCGCTTTTCGCGGTCGCGCATGGTTTCGGTCAGCTCCAGATTGCGCCGCGTGGTTAGGCTTAATTTCATGAGCCGCGCGTCGGCGTACACCTGCACGCTGCGCAGGTTCTGTAAATCGCTTTTTTGCGCTTCTTGCAGATATTGGAGCGTAGCCGAAAGCGCCAGCACTGCGCTTTTGTACGCTTCACCCTGCAAGTCCTCTGTGCCCGCCGCGCCGAACTGTTCGCGTGCGCGCAAAAGTGCCGCGTCGTAATCCGCCGTTTCGGCAGGCAGCATTTCGACCGAGGCTTCAAGCTTCTTGGTCACGAAAGCGCGCACGCGCGACAGTGACGCCGCCTGCGGATTCATCAGAAGCTCGCGCGGGGCAAAACGGGCGAGCTCGTCCACAGTGCGCTCGTCGATATTCTCCGAAAAAGCAGTCACCTGCACCTCGCCCGTGGAGACGTCCGCAAAGCAGAGCCCCATTTGGTCGAAGCACAGGTACAAGCACGCAAGGTAATTGTTTTTGGTCTCGTCGAGCATACTGCTCTCGATCACAGTCCCCGCCGTGATCACACGGATGACATCGCGCTTGACGATCCCCTTGGCGGCTTTCGGATCCTCCATCTGCTCGCAGACGGCGACCTTGTACCCGCGCGAGACGAGCTTGGCGATATAGCTGTCCGCGCTGTGGAACGGCACGCCGCACATCGGCGCGCGTTCCTCCTGCCCGCAGTCGCGCCCCGTCAATACGAGTTCCAGCTCGCGCGACGCGGTTTTGGCGTCCTCAAAGAACATTTCGTAAAAGTCCCCGAGCCGGAAAAACAGGATCGCATCCGGATATTCTTTTTTGATCTCAAAATATTGCTGCATCATCGGGGAAAGTTCCGCCATAATCCGCCTCTCTCACATCCGTTACTGTTTTGCCGCGCAAGCCCTGCACGGCAGGCTCTCAGTGGCAGCCGCCGCAGGAGCCGCAGTCGCCGCCGCAGTTGTGCGCCGCGGGATCGCAGGTCTGGGGGTCTTCGCCGTTGACGCACATGGCAAGGATGCCCGTGATGCGGTTCATCATGTCATCCACCGCCTGACGCGCGGTTTCAAACGCCTGCATATGCTCGTTTGCCATGATCTGGTTGTAGACCGCCTGAAATTCGCGGTTGTATTCGTTCATCTTCTGCTCGTCTGGCGACTCCTTTGCCGCCTCCTGCTGGTAGTTGAGCTGCACCAAGCGGATCTTGCCCATCAGGGCGTTCAGCGCCTCGTCCGCGTCGTTCGCCTCTTTGGCGGCGGCATAGGCAAGATAGGTCTCATCCTGCTGAATGGCGGCGCCAAGCTGTCTGGTCAGAGTTTCGATGTCCATTTTATTTCTCCTGTCTGTATATTTTTTATTCGGTATCGCTTTGCGGCAATGCTTCGCCGAAGAGCGTCCATTTGCCGGTCTCGGTGACGCGCACTTCACAGTATGTGCCGATTTTTTCGGGCGAGCCTGCGAATTCGATCATCACGTTGCCGTCCGTGCGTCCCGCCAAGCGGCTTTTATCCGTTTTGGAGCGCCCCTCGACAAGCACGGTATAGGTCTTGCCGACACTTTCGGCAATGCGGTTTGCAGCGATCTCCTCCTGCACAGCGGTAAGCTCTGCGAACCACCGGGTTTTCTCCTTATGGGAGACGGGGTCCGGCAGTTCTGCCGCTGCCGTGCCCTTGCGCGGGGAATAGATAAAAGTGAACAGCGACGTGTATTCCACCTTGCGCACGAGCGAGACGGTATCCTGAAACTCCTCGTATGTCTCGCCGGGGAAGCCGACGATGATGTCGGAGGTCAGCGAAAGTCCCGGCACGGTCGCCTTTGCATCCGCCACAAGATCGAGGTACTGCTGCCGCGTGTAGCGGCGATTCATGGCGCGCAGCACGCGGTCGTTGCCCGACTGCACGGGCAAATGCAAGTGCTTGGAGACCTTGTCACACTGTGCTATGGTTTCTAAAAGCTCGTGCGTGCAGTCCTTCGGGTGCGAGGTCATAAAGCGGATCTTGAAGTCACCGGGCAGCGCGTTGATCTCCCGCAGCAGCCCTGCAAAGTTCAGCTCGCTTTTGTTGCCTTTGCCGTAAGAATTGACATTCTGCCCTAAAAGCGTGATCTCACGGCAGCCCGCGGCGATGATCTCGCGCGCCTCGCGAAGCACATCCTCAGGCTCGCGCGAACGCTCGCGCGCGCGGACATACGGCACGATGCAATAGGTGCAGAAGTTGTCGCAGCCATACATGATCGGCAGCCACGCTTTCACGCCGCCGCTGCGGCGCACGGGCAGATGCTCGGCGATCTCGCCGAAGCCCTCCGGCGCGCAGACCACGCGTTTGCCGCCGGTTAGCGTTTGATACAGAAGCTCGGGCAGGCGGTGGAGCACATGCGTGCCGAATACCAGGTTTACAAACGGATAGCTTTTGTAAATCCGCTCACGCACATGCGCCTGCTGCATCATACAGCCGCACAGCGCCACGATCAGATCGGGCTTGTCCTTTTTATAATTTTTAAGTTTACCGACGTTGCCAAATACGCGGTCCTCGGCGTGCTCTCGCACGGCGCAGGTGTTGTAAAGCACCAAGTCCGCACTCTCCGGGCTGTCACAGAAGTCGTAGCCCATTTCGGAGAGAAGTCCTTCGATGCGTTCGCCGTCCGCCACATTGCCTTGACAGCCGTAGGTGTGCACGTAGGCTAAGGGCTTTGCGGTGGGATATTTTACCGAAAGGATCTCGCGCACCTTTAACGCATACTGCCGCTGGCGTTCGAGCTCCTCCGGGGGGATATTATGCAGCTTTGCCAAAGTGTTTCACCGTATTCAAGTGTTTTTCAAATAGATCGAATGCAGCCATGCGAGGACATCGCGGAATACAAGCTCGTGATCCGCTTCAAACAGGATCTCGTGGCGGTCACCCGGATACAGGATGACGGTCGGGTCATGCCCTGCAAGCACCAGATTGTCCGCGACGCTCAATGCGCCCTTGCCGTTGAAGCCGACGGGGTCTTTTGCGCCGGAGATTACCATGATCGGCAAATCCTGCGGCACAAGCGATGCCCACTCGCGGCTCGAGCACTCGACCGCGAGCGCAAACAGATCGCGATAGCCGCCGAGCTTGAACGGGAAGCCGCAAAGCGGGTCTTCGAGATACGCCGTCTGATTTTCGACATTGCAGCTGAGCCACGCGACGGGCGACGCACCCTTTTCCCGCGCCATGAGGTTGCACGCCGCATTGAAAAGCGTGCTGAGCTTATCCACATCCGCGCGCGGACCAAAGCGCTCACACGCCGCGTTGATCGCGGGCTGCAAGACCTCTGCCGCGGCGGGCAGCTCGACCGTGCCGCAGTAGATCACGCCGTTCAGCTCCTCGCCGAAGTGCGCGGTATAAACCCGCGCGCACAAAGAACCCATGCTGTGCCCGAACAGGAAATACGGCAGGTCGGGATACTTCTTTTTCATGATTTTTGTGAGGATGTGCATATCGTCCACAAGCCGCTTATCGCCGTTCATATCGGCAAAGAAGCCGTAATCCGCAGGTGAATTGACGGATTTGCCGTGTCCGAGGTGGTCGTTCCCGCAGACCACAAAGCCGTTGGCCGCGAGGAAGCGTGCAAACTCATCATAACGGTCGATATGCTCCGCCATGCCGTGTGCCATTTGGAACACGCCGATGGGCGTCAGCTCCTCTTCACGCCAGATGAGCGTGCGAATGTTGTGCTGCCCGGTCGAGGAATGAAAATACGCTTCTGTCTTTATGATCGCCATGCCGCACCTCCGAAAAATACTATGGATTTTGGATTACATTGTATTGTACCATAAAAGCAAAGCTTTGTCACGCTCTTTCTCGCGGGAAGGCATATCCTTTCACATTGCAACCGCACAAAGGCGGTACAGTGTGTTTTTTCAACAACTTCTCCACGCAGGATGTCGAAAAAACCGTCTTTTTCACGATGAAAAAGCATTGCGCGAAAAAAGGCACTGTGCTAAAATAGATTTGAGCCCCGACAGTGCGGGGCGTTTCCCGAATCATGCAGACGAAAGGAGGCAGTTATCCATGACTTACGAACAGGTCGTTGCCAAGGTCAAGGCAAAGTATGAAAACACAGACGCTTCTTCCGTCAACGGAACGCTTGCCATTCAGGTGAATCTGCTCGGCAAAAACGTCGAGGGTGTTTTCTATATTGAAGCCAAAGACGGTCGCGTCAATGTGGAACCGTATGATTATCACGACAACAAAGCGGTCGTGACCGTTGCGCCGACGAATCTGATGAAGATCCTCGAAGGCAAGATGGACCCGGTCATCGCCTACACCACCGGCAAGGTCTCCGTTTCCGGCGACCCCGGCGCCGTTCTGACGCTCATCAAGCTTGCAAAGAAATAAGCCTTTCGCTTACAAAACACGCTCGGCAGAACTGCCGAGCGTGTTTTGTTTTATACTGTATTTTCAAGAGCGGGCGGCGAACAAAAGGCGGCTGTCGCAAAGCGACAGCCGCCTTTTGTTTAGTTCAGAAATGATTGTAGAACGAATCAGCCTTCACGCTTTTTCTTCAGCGTGACCGCCGCAACGCCGGCTGCCATGGCAAGCATAGCTGCAGCTGCGATGCCGCCGGCAACCGCGCCGCTGGTCTGCGGAATCTTGGGGTTCGCCGTGCCGGTCGTACCCTCTTCCGCTTCCGTCGTCAGAACGGGGATCACTTCGGTCTCTTTTTCGCCGCAAACAGAGCAGACTCTTTCGCGCGAGCCTTCCTCTGTCTCAGTGGCCTCCTTCACAACAACCCACTCGCCGAAGTCATGCCCGAGTGCCGGGATCTCTTCGGTAACGGGCTCCTCGCAGCGCGCGCAGACGCCGGTTCTGGAACCCGCCTCGGTGCAGGTGGCTCCCTTGGTGACTTCCCATTCTGCAACGTCATGGCCGAGCGCCGCAACAGGTTCGGTCACCGTCTCGCCGCAGCGTGCGCAGACGCCGGTCTGTACGCCTTCTTCGGTGCAGGTAGGCTCATCCGTTACAGTCCATTCGGACACATCGTGGCCGAGCGCAGCAATCTCGCGGGAATTCACTTCCGCATCGCAGACCGTGCACTTTTGGATCTCCTCGCCAGCCTCGGTGCAGGTGGCAGGTGTCTTCACTTCCCAGTCGCCCGCCGTGTGGCCGGTAGCGGCGATGGTATGGCTTCCGACGACTTTCCCGCAAACTGTGCAGATAATATTCTCGTTACCCGCTTCCGTGCAGGTGGGATATTTTGTAATTTCAGACAACTGCGTCGCATGGCCGCAGGCAATCGTCACGGATTTTGTGGAGTTTGCAACGACCTGATCCGTAACGTCTTCGCCGTCCAGCGTGGTGCCGTCAGAAGCCAAACCAATGTTCAAGCTCAACGCAGAACCGGGTTTTACAACTTGGAGCTGGAATGTAAGCAAAGCGCCGCCTTCTGTAATCGCGCCCGCTGTCGCGCCTGTATAGCGCACACCGGTTGCATAGTCCAGATTCACTGTCGGGTTCAATGCCCCAACCGGCGTGGTTGCAGAATTCGCAACAGGTGTATATGCGGTCCTGTCGAACTCCACATTGAACTCCAACGCACCAAGATTAGAATTCTCAGACACGGACACCGTCACTGTGATAATATCGCCGGCGTTTGCCGTGGTCTTGTCCGCAGAAAGCGTGAGCGCCGCCGTGGTATTTACCGCAAACGCCGGAACGGCGCACAGGCACACCAGAGCAAAAACCGTCAAAATGCTGACAATCTTTTTCATAGTTTGTCCTTCCTTTTTTAGATTATTGTTTTTATTATAACTCCCCTCCGTACGCACATGGTTTATATCAAAAGCGCAACACTTCCGATATAAGACCCGCACCCCTCCAAACGGAATGATCCGCACTTGCGTGCACAAAACGGATTTATAATACAATTTCCTGCAAGTGTCGCAATGTAAGCAAAAAGGGTATAATTACAGACAACTATACATTATATTTTCTATATTATAGAAGAAATTCTGCATTTTGTCAACGAAATTTTTGAAGATTTACAAAATTATATTGAGCAGTATGTACAGATTTTCCGGGCGTCTGAAAATTTTTCCACGTTTTTTCTTCAAAACGTGATATTCAGCAGCTTTAACTTTCTCGGCAGATCCGCGAATTGCCGCATATTGTCTCGATTTGCAGACCGCGGCAAAACGGGAGATTCATGTTTTTTGCCGATCCATTTCCGCAAGCGGGTGATCGCGGTAGACAAGGTCTGCACGGGGTGAAAAGCCCATTTTCTGCCAAAAGCGATTGCCCGCTTCGTTGTCGGCAAACACGACCAGAGACGCCTTGTTTATCCCTGCCCTCTGCAGTGCCTGCAGCGCCGCTTCCACCAGCTGTGTCGCAATGCCCTGCCGACGATATTGCGGGTGCACCGCCGTGTGATAGATGTGTCCCCGGTGCCCGTCATTGCCCGTCAGGATCGCGCCCACGATCTGCCCGTGTTCTTCTGCAACGAAGCAGGTATCGGGATTGCGCCGCAAAAAGCACGCAATGCCGTCTTGGGAGTCATCCAAATTGTTCAGTCCCATACCCTTACAGGAACACCACAGTTTATAAACCGCAGTATAATCGTCCAAATGCACATTCCGAATGTCCATGGTTGCCCCCTTGTAAAAAGTCTGTACGAAAGCAAAAAACCCGCAGCGCCGATTGCGTTGCGAGGTTTTTAGCTGGAGCTGCTGGGCGGACTCGAACCGCCGACCTGCTGATTACGAATCAGCTGCTCTACCAACTGAGCCACAGCAGCATATTGGGTTTTGAGGCTGTTTATATGTGCGTTTCTTCCGAATCGCCCGTGACAGCTTTTATATTATATCGGATAAATACGGGAATTGCAAGAGAAATTTTTGCTTTTTTGTGTTTTTGTTTGAGCGACAGGAAAAGGCGCAAAGGAAACCTGTAGAAAAGCAGAAGCCGGCAGCCCACAAGTCGGTTATGAGCCGGAAGCGTTTATCCAAAACCCGCAGGGCGCGGGCAGCGTCTGCGCTCTGCGGGTTTGTTCAGATTGTCGGTCGCCGTGCATTGGTTTCTTGCCGCATTCTGCTTAAGCGAGCACAGAAACTCACCCGTCTTGCGGGGACGTACTATGATGCATCGGCTTTGTGCAACCTTTTTGCACCGTTTCTGATTTCCGGCGTCCGGTACGCCGCACTCACAGCGTCCGCAGCCCTGCCACTGCCTGCAGGATCCATCGGGCGTCAACAACGCTGACCTTGCCATCACCATCGACATCGGCAAGGGTGGAATACCGAAGTACCCGCAGATCTGCCACGGTCTGCAGCGTCCAGCGTGCATCGATCGCGTTAACCACGCCATCCTCGTTTACATCCCCGACAAGTCCCGTGAGAACATCAATTTCTTCGGTTGCAAGCACTTCGCCGCAGATCTTACAAGATTGGGTACGCAGCCCTGTTTCTGTATGGGTAGGCTCCTTCGTTACGACCCATTCATCCGCTGTATGTCCCATCGCAGGAACGATTCTGTCGATATAGCTGTCGCCGCAGGTCGTACAGGTGTATGTGGTAAAACCGTCCTTTGTACAAGTCGGCGCAGTGACAACCGCTGTATAGTTATGTCCGAGCGCCGCCTTATATTCGTCGGTGTAGGAATCTCCGCAAAGCGAACAGGTATGCGTTGTATACCCCTGCTCGGTGCAGGTCGGCGCGGTAATAACCGCCGTATAATCGTGTCCCGTTGCGGTCAGTACGCGGGTTTCCGTCGCGTTGCAGACAGAGCAGATGCGCGTCTCCACTCCGTCCTGCGTGCAGGTCGGGGCAGAGGTCTGCTCCCAGCTCCCAAAGCTATGCCCGGATGCCGGGATCTTCTCAATCGAGGTTTCGCCGCACACACTGCAGGTGTAGATCCGCTCTCCGCCCTGTGTGCAAGTCGGGGCGGTATACTCCGTTTCCGTCATTGTACCCGCATGGCTGCATGCAATTTTTAAAGAATCTGTGGAATTGGCAACGACCTGCTGTGTCACATCCTCACCGTCAAGCGTAGTACCGTCGGTCGCCTGAATCACGGAAAGGGTCAGCTCACTGCCGGGCTTGAGCGCCCGAAGCTGGAATGTGACCAGCGTGCCGCCTTGCGTGATAAAACTCGCCGTAGCTGCGCTGTAATACAAACCGTTCGCGTGGTTTGGGTTGACCATAGACGCCCACAAGGAGTCCTGCGTATAAGAACCGTCTACATACTGAAACGCAGAACGATCAAAGTCCACGGAAAACTCCAGCGCACCGAGCTTGGAATTTTCAGAGACGGACACCGTGATCGTGACGATCTCGTTGGCACTGACCGTGGTCTTGTCTGCGGACAGCGTGAGTGCCGCTGTAGTGTCCGTCACCGCGAGCGCAGGCGCCGCACACAGGCAGGCCAGCACAAAGACCAGCAGAATACTTATGACCTTTTTCATTGCTTTTGCTCCTTTGCATTTTATATATCTAAATTAAAATAACGTTCCGCATTATAAAATGCGATGTCCGCGACCATTTGGGAGAGGAAGTCTAGGTCGCAGGGGTACTTGCCCTCCTCCACCCAATCGCCGACAAGCTCGCAGAGGATGCGGCGGAAGTACTCATGGCGCGGATAGGAAAGAAAGCTGCGCGAATCCGTGACCATGCCGACGAATTTGCCAAGCACGCCGAGGTTCGCAAGCGTTTTCATCTGCTCGCGCATGCCGTCGTAATTGTCGTTGAACCACCACGCCGAGCCGAACTGGATTTTGGACGCGATCTCATCGTTCTGGAAATTCCCGAGCATCGCGCCGAGGACGTAGTTGTCTTTCGGATTGAGCGTGAACAGCACGGTCTTCGGCAGGTTGCCCTTGCGTTCGAGCGCATCCAAGAGTCCGGAGAGCCCCTCGGCGATCTCGCGGTCGTCAATGGAATCAAAGCCCGTGTCGGGGCCGAGACGTTCAAACATGCGGCGGTTGTTGTTGCGCATGGCGCCGATGTGCAGTTCCATGACCCAGCCGCGCTTCGCATACTCTGCGCCCAAGAAGCGCAGCAGCGCCGTGCGGTACTTGTCGGTCTCTTCCGTGGTGAGCGTCCCGCCGATGAGCCCGATCTTAAAGATCTTCTCCACCTCGGAATCCGTCGCGGGGCGGTAGGGCACATACGCGAATGCGTGGTCGCTCGCGCAGCAGCCCAGCGAATCAAACAGATCCATGCGTTCGATAAGCGCGGCTTTCAGCTCGGCAAAGGTATGGATCTCGCGGCGCACCGCCTTTTCCATGGCGGCGATCCACGGGATGAATGCGGGCAGCTCGATGCCGAGCGCCTTGTCGGGACGAAAAGCGGGCAGCACGCGGCATTTGAAATCCGTTTCATTTTGCAGCAGCTTGTGGTATTCGAGCGTATCGGCGGGGTCGTCCGTCGTACAGACGCAGCGCACATTGGACTTTTCGATCAGCTCGCGCGGGGAAAAGCCGCCCGCGCGGATCTTTTCGTTGCAGCGGCGGTAAATGTCCTGCGCCGTTTTCTCGGACAGCGTTTCCTCCACGCCGAAGTACCGCTGCAATTCGAGGTGCGTCCAGTGATACATCGGGTTGCCGACGGCATAAGGCAGGCAAGACGCGAACGCCTTAAATTTCTCAAAATTCGGCTTTGTGCCGGTGATATAGTCCTCCGACACGCCGCAGGAGCGCATCAGCCGCCACTTGTAATGGTCGCCCGAGAGCCACAGCTCAGCAATGTCGGCGGGCTGCTTATTTTCATAGATCTCTTTCGGGGACAGATGGCAGTGCCAATCGAAGATCGGCGTCTTTTCCGCACCGCGTCGGTAAAGCTCCTTCGCCGTTTTGGTGGTCAGCAGAAAATCCTTATCCATAAATCGTTTCAAAACGATCTCCCCTTTCATTACCATGCGCCTATATAGTTTTATTGTAAAGCAAAACCCGCAAGCGGTCAAGGCACACAGGCAAATTTCACGGGAAATTTCCGTTCGCTATTGTACGCACCGCGTCGGCATGGTATGATACAAAAAAGACTTTACCATGCAGGGAGAGAAATACATGGAACTGCAAAAGCAAAAGGGAGAAGCGCTGTCCCCGAACGCGCTGCGGCTCATGCGGTTGACAACGGGCATCAAGACGCTGATTTTGTTCGCGCTGTTCGCTGTCGCGGGCGGCGTCACGCTCGGTACGGGGCACACGGTTGCCGGCATCGTACTGTTCACCGCTGGTGCGGCGGTCTGCCTGATCTACTGGCTGCTCATGCCGCGGTTTCGCTTTCGGCGCTATCGGTATCTGCTTACACAAGACCGTCTGGAGATCACCGAAGGCGTCCTGTTCGTGCACCGCACCGTCGTACCCGTAGACCGCATCCACCAGATCGAGGTCAGCCGAGGGCCGCTTGACAGCTTTTGCGGGGTGGCGTGCGTCGAGGTCACCACGGCAGGCGGCACGGCGAAGCTGAAATTTTTGGATGCACAAAAGGCGGACGCCGTCGCCGCACTGCTGCACAGTCGACTGCAGGCGCGCATCGGTACGGCGCAGGAGGGGTCGGATGTTTGACAAGCCCACACGCAACCACCCGTATTTCATTTTCGAGCGCGGCGGGGCACTGGCGCTTTTGCTGCTGTTTTATTTGGGCTCGAACGTCGTCGGCGAGCAGCGGGCAGACGTTTGGAAACGGCTGTTTTCTTCCGACTACAAAGCGGCGCTCGCCTTCATTTTAGAGGAAAATCTCTCCGCACTGCTGCTGGCGGCGGTGGCGATCCCCGTGCTTTGCCTTATTGTCATTGCGGTGAGTTTCCTCATTTGGCGCCGGACGACGTTTTATATCGACCAGGACAACAATTTCCGCTACGACCACCGTGGATTGGTGCGCAAGGAGATCCGCGTGCCGCTGCGCGGCATTTCCACGGTGAACATCCGACGTTCGCTTTTTAAGCGCCTGTTCGGGCTTGCGACGGTGCGTTTGGACGTAAACTCCGCCGTGACCAGCGAAAAAGCGGATTTCTCCCTCGTCATGACCGCCGCACAAGCGGAGGTCTTCGCACGCACCATTGAAGCGAAAAAGGTGGAAGCGGCGGGTGCTGCGGCTGTTTCGGCTGCGCCGTCTGCCGAAGCCGCAGCGTCCGTCGCGACGGATGCAGCGCAGCGGCGGGAGATCCGCTATACGCCGGGGCAGGTGTTCGCGCACGTGCTGCTGACCGCTTCGTTTGCCGCACCGGTTGTAATCCTGCTGATGTGGGCAGTGCAGTTTTTGCCGGTTTTCGCGGGCGAGGCGGAAACGATCTCGCTCCTGCCTCTGCTTTTGATCGTCGTTGCGGGAATTTTGTTTGCGGCGCTCAAGCAGTTTTTTACGCTGTACGGCTACACGGTGACCGCCGACCGCGAGCGCGTAACGCTTTCCCACGGGCTTTTGAACCGGCAAAGCTACACGTTTGAGCTCAAAAAGATCAACGCCGTGGTCGTGCACCAAAGCCTGCTCGCCCGGCTTTGTAAGCGTGCGTACGTGGAGGTGGTCGTGATCGGCTACGGTGACGCCAAGGCACGGCCGCGGCTTTGTCTGTACGCACCGCTTGCCGAGGTGGAGCGTATCCGCGACGCGCTCACAGGCGATTTCGGCGATTTTGAAGCGCCGCAAAAACTTGCGCGCGCGGGCTTTTGGCAAAAGCAGCTCGTGCTTCTGCTTTGGGCGCTTGCTGTATTCGGTTTCATAAGCCTGTTCTCCCCGCTTTGGGGCGCGGCGGCAGCGGTATTTTTGCTGCTGTGGGGCACGCTTTCGCATAAGCTGGCTTCTGTCGCGACGTCGCTCGCCTTTGCAGAGCGCGGGTTTCAATACACCTGCGGTATTTTCAAGAAAGCCACGCGCTTTGTGCGCTACGGCGACGTGCAGCAGGCGGAATTTCGCGCCAACCGCGTACAGCAGCGGCTCGGCAACGCAAAGCTCTCTTTCATCATTCTTTCCGCTGCTGCTGAACGGCGCACTGCGACGGGATATTTCCCCGAAAGCGCGCTCGAAGCACTTGCCGCGCACATCGTAAAAGCGCGCGACACCTCGACAAAGCTTTGGGAATAGCACCGGGGGATTTTTCGCGCCAGCCCTTGCGCAAAACGGATTCCTGTGCTACACTATTGTGCGTAATTTCTGAAGAAGGTGAAACAGTTATGTCCGGACACTCCAAATGGAGCACCATCAAGCGCAAAAAGGAAAAGACCGATAACGCGCGCGCCAAAGTATTTACCAAGATCGGGCGCGAGATCGCCGTTGCTGTGAAATCGGGCGGCCCCGACCCCGCGGCAAATTCCAAGCTGAAAGATGTCATTGCCAAGGCAAAGGCGAACAATGTGCCGAATGATAATATCGAGCGCATCATCAAAAAGGCGGCAGGCGAAGGCAATGCCGACAACTATGAAGACGTTGTATATGAAGGCTACGGGCCTTCGGGTATTGCCGTTATCATTGAGGCGCTGACCGACAACCGCAACCGCACCGCTGCAGACGTGCGCCACGCGTTCGACAAATTCGGCGGCAACATGGGCACAACGGGCTGCGTCTCGTTCATGTTCACGCGTCAGGGCGTGCTCATCCTCGAAAAAGAGGACATCGACGAGGACAAGCTCATGGAGGACGCGCTCGAGGCAGGCGCCGCCGACTTCCTTTCGGACGGCGACGTTTATGAGATCCGCACCGAGCCCAACGATATGGGCGCCGTGCGCGACGATCTGACCGACAAGGGCTACAAGTTCCTGTCCGCCGAGGTGGAGTACATCCCCTCGACCTATACAAAGCTTGAGAAGCCCGAGGACATCCAGAACATGGGCAGGATGCTGGAGATGTTCGAGGAAAGCGACGACATCCAGTCCGTGTACCACAACTGGGAAAACGAGGACGACTACGAATAACCGGTTCTTTTTCGCGGCGCGCTCCGTTTGGAGTGTGCCGCTTTTTGCATGGACTTTTTGCGTACGGTGTGCTACAATGCAGATAATAAATAAAGGGGTGTCTTTGGTATGAAGCTTTGGAAACGCATCGTGCTCGGTGTTGCGGGCGTGATCCTCGCGGGACTTTTGGCGTTCGGCGCATCGTTTGTCTGGTACTATCCGCATTACCGAATGAGCAAAGAACCCGTAGACATCGCTGTGCAGACCGCGCCCGGCGAGATACAGGTGATGAGCTGCAACCTGCGGTGCATCAATCCGCTTGATTTCGGCAAGAAAAGCTGGTTTTACCGCGCCGATCTGCTGATAGACGGCGTTGCCGAAGCCGCGCCCGGTGTCGTCGGCTTTCAGGAGGCGACCAAGTGGCAGTACAACTACCTTTGCGACGTACTGACCGGGTACGGCTCGGTGATCGAATACCGTGACGACGCCGTGAATTCCGAGGGCTGTCCCGTATTTTACCGCACCGATCTGTATAACCTGATCGATTCGGGCTCATTTTGGCTTTCCGAAACACCCGAGCAGATGAGCAAAAGCTGGGATGCAGCATTCAGCCGCATTTGCAGCTATGTGATCTTAGAGGATCGCGCGACAGGCGCGCAGTTCGCCGTTTTCAACACACACCTTGACCACGAAAGCGAAGAAGCGCGCATCAACGGCATCGGCGTAGTGCTCGGCAAAATCGAGGAATTCGGCGGCATCCCCGCCGTGCTCATGGGAGACTTGAACGCCGAGGAGGACTCCGAAACTTATCGAAGCGCGACGGAGAGCTTTTTTGACGTGAAGTACCAAACCGAGGACACCATGCAAGGCGCGACCTATCAAAACTGGGGTACGGAATTGGACAGGAACTGCATCGACTATATCCTTATTTCCAAGACCGGTTTTGCGGTAGAGTCCTACCGTGTAATGAACGAAACGCGCGACGGCGTGTATACCAGCGATCACTTCCCCATCTGCGCGCTTTTGCGACTTACGGAAACGGAGACGGATGCCAATGCCTAAGATCATGGAAGCCAAAGCGGATCTGCTCACCGTCGTCCGCGCGGCGCTGCACGGCGCTGCTGCGCCCGACGCAAATACATTTTCGGATTTTTCCGCCGTTTGCAGGCTTGCGCGGCGAAACTGTGTGCAAAGCATGGTGTATCTGGCGCTGAAAAGCCAGAAGGATGCGCTGCCCGCCGAAGATTTCGCAAGACTTTCCAAATCCTTTCAGGCGGCGGTGCTGCGCGAGACGGCGCAGCAGTCTTTCCTGCACACCCTGCGCGAAAAGTTTGACGCGGCGGGCATTGACTTTATGCTGCTCAAGGGTACACATGTAAAAGCGCTGTACCCGGCGGCGGAAATGCGCTTTATGGTGGACATGGACGTGCTTGTGCGCGAGGCGGACATCGAGCGCGCGCAGGAGATCCTGCTTACCTGTGGTCTCGCCCTGCATCTGGACAACGGCAAGGACATCATTTTCATGCGCAAGCCCTTTCTGACCGTGGAACTGCACCGCACGCTGTTCCAAAAAGGATACGAGTTATACCCGCATTTTCTCGACGTGTGGAAACGCGCCGTGCCCTTAGGCGCGCACGAATACAAAATGTCCGACGAGGAACTGTATATCTACACGCTCGCGCATTTGGCGGAGCATTACACTACGGCGGGTTCGTGCTTCCGCCCGGTGATGGACCTGTATTTGCTCGAACAAAAAACGGCGCTCGATTTTTCTGCACTTGACGCGCGGTTTCGGGAAATGGGGCTTGACGCCTTTGCCGAAAAGGTGCGTGCGCTGTACCATGCAATGTTCGACGGTGCTGTGAAGGACGAAACGCTTTTGCTTATGGAAAACTATATCCTGTTAGGCCCGCCCGTGCAGCATGCGGACGCCGCTGCCGCTGCCGCACGCACACAAAAATCCAAAGCGCGTCGGTTACTTGCCGCCGCGTTTCCCCGGCTTTCGCATATGCGTTTGAAATATCCGATCCTAAAAAAAGCGCCGTTTCTGCTGCCCGTTTTCTGGTTTGTGCGGCTGGTGCAATACGCCTTTACAAAAGACAAAAGCATTGCCCGCAAGCGCGAAGCGCTCATGAACGCGGACGAAAAAAGCGCCGCAGTCATGGAAAAAATCTTCAAAGCGTCGGGGCTGTGATATGCACAAACGGCCCTGTTTAAAAAGGAGATGCCTTTGGGGCATCTCCTTTTTAAACAGGTTTGCTGAAAAATTCGGATAAAATATCTTTTACATAATTGTACCGTCTTGCATATGAATTCGGCACGCGTATCAGCTGAAACTGATGCGCTTGGCAGATTTGTTGCTTTTTGCGATCCCGAAGCATGACCCGTTCGTCTGTATCATGCTCGTTCCCATCCAGCTCGATGGCAAAAACGGGATAGCTCGCCTTTCCCATTCTCTCATACACGACATAATCGAACCTGCCTGTATAGAACAAGTCGTTGATCTCTTGCGTGGTATTGGTAAACACATGCGAGATCGCAACTTCCTTTTTCACCGTGTATTTTGCCCGGGTGATCATCATAGCGCCGATGGCGTGGTTGAGGTTTTGTAAAAACGCTTCTTCCGTTTCGGTGCTGTACGGTTTGATGCCCAGCGCACGGGATGCCGCCGTCTTTGCCGTGACGGTGGTTTTTCCGTTGGAGCGTACATAATTGTATAGCTCGAAAATATCATCATCGTCGTTTGGACGATGCAATCGTTTGATTTGTGCGGAATTTGCGGCAATAATAAGTTTTTCCTGCGCCCTCGAAGTCGCCACATTAATGAGTTCCCGATTGTTTTTAAGCCAATCGTACGTTTTTTGTCCAGTTCGTTCCGTCAAAGCAAGTGAAAAGATAACTTCCTGCTTTTCATCGCCTTGAAACGCATGCACCGTACCGCACTCCACGTTGCTTATGTTGTTTTCGCGTAAAATGGACTGTATCTTTTCTTTTTGATTGACAAACGGCGTGATGACCGCAATGGATTTGTCGGGATGCCGCCGCACGTATTGTAAAATCGCCTGCGCTTCGCTTTCATTTGTGTTTTTCTCCCCAAAATTTCTGCCGTCGCATTCTATAAATTCCAACGGGGTGGGGTTTTCCGCGGAGGATTTTATATGCAGCTTTTTATTGTAATATTTCTGATTGTTAAAACGAATGATCTTCGGATGACATCTGTAATGATAGCTCAAAAGGATCTCGTCACTCACGGCATCCGCCGCCAAAAAGGTTTGATACACAGATTTTTCCCTGTAGTCATACGCGTCTGAAACGTGGAATCGTTTTTTGAGCGCCGTGTTGCTTTTGTCATCCAGCAAAATCACAGGGCGAAGCTGCTGCGGATCGCCCACAAGCATAAGCTGATTGCCGCGTAGAATCGGCACCAAAGCCACGGCTGTGTTACATTGGCTTGCCTCATCCATAATTACCATATCAAAATACGGTTTCGGTTCGCCCAGCCTGTGTGCACTGATATTTGTTGTTACAACAACCGGAAATACCTTTAGAAACTTTTGCATGTTTGCATCTTGGGAAAGATATTTTGTAAACGCCGTATATTGCTCGTCCGCATCCTCCATGTATACAATATCCAACAGCTCTTTGTATTTTGGTTCGGAAAGGTGTTTGATATATTTGGCGGAGGTGTAATTCAGATACGTCTTAAATTCTCGCAGATCCGTTTGAATCAGCGGATAAACGTCTTCGTCACGCACATTTCCGATTGCAGCAAGCTGCTGTTTCACCTCCTGCAGCTGCCTGGTTTGCAAATTGTACATCATGGGCATATTCGTGGAAGAGGAAAGGAGCGCCTCAATCATGGCTTTGCGTTCTTCCAAATCCAGTTTTTGCTCGTAGCGGTGTAAAAGGTCGTTCAAATCTTTATTGCGCTGTTCTTCAAAGCTGTGCTTCTTGCTTAAAGCAGCATCAAATACCGTCATGGATTTTGTTTGCTCGTACAGCCTGCGGATATGTTGAATCGCCTTACGAACATAGTCTTGGTTCCCGAGCCGAACAACCGGAAACGGTATTACAAAATTCCTGTATTCCAGTTTGGAAAGTTTTTCAAAGATTTCGTCAACCGGATGGTTATTGTAGGAAGAGATCAACACGGTTTTGTTGTTAAAAAAGGCGGTTATGACAGTATTCAGGATCGTATTGGTTTTTCCGCTACCCGGCGGGCCCTGTACATACAGTACCGGGTATTTCATGCCGTTGTGGATCGCCAGCAGCTGGTCCAAATTGACACGATTGTTATAAAGCGCTAGCGGAAAATTCTTTCTTCGAACAGGTTTGGAGGTCAGGTCCCCAAAGAACGCTTTGATGGGATAGGATATCTGATCCCTGTCATACATCTCTAAAATTGCAGCATATTCCGTCTCTAAATCCAGCTTAGTATCATATCGGATCGACATGACATACGGCATATCATCTACGCCGCCGCACTCCGGATGGTTCTGTGTAATGGCATCTTTGATTACTTCTGCATTTAGCTCAAAATCATCCAACAAAGCAAGCTCGTCATTCTCCAGAAAATACTGGATACTGAATTTACAGCCGTCTATCGTAAATTCCGTGCAAATCGTAATTTCTTCATCCTGTTTGAGCGTTTTATTTTTGACATCCAACAGCAGCTTTTTATATGCCAAAACATACAAGCCTTTTTGTGTATGGATGCTGCAAACATTCATGCATAGGGCAAAGCTGCTCTTTTGGCTGTTTGCATTGTAATATTTCGCCGTTTTGTGAAAATCCTGCACGATTTTTTCAAACTGCCGATCATTCAAATGATATGCGTCCTGCCCAATGAGATCCAGATCGAGCGCATCCACAAGCGCATAATCTTTGCGGTACGGTGTTGCGTCCAGCCGATTGCACTCGGCATAGTAATTGAGGAGCTTTAGATTGGCAACATTTTGAAAAATAAACGTATACCGTGACGGGTGTTTTTCAATATCCTCAATTAAATCTGCGTTGATCGGACAATAGGAGCCTTGAATTACCTCCGTGCTGCGTATGGAGGCATAAAACAGCGTGAGCTCCGCAAGCTGTGCAGAAGCTACATTCAGTCCGTCAACGATCAGCATTTGCTTAGAGGTATTAATGCCTTTTATACCGATCCAATAGTTGGTCGTATTGCCGGTTTTATTTTGATATTCAATTGCAAGCCATTTTCCCTCATGAATGGCGCTGAAAATATCTTTGGCAATCTTTTTCATCTGCAAATCCCTGTTTCAAAAGTCGTCCTTTATCGAAACTATTATATCGGATTCATGCCGAATTGGCAACATCCGATTGTTGCGAAACATCCCTTTCATGTCCCTATGCATTTTGATGCGCATATCTCGTGCCGCGGCGGGCATACTGCTTGTGAGGTGAGAACAATGGCAAAGAACAAATCTCAAAAAAAGAAATCCGACAACAAGAGCGCAACGAACAACCAGTGGACCTCCACAGGGATGGAAAATCCGCCCGCCGGCAACGACCGACGTGACGGCCCCGGCGGCGAAAACAAAAAATAACCGTATAACAGCAAAACGCGTCCCCGTGCGAAACTGCACGGGGACGTTCTTGTATGTATCGTTTCCTGCGTTTCAGCGGCAGGCGCGCTCGCCATTGCCGTGATGATCGCGATAAGCTGCCGGTAATCGAACACAATATGGTTTACAGCGGATGCTTCCCGCGCGGGCTGCGTTAAAAAGCTTGAAATACGGCAGTATTCCTGCGCTTTTGTGCCTTGCCCGCACAAAAATCCTCTCGCTGAAAACTGCTGTGCGCGAAAACGATGGCGGCAGGGATGGGATTTTCGTTTTGAGCACGCAGGCAGGCTGCCGCCTTCCAAGGGTAAAAAAGGGAAAGGCCGCCGTGCCGGCGCGTTTTCGGCATATCGGGTTCGATCCCCGGCAGCTTAACCAACTTTTCCTGAACGCAAAGCGCCCCGCCGACACTCGGCGGGGCGCACACATTTTCGGAGCCTTTATACCGTTGCAGGAACTTCCTCATAATACAGGATTTCGTCGGCGAGGGCTTCGGGGGATACGGCGCTTTGGTTATAGGCGATTTTTAAGCGCGCGAGTGCAGACGGTGCGGTGAGTGCATATAAAGGGTGCACGCCGCAGGCGAGCAGCGCGTTCGTGCTGGCATACTGCTCCGCCGTGCGCTTGACCGGCGCTAAATACACCGCGCGGTTTTGCGCGCGCATTTGTGCGGCAAAATCGGCGAGCGCCTTTTGCGGCGCAGTGCCCGAATGGTATCCCCAAAGAAGCGCCGCCGCAAAGGCTGAGGAAAGCGCGTCTGCCTTCGGCGCCATGCCGGGGAAGCAGGCGAGCAGCGCAATCTTCTTTTGCAGACGCAGGGGCGTTTTTGCAAGCGTACGCAAAGGAGTTCGAAGCGCTTCCTGCGTCGGGAGCAAGGGGGAAGCGGAAAAGCGGATCTCGTCGCCGCAAAGCACGGCAAGCGGTTCGCCTGCCGCAGAAGAAAAGCGGTCGGTGAAGGGATCGGCCTCGAGCAGTCGGGTGGCGAGGTGGAGCTCGGTTGTGCCGCCCGGGTTCGCAAACGGGACGACAAAGCCCGCGCCACCCGCTTCGATATACCGCACCGCCGCGCGCAGGTTCAGAAGCCCGTTTTGGCGCGGGTCTGTGAGTACATACGCCGAGGACACAAAGCAGACGGGGATACAAAGCTGCCGGCACGCCATCGCGCACAGCGCGGCGGTGTAGGGCAGCGTATCCGTACCATGCAGCACGATGACGCCGTCGAACTGCGCCGTTTCGGGCGCGCACAGGGCAGTGCAAAGGGTCTCATAAAAGCTGTCCTCAATATTTTCCGAAAGCACGGCGCAAAGCTGCCGCACGGTAAAACGCGCGTGTTCCCCGTATTGCCTGCGGTACATCTGCAAAAGCAGCGGGGTCTGCGCCGCATCCGTGTCAAGCCCCGTACCTTTGGGGGCGCTGCCGATGGTGCCGCCTGTTGCGAGTACCAGCAGATTCATGTCTCTTCCTCCTCGGGGATGGCGCGCACCGCAGCCTTATATTCCGCATAGGTCATGCAAGTGTTGATGAGCTTTAGCATCGCGTTGGCGCTCATGCGCTCGGGGAAATCCAGCGCTCGCAACAGGCGGCGGCGTTTCCGGGCGCTGTCCTGCCCGCCCGAAAGCCCGTCTTCATACAGGTCGGTCTTCGTCACTTCACGGCGTTCGTGCGGTGCATCACCCGTCTCGGCAGTGACGCCCGCTTTGCGGAACGCTTCCAAAAGCTGCTCGGTGCGCATCCCCTCCACGCCGAGCTTGCCCTCCTTGGAGGGTGTAGTCTTGCGTTTTTCCTTGCCGAACACGTCGGGGATATACACGTTCGTGATATACTGCGGCTCGACGATGCCGTTTAAAAACGAGCGGATCACGAAGCCCGCCGAATCGCTGTCGGTCAAGACGACGAGCCCGCGCTCATATGCGAGGCGGCGCAGCAGCTTCTGCTTTTCCTTATCCTTGAACACGCCGAAGCCTTCTGTCGTGAGGATCACGGTATCTAAAAGCGAGGAAAGGCGGATCTGGTCGTATTTCCCCTCCACGATCACCGCCTGCCGGATGCGGATCATTGCAGTGTCCCCGCGCGGATGGCGGCGAGCTGCACAAGCAGCCGTTCGAGCACGAGCGGCGCAGGCGTGCTGCCCGATTTCAATGCACGGTCCGCCGCTGTGCACAGATCCAGCGCCTGCCGCAGGTCGCGCTTGTCATAGCGCGAGGCATCGCGCGAAGCGTTGCGCAGACGGAACTCCTTGCCTTTATAGTTAAAAAATTCGGCGGGTGCTTCGGCGCGCTCACCCGCCTCAAGTGCGAGCTTGACACGGTACATATCCACATACACACCGCAAAGCGTGCCGAGGATGAGTTCCGGCTTTTCCTTTTCCTGCAAAAGCTGTGAGAGGATTTCCAGCGCGCGCGCGCAGTTGCCCGACGACAGCGCCCGTGACAGATCGAATACATTCGCTTCGAGCGACCGTGTGGCGACCGCATCGATGTCCGCTTTGGTGATCGTGCCGCTCTGCTTGTAGCTGCACAGCTTTTCGAGTTCGCCCAGCAGGCGGTTCAGATCGTTGCCGACCGTTTCCGCAAGATAGCGCGCCTCTGTCTTTTCCAGCTGGCAGCCGCGCTTTGCCGCACCGGCAGACAGCGTTTTGCAAAGCGTTTGCATATCCATGCGGTCAAACGCAACTGTTGCGCCGCATTTGGAAACTGCGGAAAGCACCGCACGCCATTTGGCGCTTTTTTTCGCGTTGACCTCCACGGTATCCTGCCAAAAAAGGAGCACTGTACTTTCGGGCGGGTCTGCTAAAAATTCTTCCAGCCGCGCCTTGTCCGCCGTGTTGAGCGCATCGAGCGCATAGTCGCGCGCGAGAACGCACATATACCCGCCGAACGCGGGAAGCGTTTCGGCAGCTTCGAGCACCGCAGAAAGCGGCACGCCGTCGGACGCTTCGTATTTCTTGAAATTGAAGCCCTCCATGCCGGGCGTAACACACGCTTTCGCAAGGCGCTCGGCATAATGCTGCTTCAAGTAGCCTTCCGCCCCGTAAAACAGATATACGCGGGAAAAATCGCCGCTTTTGAGCTGTTGCTTAAGCTGCACTTCGTTGAGCTGGGGCATAAAAGTCACATCCTTCTGTATTGAAACGTGCCGTCTTGGAACACGAGCAGGGAAATGCTGCCGTTTTCGGCAGTGGTACAGACGGCTTGGCTGCGTAGCGCGGGCACGTCCGCCGCACCCGGATCGGCTGCGGAAAGCACGGTCAGCTCGAAATCCGTCGCGTCCGTGTTCTTCGGCAGCTTCCCTGCGGCGCAGAGCACTGAAGCGCTGTCGCCGTGAAAGTCGTTGTCCGCCGAAAAAGAGACCAGCGCGCGAAAGCTGCCATATAAGATCTCAGCGTAACGGTAAGCCCCGCTGCTTTGCACCGCAACGGTCAATGCGCCGTCCGCAAAGGTGAGTACGGTTTTGTCCATCGGTGTTTTCGTCTCGCCTACGGGCAGGGTTTCCGGCTTAATGGTCTGTGCATAATACACGGTTTTCACGGGAAGCTGCCCGCCGACGGAAAGCGCCGCGGAAAACAGCTCATCCGTCTCGTCCGGCAGGATGAGCGCGTCGATATATGTTGCGCCGTATGCCGAAAGTATAGCACAAATTTCGGAATCCGCAAAGTAGTCGCCGCCGCAGCCGAGCACGACCGTCTCGCCGCGGCAGGAAAGGACCACGGAAATCCCGTCGCCGACGTCCGCCACCGCCATTTGCAGCGCGCTGCGGCTGCGCAAATATACCGCCGTGTTGCACACGAGAAACGCGCAGCAAAGGACGGCTGCCGTTAGGCGCATCATGCGCTTGTTCGGCTTCTTCAGGTATACGAACACGGCGCACGCGAGAAACGCAAGCGCCAAAATCAGCTTGGCAAAGTTCGAATTGATGGGCAGCAGCACACCCGGCAGCCGCGCGAGCCTTTCCGTGACCGTGATAAGATACTGCGCCACCCAGCCCGCCAACAGCAGCACAGGCTGCCCAAAGACGCCTGCAAGTGTGAGCAGCGCGCCGAAGGAACCAAGCACCATGGCGGCGTTGCCCGCTGTGAGCAGCAGGAGGTTCGCCAGAAGCGTCACGGTGGACATATTCCCGATCGCCCAAAGCTGTACGGGCAGAGTGAACACGGTCGCGGCCGCCGTGACTGCAACAGCGGAAACGCCCGCGCTGCACAGACGGAAAAGCAGCCCCTGCCGCACTTTCGCAAACGGACGCAGCAACGCGCGCTCGATCGGCTTTTCCAAAAGCAGGATGCCGAGCGTCGCAAACACGGACAGAAGCAAAGACAGCGAGCGCGCGGCGTAAGGATTCAGAAGCAGCATCCCCGTCAGCGCAAGGCCGATGGAATTTAAGGCATCCGATTCGCGTCGGAAGAATTCGGCGGCATAGACCGTGCAGAGCATGACCGCCGAACGCAGGATAGACGGCGCGGCGCCCGTCAAAAGCGTAAAGAAGCAGACAAAGGCGATGCCGACCGCCGCAGAAAACCGTCTGCGCACCCCAAGCGTTCGAAGAACCGCGAATAAGAGCATCGTCCAAACGGTCAAGTGAAGCCCCGAAACCACCAAAATATGGGAAATGCCCACGGCGCGAAAGGCGTTGTTGACACGGTCCGGAAGCGTATCCTCCGCGCCGAAGGCGATGGCAGCGAGAAGCGCGCCGTTATCGTTCGGCAGCGCGGTCAAAAGCGCGTCGGAAAGGGCAAGCCGGAACTGCAAAATGTAGCCGGGCAGATCGGTGCGCACGCCCTTTTCCACCTGCAAGTCATCCACAGGGTAGCCGCCCATCGTGATGCCTATGGAACGGTAATATTCCGATACGCCGTCTTCGCCGGAAGCGCCGAGCACAAAGGTTTTCACCGTGCAGGTGACGCGGTCGGCGGGGGTAATGTCCAGCGGCGCGCGGGAGACGAGCCGCAGTTTTTCGTCACAGGGCTCGCCGTCCGCCGTCTCAAGCTGTAAAACATAATAATTCCTGCCGTCCTGCTGCCACGGGAGCTGTGCCAATACGCCTCGAATCTCTACCTCGCGGTCGGCGTACCGTTCGGCGAACGTTGTCTGCTGCTGCCCGACGGCGAGCAACAGTACCGCAGAAAGCGCGACAGCCCCGAACGCCGTCGGCAGCGTTCGGTCGCGGCGGGAGGCGCGAAAAAGGAGAGAAAGCGCAAAGGCGATGAGCGCGGCGCAAAGCACCGCACGCACCGCCTTTTCCGACGCGTTCGCACCAAGCACGAACAGCGTAAACAGCATGGTAAAGCCCGTGACGCAAAACGGCCTGGTCATATCAAACGAGCCGTTCGCCGAGATTGGGACCCGAAAGCACGTGGAAATGCAGATGCATGACCGTCTGCCCCGCGCTTGCGCCGCAGTTGTTGATGATGCGGTAGCCCGAAAGCCCAAGCTCTTTGCAAAGCTGCGGGATCACCTCGAAGATGTGTGCCACAACGGGCGCGGTCTCGGCGGTGATGTCCTGCGCCGAGGCGATATGGGTTTTGGGGACAACGAGGAAATGCGTTTGCGCCTGCGGGTTCAGGTCATAAAAGGCGCAGCAAAGCGCATCCTCATAGAGCTTTTTCGAGGGGATTTCCCCCGCGATGATCTTACAAAATACGCAGTCCATAAGCTTCTCCTTATTGCAGCTGTGTGCGGACGATCTCATCCGCACGCATCAGCGCGTCGTCCACCTTAGACATGTCCTTACCGCCCGCCATGGCCATGTCGGGCTTGCCGCCGCCGGAACCGCCCGCGACCTTTGCAACTTCGCGCACAATGTTGCCCGCGTGCGCACCGAGCTTCACGGCTTCCGCCGCACAGGCACACGCGAATGTGACCGTGCCCTTTTCGGAATTTGTCCCTGCGACGACCGCCACGGCGTTGTCGGCAAGACCGCGCGCCGTTTCGGCAACCGAGCGCAGGTTTTCGGGCGTTTCGTCGCCCGCATAGTAGACGATCAGCTTGACCCCGCCGACGTCCACCGCGCCCGCGAGCAGCCCTGCGGTCTTATAGGTATTGATCTCGCCGTGGAGCTTTTCAACTTCCTTTTCCGCAGCCTTCTGCTCTGTGAGGAGCGCTTCGGCGCGCGCGGGGATCTCCTGCGGGGAGGTCGCCTTGAGCGCCGCGGCTGTTTTCGCGAGCAGGGCATCCGTCTCATGCAGATACGCAAGAAGTCCCGTGCCTGTTACAGCTGTGATGCGCCGCACGCCCGCCGCGACGGACGATTCGGACGTGATCTTGAACAGCCCGAGCATAGACGTGTTTTCCACATGTGTGCCGCCGCAAAGCTCGGTCGAGAAATCGCCGACTTTGACAACACGCACAACGTCGCCGTATTTTTCGCTGAACAGCGCCATAGCGCCCATTTTCTTGGCTTCCTCGATCGGCATTTCCGCCGTGGAGACGGGCAGCGCTTCAAAGATAACGCGGTTGACCGTTCCCTCCACGCGCGAAAGCTCTTCGCTTGTAAGCGCAGAAAAGTGTGTAAAGTCAAACCGCATTTCACGGGCACTCACCAGCTGGCCCGCCTGTTCGACGTGCGTGCCGAGCACCTGCCGCAGCGCCGCCTGCAAAAGGTGCGCTGCCGTGTGGTTGCGCATGGTCGCGCGCCGCGTTTCTTTATCGATCTTCGCGGTCACCGCCGCGCCGACGGCAATTTCTTCGCCTGCGGTCAGCTTGCCGTGGTGCAGGTAAACGCCCTGCGCGGTCTTGGTGGTATTGGTGACGGTAAAGGTGTAGCCGTCGCCGACCAGTTCGCCGACATCGCCGACCTGACCGCCGCCCTCGCCGTAAAACACGGTTTTGTCGAGCACGAGCACGGCTTCTTTGCCCGCATCCACGGATTCGGCGCGTTCGCCGTCGGTCAAAACGGCGAGCACTTTTGCGGGGCATTCGAACGCCGTATAACCCACAAATTCCGTCGCAGGAAGATCCTTGACCGCATCATCCGAGCCGAGCCACGCCTCCTTGCCCGCGTCCTTGTGGGCGTTTCTTGCGCGCTCACGCTGCTCGGCGACGAGCTTGTAAAAGGCTTCCTCGTCTACGGTCATGCCGCGTTCCTCGAGCAGGTCTTTTGTGAGATCCAGCGGGAAGCCGAACGTGTCGGACAGCAGGAAAGCATCCTTGCCGGAGAGCACCTTTCCATTCGCAGCGTCCGCCATTTTTTCAAAGCGCTGCACGCCTGCGTCAAGCGTGCGCGCGAAGTTTTCCTCCTCGGCACGGATGACATTGACGATATAGTCGTGCTTTTCGACGAGCTCGGGATAGGCGTTTTTATTTTCCCGGATGACCGTTTCGGCAACCTCGTACAGGAACGGACGGTCGATGCCCAGCAGCCTGCCGTGGCGCACCGCGCGGCGCAGAAGCCGGCGAAGCACATAGCCGCGCCCCTCGTTCGAGGGCATCACGCCGTCGCCGAGCATCATCGTGGTGCTGCGCACATGGTCGGTGATAACGCGAAGCGACACGTCGGTGTGCTCGTTTTCGTGGTACTGCACACCCGCAATCCGCATAATGTGCTTCATGATGTTCTGGACGGTATCGACCTCGAAGAGGTTGTCCACGTCCTGCGCGATGCACGCAAGGCGCTCAAGCCCCATGCCCGTGTCGATGTTCGGGTGCGCAAGGCGGGTATAATTGTCATTGCCGTCGTTTTCGAACTGCGTGAACACAAGGTTCCAGAATTCGATATAGCGGTCGCACTCGCAGCCGACCTTGCAGTCGGGCTTGCCGCAGCCGTATTTTTCACCGCGGTCATAGTAGATCTCCGAGCATGGGCCGCACGGGCCTGCGCCGTGCTCCCAGAAGTTGTCCGCTTTACCGAAGCGCACCATGTGGGATTCCTTGACACCGACGTCCTTCGTCCAGATGTCATACGCCTCGTCGTCGTCGAGGTACACGCTGATATACAGCTTTTCGGGGTCCATTTCCATGACCTTGGTGCAGAATTCCCACGCCCACGGGATGACCTCTTTTTTGAAATAGTCGCCGAACGAGAAATTGCCGAGCATCTCAAAATACGTGCCGTGGCGCGCGGTCTTGCCGACGTTTTCGATATCGGGCGTGCGGATGCACTTTTGGCAGGTGGTCACGCGCTTGCGCGGCGGCGTCACCTCGCCCGTGAAGTATTTTTTCATCGGCGCCATGCCGGAGTTGATCAGCAGCAGGCTTTTGTCGTCGCGCGGGACAAGCGAAAAGCTCGGCAGCCGCAGATGCCCCTTGCTTTCAAAGAAAGAGAGGTATTTCTCCCGCAGTTCGTTAAGCCCTGTCCATTCCATATGCCGTATGCTCCTTAAACCGCAGCGCATAGCGCCGCGTTTCTAATAGATTGTCCAAAAAAAGTGTTGAAAAGATTATACATTTCCGCTTTTCGCTTGTCAACTTAATTTCCCCGAAAATGCTTGTTTTACGGCAGCAAATTCAGTATAATAAAACTTGTATAAAGGATACGCCACCAAAGTGTGGGGAAATCGGAAATATCGGGAGGAAGAGTTTATGCGTTCAGACATTGAAATCGCACAGGCAGCCGAGATGCTGCCCATTACGGAAGTCGCCGCACGCCTCGGCGTAAATGCGGACGACCTCGAGCTTTACGGCAAATACAAGGCGAAGCTGCCCCTTTCTTTGCGCGAGAAGCTGCGCGATAAACCGGACGGAAAATTGATCCTCGTCACCGCCATCAACCCCACCCCCGCGGGCGAAGGCAAGACGACCGTGACGGTGGGCCTCGGCGAAGCGATGCAGAAGATCGGCAAAAACGCGATCATCGCCCTGCGCGAACCCTCTATGGGCCCTGTGTTCGGCGTAAAGGGCGGCGCTGCGGGCGGCGGTTATGCGCAGGTCGTGCCGATGGAGGACATCAACCTGCATTTCACGGGCGATATGCACGCGCTCACCGCCGCGAACAACCTGCTGTGCGCGATGCTCGACAACCACCTGCAGCAGGGCAACGCACTGCGCATAGACCCGCGCCGCGTGCTTTTGAAACGGTGCCTCGATATGAACGACCGCGCGCTGCGCAACGTCGTGGTGGGCTTGGGCGGCAAGGTCAACGGCGTACCGCGTGAGGACGGTTTTATGATCACCGTCGCAAGCGAGGTCATGGCGATCCTCTGCCTTGCGGCGGATATGGAAGACTTAAAAGAACGGCTCGGGCGGATGCTCGTCGCTTACACCTACAGCGGCGAACCTGTATATGCGCGCGACCTTAACGCGGTGGGTGCGATGGCGGCGCTGCTGCGCGACGCGATCAAGCCGAACCTCGTGCAGACGCTCGAAAACACGCCGGCACTCATGCACGGCGGGCCGTTCGCGAATATTGCGCACGGGTGCAACTCCGTCACGGCGACCAAAATGGCGCTTAAGCTCGCCGACTACTGCATCACGGAGGCGGGCTTCGGCGCGGATCTCGGTGCGGAAAAATTCCTCGACATCAAATGCCGTGTCGCCGGGCTTAAACCTGCCTGCGTGGTGCTTGTCGCGACCATTCGCGCGCTCAAGTATAACGGCGGCGTGGCAAAAACAGATTTGGGCGAAGAAAATGTTGAGGCGCTCGAAAAAGGCATTGTCAATTTGAAAACGCATCTGGAAAACATGCGAAAATACGGCGTGCCCGTGGTGGTGGCGATCAACCGCTTCCACACCGATACCGATGCGGAGATCGCCGTAGTCGAGCGCGTCTGTAAGGAGCTGGGCGCGCCCGTTTCGCTGACCGAGGTATTCGCCAAGGGCGGCGAAGGCGGCGCGGATCTCGCGCAAAAGGTCTGCCGCATCATCGACGAACAGCCGTCCGCATATCATCCGCTCTATGACACAGCGCTTACCATCCCCGAAAAGATCGAAACCATTGCCAAAGAGATTTACCGTGCAGACGGTGTGACGTTTACGGCGACGGCAAAAAAATCCATCGCCGAGATCGAGGCGCTCGGAGAAGATAAGCTGCCCGTTTGCATTGCTAAGACGCAGTATTCCCTTTCGGACAATCCTGCCCTGCTCGGCAAGCCCGAGGGCTTTACGCTGACCGTGCGCGAGGTACGCCTGTCCGCAGGCGCCGGCTTCGTTGTAGCGCTGACGGGGGACATCATGACCATGCCGGGGCTGCCGAAGGTCCCCGCTGCGGAAAACATCGACGTGGACGAAAACGGCGTGATCTCGGGGCTGTTCTGATTCAAGCAATTATGCATACACAAAACACGGGCAAGCCGCAGCGGCTTGCCCGTGTTATTTGGTCTGTTGCTTATTTTTGGAAAGCCGCTTGCCTTTACAGCAGCCGTGCCGCTTCCTTGTCCATATACACGACGACGTCGTGGTGAAACTGGAGGATCGACGCGGGGCAGACCGGCGTGACCTCGCCCTTGATCATCGCCGCCATGGCGTCCGCCTTGGCAGCGCCCGTGGCGATCATCACGATCTTTTTCGCCTTCATAATGGAGCCGACGCCCATGGTCAGCGCATAGTGCGGCATGGGGTTTTCGTCGAAATACTGCGAATTCGCCTCGATCGTGCTCTCCGTCAGCTTGACCTTGAACGCGCCGCGCGTGAAGCAGATGGACGGCTCGTTAAAGCCGATGTGCCCGTTTCTGCCGACGCCAAGAAGCTGGATATCCACACCCGCTTTATCGAGCGCCGCGTCATAACGCGCGCACTCCGCCTCGGCATCCGCGGCGTTACCGTCCAGGAAATGCACGTTCTCCTCGCAGATATCCGTGTGATCGAACAGCTCGCGGTGCATGAAGGTATAATAGCTGTTTTTGTCCGACTTCGGCAGTCCGACGTATTCGTCAAGATTATAGGTCGTCACATCGCGCAGGCTCACTTCGCCGCGTTCATACGCTTTGTATATGTACTGATACGTCGGCACGGGCGACGCCCCCGTTGCAAGCCCAAGTACGATATTGGGCTTTTTATTGATGGCATCTACAAACAATTTGCCCGCCGCTTCGCCGATTTGGGCGGCGTTTTCCATAATGATCAGTTGCATCGTTTCACCCTGTTTCCTTAACTTTCCTAATATGCGAGAACATTGTACCACATTTTGCCCGGATTTCAACAAATATTTTCTTTCCGGCGAAAATGTGGTACAATGCACATAGAACGCTTGGAAGGAGACGCGCATGATTCGAAACGGCATAGATCTTGTGGAGATCGAGCGCATCCGGCGCTCGGCACAGTCCCCTGTATTCTTGGAACGTGTATTCGGTTCGCGGGAACGTGCGGAATGGATACAGCGCGGCGAAAAGGCGGAGCATCTGGCGGGCGCGTTCGCCGCAAAAGAGGCGTTTGCGAAGGCGCTTGGCACCGGGATTCGCGGCTTTTCGCTTAGTGAAGTCGAGGTGCTGCACGATACGCTCGGCGCGCCGTATTTTGCACTTTCGGGAAAGGCCGCGGCACTCGCCGAAGCGCGCGCACTCGTTTTTTCATTGAGTATCACGCACACAGGAACGCTTGCAGCAGCAATGGTTACAGCTTACGAGAAAGGAGACGCAACCCTATGATGCGTATTTTGAATTCCGAACAGATCAAGGCGGTGGAAGCCGCCGCAGACGAAAGCGGCATTTCCTACCTGCGGCTGATGGAAAACGCGGGTGCCGCCTGCGCCAAGGTCATTCGCACGCGCTTTGACAATACCGACAAGCGGCGCGTGGTCGCGCTGTGCGGCAAGGGCAAAAACGGCGGTGACGGCTTTGTGGCGGCGCGCAAGCTGTTTGAAAACGGCTACGACGTACATGTACTGCTCGTCGCGGGCGAGCCGAAAGCCGACAATGCGCGGGAAATGTTCGCACGGCTCCGGGAGCTGGAGATCCCCACCGAATCCTACATGCCGCAAAGCGAGCGCCAGCGTACGCTGCTGCAAAAGGCGGACATCCTCATTGACGCGGTATTCGGCACGGGCTTTGCGGGTTCACTGCCCGAAAATCTGCAAACGCTGTTTGCGTTTGCGGAAAGCTGCGGCGGATTTATCGTTTCCATCGACCTGCCCAGCGGCGTGTGCGCCGACACCCCGCAGCTGCAAAGCCGGCCGCTCAAGGCCGACCTGACCGTTTCGGTCATGGCGCTCAAGCCCGCGTTGGTCGCCTTCCCCGCACGGGAATTCGCGGGCGAAACGCAGGTGGTCTCCATCGGCATTCCCGATGAATTGTATAAAGCATATGGAAAGTCTTTTGCCTTTACAGATAAAGACATCGCGGCGCTGTTCCCGAAGCGCGCCGCCGACGCGAACAAAGGCGATTTCGGCAAAGCGCTGGTCGTGGCGGGCAGCTACGAGATGCCCGGCGCCGCGCTGCTCGCCTGCGGCGCCTGTGTGGAGTGCGGCGCGGGGCTTGTGCGGCTGGCCTTTCCGGATCAGGCATATGCGGCGGTCACGGCTGCCGTGCCCGAAAAGGTGCTTTTGCCGCTTGCTTCCAACCGCTTCGGTCGGATTTCAGCGCAGGAGGAAAAGCGCCTGTCAGACGCTCTGTCAAGCTCTACAGCTTGCCTCGTTGGCTGCGGGCTGGGGCTTGATTATGATACGAAAGCCATCGTGCGCGCCGTACTGCAAAACGCAAGCGTTCCCGTGGTTTTGGATGCAGACGGCATAAACGCCGTGTGCGACAACATAGATATGATACGGGAAGCCAAAGCCCCGGTCATCCTGACCCCACATCCGGGTGAAGCCGCACGCCTGCTTGGCTGTACGGCGCAGGAGGTACAGGCAGACCGCATGGGCGCGTGCGCCGCGCTTTGCGAAAAAACGGGCGCGACAGTGGTGCTGAAAGGCGCGGGCACAGTGATATCGGCAGACGGCAAACGGTTTTCGGTCAACATGACCGGCAATGCCGGTATGGCAACCGCCGGCAGCGGCGATGTGCTCGCGGGGATGCTGCTCGGCTTTTTGTGCTTAGGCCTTTCACCGCTGGAAGCGGCAGTTGCCGCCGCACACATCCACGGGCTTGCGGGCGATGCCGTCGCCGCCGAGGGGGCGCTGTGTTCGGTCACACCGTCCAAAATGCTTGCTGCGCTGCCAAAGGTGCTTTCCCGATTTGATCTATAAGGGAGCGCGATGCCATGCGACGGGTTCGGTGTATTTTGGCGGCGGTTTTGCTGCTGCTTTGCTGCGGATGTCAAAATACGAAGTCCGAAACGGACGGCGCACCGCTGCCCGCCGCATTCTCGGCAAAAATCGCCGTCACGCACGGCGCACTGGAGTTTGAAGCGGACTTTACCATTTCGGCGGACGGCACGGCGCAAACGATGCTGACTGCACCCGAGGCGGTCGCATCGCTCTCGATCACACAAAATGCGGACGGCTGCCGCTTTTCGTTTTTGGGCCTGACGCTCGAAACCCCGCCCGCCTTTCTGCCCGACGCTTCATTCGTCAAGCTCCTGTATGCGGCAGTAAACACCCTGCGCTCGGATACGGCAGACCGCACCGTCGCGGGCTATGGCGACCGCACCGTATACACCAGCAAAACCGAAGCGGGTGACATTTTCTCCCTCTCCTGCGCAGCGGACGGTACGCCGCAGACACTTTCCATGGAGGGACAGGATCTGCACGTGACGTTTTCGGACTTTACCGTATCGGAATAAAAGAAAGCAAAATATGCCCCCTGCCGCGTACAACGCGGCAGGGGGCGCTTTTATTGCCGTTTTTCAGTCTTCTTCTTTTTCAAACTGGTCGGCGCCTACGCCGCACAGCGGGCAGACGAAATCCTCGGGCAGCTCGTCGCCCTCATACACATAACCGCAAACGGTGCATACATATTTTGCCATGATTCAATTCCTTTCAGACGATACAGAGATCAATAGTTTTCCGCACGCAGGCAGAAATAAGACTGCGGATGCGCGCACACCGGGCAGACCTCGGGCGCTTTTTTGCCGATGACGATGTGGCCGCAGTTCATGCACTGCCAGACCATATCGCCGTCGCGAGAGAATACCAGCCCGCCTTCAATGTTGGCAAGCAGCTTTCTGTAGCGCTCCTCGTGCTCCTTTTCGATCGCGGCAACGCCGTCGAACAGCTCGGCAATGTGGTCAAAGCCTTCTTCCCGTGCCGTTTCGGCAAAGCCCGCGTACATATCGGTCCATTCGTAATTTTCGCCCGCCGCCGCGTCCTTCAGGTTTTCGGGCGTGGAGGGCATACCGCCGTTGAGCAGCTTGAACCAGATCTTTGCGTGCTCTTTTTCGTTCTTCGCGGTTTCTTCAAACAGCGCGCCGATCTGTACATACCCGTCCTTTTTTGCCTTGGACGCATAATACAGATATTTCGTGTGCGCCTGCGATTCGCCCGCAAATGCCGCCAGCAGGTTCTTTTCGGTCTTGGAGCCTTTCAATTCAGCCATGCAAATCACCCTTTCCGTTTATCATTTTTTCCCATTTGCAGTTCTTGCTGCAAGGTAATTATAGGATATATAGGAAATTTTTTCAAGCTTTCGCTGAAAAAATTGAATCTTGCAAAGAAAAATGCTACAATGGACAAGCAAAACAAATAAAAGGAGTTTGCGGCGCGCTGTGCCGCGTGTACAAAGTATGTATATCAAAAACAAGCACGTAAAACAAATTTACCGTCTGCTGTTCCTGCTTGTCTGTGAGGCGGGGCTGATTTTGGAATTCGTGGGCGTAGGGTCCTTGGGTGGTGCAAAAATGCTGCTGTGCTATTACACGGTGTTAAGCAACCTCGTCTGCTTTTTGTATTTTGCCTTTCTCGTCATCGTACAGCCGGCACGGGAAAACGCGCTGATAAAAGGCGCCGTTACCATGTGCATCACGGTGACGGGGCTTGTATACCATTTCATGCTCACGGGTGTGATGGAAGCGAGCGTCGGCGCAGTCTCGCAGACCCTGCTGATCGGCAACACACTGGTACACTATGTCGTGCCCATCGGCGTTGTGCTCGACTATTTCCTGTTTTTCCCAAAAGGCAACTATAAACCCCTGCACCCGTTGGCGTGGCTGGCGCTTCCCTTTGCATATTTTGTATTCATCCTGATCCGCGCCGAGGTCAGTACCGCGACCTTTACGGGCTACGGCGGGCAAAGCCGTTTCCCGTATCCGTTCTTAGATGTGGATGCTTACGGCTGGAGCCGTGTGCTTTTGATGGTCTTTGCGATCACGGTCGTGTTCACCGCGCTGGGCTATCTTTCCTTTGTGCTAGACCGGCTGCTGGGCAGGACGCGCAAGGGAGCACGGTAGCAGTATCCCCTTTTACAGCTTACAGCCCATGCATAAGCCGCCGGGGAGCGTGCGCAGCACGGTAAATCCGTGTTTTTTGTAAAAAGCGACGGCACGTGTATTGTCGGACGACACGCATAGAAACACACCGGGCACGCCGCTTTCGATGAGCTTTTCTTTGAGCGCTTGCATAAGCTGTGACCCGATCCCTCGGTTTTGGATCTCAGGCAGCAGATCAATGTGCAGATGCGCGGGATATGCCTTTGCAAACGGGGCTTGCAGCTTAAACGTACCGCGCGCGTTTAGGGCGCGGTACAGCCCGAGTTTTCTGATCTCTTTCAGCTCCCTTTCTGCAAACGCCGCGCGGTAGCGCGCAAGATCGGGTGCACAAAGGATATACCCTCTGGCGCAGTCTGTTTCATCCGCTGCGACAAAGCAGAAATCCCGTTCGGTGCGCGTGTAGCAGCGGTTGTAAAGCAGCAGTGTATTCTCCTGCTCGCGTGTGTTCTTGCGCCGGGCAGGGGCAGCGGTCGCAAGGCAGACGTGCTCGACGGCAGGGATGTCCGTTTCACAAAGCGGACGGATGCGGATCTGCATAAAAGCGCTCCTCTCTCCGTTTTCTGCATTGTAGCATAAACGGCATCTGCCCGCAAGACACATCGCACAGGTGGGCTCATACTTTTTATAAAGGAGTCTTTATGAAAACAAGATGGTACAAGAACGCGGTGGTCTATCAGATTTATCCGCGCAGCTTTATGGATTCCGACGGCGACGGCATCGGCGATCTGCCCGGCATCCTGCAAAAGGTCGATTACTTAAAAGAACTCGGTGTGGATGCCGTTTGGCTTTCGCCCTGCTATAAGTCTCCAAATGACGACAACGGCTATGACATCAGCGATTACCGCGACATCATGGATGAATTCGGCACTATGCAGGATTTTGAACGGATGCTTGCGGCGTTCCACAGCCGCGGCATCCGTGTGCTGATGGATCTGGTCGTCAACCACACCTCGGACGAGCACCCGTGGTTCCGGGAGAGCCGAAAGGACAAAACGAACCCGTACCGCGACTATTATATTTGGCGCGACGGTACAGGCCCCGACAAAAAAGATCCGCCCAACCGCTGGCGCGCCTGCTTCGGCGGGTCGGCATGGGAATATGACGAGACGACCGGGCAGTTCTATTTGCACCTATTCAGCAAAAAGCAGCCCGATCTGAATTGGGACAATCCAAAGGTGCGCGCCGAAGTGGCGGACATCTGCAACTTTTGGCTGCAAAAGGGTGTGGACGGCTTCCGTTGCGATGTGATTACCTATATTTCCAAGCCTGACGACCTATATCATGCCGCGCAAAAGGATGTCGTGGTCGGTCCGCACTGGAAAGCCTATATACACGAGCTGTCCGAGCGCGCCTTTGCCCGCTTTGATACCCTGATCGTCGGCGAGGCGGCGGGGATCGATTTTCGGCGTGCATGCGAGATCACGCGCGAGGACGCAGGGCTTTTGGACATGCTGTTTCATTTTGAGCACACAGATGTGCGCACCATGTTTGCACGCGACCAAAGATCCATGCCCCTTCGCCGCTTCAAGGATATCCTGTTCCGTTGGCAGACGCTGCCGGAAAACTGCTGGGGCGCACTGTACTATGAGAATCACGATCAGCCCCGCAGTATGCCGCGCTTCGCGCCCGCCGGCGAGCACCGTGCCGCAGCGGCAAAAAGCCTTGCCGTTTCGCTGCTGTTCCAAAAGGGAACACCTTTCCTTTATCAAGGGCAGGAGCTGGGCATGACCAACTGTGCGTTTTCCAAGGCGGATTACCGCGACATTCAATCGGTCAATCAGCTTGCCGACGCACGCCGTAAGCCCTTCGGCAGAATCGCCGCGTATTTTGCCGAACGGTATTTACAGCGATACGCCCGCGATCATGCCCGCACGCCGATGCAGTGGAGCGACGCGCCGAACGCCGGCTTCACAAGCGGCACGCCGTGGATGAAGGTCAACGAAAATTATAAACAGATCAACGCTGCCGACCAGCTGAAGGAGCAACAATCCGTTTTTCATTTTTATAAAGCGGCAATTTCCCTGCGCAAGGCATATGCCGACATCGTGCGCGACGGAGAAGTCCTGCCGATCGGCAAAAAAGATAAGAATGTATTTGCATTTGCGCGCAGGCTCGGCAGAAAGCAGCTGCTCGTCGTGTGCAGCCTTTCTCCGAAAGCGGTGCGCTTTTCCGTCCCGGCTGAATTTTTAAGGGACAATGCACAGCTGCTGCTGTGCAATACCGATACACCGCCTGTGCTCGGTGAAGTTTTGCAGCTTGCACCCTGCGCCTGTGCGGTGTGGCACACAGAGGCTTAACTTATATCCGAATTTCGATACAAAAGCCGCCTTCCGTTCGGAGGGCGGCTTTTATCCGGTCAGGCGTTTGCGCATTTCGAGCAGTATGCCGCGTTCGCGCCGCGAGACCTGCACCTGCGAAAGCCCCAGAGCTTCGGCGGTCTTGACCTGTGTTAATCCTTGAAAATAGCGTAATTCAATGAGTTTCCGATCCGCTTCAGGCAGTGTTTCAAGCACCTCGCGCAGCGCCAGCGCGTTTTGGATTTCATCCTCGCCCGATTCCACAGGGATATCCATTTGCCGTTCGCCGTCCTCATCCGCCGCCGTTAAGGAAACGGTCGGCTGGGAAAGACCCAAAAGCTCGGTCATCTCATATTCCGAAACGCCCATCTTTTCGGCAAGCTCACAAAGACGCGGCTCGCGCCCGAGCGACGCCGTCATCTCGTCCCGCACACGTGCGGCGGTACGGGCACGCTCTTTCAAAGCGCGGCTGATCTTCACGCTGCCGCCGTCGCGAAACAGGCGTTTGATCTCGCCTAAGATCGCCGGGACGGCATAGGTCGAAAACGCAAAGCCCAATTCCGCGCGAAAGCCGTCCGCCGCTTTGACAAGACCCAGGCAGCCTGCCGAAAACAGATCGTCATATTCCACGCCCTTTCCGCGAAAGCGGTTCGCGCAGGCATGCACGAGTCCTAAATTTTCGGCAATCAATCGGTCACGGTTCAAGACTTGCCTCTCTGCCGCGCAGCAGCTTCACGAGCGTTACAGTCGTGCCTTTTCCAACGGCGGAGCGCACACGCACCTTGTCGCAGAAGCTTTCCATAACGGAAAAGCCCAACCCCGAACGGTCGCCGCCGCGCGTCGTGAACAGCGGTTCGCGCGCCTTTTTCACGTCTGCGATACCGCAGCCGCGGTCACGGATGCGGATCTCCATGCGGCCGCGGTCAAACAGGCGCACCTGTATGTAGATTTTCCCAACCTCGTTCGGGTACGCGTGCACGATGCAGTTTGTCACCGCCTCGCTGACCGCCGTTTTGATGTCGTTGACCTCTTCGAGCGTCGGATCAAGCGCAGCGGCGAAGGCGGCGACCGCCACACGCGCGTAGGCTTCATTGACAGAACGGCTCTCGATCTGCAGCCGCATCTCATTGATGGGTCTCATGCTTTTCTGCCTCCTTTTTGTCTGCGCGGGAAAGCGCGGCGATCCGGTCGAGCCCCGCCAGGCGCATCACTTTATAGGCGTGCGCGGAGAGATTACGGATCTCCAGCGTGCAGGAAAACTGTATGAGCAGCTTGTAGCGCCCCATGACAAGCCCAATACCGGAGCTGTCCATAAACGTGACACCGCCGAAATCCAAAATGGTATGCTCCGGGTGAAAGCCAACGGCGAATTCGTCGATTTTTTCGCGTGCGGCGGGCGCGTTGTGGTGGTCAAGCTCGCCTTCGAGATAGACTGTCATGACCCGTCCGTCCGTCTCAATGCGTGTGTGCATATCGATTCCTCCTTTTCGGGACCGGCTTGTATTGTAGCAAGCAAACGGTAAAAAATTTGTCGCAATGCGGAAGCAAAAGTATTAGGGAAAGCAGAAAAAAGCGCCCCGACCGAATTGGTCGGGGCACTCTGTCGTTTTATATGCCGTATTCTGTTCTATTCGATATAGGCTTGCAGCGTATCAAGCAGCAACGTATCAGTAATGACTTCAGCACGCACACCGTCGGGCAGGTATTCTTCCGAAAGTACCCGCCCGCGGCGGCGCACCTCGGCGAGTATCCCCACCTTGTCAAATGGCAGGCACAAAACGGCATGCGCGCTTTTTTGCCGTAAGCGCTGTTCAACTGCCTGCAAAAGCCGATCAAGCCCCTCGCCCGTGCGCGCGCTGATGCAGACTGTGTCATGGCTCGGCACGGGGAGAAAATTCGGATGCGGCGTGTCGCACTTGTTGAGCACGTGCAGCACCGGTGTCCCGGCGCAGCCGAGTTCATGAAGCAGCTTCGCCGTCACCTCGCCGTGCTCCTCGACCGCTGCGTCGGACACGTCGCAGACATTGAGAATGAGGTCTGCATCCACCGCTTCCTCCAAGGTCGAGTGGAACGCCTCCACAAGTTTGTGCGGCAGGCGGCGCACAAGGCCGACGGTATCAATGAGCAGCACCGAGATTCCGCTTGGCAGCGTCAGGCGGCGGGCAGTCGGGTCAAGCGTGGCAAACAGCTTGTCCTCGGCGAGCACGCCCGCATTGGTCAGTGCATTCATTAAGGTCGATTTGCCCGCATTCGTGTAGCCCATAAGCACCACGGTCTGCACGCCGTCCTTTTTTCGGCGGTTCCGGTAAGCGCTGCGGCGTTTTTCGATCTGCGAAAGCTGCGCGCGCAAACTCTGGATGCGGCGGTGGATATGGCGACGGTCACTCTCGAGCTTGCTTTCGCCCGGGCCGCGCGTGCCGATGCCGCCGCCGAGTCTTGAAAGGCTCTTCCCCTGCCCCGCAAGACGCGGCAGACGGTATTGCAGCTGCGCGAGTTCCACTTGGATTTTGCCCTCGCGGCTGCGTGCATGCTGCGCAAAAATATCCAAAATCAGCGTTGTGCGGTCAATCACACGTGTTTTTGTCTCTCTTTCAAGATTCCTTTGCTGTGCCGGTGACAGCTCGCCGTCGGCGATGAGCAGCTCCACGTCGTTGTCCGTGCAAAAAGCACGGATCTCCCCGAGCTTTCCGCTGCCGATATACGTGGCAGGGCTCGGGGCTTCGAGCTTTTGCGAAACGACGCCCACAACTTCGGCACCGGCGGTTTTTGCGAGCGCTTCAAGTTCCGTAAGCGACGCCTCGCAATCGTATTCGCCCGTGTCCACGCCGACGAGCAGCGTGCGTTCGGGAGCATTTTCAAGTGTATGCAGCACCATAAGGACCCTCTTGCATTTGATACGGAAAGCCCGCGCCCCATGCAGAGCGCGGGCTTTCCGTATGTTGTATTTTAATCGATGAATTTGCCGTAGTGCTTCGGCTCGGCCAGCGGCGGTGCAAAGCGGATAAGAATCTGCGCCGCTTTAGAAATGATCGGGTTTTTGATGACGTCGCCGAGGTTGACGACCAGCGTATCGCAGATCTTGTAAACGGACGGCGTAGACGACGGGGTCATGGTCACGCGGTCGCGGCGCTTAAACAGGAAGTTGAGGTCACGTTTGCCGATCGTCTCGATCGGCCGGATGGACAGCTTCAGATTGAAGTCGTCAAGCCACTCGGCATTCGCACAGACCTTGAATTTGATGTGCCCGAGCGTCAAGGTGCCGTAGCGATAATGCCCATCCATGCCGCAGGCGACGGTGTTGCGCTCATCGCCCTCGCTCCAGCTGAAGCTGCACTCGTGCTCCTTAAAACGGAAAGAAACGCGGTCAATGTTGCCCGCACGATCGGACATCATAAAGGTCACGGCAAGCGGCAGCACGCTCATCGGGAAGCCGATGAGGTTCAGCAATATCTTGCGGCGCATTTTGATCGTCCTACCCTCGATCTTCGGCTCAAGCGGCGAATGCGGTGAGACGGCAGGGCGGGTGAACAAGGTGCTTTCAGGTTTGGGCGGCTCTTTCGCCGCGTTTTCATTGATGAACGCCGCAGGGAAAAATTTCCAGATCGTCTCGCGTGCCTGCGGTTCGCTGGGAACCGCTGCGGTGGTAATGATGCTTGCGTCGTAATCGGGCAGATTGATCGCAAACTGCGAGAACATACCGTCCGCACGATAGGAGTTCGGGACGCTGCCGTTCATCCAAAAGCAGTAACCGTAGCCGGCGTTACTGTCTGCGTCTTCGCCGGGCTGGCGGACATCGCCGAGCTGGTTAACGGTCGCTTCTTTTACCCATTCCTCCGGGATGACCTGCCGCCCGCGGTATTTGCCGCCGTGCAAGTAGCAATCCGCGAATTTTGCTAGGTCCTCAGTCGTAATATATAAACCCCAGCCGCCGGCTTCAACGCCGTTGCGGTCGGTCTCCCAAAACGGGACATCGATGCCCAGAGGCTCAAACAGACGCGGGGTAAGATATTCGATCACGCTCATCCCCGTGACGCGGTGCAAAATCGCGCAGAGCATGTAAATATTCTCGTTAACATACAGGAAATCCGTACCCGGCTCAAACACCCACGGAGAATTGATAAAATCAGCGATCCAGTCGATCTTGCCCTTGTCTGCCATCAAGTCGGTCTGCTTGCCGGAGGTCATAGTCAACAGTGTGCGCACCGTCAGCTTATCAAAGTAAGGATTCGGCGTTTTCGGCGGGTAATCCGGGAAAAAGTCCACAACCTTATCCGTAAGCTGTACAAGCCCTTCGCTGACGGCAAAGCCGACCGCCGTAGAGGTGAAGCTTTTGCTGACGGAGTACATGGTATGCTTGGTATGCGCGTCGTACGGCTCATTATACCATTCGACCGCGACTTTGCCGTGGCGCAGCACCATCAGGCTGTGAAACTCCAGCTGCTCGCGCTGTATGTAATCGACAAACTGCTCGGCAACATCGGCATAGACGCCCACCTCTTCGGGGGCAGCGGCACGCGGGAGATCGGTTTTCGCAGTGTTCATATGGTTGTGCGCCCTTTCTTTTTCCTTTGTCGGAATTGATGGTATATTCTATCATATTCCCACAGAAATTGCAACATATCACACAAAAAAGGCAGGCATAGCGCCTGCCTTTGGAAAGAATGGACGAAATCGCGATACCATGACGCGGAATCAGTCGACCTTGACCGTCCAGCCGAATTTGTCGGGCCGTTTGCCCCACTGGATGCCCGTCAGCTCGTCATACAGCTTCTGGGAAAGGTCGCCGATCTCGCCGTGATTGATCTCCATGATCTTGTCGCCGACGCGCAGCTCGCCGATCGGCGAAATGACCGCCGCCGTACCGCTGCCAAACGCTTCGAGCAGCCTGCCCTCGTCATAGGCCTTGACGAGCTCATCCACGGAAATACGGCGTTCGGAGACATTGCAGCCCCAATCCTTTAAAATGTCCACGCACGACATGCGTGTGATACCACTCAAGATACTGCCCGTCTCCAGAGAAGGCGTGACGACCTCGCCGTCGAGCACGAAAAACACGTTCATTGTGCCGACTTCCTCCACGTATTTACGCTCCACACCGTCGAGCCAAAGCACCTGTGTATAGCCGAGCTTTTCAGCGATATCCTGCGCTTTTAAGGAGGTGGCATAGTTGCCGCCGGTCTTTGTAAAGCCGACGCCGCCCTTGACCGCGCGCACAAACTGATCTTCCACATAGATCTTCACGGGATTGAGCCCTTCAGGGTAATAGGCGCCGACGGGGGAAAGGATGATCGAAAAGATCAGGTGGTGCGCCGGGTGCACACCGACGTGCGCGTCTGTGGCGAAAATAAACGGGCGGATATAAAGCGAGGTGCCCTCGGCGTGAGGGATCCAGTCTTCGTCCACACGCACAAGCGTCTTGATCGCTTCCACCGCAAACGCTTCGTCGATCTTCGGGATGCACAGGCGGTCGTTCGAGCGATTCAGCCGCTCCATGTTCTTATCGGGGCGGAACAGCAGGATCTCGCCGTTCGGGCTGCGGTATGCCTTTAAGCCCTCAAAAACCTCCTGCGCATAGTGCAGCACCATTGCAGCGGGATCAAGTTCGAACGGCGCATACGGCACGATGCGCGGGTCATGCCAGCCCTCGCCCTCGTCATAGTTCATAATGAACATATGATCGGTATAGTAATTGCCGAAGCCGAGCGCGTTTTCATCGGGCTTTTTTTTCGGCGTTTTGGTACGTTCGATTTTGATTTCCATGAAAAACATCTCCAAGTTTTTAACAGGGCGTTACGCCTTGTCGTATTTATAATTCGGAACAAGCTCTTTTAAGAACTTGCGGGAATCCTCCGGTAACAGGTCGCGGATCTGCTTAATATGCTGCATTAAGCTGTCTTCGTCGAAGTCGTACGGCGCGGTGACAAAGATCTTGTCGTTTTCCGTTTTGTACATGCCCTCGCGCTCCGACGGCAATATCAGTTCTTCATACAGCTTCTCCCCCGGGCGAAGCCCCGTGAACTGAATGTCGATATCCACATACGGCTCGTAGCCCGAAAGCTTGATGAGCTTTTCGGCGAGCGAGACGATCTTGACGGGCTCGCCCATATCGAGCACGAAGATCTCGCCGCCTTTTGCAAGACCGCCCGCCTGCACAACAAGCTGCGCGGCTTCGGGGATGGTCATAAAATATCGCGTGATGTCGGGGTGCGTGACCGTCAGCGGCCCGCCGTGCTCAAGCTGTTCTTTAAACAGCGGGATCACACTGCCGTTCGAGCCGAGCACATTGCCGAAACGCACAGCGGCAAACTTGGTCTTGGAAATTTTGGAGAAGTGCTGCACCACCAGCTCGCAGCAGCGCTTGGTCGCGCCCATGACATTGGTGGGATTGACCGCCTTGTCGGTGGAAAGCAACACAAAATTACGAACGCCGAATTCGTCGGCGACCTTTGCGGTATTGTAAGTGCCGAGGATATTGTTCTTGATCGCCTCAAAGGGGCTGTCCTCCATAAGCGGCACATGCTTGTGCGCCGCGGCGTGGAACACGCTCGAGGGGTGGAACTCCTCAAACACCTCGCGCAGCCGCTGCTCCTCACGCACCGAGCCGATGCGGATCTCGATCTGCGGCGTACCGAAATATTGCAGGTCTAAAGAATTCTTCAAAGAATAGGCGTTGTTTTCGTAAATGTCAAAAATGACGATCTTGCTCGGGTTGTAGCGCGCGATCTGGCGGCAAAGCTCCGAGCCGATGGACCCGCCGCCGCCCGTCACGAGCACGACCTCGTCCGTCAGATAGCGGCAGACGTCGTGGTTCAGCTCGATGGGAGGCCGGGAAAGCAGGTCGAGGATGTCCACCTGCCGCGCTTCTTTGAGCGCCGACTTCTTGCCCGTACCGACTTCGGTGTGATCCGCCGCCATTTTGACGATACAGCCCGTCTCCACCATCTTTTCCAAAAGCTCACGCTTGCGCGTGTCGTCGATTTCCGTGATGCAGAAATAGATCTGGTCGATATGATATTTTTTGACCGCCGCTTCCACGCAGTCGCAGTTACCGACGACCGGCGTGCGCAGAATGGACTGCCCGATCTTTTTCGGATCATCGTCCAGAATCGCCACAGGGAAGCCCAGGCGGTAGCCTGTCATTTGCAGTTCCGAGATCAGCGCGCTGCCGACGTGCCCCGCACCGACGACCAGGATCTTCTTCTCGGCGGACTTGGCGTTTTTGTCCTTTTTGTTTTGATAGCGGCGGCTTTCCGTCGAAAACATATGGAACAGCCGATACGTCATGCGGGCGATAAGCCCGAAGGCAACGAAAAAGATAGCAACATCCATGTACACCGAAAACGGCAGGACATTAAAATACAGTGTTCCGGACGGCAGCCGGTCGATCTCTATGAGCGCTTGGCAAATCTTCATGCCGATATAATCGCAGGTAAATACGCATCCCGTTGCACAAATCCCGGAAAGCCCGAAGCGCACCATATCGTAAAGCCCTGCGTATTTCCAAAGCGTGCTGTAAGTGCGGAACACAAAATTAAAGCCGATATAAAAGAGTGTGACATACGGGATGCGCAGGCAAAGCCGCTGCAGCATCTCGGCGTCCATACGGAAATTCCAGTGCAGGAACACCATCAGAAAATACAACAGGTTGGCACACAGAAAATCCAGCGCCAACTGTGCAACCAATTTTTTTCCTACCCTTTTTTTCGGCTTCAAGGCAGATTTTGCAGCCAAAACGTTTCCCCCTGCTTTTCAATTTTAGACGACCGTTTTGCCGCCGCAAACGATTTTGACAGTTTCGTACGGCAGTGTTGAAAATATAGTTTCTATTAAGTTTACTCTTTTCTTGCGCGGTTGTCAACAAATCGCTGGAAAGAAAAGCGGCAAAAGTCCTGAAAATCCGTGTTTTCCGGTTGAAAGCGTCATAAAAAAATGGTAAACTATATCAATTAGAATTTCAAAAGGATTCGGAAAGGAGTGTACGCATGGGCCGAAAGCTGTGGAAGCTCGCGCAAAGCGATAAGGAAGCGGCGGCGATGCTTGCAGAAAGCTGCGAGATCGACCCGTTTTTGTCGCTGCTGCTTTATTCGCGCGGTTTTTCGGACGACGAGCAGATCTATGACTTTCTGCACCCGGACGCGACGCTTTCCGACCCGTTTGAGCTGATCGATATGGAAGCCGCCGCAGAACGCGTGGAACAGGCGCTTGAGCGCTTCGAAAAGATCGCGGTGTTCGGCGACTATGATGCGGACGGCGTGACCGCTGCGGCGCTTTTGTACCTGTATCTGCGCGAGCGCGGTGCGAACGTGGTCTGCATCCTGCCCGATCGCATGCGCGACGGCTACGGGCTCTCCCCCGAGGCGGTCGAGCGGCTTTTCGATAGCGGTGTGCAGCTGATCGTAACGGTAGACAACGGCATTGCCGCACTTGACGCAGCGGCGCGCGCGAAAGCGCTCGGGGTAGACCTGGTCGTCACCGATCACCACCGTCCGGGCGAAGTGCTGCCCGACGCCGTTGCCGTGGTAGATCCGCACCGCGCGGACTGCCCCTCGGAATTCAAGGATAACGCGGGCGTAGGTGTTGCCTTTAAGCTTGCCGCCGCCATTGAGGGCGATCCGGAAAGCGTGCTGGAGCGCTACGCCGATCTGATCGCACTCGGCACCCTTGCGGATGTTGTCCCGCTGCGCGGGGAGAACCGCGCGCTCGTGTGCGCAGGGCTCGGAAAGCTCAACCGTGCGCCGCGCATCGGGCTTGCCGCGTTAATGGCGGCGGCAGGCTGTGCGGGGAGGTACATGCACGCCTCTTCTGTCGTATACACCCTCGCGCCACGCATCAACGCCGCCGGACGCATGGGTTCCGCCGAGCCCGCACTGCAGCTGCTGCTTTGTGATGATGCCGCAGAAGCGGACGCGCTCGCACAGCGGATCGATGCGTGCAACCGCGAACGCCAAGCGGTGGAGTCAAAAGTTTGCGCCGAGGCGATCGAGCAGATCGAGGCGGATCCGAGCATCCAATACGCAAGCGTGCTCGTCGTCGCCGGCGAGGGCTGGCACCCCGGCGTGGTGGGCATTGTCGCTGCGCGGCTCGTCACACGCTACGGCAAGCCCGCCGTCGTCATTTCCTTAGACGGCAAAACGGGCAAAGGCTCGTGCCGCAGCATCGAAGGGTTTTCGATCTATGACGCTCTGGACAGTGCGCGCCACTTACTCACGCATTTCGGCGGGCATCCCGGCGCCGCCGGGATAGGCATACGCGCCGAGGACATACCCGCCCTGCGCGCGGCTTTAGACGAATATGCAAAATCCACACATCTGCCGTTTCCGTCGCTCACGCTCGACTGCAAGCTCAACCCGGCTTACATCGGGCTGCCGCTTTTAGACGCACTGGAGGCGCTCGAACCCTGCGGCAGCGGCAATCCTGCGCCACTGTTCGGATTGTACGGTATGACGCTTACTGCGGCGAAGCCCGTCGGAGAAGGAAAGCACCTGCGTCTATCGTTTGAAAAAGGGCACACACAGCTTCAAGCCATGCTGTTTTCGGTCACGCTGCACGAATTCCCCTACCGCCTCGGCGACACGGTGGACCTTGCCGTGCAGGTGGAGCGCAACACCTTTCGCGGCGAAACGAGCGCGGCGGTGCGCATCCGCGACCTGCGGTTTTCGCAGCCGGATGAGGAAAACTACTTAAAAAGCCTGCGGCTTTACGAGCGCTACCGCTTCGGTGACCGTATGACCGATCAGGAGCGCGCTTATTTGAAGCCGTCAAGGGAATTTTTATTGGACGTCTACCAATTCGTGCGCGACCACAGCCCCTGGACGTTTGACGTCGAGGTGTTCTGCAAGCGCAGCGGCTGCCCGGAACGCTTTGCGGCGCGCGTGCGCGTTGCCTTTGACGTGCTGTGCGAATTGAAGCTTTTCGAAAAGCAAGGCGAAGCTTACACCTGTGTGCATGCCAAGGCGGATCTTGCCGCCTCGGAAATACTAAAAGCCTTAAGCGGAGAAGGAGCGTGAAAGCATGGCGGAACAAAAACGGAACGAAAATGAAAAAGAGCTGACCCCGCGCGAGCAGTATGCACTGCTGCGGGACCGCCTGCGGGATGACACATCGTTTTCAGCGGAAGAGATCGCCGAGATCGACAAAGCATACGCGCTCGCCGAAGAGATGCACAGCGCGCAGCTGCGCTTTTCCGGGCAGCCGTATATCATTCATCCGATCGCTGTGGCGAACATCCTTGTGGACTTCGGTATGGACGCGCCCTCCATTGAGGCGGCGCTGCTGCACGACACGGTAGAGGATACGGACGTCACGCTTGAGCAGCTTCGCGCACAGTTCGGCGATGAGGTCGCCGAGCTCGTGGACGGCGTGACCAAGCTCGGCAAGGTGCCGCTTGCCACCAAGGAGGAATTTCAGGCGGAGAATATCCGCAAAATGCTGCTGGCGATGTATAAGGACATCCGCGTTATCATCATCAAGCTCGCGGACCGTCTGCACAATATGCGCACGCTCGATTTTATGGCGCCGCAGAAGCGCCGCGACATCGCACTCGAGACGCTTGAGATCTATGCGCCCATTGCGCACCGGCTCGGTATCCGCCCTGCCAAGGAGGAGCTTGAGGATCTGGCGATCCGCTTCCTCGATCCCATCGCCTATGCCGATATTGAAAAATCGCTTGACGCGCTGCGCCGCGAGCGGCTCGGTTTTTTGGAGGAAACAAAGGAAAAGGTGCGCGAACGCATTGCCTCGGTCGTCCATGACCCGACGATCGACGGGCGCGTAAAAAGCGTGCACGGCATATACCGCAAAATGTATATGCAGAACAAAAACTTCGACCAGATCTATGACATCTTTGCCATCCGCATCATCGTAGATACGGTCATCGACTGCTACAACTGTTTGGGCGTTATCCACGACATGTTCCGCCCCATGCCCGGACGGTTCAAGGACTATATCGCGAACCCCAAGCCGAATATGTACCAGTCCCTGCACACGACCGTGCTCGGCAAAGACGGCGTGCCGTTCGAAGTGCAGATCCGCACCTGGGAAATGCACCGCACCGCCGAATACGGTATCGCAGCGCACTGGAAATACAAGCTGGGGATGAAGGGCGGCAAAACCAGCCTTGATCAGCGGCTTGCATGGATCCGCCAGATGCTGGAGGATCAGAAGGAATCCGGCGACGTGCAGGAGATCGTGCGCGCCATCAAAAGCGACCTTGTGCCCGAGGATGTGTTCGTTTTCACCCCGCGCGGCGACGTCATCACCCTGCCCAGCGGCGCAACGGCGATCGACTTTGCCTATGCCATCCACACCGCCGTCGGCAACAAGATGGTCGGCGCGAAGGTGGACGGGCGCATCGTCCCCATTGACTATCAGGTCAAGACCGGCGAGATCGTGGAGGTACTCACCTCCTCCCAGCCGGGCAAAGGGCCCTCGCGCGACTGGCTGAACATCGTCAAAACCAGCTCTGCGCGCAACAAGATCCGTTCGTGGTTCAAAAACGAGAAGCGCGACGAGAACATCGCCGAGGGCAAAGCCGAGATCGAGCGTGAGTTCCGCCGCAACTTTATCCGCCTTTCCGACGAGGATTACGAAAAATTCATCCATAATCTTGCGGCGCGCCAGCGGTTCGACAATTTGGATGATTTTTATGCCGCGATCGGCTTCGGCGGCGTTTCCGTGCAGCGGCTGATGCCCTATATCAAGGAGGAATACAACAAAAACTACCGCCCGCACGAGGAGCAAGCGCCGTCATCCGCCGTGCGCGAGCCGAAACGCAGCAGCAAAGACGGCGTGACCGTGGAGGGCGTGGACAACGTGCTCATCAAATTTTCGCGCTGCTGCAATCCGCTGCCCGGCGACGACATCATCGGCTTTATCACGCGCGGGCACGGCATTTCCGTCCACAAGCGCGACTGTCCCAATGTCCCGCACGACATTGCCGCAAGTCCCGAGCCCGAGCGTTGGGTCCGGGTGACATGGAATCGGGACGTCAAAAAGGAATTTCAGGCGTCGCTGCAAATCACGGCGCTTTCGCGCATCGGCCTGATGGCGGACGTTTCCATGCAGCTTGCGAACATGCGCGTGAACATCAATGAGATTTTTTCGCGCGATGCAAAAGACGGCAGAAGCACCATTTATATGACCGTTACGGTCAGCAACGTGGAACATCTGAAAAACGTGATCGCCCGCATTGAAAAGGTGGACGGCGTTTTAAGCGTGGAAAGGTAAAGCATATGAAAGCGGTCATTCAACGGGTAAGCTCGGCGCGCGTCGAGGTGGAAGGCGCGTGCGTCGGCGAGATCGGACAGGGGCTTTTGGTGCTCGTCGGTGTGGAACACGGCGATACCGAAAAGGAAGCACAGCTGCTCGCGCGCAAGACTGCGGCGCTGCGCATTTTTACGGACGCGCAGGATAAAATGAACCTGTCCGTAACAGACATCGGCGGGTCGGTGCTTGCGGTCTCCCAGTTCACGCTGTGCGCGGACGTCAAAAAGGGCAACCGCCCCTCCTTTATCGGCGCGGCGCCGCCTGAGACGGCAAACCCGCTGTACGAAGCGTATTGCGCCGCCCTTTCGGAAAACGGTGTACAGCGTGTGGAAAAGGGCGTTTTCGGCGCACACATGGACGTCACGCTTTTAAACGACGGGCCTGTGACGATACTCTATGACACAGCGATCTGGAAAGGAAGCGCAGTATGACGGCTACGGTGGAACGTATGGTGCTCGGCCCCGTACAGGCGAACACTTATATTTTGACGGACAACGAAACGAATCAGACAGCGGTCATTGACGCGGGCGACTGCCCGAAAGCCTTGCTGGACGCGCTGGGGACACGGGATGTGCGGTACATTCTGCTTACGCACGGGCACTACGACCACATTTTGGGCGTGCCCACGCTGAAAGCTGCATTCCCGAACGCACAGGTCTGCATCCATGCCTTGGACGCGGACTGTCTGCGGGATCCGCAGAAAAGCCTTGCCGCAGCAGCGGAGATCCGGGAAATGCCCATAACGCCCGACCGTCTTTTGGAAGAGGGCGATGAAATTGCGCTCGGCGGGACCCGGCTTTGCGTCCTGCATACGCCCGGGCACACAAAAGGCGGCGTATGCTTTGCAGATTACGAAAACCGCCTGTTGTTCACCGGCGACACGCTGTTTTGCCTGACGGCGGGGCGCACGGATTTCCCGGGCGGCTCCTACGAAGAACTGCTTGCGTCGCTTTTACGGCTGCGCGGGCTTGACGGCGATTTTACGGTGTATCCCGGGCACAACCGCGCTACGACGCTGGATGCCGAACGGCGGCGCAATCGGTATATGCGGAGGTTGGGCGTATGATCCTTGAGATCCGCGACCACCCCTATCAATATGAAACGGAAAAGCTGCTGCGCGTCTTTTTCCCGAACGAAAAGCTGCGCATCGTGCACGGCGAGACCGCAGACTGCGGCGAACAGGCGGTGGTAACGACGGCCGCAACGGATACGCAGGTTTTCGTGCGTTTCACAGACAAAAACGGTGTGTTCGAGGAAAGCGCCGCGCGCGGGGATGACGGCGAGCTCGCGATGGCAACACTGTTGTTCCGCGTTTTGCAGTCGCGCACCGGCTACACGCCGAAATGGGGCCTTTTGACCGGCGTGCGCCCGTCCAAGCTTTTTCTCACGCTGGAACGCGAACGGGGTACGGATGGTGCAAAACGGTATTTTACCGAAACGCTGCTTGTCTCGCCTGAAAAAACAGCGCTCGCATCTTCCGTCGGCGCGCGCGAACAGGCGGTCCTCTCGCTTTCGCGCCCGGAGTCGTGCAGCTTGTATATCTCCATCCCCTTCTGCCCCACAAGGTGCAGCTACTGCTCGTTCGTCTCGCAAGCGGTCAGCACCCCGTCCGCACGGCGGCTCGTACCGGAATATGTACGATTGCTTGCGCGGGAGATCGAAGAAACCGGACAGATCGCAAAGGATCTCGGGCTGCGGCTTGAAAGCGTATACTTCGGCGGCGGCACACCGACCACGCTTTCCGCAGAACAGCTGGAAGCCCTGCTTTCGTCGGTGCAAAAGGCGTTTGACCTGTCGCACCTGCGCGAATATACCGTGGAGGCAGGACGTCCCGATACCGTTACCCCCGAAAAATTTCGCGCACTGCGGGCGGGCGGCGTAACGCGTGTGAGCATCAATCCCCAAACCTTCAATGACGAGATCTTGCGTACCATCGGGAGACAGCATACCGCCGAAATGACCGAGCAGGCGTTTTTTGCGGCACGGGAGGCGGACTTTTCGGACATCAACATGGATCTCATCGCAGGACTTCCGAACGAGTCCGTCGCGTCCTTTTGCCGTTCCGTAGACCGCGCCGTGGCGCTCGCGCCCGAAAACATCACGGTGCATACGCTCTCGCTCAAGCGGGCGTCCACCATGACGGCAAACGGCACGCAATTTGACAAAGCGAGTGCCGAGGCCGCCGACGAGATGCTGTATTACGCCGCTTCGGCTTTAGGGGATGCGGGCTTCCACCCGTATTATATGTACCGCCAGTCAAAAACGCTCGGGAATCTCGAAAACACGGGCTACACGACCGCGGGACACGAGTGCCTTTACAACGTCTTTATGATGGAGGAGTGCCACACGGTGCTCGCCGCGGGCGCGGGCGCCGTCACCAAGCTGAAAGCGCCGCACGGCGCGGATATTTCGCGCATATTTAACTACAAATATCCTTATGAATATATTGCGGGCTTTGCCGAACTTATGGAACGCAAGCGCGCCATTCCCGCATTTTACGAAACACACGGCATCTAAAAGCCGGCGTCCAAGGGCAGTGATTTTTTGCCAAACCTCCCCAACACACTCGAAGTAATCAACCGAAAGGCGCGTTCGGCGCCGCTTGATTTCATCCGCCAAAGCGAAGCACGCTTTGACGGCGTATTAGACCGTGCCGTTGAACGGATCGTCGCCGAGCGCGGGCGCGAGATCGTGATGCTTGCGGGGCCCTCAAGCTCCGGCAAGACCACGACGGCAAAAAAACTTGCCGAGCGTCTGCAGGCGCTCGGGATCGAAACGCACGTGCTCTCTTTAGATGATTTTTATCTAAACCGGGAGCAGATCCCCGGCTTTTCGGAGGGTACGCCCGATTTTGAGACCGTGCACGCGCTGGATCTGCCGCTGCTGCAGGATACGCTTTGCGACCTGCTGGCGGGGCGGGAAGTGCTGCTGCCCATGTTCGATTTCACCGTCGGAAAACGCAGCAACACCTCGCGCGCCGTAACGCTTGGCGAATGTGACGCCGTGATCGTGGAAGGGCTGCATGCGTTAAACCCGCTTGTGACCGCGCAGCTTCCGAAAAAAAACGTATTAAAGCTATATATCAGCGTTTCTTCCCGCATATACAATAAAAACGGGGAGGTCTTGCTGAACAAGAAAAGCCTGCGCTTTGTGCGGCGGCTTCTGCGCGATTACCGCTTCCGCGCAAGCTCTGCGGAGCACACCTTCTCCCTTTGGAAAAACGTGCTCGCCGGCGAACAGAAATACCTGTTCCCGTTCCGTTCACAGGCGGATATGCGTATCGACTCCACACATCTGTACGCGCCGTGCGTGTTCCGTAATGAGGCGATCGAGCTGCTTAACAACGCCGATCTGCGCGGGGATGACCGCAGGACTGCCGATACGCTTTCGGCGGCATTGCAGGCCTTTGTGCCGCTTTCCCCTTCGCTCGTGCCGGAAAACTCGCTGCTGCGCGAATTTTTAGGAGACACGGGACTGCCGCCCCAAACGCGGGATTGACACGCCGCATTTTGCGTGCTATTCTTTTTATCAACCAAAAACTGTCAGGAAAGGGGCCTTGCACCTTGGCGCAGCAAAAACGGAAAAGCCAGTCGCTGCTCAACGGCGCCATTGTGCTCGCTGCCGCCACGATCATCGTAAAGGTCATCGGCATCCTTTACAAAGTACCGATCTCCAACATGATCGGCACCATCGGGCGCGCGTGCTTTGACTCCGCTTACAATCTATATATCCCGATTTATACCGTCTCTATGGCGGGGCTGCCCGTGGCTGTCTCGAAAATGGTCTCACAGCAGGTAGCGCTCGGGCGGTTTCGCGATGTGCGGCGCATTTATAAAGTCGCCGGGCGGCTTTTCTTGCTGACGGGCACCGTCGGTGTGGTGCTGATGCTTCTGCTTGCGTACCCGTATGCGGTGCTGTCCAAAAACATGGACGCTCTGCCTGCGATCATCGCCATTGCACCGTCCATTTTCTTCTGCTGTGTGATGTCCACCTACCGCGGCTACTATAACGGGCTGCGGAATATGACGCCCACCGCCATGTCTGAAATTTGGGAAGCGGTCGGCAAGGTCATCATCGGGCTTGTGTGCGCTTGGGCGACCATGCGCTACGGGCAGGCACGCCTTGCCGCAGGGCTTTCCATATTCGGTCAGACCGCCGCGACCGAGGCTGAGGCATTAAGCGTTTTGTACCCCTATGCCGCCGCAGCCGCAGCACTGGGCGTAACGGGTGGCACGGTCGTCGGGATGCTTTACATGATGATCCGCCACCGCGTACGCGGCGATGCGCTGACGCGCACGGAGCTGGTCAACTCCCCGAAACCGCTGGCCGGAACGGCGATCGCCAAGACGCTGATGGCAATCGCGATACCCGTGGTGGCGTCGTCGCTTGTGTTCAGCGTAACGAACCTCATCGACTCCATCACCGTACAGAACCGTCTGGATACGATGATCCTTGGCAATCTGGATTACATCCGTTCAGTCTACGGCGACCAGCTGCTCGCTGCGCAGGTGCTGGATGCGGATATCGCAAAATACCTGTACGGCGCATACACCATGTCGCTGGACTTTAAGAACCTGATCCCGTCGATCACGCTTTCCTTAGGTGTGAGCGCCATACCCGCACTTTCCGCCGCATGGGCGGTCAAGGATAAAAAGGTGCTCAAAACCTCGGTCGAATCCGTGCTGCGCGTAACGCTGATGATCGCGTTCCCGGCAGGCATCGGTATGGCGGTGCTTGCAGAGCCGATCCTCAACATGATGTATGAAACCGGCAGATCCGCCGATGCGGTCGCGATCGCCGCGCCCATTATGGCGGCATACGGCTACACCATTTTCTTAATGTGTCTTTCTCAGCCGACAACGAACATGCTGCAGGCTCTCGGCAAAACGGGTGTACCGCTGCGCTCCTTAACGGTCGGTGCGGTTGCGAAGGTCATTGCAAACTACGTTTTCATCGGCATCCCGCAGATCAACATCAACGGTGCGGTTATCGGCACCGTGATCTGCTACGCGATCATTGTGGTCTACAATATCATAGCGCTTCTGCGCACCGCCCGCGTGCGTGTGAATTGGATGTCGGTTTTTGTAAAGCCCCTGTTTTCCGCCGTGCTCTGCGGCGTGGCGGCGTTTACAAGCTACGGGCTGTTTTCCAACATTTTACCTGTGATGACGCGCGGCGGGCTTTCGATAACGAATATCATCGCTACGGCCATTGCAGTGGTGTTTGCCGTGCTGGTTTACGCGATCGCCATGTTTTTGGTCGGCGGGATCGCCAAATCAGATGTAAAAATGCTGCCTAAGGGAGAAAAAATCGCGAAAATACTTGCCAAATATGGATTTTTAGAGTAAAATACAGAAAAGGATTTTGCAATGGAACAGACGTTTACAACCAAATCAAAATATAACATGCAGGATCTTTTGGAGATCATGCGTATTCTGCGCGGCGAGCACGGCTGTCCGTGGGATCGTGAGCAGACGCACGATTCCATCCGCAAAAACCTGATCGAAGAGACCTACGAGGCGATCGAGGCGATCAACAAGCACGACGACGTGCTGCTGTGCGAGGAGCTCGGCGACGTGCTCATGCAGGTCGTATTTCACGCCCAGATGGCTGCCGAGCGCAACGCATTCTCGTTTGACGACGTGGCGGACGGCATTTGCAAAAAGCTCATCGAGCGGCATCCGCATGTTTTCGGCGATGTGCAGGTTGCCTCCTCCGGCGAGGTGCTGGAGAATTGGGAACAGATCAAATCCGCGACCAAGCATCGCAAGACCGTCTCGGACAAAATGCAGGCGGTCCCGCGCGAGCTTCCCGCTTTGATGCGCGCTTACAAGATTCAGGAAAAGGCGGCCAAGGTCGGTTTTGACTGGGACGACCTCAACGGCGCACTGCAAAAGCTGCCTGAGGAAACCGCAGAATTGCGCGCGGCATACGAAAAGAATGACCGCGAAAACGCGCTGGAAGAACTCGGCGATCTGCTGTTTTCGGTCGTCAACGCGGCGCGGTTTTTAAAGCTTGACCCTGAGGAAGCCCTCACTGCGGCAACCGACAAATTCCAAGCCCGCTTTTGCGAGGTGGAAAAGCTCGCCGAGGCACGCGGCGTGGATATGCAGACAGCGTCTCTTGCATCGCTGGACGCGCTGTGGAACGAAGTCAAAAAACACGGTTCCGAATAGCTGCTTGCAGCTATGGAAGATAAATCTATCCAAAACGGAGGAAGACAAACATGAATAAGACAGAACTTATCGCGGCAGTTGCGGAGAAGGCCGGTCTGTCCAAGAAAGACGCGGACGCGGCGGTTTCGGCTGTGTTCGATGCAGTCACCGCAGAGCTTGCCAAGGGTGAAAAGGTCCAACTCATCGGCTTCGGCACGTTTGAGGTCCGTGAACGCGCTGCAAAAACGGGTCGCAACCCGAGAACCGGCGAGACGATGACCATCCCGGCTTCCAAGGTTCCCGCTTTCAAAGCCGGCGCAGCTCTGAAGAACGCTGTTGCGAAATAAGTGCTTTTGCACACGCGGCAGAGGGAAGCGATTCCCTCTGCCTTTTCTTTTCAACTGTTCCTTCAACCATAAAGGAGGGTTTGTTTTGCGACTGGATAAATATTTAAAGGTCTCGCGCATCGTCAAGCGCCGTACCGTCGCCAACGAGATCTGCGACGCGGGACGCGCCGAGGTCAACGGAAGAACGGCGCGCGCTTCCTACGACGTAAAGGTCGGCGATATCATCGCGCTGAATCTGGGCGGCAGCGTTAAGCGTTACGAGGTGCTTGCCGTCAACGAATTTGCACCTAAGGACGCCGCTTCAGCCATGTATCGGGAGCTTGCATAGATTTGTAGGAAAAGATTTACCTTTCCCGGAATTCATGCTATACTTTAAGGCAGCGAACCAAAGGAGCAAGCGGTATGAACTTCAAGCAGATCAATCAAAACGGGCTTTACGAGGGCTTTGCCCTCATTACAAAATCGGAAAAGAAGGTCACCGCCAAGGGGAAGGATTACCTTGACCTCATCCTTTCCGACAGCGACGGGGAGATCTCCGCAAAATATTGGGACTACAACGAAGCCGCGCAGGGGCAGTTCCCCGCCGAGACGCTTGTAAAGGTGCGCGGCACGATATCGCAGTACAACGGCGCGGACCAGTTCCGCGTGGAGCGCATCCGCCGCGCGACGGAGCAGGACGGCGTGGATATTTCGGAATTCGTGCGCTCGGCTTCTTATAACAGCGAATACATGTTTGAAAAGCTCGTAGAATGTGTCGAGGCATTCCAGGACAAGGACCTGCAAAAGCTCGTGCTGCATATGCTGAACGAGCACAAGGCGGATCTGCTCAAATGGCCGGCGGCATACCGGCTGCACCACGCGATCCGCGGCGGTCTTTTGCTGCACACGCTTTCTATCGTTCGGCTTTGCGAGGGCGTTTGCCGCATATACCCGTTCGTGGACGCAGACCTGTTGTGTGCGGGTGCGATCTTGCATGACATCGCCAAGCTCACGGAATTTGAGGTCGGCAACGCGGGGATCGCCTCCGGCTATACCGTGGAGGGCAACCTCATCGGGCATCTTGTCAAGGGCGCAATGATGATCGACGAAGCCGCCAAAGCGCTCGGGATTCCTGAAGAAAAATCCATGCTGCTGCAGCACATGGTGCTTTCACACCACGGCGAGCCGGAGTTCGGCGCGGCGGTGCGTCCCGCTTTTTTGGAAGCGGAGCTTTTATCGGAGCTCGATTTGATGGACGCGCGCGTCTACCAGATCACCGAAACGCTCGCCCCTTTACAGCCGGGTGCATTTTCCAACCGCGTTTGGGCGCTCGACAACCGCAAGCTTTATAACCACGCGCGCGGCGACCGAAACAAAACCGTGAATCTGGACTGACAAGTCGGTCTTATCCTATGGGGAGGAAAGCTATGAGAAACCATGAGGTCACATCCGTTCAAAAGCTGCTGCGTGTGGACGGCAGTCTGAAAGAACCGGGCTGGTCGCGGCAGCTTGTGCAGATCTACAGCCGCGAAGACATCAAAGCCCCGAAATTCCGCATCAAGGAATGGGACTACTATTTGGTCGTCTCGAAGGAATGCGCGCTGGCGTTCACCATTTCCGACGACGGCTATGTCGGTCTGCATTCCGTTTCGCTCATCACCTTCGGCGACACGCCGTGGGAGCACACCGAGACGATCTTGCAGCCGTTTCCCATGGGGAAACTGCATCTGCCCGAAACGAGCGAGCGCGGCAACACCGTCTATCGCGACAAGCGGCTCAACATGGAATTCGCCAAGGAGGACGGCAGGCGGCGCATTGTCTGTTCGTTCAAGAATTTCTTGGACGGCAAGACGTTCACCTGCGACCTGACGCTTGAGCAGCCGCCGATGGACACCATGGTCATCGCCACGCCGTGGAAAGAAAGCCGCAAAGCGTTTTATTACAACCAGAAGATCAACTGTATGCGCGCGAGCGGCGAAGCGCATTTTGACGGCAAGACCTATGTTTTCGACCCCGAAACGGACTTCGGCACGCTCGACTGGGGACGCGGTGTTTGGACCTATGACAACACCTGGTATTGGGGTTCGGGCAACGGCGTTGTGGAGGGGAAGCCGTTCGGCTTCAACATCGGCTACGGCTTTGGCGACACCTCGGCGGCGAGCGAGAATATCCTGTTTTACGACGGCGTGGGGCACAAGTTAGACGACGTAACGTTCCACATCCCGAAGCACTCGTATCTGGAGCCGTGGAAGATCTCGTCGAGCGACGGGCGGTTCGAAATGGATTTCACCCCCGTGCTTGACCGCGCGGCGAAAATCGACGTAAAGCTCATCACCACCGACCAGCATCAGGTGTTCGGCAAAATGTCCGGCACGGCGGTGCTCGACGACGGCACGAAGCTCGAGATCCGCGACCTTTTGTGCTTCTGCGAAAAGGTGCACAATAAATATTAAGCTACCGAAATACATATACATCTTTCACACGTTGCTTAAAAGAAATGCATCCATGTGTTGTTACACGGCGCATCGGGGAACCCCCGGCGAGGGTTCCCCACCGTAAAACGTCCCGCCGGGACGTTTTACGCCCCTCCTGCGCTTTTTGAACGAAAGGGATTTCGCGTCCTGCGGGACGCGACGGGGGCGCTGCCCCTCGACTCCGCCGCCTTTTGAAAAAGGCGGTCGAAAACTTTTTGTGTGGCTTTTCAGGAAGATATTTTGACAAACGAAACGCCGCCCGGCGTTGGGCGGCGTATTTTGTAAGGTGGAAAACATGGACTGGACGGAAGTTTGCATTACAATAAACGCGGCAGATACGGATCGTGCCGCAGACATTGCTAGCATGGCGGCGCCGGGTGGCATTTATATCGAGGATTACCGCACGCTGGAGGAAGAAACGCGCGAGATCGCACATATTGACCTCATTGACGAGGAGCTGCTCGCGAAGGATCGCACCAAAGCGCGCATCCATTTGTATTATTCGCCCGAAACGAGCCCCAATGAGGCGCTCGCCTACCTTTCGGAGCGCCTGACGGCGGCAGGCATCGCGCACGAGATCGACACGCTGATCTGCAAAAGCGAGGACTGGGAGAACAATTGGAAAGCATATTTTCATCCCCTGCCCGTCGGCAAACGGTTGCTGATTCAACCGCTTTGGCGCGAGGATGCCGAAAACCCCGAGAACCGCGCGGTGCTGGCGCTCGAACCGGGACTTGCATTCGGCACGGGCGGGCACCAGACCACCCGTCTTTGCCTGGAGGCACTGGAAAACGCGGTGCGCCCGGGCTGCACGGTGCTCGACGTCGGCTGCGGCAGCGGGATTTTGGCGATCGCCGCCCTGCTTTTGGGTGCGGGCAGCGCCGTGGGCGTGGACATTGACGCGCTCGCGGTCAAAACGGCAAAGGAAAACGGGCGGCGCAACGGTTTTGCAGAACCCAAGCTCACGTTTTTGCAGGGCAACCTCGCGGACGACGTAACGGGCCAATATGACGTGGTGGTGACGAACATCGTCGCCGACGTCATTGTCCAATTTTTGCGGGACGTCGGGAAATTTATGAAACCAGATTCGGTGTTTATCGCTTCCGGCATCATCGACTTGCGAGAAGGCGATGTGCTCGACGCCCTGCAAGCGCATGGCTTCACCGTAGACGCGCGCACCGAGGACGGCGGCTGGGTGTGCCTGGTGTGCAGGAAAGGATAAAAACAAAACTTAGGTCAACCCTTTTCCTCCCTCTGACGAGGGAGGTGGGTCGGCGGCTTGCCGACGACTCGGAGGGAGAGAAAAATCCTGTATTGGAATCAAATCGGGGCGGATTCGCAAATTTGCAACTTTGCCAAAAAGAGAAAGCAGAGCGTTGTAGCTCTGCTTTTATTTTTTATATTCGATCACATCGGAAATTTGGCAGCCTAACGCATCACAAATGCGTTCCAGTACATAGCTGTCATATCGTTTGACCTTGTTTTTGTAGTAGTTATCAATGATTTGATACCGTATGCCCGTTCTCTTTGCCAGCTCGTATCGGGTCAAGTCACGGTTTTCCAGCACTTTATCCAGCGTTAATCGAATCATACCGCTTTGCACCTCTGTATCCATTTTATTAGAGGTATATGAAATTGGCAATATACTTAATTAAATATATAGCCATGTATTGCCGGCATGGGATATGATGATAAAATGGATGATTGCCGCCGAATGCAGGCATCAGATCCGCACGCCGTCGATATGGATGTACCGCGCAGTGACATAGTAATAACTGTCTAAAGGCCGGTCAAAGCTGTCATCCGTATGCGTGGCAACGCGCACGTCATCCCCATTGGAAATCACCAACAGCGAATGGGCAAAGCCGCTGCCGAAATCAAGCTGTATGATGTCGCCCGGTTCGAGCTGCTGTAAGGTCGTTTCGCTGCCGTAGGGGCCCGCGCCGCGGTTGGTCGTCAGAAATTGGTGCAGCTCCCGCACGCCCGTCCACGCGGGGGCACGGCGGTTTAAGTCCGTGTAATACCACCCAAAGGTCTTGCGGTAATTCATTTTGCCGCTGCCGGCGAACAGGCACTGCGAAATAAAATTCGTGCAGTCCCCGCCGATGGCGTCAAAATTATAGTAAGCGGGGTTTCGGGAAAAGCTCCAGCGGCGCGCATATTCCACAGCGCGCATACGATTGTAAAATGCCATGGCGCATCTCCTTAAGGTAAGGAAAGTCGAACCCGATGTGGTTTCAAGCGGTATCTTTCCGTCTGAACGGCGTTAAAACTTTCAATTTGTTTCAGCGTGCCAGCTTATCCAAGCGAGAATCTGTTCCTTTGAAACTGCGCAGCACCGAAAACGACGGGAATACGGATGGATTTTTTCTTTTGAGGCGGCAGGCGGGCTGACGCCCGCCAACGGTGAAAAAGGGAAAAGCCGCCGCAGGACCGAGTTTTCGGCACATTATGTTCGATTTTCCTTACCTTTATCCTTGCCGGAACAGCGATTCCAGCGGGTTTTTCTTTTTGTTCGAGGGCTTGCATTCGGCGGGGCAGTCGAAGCTGACGAGAATCGTATCATCCCCGATGACCTCGATCTCCTCCCAGCAGATGCGGATGTCCTGCCCGTGCCCCATGAGCCCAAACAGCTTATTTTTTCCGAAAATAATGAGGGCAATCACCCTGCCCGTGCAGGTGTCGATCTCCGCATCGCACACGCATCCGAGCCGACAGCCGTCTTTCAAATTGATGACCTCTTTATCCCGCAGATCGGTAACACAGCAATTCATAGAAAAAGCACCTCCGAGACAGTATATGTCTCGAAGGCGCCCGGTTTGTCATTGTCCTTTGATCTTTTTGACCGCACCCTTTTCCAGCCGCGAGACCTGTGCCTGAGAAATGCCGATCTCCGAAGCGACCTCGGTCTGGGTCTTGCCCTGCATAAAACGCAGGTATAAAATTTTCTTTTCGCGTGCGGAAAGCCCTTGGATCGTCTCCTTCATCACGATCTCGTCGAGCCAGTCGCGGTCGCTGTCCGAGGAGCCTACCTGATCCATAACATAGATCGTGTCGCCGCCGTCGGAATACACGGGCTCATACAGCGACACGGGCTCGACGATGGCTTCAAGTGCGATGACGATCTCCGACGCAGGCAGCTGCATTTCCTCGGCGATCTCCTGGACGGTGGGGTCGCGGTTCAGCTTGTTTTGAAGCCTCTCTTTCACCTGCATGGCATGGTAGGCGGTGTCGCGCATGGAACGGCTGACGCGCAGGGTGTTATTGTCACGCAGGTACCGCCGCACCTCGCCGATGATCATGGGCACGGCATAAGTCGAGAAACGGACGTTTTGGGAAATATCGAAGTTGTCGATGGCTTTCATCAGACCGATCACGCCAACCTGAAACAGGTCGTCCGGGTTTTCGCCGCGGTTCGAGAACCGCTGGATCACGCTGAGCACCAAGCGCAGATTGCCGTTCACCAGCCTGTCGCGCGCGGACTTGTCGCCCGCGTGCATTTTCCGCAGCAGCTCCATTTTTTCGGACTCTTTGAGCACTTCAAGCTTCGATGTGTTTACGCCGCAGATCTCGACCTTGTTATACTGCATACCGTCGCCCCTCGCCGCAAGAATGACAAGGTTAGTATTGCCGTACAAAATAGGGTTCATGCAGCAAAAACGGCAGCCGCAAAAGATGACAAAAACCGCCCTGCGCGGCAAACGCAGGGCGGTAAAATTTGGATTGTCGGCGCACAAACGGCAGGGCGTTTGCCCTGCCGTTTCTATCGTTAATCTTCCTGTTCGGTCTGCTCAGGTTCAAGCTGCGCTTTGTATTTTTTGCCGACGTCGAGCTTGGTGCGGTACGTGGAGCCCCGCTTGACCGTGTCCGCACCGAAGCGGCTGCGGATATCGTCCAGCGTGCGGTCGAGTGTGCGCGCCTTTTCTTTTTTTTCATCAGGGAACAGGCTCATCTGCTCTGTTTCCTCAGATTCAAGCTGTGTCAGGGCTACGCCCAAAAGCCGCAGCGGGACTTTCGTTTTCCAAAGCTCGTCGAGCAGGGCTTTGGAGACCTCGTAGACTTCCTTGGTGATGTCCGTGGGTTCATACAGCTTTTTCTGGTGCGAACGATTTTGAAACGTATTTGTGCGGATGGAAACGGATACGCACGACGCGCGCACGCCGTCCGCGCGCATGCGAGAGGTGACGCTGTCGGCAAGCTCCAGCAGAATTTGATGCGCGGCTTTTAGATCGGTCACATCCTCCGCGAGTGTGGTAGAGACACTGTACCCCTTCGCCTGTTCCGCTTCTTCCGAGACGGGCGAATCGTCCACGCCGTTCGCGAAATCATGCAGCTGCCGCCCCCATTTTTTACCGAGCAGCGCCTGCACGCTTGCAAGCGGCATGGCGGCAAGCGCGCCGACGGTATGAATGCCCGCATTTTCGAGCTTTTGCGCAGTCGCGCGGCCTACGGAAAACAGCTCGCCGACGGGCAGCGACCAAAGCTTTGTCGGGATCTCGTCATGAAACAGCGTATGGACGCGGTCCGGCTTTTCAAAATCGCTCGCCATTTTCGCAAGCAGCTTGTTTTCAGCCACGCCGACGTTAACGGTAAAGCCGAGTTCTTCGCGGATGGTGTCCTTGATTTGGTGCGCCACGGCGACGGGGTCGGGGTACAGCTGCCCCGTGCCGCTCATATCGAGGAAGCACTCGTCGATGCTGAATTTTTCGACAACGGGCGCGAAACGGCGGCAAATATCCATAAACGCTTTGGAATTCTTGGTATACAATCGAAAGTCGGGTTTGGCGAGCACCAGCTTCGGGCATTTGCGCAGTGCCGCAGAAACGGGTTCGCCCGTGCGCACGCCGAAGCGCTTGGCAGGGATGGACTTCGCCAAAATGACGCCCGTGCGCTTTTCGGGGTCGCCGCCGATGGCGGAGGGGATTTTGCGCAGGTCTTCCCCGCCTGCGGCAACGCGGCGCGCCGCCTCCCACGACAGATAGGCACTATTAACATCCACATGGAAAATCAGCCGCTGCATGATGTGTCCCTCCTTTTGCGTTCAGTCAATCGCCGTCCGTTTTTCATACGTTGACCGCCAAATTGTTTTGTGACGCCTCAGGCCGTTAAGCAATTTATAGGAACGACATAGATGCCGTCCGGTCTTCGGTAGGACGGTCCTGTTGCGGTCAAAATCATTTGAAACGCCAAATTGTTTTCATCAACAACCTTTTTCAGCTTGTTCAGATTTTTGGCACCCTCTTCGATCAGTCGTTCCCCGCCGAGCTTGATTTCAATCGCCGCCCATTGCCCGTTTGCAAGGTGAATGATCGTGTCACATTCCAAGCCGGAGCTGTCTCTGTAATGCTTCACCTCACCGTCGATCAGCGAAGCGTAAATCGTCAGATCGCGCACCGCCATGTCCTCAAAAAACAATCCGAACGAGTTTAAGTCATGCATCAGATCGTTCGGCGAGATCCCCAAAACAGCCGCTGCGATCGAGGTATCTACAAAATGCCTTGTCGGCGTGGTGCGGATTGCCGCCTTGCTGCGGAGATTCGGGTTCCACGCTTCCATATCCTCAATAATGAACAGGTCTTTTAAGGCGTCCAAATAATCGTCCAACGTTTTCGGGTCTAATGTTCTGTTGTTTGCGCTTTCAATGTCGGAGAGAATCGTTTTCAGCGGCGCTTGTGTTGAAATATGCCTGGCATAGCTTCTTAAGATCATCCGCAAAAGCTCCGGCTTTTTGTTGCGGAACTTTTCGTTTTCGCTGTACTCAAAATTGAACAGGCCCTCGTAATAGTTTTTTGTGACATCCAAAGCAATATCCTCGCCTGCAGCAATGGCAAGAGGCCAGCCGCCGCGGCAAATCAGCGTCGCAACCTTTTCCAGCCCGAAGCCGCGATTTTCATCAAAAACAGAGATGTCGTCCTCGGCAAATAAGCTGCCAAGGGAGACGATACGTTTGGAATCCTCCGACTCAGAAAGACTCATCGGGCGCATTTTAATTTTCGCGATGCGCCCTGCACCCGAATGGTATATCTTGCTCTTATCCGCCGGCGTCGAACTACCGGTCAGAATGAATTGCCCGAAGGCGGGGTTTTCGTCTATCCAACCTTTCACTTCGTTCCAAATGTCCGGCACGGTCTGCCACTCGTCGATCACCCTCGGCGTTTTGCCGTTCAGAACATTTTTGGTTTCCATTTTTGCAAGCTCGATCATTTGCACCGTATTCAGACGAATGGAGCTTTCCGCATAGCGCAGCGCCGTTGTGGTTTTGCCGCAGAATTTCGGCCCTTCCAAAACAACGGCGCCTGCCGAACGCAATTTCTTTTCTATCGTTTTTTCTACATATCTGTGATAATATCTCGCCATAACGATCTCCCCTGTTTAGTATGAGCTGCAAATACAGGATAACACACTTCAAGGGGAAAATCAATAAAATCCTATAATTATTTCAATTGAATTCCTATTATTGTTGAATTTTAATTCCTATAATTATAGAAATTTGAGCAGGTATCCTAGGCGCCGATTTGGAGCGATTGCGCGTCATTCGAATATTTCCTCTGCGGTCTAAAGCCGCCTCTACAAAGTCTCTAATTTTCCGGCGCACCAGTCCACCGCCGACCAGATCCCCGCAATCAGCAGGAACAAAAGCCCTGTGGGAACGGCAAGCACCGAGACGGCGGCAAGCCCTGTGAGGATCACCCCGTGCGCGAGCGCGCGGCAAAGCCCTTTTGATTTGTGTTCGCACGCCGCCGCAGGAAAAATCCCGCGACGGCTTTTCGGTTTCACATTCCACATCAGTTTACTCCCGCTGCCGAAAAACAGCGTTTACGCCTTATCCCGTTCGCCTGTGCTCACGATGGAATAGTATGCGCGCGAGGTCGCGCGGTAGACGAGCACATAGAAAAGCGCAAAGATCAGATAGCAGCACACCGTGACAAGGATCAGCAGCTTGAAGTTCGTCAGGCTGAAGATAAGCAGCAGCTTGCGAATCAGCGGGAACGCAAAGCCTAAGTGCACACCCGCCATGATAAGCGGCAGGAAAAACACCGTCAGGACCTGCGAATTGATGCTGCGGCGAATCTCGCGCCCCGTCATGCCGACCTTCTGCATGATCTCAAACCGCGACTGATCCTCATACCCTTCGGACACCTGCTTGTAGTAAATGATGAGCACCGCGGCGAAGATGAACACGATCCCGAGCAAGATCCCCAAGAAGAACAGCCCGCCGTACATGCCGTAGAAGAAAGAGCGTTCCGTCGCGACGCCTTCAAGCAGCAGATTAAAGCCGCTGTCTTCGCCCGCCTGCGTTTCAATCGCAGAGAGCGCCGTGTCCATTTCCTCCTGCAAAGCGATCTGTGCGTCGTCCGAGCACGAGAGGTCAAACGCGTAAATGTAATTGAGCTCCGCCGGGGTCTGCTGTTCGGAAAATTCCGTGACCGCCGCGTCAAAGTCCGGCACGATGATATACATACTTGCGATGACCTGCATGGCGTCCACGCCGTTGTCCACAAAGCTCTCCGCCTGTTTTTTGATCTGCAGCGGCTCGCCCGTGCCAATCGTCAAGGTCGGCGCGTCATAGGTCTGATCTTTGGTGACATACACCATGACCTCATCGTCTGCGAGCGTTTCCGATGCGCCCATCAAGCGGTTGTAATCCTCCAAGGAGATAATGAAAAACTGCCATAAGTTTTCAATATCCGTAAGCTGGTTGACCGATTCGGGCACCTCCAGCAAAATGCGGTCGTTTTGTATAAGCCCGGCAAACGCGGCGGTCGGATAGGACAAAACGTTGGTGGGCGCATAGCCGTGATTCTCGCAAATCGAATCGAGCGCGTCAAGCGACTGCCGGACGGGCTCGCCGTGCAGCATGTCCAGAGACTCCACCGACACATTCAGGTTATAGTTGCGCGGGTAGCGCATGCGCAGGCTGTCTTCTTTCCCGATATACAAACACACGGTGGACGAGACCATGACGAGCACCATCGTGCACAGTATGCAAATGGACGCAAGCCCTGCACCGTTGCGCTTCATGCGGTAGCGCATGGAGGAGACAGAGATAAAATGGTTGGTTTTATAGTAATATTTCTTGTTCTTTTGCAGCAGGCGGCAGATCGTGACAGAGCCCGAGACAAACAGCAGATAGGTCGCGAGAATGACCATGATAACCGCCACAAAAAACCAGATCATAGCTGTAATCGGGTCTTCGATGGAAACTGCCAGCACATATGCGGCAATCAGCAGCACCGCGCCGAATACGGCGACAAGGACATTGCCCTTCGGCGGCTTTTCGCCCGCATTTTCACTGTGCAGAAGTTCGATCGGGTTTGTTAAGTGAAGCTGCCGCAGGGTGTTGAGATACAGCAGCGTGTAGATCACGACGAACAGCAGCAGCGTATCACGAATAGATTGCAGGTCGATATGGAACGAGAAATCCGCCGTCCCGCCTAAAATTTTCACGATGCCGAGCTCCGCGAGCTTGGAAAACAGGATACCGCAGAAAAGTCCCGCCGCAAGCGTGATCAGGGCGATGAGCAACGTTTCGATTCCCAGCACCAGCGCCAGGTTTTTCTTGCCCATGCCGAGAATGTTGTAAAGCCCGAATTCGGTTTTCCGCCGCCGCACGAGAAAGGAGTTTGTGTAAAACAGGAACAGCAGTGAAAACACGCACATGACCCCGAAGCCCATGTTCAAAAACGCCTGTACGGTGTTGCCGCCGGGAAGTTGCCCGAAAACGGGGCTGTACTTGAGGAATGATACGATATAGCACATCATCACCATGCCGATACAGGTGAGCATGTAGGGCAGATATAACTTTCGGTTCTTTTGGATACCCGTCCACGCGAGCTTTGTATACAACCCGTTTTTCATTTGCGCTCACCGCCCGTCGCAAGCATGGTCAGCGTGTCCGAGATCTTTTGGTACAGCTGTTCATTCGTGCTCTCGCCGCGGTAGATCTGGTGGAACACCTCGCCGTCCTTGATAAAGAGCACACGTTCTGCGTGGCTGGCGGCTTTGACGGAGTGTGTCACCATCAGAATGGTCTGTCCGCCGCGGTTGATGTCCCGAAACAAGCGCAGCAGTTCGTCGGTCGCTTTGGAATCAAGCGCGCCCGTCGGCTCGTCGGCAAGCACCAGACGCGGATTTGTAATGAGCGCCCGCGCCACCGCCGCGCGCTGCTTTTGCCCGCCGGAGACCTCATACGGGTATTTTTTTAAGATGTCGGCAATGCCGAGCTTCTGCGCAATGGGGTCAAGACATGCCTGCATTTCCTTATACGGCTTGCCGGCGAGCACCAGCGGCAGGAAGATATTGTCCTGCAAAGAAAAGGTGTCAAGCAAATTAAAATCCTGAAACACGAAACCTAAGTTGTCGCGCCGAAAGGCGGCAACCTCGGATTCTTTGATCTCGGAAAGATCCACGCCGTCGAGCAAGACTTTGCCGCCCGTGGGCTTGTCGAGCGCCGCCAAAATGTTCAAAAGCGTTGTTTTGCCCGAGCCCGATTCGCCCATGATCGCTACATACTCGCCCTGTGCCACACTGAACGTTACGTTTTTGAGCGCCTCCACCTTGTTGCCGCCGAAACGGGTGGTGTAGGTCTTTTTAAGCCCTGTGACTTCTAAGATGTGCATATCTGCACGCCTCCTTGCTTCGTTCTTGTGGCCTTATTGTAGCAAAACGGGGAAACGCTTCGCCATCGATTCGGCTTACATTTCCCCGTGCAAATCTTACGGTTTTGTAAGAAGTGGCTTTTGGATCGTTTTTATTGCGCGTCTGTTATTCGGCGCCTGCACGCGGACAGCCGCAAGGGCTGTCCCTACGGGGCTGTGCAGAAGATTTCCTGCTGTGCGAAAAAGCATGGTTATTGCGTAGGGCGGGGGCTTTCTCCCGCCCTACGGGTTGTGCGGGGCTTCATTGCACACAAACTTTCCCGCCGGGCTTCTCCCCTTTAACCTCTGACATCTAACACCTGATCATTCCACCTCCAGCGCATTTTGCGCAAGATCGATGGAGATAACGGTGCCCTTGCCCACTTCGGACTGCGCGGAGATCGAGTGCCCGAGATTTTGAAGGATCCGCCGGCAGAGATACAGCCCGATGCCGCTTGCGCTTTTGTCCGCCCTGCCGTTTAAGCCGGTGTAGCCCTTTTCGAAAATACGCGGCAGATCCTCGGGCGCGATGCCGCAGCCCGTGTCCCGGATGCAAAGCGTTTTGGGGCTTTCCAAAGTTATGGTGATCTCGCCGCCTGCGGGCGTGTATTTGACGGCGTTGGAAAGCACCTGCTCGATCACGAACAGCAGCCATTTTTCGTCGGTGACGACAGAGGTCTGCACACCCTCGTAGGAAAGGCGGAGCTTTTTATAGATGAACTGTGTGGAGAATTTGCGCACCGCTTGTTTCAAGATGGCGTCCAGATCATACGAACGGATCACATAGTCGGTGGAATCGGCATCCAGCCGCAGGAACATCAGCACCATTTCGACATACTGCTCGATGCGGAACAGATCCTCCGACGCGCGGCGTGCTGCGTCCGAATCCTCGTTTTGCAATGTTAAGCGCATGGACGCGATGGGTGTTTTGATCTGGTGCGCCCAGACGGTATAGTATTCGAGCATATCCGTATAGCGCGCATTCATATTGTTTTCGAGCGCGCGCTGCTCGTCGCGCAGCTTCTCGATGATCGCCTGATAGTCGAGGTCATCCACGGTGACGGCTTCGGGAAAACCTTCCATCAGCGCGGCGGGGCGCTGCATCATTTCTAAAAGCGCACGGTGCTTTTTGCGCAAAATACGGGCTTTGATAAGCAGCGCCGTCGCCCCGACCGCAAGACAGATCGCCGCAGGGTAAAGCACCGCGCCCAAAGGCAGGCTGTATAGGTAAAACGCCGCCGCAAAGACCGCACAGAACAGAAAAAACAACCCGATACCCAGCCGATATTGCTTGAGATAAACAAGAAAGATACGCATGCCTTCCCCTCCCTTTATTCCACCAGATACCCCACGCCGAAGCGGGTCGTGATAAAGCCCGGAAGTCCTGCGGCATCCAGCTTTTTGCGCAATCGGTTGACATTGACCGTGAGGGTATTTTCATCCACGAAGCTGTCGGTCTCCCAAAGGCGCTCCATCAGCTTTTCGCGGCTGACGACCTTGCCCTTGTTTTCGAGCAGCGTGTACAAAATACGGTATTCGTTTTTGGAAAGCTCGATCTGGCGCCCTTCGTAAGTCAACGTATTGTCGCCCGTGTTTAAGAGCGCGCCGCGGTGTTCTAAGATCGGCACGGCAGCGGCAAAATCATAGGTGCGCCGCAAAAGCGCCTGAATTTTTGCCGTCAAGACGCTTTGGTCAAAGGGCTTGGCAATAAAATCATCCGCGCCCATGTTCATCGCCATAACGATATTCATATTGTCCGACGCGGAGGATATGAAGATCACCGGAACCTTGGACACGCGGCGGATCTCCGAGCACCAATGGTAGCCGTTGAAAAACGGCAGGGAAATGTCCAAAAGCACCAAATGCGGGTCGTACTGCGCGAATTCCGCCATCACATTGCGGAAATCCGTGACACAGCGCGCGTCCAGTTCCCATTTTTGCAGCGCTGCGGCAACCGCCTTTGCGATGCCGGGGTCATCCTCCACGATCAAAATGCGATACATAAGCTTCTCCTTACTAAGCTGTCGTGGATCAAACCCGATATGCCGATAACGCACCGACAGCTTATTGGCCTGTGTCTTTATGAAATATTACCACACTTTGCACCGGGTTTACAAGCCGGTATGTGGGATATGCGGGTTTTGTCAAAAACGGGATTTCTTTGTTGACTTCTCGTGTGCGCCATGCTAAAATTTGTATGATACAGGCGGGGGCTTCGGGCTGCCGCCGCGACAAAGCCAACGGGGGTTTTGGTATATCGGCGTTTTAAACGCTGTTTCGCAGACGCCATGCTTGCACGCTTTGTGCGAAGCCGGCGTTTTCTTTGAGCCAACTTTGTGTTCGCCTTTGGGCGATCCAAGAATAAAAAAGTGAGGGTTTCGGATGAAAGAGAAAAAAGTTTACGGCTACCTCCCCGACGAACGGCCGCCGTTTTGGCAGCTTCTGCTGTACGCCGTGCAGCAGGTCATCGTCATGTTCCCCGCAACGGTCACCGTGGCACTGATCACCGGTTTTCAGGTGTCCACCACGATCTTTGCCAGCGGCCTTGCCACGATCTGCTTTATCCTGATCACCGGGCGCAAGATCCCGCTCTACTACGGGTCGAGTTTCGCGTATTTGACGGCGATCTCGGCGCTGGTCACCAGCGAGACCGTGATGGAAAAGCTCTCGCCTGAGGCATATGCGCAAATGCTTGCCTGGCAGGAGGGCGCGGTCGCGACGCTTCCGACGGAAGCGATCCAATACGCGCAGTTCGGCATTGTGATGTCCGGCTTTGTCTCCATCGCCGCAGGTCTCATCATCAAGCTGTTCGGCACCGACGCCGTAGAAAAGATCCTGCCCCCCACCATCACGGGCCCCGTCGCGATGATCATCGGTCTGACGCTTGCGGGCAACGCGCTGACGGACGCCTACACGCCGTCCGCGACCTTCACAGGCAGCATGGGGCTTGTGTGGCTCGTGTCGCTTTCCACGCTGCTTGCCACGATCCTCTTCTCGAGATACCTCAAGGGCTTCCTCGGCCAGCTGCCGCTGCTCTTGGGCGCGGCGCTCGGCTGTGCGGTTGCTGCGATCATCTATTTTGCAGGCGGGCGCACCGACGGCATGAACCTGTTTGACCAGATGACGGTGGAATCGCTCGTTTCCGCCTCCGTATGGAAAGCCGGCAACGGCAGCATCTTCGCGCTCCCCGCGTTCTCCCTGCCGAAGCCCTCGCTTGCAGCGGTCGTTGCCATCATGCCCATTGCCATCGCAACGATCCCCGAATCCACCGCGCATATGTATCAGCTTGACATTTACGTCAACGACGTGGCGCGCCGCAAGGGCATTTCCAAGAAATATGATCTGGTCGGCAAGCTGGACCGCAACCTTATCGGCGACGGTATCGGCGATATGATCACGGGTATGATCGGCGGCCCTGCCGGCACGAACTACGGTGAGAATATCTCGACCATGGCGATTACCAAAGTCTTCTCCGTGCCTGTTCTTGTCGTTGCGGCGATCATCGCAATGGTCGTCGCCTGCTTCACCCCCCTCATCCGCGGCATTTACGCCATCCCGACCGCAGTTATCGGCGGGCTTGAGATCTACCTGTTCGGCGCGATCGCCGCACAGGGCATCGCGATCATGATCGACAAGAAATGCGACATGTTCTCCTCAAAGAACATCGCCGTCATCGCGTGCATTATGATCATCGGTCTCGGCGGGCAGTATGCTTTCGGCGGCAACATCCCGTTCCCGGGCTTTACGAACGGCATCCCCTGCGTGGCGGGCGCCGCGGTCGCGGGCATCATCCTCAACCTGCTGTTGAGCATCGGTGAGCGTAAAAAGGCGAAAAAAGCCGACGACGCGCAGGCGGAAACGGCGGTGGAAACGGAATCCCCCGCAGACGAACAGGCATAAACCGCGTTCAAACCGTAAGTTTTGATTTTCAGGAGCCTTGCTTTGGCAGGGCTCCTGTTTTTAATGCGAAGTACACCGTGTGTGCGTTTCTCGGTCGAATCTCAAAACATTCGTGCAGAAAAACGAAAGTTTTTACCGGAGAGCTGTGCTATACTCACCTCATAACACGTTTGTAAAATACGGCGGCCGGGCGAAGCCGAACCGCCGCTTCAAGTTTCTGTAAGATAAAAGGAGTGTGATCGATGAAGTCTAACGGTTTTACCTACCAAAAGGAAGATACAGTCTGTGTTTTGGAAACTTTTGAGTGGGACAATGTTTGGCATGAGCACAGTACGGATCCTACGCTGCCGCGTGCGCTGCTCATCGGGGACTCCATTTCCTGCGGCTACCGCGCCAAGGTCAACCGCCTGCTGTGCGGCGTTGCTTATGCGGACAGCTTTGCCTCCTCCAAAAGCATCGACAATCCCTTTTTGTTGGAAAGTCTGCGGCTTTTTATCGCACAGATGCCGCGCTGCGACTGCATTTTACTAAACAACGGTCTGCACGGCTGGCATTTGGGCACCGACGCATACAAAGCCCATTACGAAAACCTACTGCATACTCTGCGCGCGGCACATCCGAAAATTCCCATATCGCCGGTGCTGACTACACCGATCTGCGCCGAAAAGCACCGAAGACGCCTGCACGAACGCAATCAGGCGGTCTGCGAACGCAACGCGGCGGTTTGTGCGCTTGCAAAGGACCTCGATATGCAGATCCTCGATCTCTACACCCCGTTTTATCGGCAATATCGCCTCTTTTCGGCGGACGGTGTGCACCTGACCGCGCGCGGGTATCAAAAGGCCGCTGCCCTCTGCGCAGAATTTTTGAAGCAAAAGCTGCTTTGAACCCGTATTTGCATGCAGCTTTTTAATTGGGAGCCTTTTTATCCAACAAAGAAAACCCAAAGGGGCAAAAGCCCCTTTGGGTTTTCTGGCAGCGGTAAAAGGATTCGAACCTCTACATACGGAGTCAGAGTCCGCTGTGCTACCATTACACAATACCGCTGTGTGAAATTGCAAGTGGTATTATACAATGTAGTAAAGAGAAAGTCAAGCCTTTTTCTTCAGAATTTCTTGTGACGGCGTATGCCGCCGCGCTTTACACACGGTTTGAAATATGATACAATAAAGCAGACTTATACGGGCGAGAAGTTGTGCATATACACAAATTGTGCTTACTTTTTACAATTCGCTGCAAAAAACGGAGGGTACGACATGGAAAATGAGCCCCTTTTGCCCAACGGCACAGAGCCGGACGATGCAAATACGGACACGGACGCGCGCGAGACCTTATTCCTCGCGGCACGCCGGGCGGTCGACAGTTCCGAGCGCCGCGCCGCGCGCAACGCATCGCACAAGACGCCTAAACACCCGATCGCATATCTGATCAAGGTTGACATTGTTTGGCAACTTCTTGTTCTGCTTGCCATTATTCTGCTGACCGTTCTAATCTACCTTGCCGCATCGGGCGACACGACGCGCGAGCCGTTCGCTACGCTTTTGCGGCTCAGCGCGGCGGCGGTCGGGCTTGTTTCTGTGGGGTGTCTGTCCGCGTTTTTCCGAAAGAAAACCTGTTTTAGCGGCGGGGTCTCGGATTTCAAGTGGCTGTATCTCTTTCTTCCCGACGCCGCGACCGGCTGGATCGCCGTCCCGTTTGCCGCCCTCGCCGCCGGCGCCGGGACGCTTTCCGTGCGGAATGGTTTGTATCTGTTTTTCGGACTTGTGTCCGTTATTGCATCTCTGGTGTATTTTGCGTACTTTGTGCGCGCCGCCGCCGAGGAGGACATGGACGAACGGCGAAAGCAGCTCAAGCCCCTGCTTACGTTTTCGCTGCTTGGGTATTTGCTCAACTTGATCTTGGACGCGGTATTTCGGGGCGTTGCGGGGATTTCCGTTTTTGGCTGGGTACAGACTGTTGTGGAACTGGTGGTTTTCTTAGCCGTCCTGTTCGGCGCGGCGTTCGGCATTTATAAGCGGCCGAAGCTAAAAAAGCTGTGGCTTTTGGCTTTACCGATCGCGTATTACGTCATTCCCGATGTACTTTCCATGATCGGCACATGGATTTGATCGGATTTCGGACTTATCTGCCTTTTCTGTAAGGCACATACATAAATGGAAGGAGTAGCTTTATGGCGACTCGAACACTTGCGGATTTCCGCGCGGAACAAAATCTTTGGCGAAAGGATCTCGCAGAGCTTTTATCGGTCTCGGAAGCGGAGGTCGAGCGGTTGGAAATGACGGGCGAGGTGCCCGACGACGCGGCGCAGAAGATCATAGAAGCATATCACCTGCCCGCCGACTATTTCACGGTGGACATAGATGCACTGCATGCCGCCGCGCGCGCGGCGGCGCGCAAGACGCCGAAAAAGCCGGTTTTGTACCTGATGAAAATCGTATTGATCTGGTGGCTTTTGGTTTTTGCGGTACAAACTGCGCTGAATACCCCCGCTTCCATCGCGGCGGCGCTCGGCGCAAGCATACCCGCCCTGTATTACACCGTTTCCGATATTTGTCAAACGGTCATTACGATCTGTTCGGGCATATTCCTCGGATCGTATCTCATTAAAAATACGAATTTTCGCGGTCGGGTGGCGGATTTTGAATTTCTGTATCCCTTTGTCGCAGATTCGGTCGTTTCATGGGTGATCCTTCCGTTTACTATGAAAACGGTGCAAGCCGGTATAGATTCCGCATGGTTTATTACGGAGGCGGCAGTTTCACTTGTATTGATGATTATAGACTTTTTCTTTTTGGCGTTCTTCCTGAACGCCGCCGCACAAGCGGATACCGAAAAAGGGCGTAAGACGCTGTTGATTTTGTTCAGCGCGGTACTGGCCGGACAGCTTTTACACCATATCCTTTGGGTCGCATTGGGCTTTTATGCAGAGGCAACGGTTTTCGCCCGCGTGAACATCCTGATCCGTACGGTCTTTGAGATCCTGATTTTCTTCGGCGCGGCGTTCGGCATTTATAAGCTGCCCAAGCTCAAAACGCTGTGGCTCACCATCCTGCCGATCGCATATTTTGCCATCCCTGAGGTGATTTCCGTTTTCGGACAGGTCGTGCAGGCATAAAAACGGGCTGCCTTTCGGCAGCCCGTTTTTATGCCCCGGACAGCGTCGTACCGGGATAGTAATGCGCCAAAATTTCTTCGTAGGTCGCGCCCTGCCGCGCCATATAGTCCGCGCCGTATTGGCTCATGCCCACACCGTGCCCGTTGCCCGTGCAGGTAAAGGTAAACTGCCCGTCGGCATACTCCACCGTGAGCGCAGGCGAACGAAGCGACAAAATCGTGCGAAGCTGCTGCCCGGTCATGATCTTGCCGCCAACGGTGACAGACGTGACCACGCCCGTTTTGTTTTCGGAATATTGCGTGTCGGCAAGCCATGCGGACGGGTCGTCGCCGAGCACGATCCCGGCATCTGCCGCCGCTTTTGTGCGAAATTCCTCGGCGGAAAGGACGGTCGTTTCGGTATAATCCGGGGAAAGGCGGTCGCCGGGGCTTGTGACCGATTGCAGATACGGCACCTCCCCGCCCCAGATGTTCGCCGCGCTTTCCGTCCGCCCGGGGCACAGCGCACAGTACGCCGCCGTAATATACGCCCCGTCATAGGTGAGGGTTTGTCCGCGCACGGCAGTCACCGCTTCGGTGAGCTTTTCGTTATATGCGTCATAGTTGTCACCCCATTTTTCGCGGCGTGCCGCTTCATCCAAATACCCTTGGTGGCGCGCCGGGTCGTCGGAGATATCCGCGCCAGCGAGCGTCGAATCGGGGTTTGCTTTGAGCCGCTGCACATTCGTATAAGCCGCCACCGCCTGTGCCTTGAGCGCTTCCGCATCGGCATCCGCCGACATTTCACTCGCTACACAGCCCACAAGATATTCCACCGTATCCATCTCGACGACATTCCCACTTGCCGCCTGTAATACCGCCACGGTCTGTGTATTGACGGCTTCGTCGGACTGCGTTTCCTGCGTCTCCTCGCCGAACAGCACCTCCCGCGCGGCGGCAAATGAAAAATCACCGAGGTCCAGCACCGCAACGGGCGCCGCAAACATCGCGAGTGCCAGCACAAAGCATAAAATACCGTAGGTTTTCATCCGTTTCCCTGCCTTTCGGAATTTCCCGTGCGTTTGGTTGACTTTAGGGCTGTTTTGCGATACAATAATAATCTATTGAGCCTTTATCTATCGATTTTTTTCGGCTGTGCCGATCCTGATACATTTCCGCACCGCGCTGCAGCCGGTGCGCCAAAGGAGACTTTCTTACATGCCCGGTTACATATCCCCTATTTCCAACGATGCTCTTTCTAATTTATGCGAAGAGCTTGCAAAAAATAACCGTATCCGCTCTGAGGATTATCTGCGTTTTGACGTAAAGCGCGGCTTGCGCAACGCCGACGGGACGGGCGTTATGGCGGGGCTTACGCGTATTTGCTCGGTCGAGGGGTATTATATCGAGGACGGCGAGCGCGTGCCGAAAGAAGGGCGCCTGACCTACCGCGGGATCGATATGAGCGAGATCGTGCACGACTGCATGGAAAAGGACCGTTTCGGATTTGAAGAGGTCGCTTGGCTTTTGCTGTTCGGCGATCTGCCGACGCAAAAGCAGCTTGACCGCTTTTGCGAGCTGTTGGCGGAGTGCCGCGAGCTGCCCGACGAATTCATTGAAGACATGATCATGAAAGCACCATCGCCCGACATCATGAACAAGGTCGCGCGCTCGGTGCTGGCGCTGTATTCCTTTGACAAAAACCCCGACGACACCTCGGTGGAAAACGTGCTGCGCCAATCCATCCAGCTCATTGCACAGATCCCCACCATCATGGCGTATGCCTATCAGGTCAAGCGCCGCGTCTATGACCATAAAAGCATGTATATCCACCAGAACGACAAATCCTTAAAGACGGCTGAATCCATTTTGCACGCCATCCGTCCCGACCGCAAATTTACGGACGAGGAAGCCAAGCTTTTAGATTTGTGCATGATCATCCATGCCGAGCACGGCGGCGGCAACAACTCGACCTTCACCACGCGCTGCATCACCTCCTCCGGAACGGACACCTATTCCGCCATTGCGGCGGGGATCGGCTCGCTCAAAGGCCCGAAGCACGGCGGTGCAAACATCAAGGTCTACAAAATGGTGGAGGATATGCGTGAGCATATCTCCGATCCTACCGACGAGGGGCAGGTCGCCGATTACCTGACGAAGGTCATCCATAAACAGGCAGGCGACGGCTCGGGCCTCATTTACGGCATGGGGCACGCGGTCTATACCCTTTCGGACCCGCGCGCCGTGATCCTGCGTGAAAACGCGCGCACCTTTGCCAAAAAACACGGTTTTGAAGACCGCTTCCGCACGCTTGAGCTCATAGAAAAGCTCACGCCCGAGCTTTTTGCCAAATATAAGGGCGAAAAGAAAAAGATGTGCGCGAACGTCGATTTGTATTCGGGGCTGATCTACGAGATGCTGCGCATTCCGCAGGAGCTGTTCACGCCGCTGTTCATGGCGGCGCGCATCGCGGGCTGGTCGGCGCACAGGCTCGAGGAGCTCACCTCCGGCAGCCGCATCATGCGTCCTGCGTATAAAAACGTCTCCCTGCCGCGGAAATTCGTGCCGCTTTGTGAGCGCATTCCCAATCACGTGGTGCAAACGGAATACATTCCGCCCGAGGAACGGTAAAACCGGCGCTTGGCGTCGCAGAAAACGAGGATCGTTGCCATGAAGCTGAATATTCGAAAATCCGAACAAATTGATGCGCGCCTGCTGCTTTGCGTTTGGGGTATCGCCACGGCGCTCGCCGTCACGCTGCGCACCGTGCAGCTGTTTACGAATATTGAACCCCACACAGGCTTTTTTGAAGCGGTAGACTGGTCTGTTTACGTCATGTACGGCGTGCTGCTGGCGGCTGTAGTATTGCTCGCCGCGCTGCCCGCGTGCAGCGCATGCCTTCCTGCCTCCCGGGCGCTTGTGCGCAAGGATCAAGCGTTGTTCTTCGGAAGCGCTCTGTTTGCTGTGGGACTTCTGTACGACGCGGTGCTCAGTGTGATAAACGCCGCCGAGACCGTTTCGGAAAGCGGCAGACTCGCCATGGGGGCGCTGTTGTTTTCGGAAGGGCTGCTCGCCGAAGTCTTACAGGCGGTCTGCGGCGTGCTTGCCGCCGTTTATATGGCGATCCTGGCGGTATCCTATCTAAAAGGCGATGCACGGTTCACCAAATATCGCTTCCTTGCGCTCACGCCGCTGTTTTGGTCGATGTTCCGCATCGTGCTGCGTTTTATGACCAAGATCAGCTTCACGATGGTCTCCGAGCTTTTGCAGGAACTTGCCATGCTCGCGTTTATGATGCTGTTTTTGTTGTCGTTCGCACGCATAGCAGCGCAGGTGAACCCCAGAGGTGAAATGCGCAAGCTCGTCTGCTTCGGGCTGCCTGCCGCATTTCTTGCGGCGGTGATCGGCATTTCACGCCTTATCTGCACCGCAGCGGGGCAGAGCGACCTGCTCGCGGACGGCTTCCCGTTTTCGTTCGGGGAGATCGGCTTTGCCGTTTTTGCCGTCGTTTATATCTTGGAACACATGCGTTTCGGCAGACCCGCTTCGGAGGAACCGGCAGCGCAGGAGGATGAAAGCGCAAAGGAAGTTGACACACCGGCACCCGGCGGTGAAAACAGCGCAGACGCATGAGCTTTTTGCAGAATGCCGGAACGGCAGCCATGCAGGTCGCGATCCTATATGTGCTCGCGGCGGTGGGCTTTGCCTGTGATAAGGCGGGCATTTACACCGAAAAAGCCGCGAAGCTTACAACCGATCTGCTTTTCTATATCGTCACGCCCGCCGTGGTGGTACAGGCGTTCGCGGCAATGGAGCGCACCGACACAACGCTTCGGAACCTGCTGTTCGCCCTGCTCGGCGGCACGGCGCTGCACGGGATCGCCATTTTTCTGTCCCTGCCGTTTTTCCGTAAGGGCGACAAGACCAACGCCGATATTTTTCGCTTTGCCTGCATATACGGGAACGTAGGCTATATGGCGCTGCCTTTGGCGAATGCGGTCTTAGGCGAAACAGGCGTGTTTTTCTGCTCGGGCGTGCTTGTCCCCTTTAACCTTTTTGTCTTTACCCATGGGGTGCGGCTGATGTCGGGCAGCGCCGGAAGGTCGGGCTTTCGCCCGCTGCGGCTGCTTTTAAACCCCGGCGTGATCTCGGTGCTTTTGGGTCTGCCGGTCTTTCTGTTTCAAATCGACCTGCCCGTCGTACTTTCGGAACCGATCGGGCTTTTGGCACAGTTTAACACTCCGCTTGCCATGCTGATGTTCGGCACCTACCTTGCACACACCGATCTGCGGCATATGTTCAGCCGGCCGCAAACTTATCTTGCGGCGCTTTTGAAGCTGATCGTGCTGCCCGCCGTGATGCTGTTGCTGCTGCGTCTTTGCGGCGTTTCGGGTGTGCTTTTGACCGCACTGCTCATTTCTGCTTCCGCCCCCACGGCAAACAACACAGTCATGTTTGCCGCAAAATACGGCAGAGATCTGGAAACTGCCTCGCAGACCGTCGCAGTCGTCAGCCTGTTTTCCATTGTCACCATGCCTGTGTTCATTGCGCTGACGCAGGTTTGAAAATATTGCATCTTTTCGAATTTCGGAGGGATTTTTATGAAACTCATCATTGCCATTGTCAACAGTGAAGACGCTTCCGCCGTTTTGTCTGAACTCACCAGCAAGGGCTTCAGCGTTACGAAGCTTTCGACCTCAGGCGGCTTTCTGCGCGCGGGAAACGTCACGATGCTCATCGGGTTGGAAGAAGAAAAGGTCGCGGAGGCGCTTTCCGTGATCGAAGAGTTCAGCTGCCAGCGCAAACAGCAGATCCCCGTAAACTCCGGATATATCGGCGACTCGCTGCTTTCCGTGCCCGTGGAGATCACCGTGGGCGGTGCAACGGTATTTGTGCTGGACGTGGAGCAGTTCCATAAATTATGAGCCTGTCGGAATTTCCGCTTGCAAACGGAGAGCGCCGGTTTCTCGAACACCGCCTGCACACACGCAAGTTCCCGCAAACCGTTCTCTTAGAGGGCGGCGGTGAGGAGGTGCGGCGCGCACTTGCCCGCTTTCTTGCAAACGCTCTGGTCTGCACGGGAGAAAATGCGCGCCCGTGCGGGGTTTGCCGCGCATGCCGCAAGTGCAGCTCCGGTAATCACCCGGATGTGCAGTGCTTCGGGCCCGAAAAGAAGAACGGCATTTTCAAGGTGGAGACCTGTCGCGCCATACGGCAGGACGCCTTTGTATTGCCGAACGACGGAGACACAAAGGTTTATATTTTAGAGAACTGCCAGAGCATGAACGACAGCAGTGAAAACGCGCTGCTGAAGATCTTAGAAGAACCGCCTGCGGGCGTATATTTTCTGCTTACCTGCCCATCCGGCAGCGCGATGCTGCCCACGGTGCGTTCGCGCGCCGTGACGGTGACGCTTACAGGCTTCGAAGAACCGTTTTCCAAAGAGACGCTGCAAACGGCAGGGCGGCTCGCTTCCGCGCTGTGCGCGCGCTCGGAATGGGCGCTTTTACAGGCGACCGCACCGCTGGAGCGCGACCGTGAGGAAACGGACAGCGTGCTGCGCTGCCTTTCGGAAATCCTCGAGGGCGCCATGCGGCAAAAGGCGGGCGCTGCTGCGCGCACGGGGTTCGGCGAAGCGCCCGCACAGCTTGCTTCGCAGTTCACAAAGCCGCGGCTGTATGCGTTGGCACAGGAAGTGCAAAAGCTTTTGACGGAAAACGAAGGCTACGCCAACGCGAACCTGCTTTTGACCGGGCTTTGCTATCGCCTGCACCGCGCGGCGGAACAAAACATCTAACGCTGTTTTCCACAGCGTATGCAAAGGAGTACCTATGGCGCAAGTAGTCGGCATTCGATTCAAGGACGTCGGGAAAGTGTATTACTTTGATCCCGACGGCATGCAATTCAAAAAAGGTGACCGTGTGATTGTGGAGACCGCGCGCGGCGTAGAGTGCGGTGAGATCGCGCTTCAAAACCGCGAGGTGCCCGACGAGGAGATCGTCAAGCCCTTAAAGCGCATCATCCGCGCCGCCGGTCCCGAGGACTTAAAGACCCTTGCGGAGAACCGTGAAAAAGAAAAAAAGGCGTTTTCGATCTGCGAGGAAAAGATCCGCGCACACAAGCTGGATATGAAGCTTGTGGAGGTCGAATACACCTTTGACGGCAGCAAGATCCTGTTTTATTTCACCGCAGACGGGCGCGTGGATTTCCGCAGTCTGGTCAAGGATCTGGCAGGCACATTCCGCACACGCATCGAGCTGCGGCAGATCGGCGTGCGCGATGAATCTAAAATGATCGGCGGGTTCGGCATTTGCGGACGGCCGTTTTGCTGCAGCACGTTTTTGGGCGATTTCCAGCCTGTTTCCATCAAAATGGCGAAGGAACAGGGGCTTTCTTTAAACCCGGGCAAGATCAGCGGCACTTGCGGCAGGCTGATGTGCTGCTTAAAATATGAACAGGAGTCCTATGATCACCTGCTGCGCCACACGCCGAAGGTCGGCGCAGTGGTGGAAACGCACGAGGGACGCGGTGTAGTGCTTGAGAACAACCTGCTTACTGGAATGCTGAAAGTGCGGCTCGACCGCCGTCCCGACGCAGCGCCCCTGCTTGTGGAACGCCACGAGGTAAAGCTCATCCGCGACGCGCACATTCGGCTTAACAAAGCCGAGCTCGAAGCCCTAAAGGGAATCGAATAAAAAAGGCTTGCTATTTTCAAAATTTGTGTTAGAATGAAAGTACTTTGTATAAGGGAGGTCACAAACATGGCATATCATATCACCGACGACTGCATCGCCTGCGGCGCCTGCGCTTCGGAATGCCCCGTGGAGGCGATTTCTGAGGGCGACGGCAAATACGTGATCGACGCGGACACCTGCATTGACTGCGGTTCCTGCGCCGGCGTCTGCCCGGTCGGCGCTCCGCAAGCGGAGTAAGCAAACAAGCAGAAACAAGGAAAGACCGCCTGTGGGCGGTCTTTTTTCTTTGCATTTCCCCCAATTTGTGGTACAATGGCTCTATGGAATTTACGCTTTTTTCGGAAGAACATGTTGAATATCTGCGCCGCGGTGTCGGCGTGGTTGTCTCGCCCGCGCACACGTTCGGCACGGACGCGCTGCTGCTTGCCGATTTTGCCGCGCCGAAACGAGATACCCGCGCCTGCGACCTCGGCACGGGGTGCGGGATCATCCCCCTGTTTTGGAAAAGCTGCGGGCTTTGCAGCTTCGCAGACGGCGTGGAGTTGCAGGAAGCGGCCGCCTCGCAGTTCGCGCGCGGGATCTGCGGCAGCGGTCTTACCGATTCGCTTGCCGCGCACTGTGCGGATCTGAAAGACGTCGGCGCATTTCTTCGTCGTGGCAGCTATGATCTTGTGACGATGAACCCGCCCTACAAAGCGGAGAATGCAGGCTTGAAAAGCACAGACATGTCGGCGCGCATCGCGCGGCACGAGACGCACTGCACGCTTGACGACATCGCCCGCGCCGCCTCGGTCTTACTGCGCAGCGGCGGGCGGTTTTGCATCTGCCTGCGCCCCGAACGCCTTTGCGACGCGATGCACGCCATGCGCCGTTTTCGTTTGGAACCCAAGCGGCTGCGGCTTGTGGCGAAAAATTCCGAAAGCGCGCCGTGGCTCTGCCTTTTGGAGGGGCGGCGCGACGGCAAAAGCGGATTGCAGATTTTACCCGGCCTGTTTTTATATACGAAAGACGGGGCGCTGTGCGCCGAAATGCAGAAGCTGCAGCAGCCCTATTCCGAGCAAGGGAGTGTGGACGGATGATCGGTATTTTATATGTGGTCGGCACGCCGATCGGCAACCTTTCCGACCTCTCCCCGCGCGCGGTCGAGACTTTGCAGGGCTGTGACTTCATCGCGGCGGAGGACACGCGCGTCACACGCAAGCTGCTCAATCATTTCGGCATTTCCACGCCGACGGTCAGCTATCACGAGCATAACAGCCGCACGGCGGGGGAAAAGATTTTATCGCGGCTGCTCGAGGGGGAAAGCTGCGCGCTCGTGACCGACGCGGGAATGCCCGCTGTTTCCGACCCCGGCGAGGCGCTTGTGGCACTCGCGCACGAGCACGGCGTGCGGGTGGAGGCTGTACCCGGTCCTACGGCGTTTGCGACCGCCGTTGCCGTTTCGGGGCTGCCATCCAAACGATTTACCTTTGAGGGCTTTTTGAACGCACAAAAGGCGGAACGCCGCGCCCATTTACAGTCGCTCGTTTCGGAGACGCGCACCATGGTCTTTTACGAAGCGCCGCACCGCCTTGCGCGCACGCTGCAGGATCTGCTTGACACGTTCGGCGACCGCGAGATCGCGCTCGTAAAGGAACTGACCAAGATCCATGAAGCCATAGAGCGCACCACGCTCGCGGCTGCTGCCGCGAAATACGCGGAACAGCAGGTCAAGGGCGAATACGTGCTGGTGGTGCATGGGGCAGATGCGCCCGATAAGGCATCATGGAGTTTAGAAGAAGCCGTCGCCTTTGCCGAGCGGGAGATACAAGCGGGTGCATCAAAAACAGAAGCCGCCAAAGCGGCGGCTGCAAAAAGCGGTTTAAAAAAGGGCGACATTTACAAAGCCCTGACGCAATAAACTCGGAGGGAATATGGAATTCTGGTATCTTTGGGTCGTTTTCGCCGTGCTGTGCGTGGCGACGGTTTTTGTGATCTTAAAAGCGTCCAAGGCGCTGCGCGGGCATAATGAAGAGACCAAACGCACTTATGCGCAGATCGAACGGCTGACTGCTCTCAAGGCGGACTTTCGCGGCGCTTCTGCAGAGAAGGTACGCGGTGAGGACGCGGCACGCGTTTTGGACGGCGCATTCGCAGTATTGCAAGCCAAGCTGGAGAACGATGCGGACCCCGACCGGCGCTTTGCCGAAATGAACGAGCCGCAGCAAAACATCTACACGCTGTATTGGCTGGTGCAGGATGCGCAAACGTCGCTTTCGTTCTTTTTCAAAAACAACGGCGAACCGCTGCGTGCCTTTTGCCCGCGCGCGCTAAACGCCGTCGGTGCAAATACGCTTGGGAAAGCGGCGGAAGAGATGTACGCGATGTTTGACGAAACAAACGAAGAAGCATCTCTGGAGCCTGCAAAGCTCGATACGCTGGATGCGGCTTTTGCAAAAGCCCTTGACCGCAGCGCACTGCTTGCGCGTGTGCAAAACTATGCCGCAGAACACGCCGAAAAGATCTTCGGTGCGGCATAGGCGTTCGGCAGCGCTTACTGCTTTCCGTCCTCGGCAAACGGGGCAAGTGCGCGGCGTAAAAGCTGCTCGCTGTTTTCTACGATGGTCTGCACGCAGACGGGCTTTGCCGTTTTCGGCTTTTGCTCGGGGGTGTCCGCATGCAGCTTCTGCATCAGATCGACCATGAGCGCGGCGCTGAGCGCTTCCGCAGTGGAGGTCGGCAAGGATACCCACTCCGCCGGCAGCACACCCTCATCGTGCGCCTGTAAGGCTACGCGATAGATCGCCAGCGCAAAATAGCTGCGCAAAAGGTCGGCAGCCGCAGGGTTGACTGCGGCAAGCGCGTCGCTGAGCATGGTCGCGGCACGAAACAGCGTACCCGTGCGGAACTCTCGGTCCTGCACGGTGTCACGCTCGTCAAACTGCTCGTTGAACGCACGGCGCGTATTGCTCACGCCCAAAAGATAATCGCAGCTCACGTCGTAAAACGCGGCGGCGGCACACAGAAAATCCAGCCCGCATTCGCGGATGCCCTTCTCATAATGTGACAGCAGTGCGCCTGAAATTCCCATAGCGGCTGCAGCATCCTTTTGCGTCAAGCCGCGCTCGCGGCGCAGCGCCGACAGCCTTGCGGGAAACACGGTATTCATAAAAGCCCTCCGAGATCCTACATTTAGTAACTGTATTGTACCATAAAATCAACGATTTGTATATTTCTTTTGCAAAAACAGGAAGGTGATCGCGTTGAAGACCGCACAGATCCATTTAATTCGTCACGCCGCTGAGGGCAACGAGGACGGACGTTATATCGGGCAGACCGATCTGCCCGCCACAGATGAAGGTTTGCGGCAGGTAGATGACTTAAAAGAGGAATACGGCGGCTACCCGGACGTGGAAGCGGTGTTTTCCAGCCCCTTACAGCGCTGCCTGCAAACGGCAAAGCGCATCTATCCCGATAAAGCGCCGATCGTTATGCAGGAGCTCGCCGAATACGACTTCGGCGAGTTTGAGGGCAAGACCGCCGACGAGCTCAAAGACTTAGATACGTTCAAAACCTGGCTTGCGGGCACCGAGCCCGAAACGCCCGTGCCGTTCGGCGAGAGCCAGGTGGATTTCAACCGCCGCATCTGCACGGCGTTCGGGCGCATCGTGCAGGGCATTTTGCAGTCCGGCGTGCGTTCGGCGGCGGTCGTGACCCACGGCGGCGTGATCATGGCGCTGATGACGGCCTTCGCCATCCCTGAGGCGCCCATGCACGAGTGGCTCACGCCCAACGGCTGCGGCTACACCTTGCGCATCGACCCGTTTTTGTGGTCGCATACGGGCAAACTCGAAGCGATCGCGGAATGCCCCGCCCTTCCCATTTCGGAAGATGACGAGCGCGCGCTGTGGGACTATTACCCGCCGGATCTGTACGAAGAATAACGCCTTATGCTTTCGGCGGTTCGCCGTATTGCGCGGCATAAGAAAATGCCGTCTGTGTGCCGTCCTTTTCGATATGGACGCACCGCTCGCCGAGCGAAAAGATCGGCCTGTCGTGGCGATAGGAGTCCGAATACACCGTGCAGACATGCGCGCCGTCCGGGAACGCTTCTTGAAAGCGGCGCACTTTTTCCTCGCCGCGGCAGTTCTTGCCCAAAAGCGTGCCGGTGCGTGCGTCGTGGCGCGTGCATAAAAGCACGTCTATTTTTAAGCGCTCGGCAATTTCTCGAAGCAGAAAATCGGGGCTTGCACTGATCACGACCGTGTACCGTGCGCGGCGTTCGGGCAAAAACCAAGGGAAAACGTCGCGTTCGTGCTTATCCCAAAACGCGCGCACCGCTTTTTCAAGCGGGATAAAACGCACTGCGGCGAAAATGTGGCGCTTGAAGCGGTCAAGCCCAATGATGCGAAGCCCGTAAAGCGCACCCAGCATCAAATAAAACGGCAGCAGCAAAATCAAATACGGGTATTTGCGCACACAGAACAGCAGAAAGGTCGAGCCGCTGTCAAACGGCACGACGGTTTTGTCAAAATCGTAAATATCCAAATCCATTTCGTATGCTCCCGATCCGTAAAGGTGTTATGGGTATTGTACCGCCCGCGGGGCAAAATTGCAAGCATAAAGACCGGCTGCAAAGCAGTCGGTCTTTTTTGCATATCCGGGCGTTTTACGCCTCTTCCTCTTTATAGTGCTTGGCGCGCTCGAATTCGTCGGCGATTTCCTTGTCGGGCGCTTTTGTCAAAAGCGACACCACGACGATCGCGATGCACGAGAGCACAAACGCGGGGAACAGCTCGTAGATATCCAAAATTCCGCCGAGCGGACGGACGAGCAGATTCCAAACGAATACCATCACGCCGCCCGTGACCATACCCGCCACGGCGCCCGCACGGGTGGTGCGCTTCCAGAACAGGGAGAAGAGCATGATCGGTCCGAACGTCGCACCGAAGCCTGCCCACGCAAACGAGACGACGGTAAAGATGACGCTGTTTTCATCCCAAGCAATCGCAATACCGATCAGGGCGATGACCATCAGGACGATGCGCGCGACCCACATGACCTGCTTGTCGGTCGCATTCTTTTTAAGCACGCCGCCGAACAGATTTTTAGAGAACGCGGAGGACGCGATCAGCAGATATGAGTCCGAAGAACTGATCGTCGCTGCAAGGATGCCCGCCATAACAATGCCCGCCACCACGGGGTGGAACAGCGCGCGGCTGATAACAATAAAGATGTTTTCCGCACCGCTCGCGGTGGAAAGCGTTTCCTCCACAGGGAACATGGCGCGGCCCATAAGCCCGATGTACACGGCAGCGGCAAGGGAGATGACGACCCAAACGGTCGCGATGCGGCGCGAACGGGTCAGCTCCCGGCGCTTGCGGATCGCCATAAAGCGCAGCAGCACCTGCGGCATGCCGAAATAGCCAAGCCCCCATGAAAGCGTAGAAATGATCGTCAAAAAGCCGTAGCTGCCCGCTTCGCCGAACTGCGGAACGCCGTTTACCGCCTGCTGGACGCCGTTGGCATCCACGGCAGGTGAGGCGATCGAGGTCAGTGAGAAAAAGCCGTCGATAGACTGTGCGTTTTCAATGACCGCCCAAAAGCCGCCTGCGTTTATAGTCCCTACAACAAGCACCACCAAAAGCGCAAAGAACATGACCACGCCCTGCATGAAGTCGGACGCGCTCTCCGCGAGGAAGCCGCCGAGGAAGGTATACAACAGCACGAACACTGCGCCGACAATCATCATGGAATGGTAAGAAAAGCCGAACAGTGTGCTGAACAGCTTGCCGCAGGTGACGAAGCAGCTGGCGGCATAGACCGTGAAGAATACGAGGATGAACAGCGCAGATACGGAAAGGATCACCTTTTTCTTTTCATGGTAGCGGTTACTTAAAAAGTCGGGAATGGTGATCGCGTCGCCCGAAACGACGGAATAGCTGCGCAGGCGCTTGGCGACGATCAGCCAGTTGATGTATGTACCGAGCGCCAGCCCCAAAGCCGTCCAGAACGCATCGGCAAGGCCGCACCAATAGGCAACGCCCGGCAGCCCCATCAAAAGCCAGCCGCTCATATCGGACGCCTCGGCGCTCATCGCGGTCACCCACGGCCCCAGCGAGCGCCCGCCCAAAAAGTAGTTGTCGGAATTCTTTTGCGACCGCTTTGCGAAGTAAATGCCGATGGCAATAACGATCAGCATATACCCGCACATCGCGATCAGCACTTTTACAGTGTCTTGGGACATAGCTTCTCCCCCTTGGAAAAATGTACTTTCATTATAGCGAAAAAAGGACAAAAAGTAAACCTTTTGTTTTTGCTACACAAAACGGCAGCCGGTGTTGCGCCGGCTGCCGTTTGCATGTCTTATCTTTATTCCGCGGACATCATGCGAATATAGCGCTTAAAGAATTTGAGCGCGTCGCCCATGCACGCAATCGGGATGCGTTCATCCGTGCCGTGCGTGGTCAAGAGCAATTTCGTGTCCATCACGAACGGTGCAAAACGGTAGATACAGTCACAGACCTCCTCGTAATGGTAGGCGTCCGTGCCGCCCATCACGAGATACGGCGCGACGATCATGCTCGAATCCGTGCGCGTACAAAGCGACTCTAAGATCTTAAACGAACGGCTGTCGGTGGGCGAGACTTTTGAGGCCTCCTTGCCCTTGAGATACTCGATCTCGATTTCCTTATTGCGCACGCTTTGGCGGATGTGCTGTTCCACATCCTTGAGCGTCGTGCCGGGCATCATGCGGAAGTTGACCGTCACCGACGCTTTCTGCGGCAGGACGTTCGCTGCGGGGCTTCCGTTCGCCATGGTGACGGCGGTTGTCGTATGGATGAGCGATGCGGCGGGCGGGATCTTGGTCATCACGAAGGTAATGAGCGGCTTTAACAGCCAAAGGTTGCAAGTGACGATGCGCGCCGGGTAGCTGCAATTTTTGCCGATCTTGCAAAACAGATCGTATACAAAGTCAGGCATAGTCGCACGGAACTGGTGTTTTTCGATGTCGCGCACCACCTCGGCAAGCGTGCCGACGGCGGTGTGCGCGGGCGGCTGGGAGGAATGCCCGCCCTTGGCGCTGACGGAAACGCGGTAATCGGCATAGCCCTTTTCGGCGATGCCCACGCCCGCAAGCCGATTGTTGAGGATAGAACCGACCTTCAGATCCAAAATCGCGCCACCCTCGTCGATGACGCTGTCGAGGTGCACGCCGCGCGCTTTCAGTGTATCGGCGATCGCGCCCGCGCCGGAGGTCTTTGCCGCGACGATCTCCTCATCGTGTCCGAAGCACAGATATACGGTACGCTCCGGCTGAAAGCCCTCGGCAAGCAGGGTCTCCACACTTTCGAGCACGGCGATCAGGTGATTCTTCATATCCAGCGCGCCGCGCCCCCAGATGAACTCGCCGTCATCCACGCCGTCAAAGGCGGGGTGCGTCCAGTCCTGCTCGGTACCCTCGGCAACAGGCACGACATCCTGATGCCCCAAAAGCGCGATAGGTTCGAGGTCGGGATTCGTGCCCTCCCATGTATACAACAGGCTTGCCAGCGAGATTTCCTCGCGTTTCAGGTGCTTGTGCACGAGCGGGAACCGTTCTTCAAAAAGCTTATGCAGCTTTTGGAACTCACCCCAATCCACCTTGTCGGTGTCCACATTGGAGATGGTTTTGATGCGGATCGCGTCGCTTAAATCCTTACGATACTTTTCCACATCCACCGTCTCGTCGGGCAGCGGCTCGCTCTCTGCGCGTTCCGGCGTCCAGAACGCCGCACGCACCAGCGTCACGAGCAAAAGCGCGCCGATCAAGCCTAAAATCGTCCACAGAACCCACATAATGCTCCCTCTTTTCCGTTTTGTGTTTATGTATTTTTATCGACTTGGTGGAAAATTTTGAGGTTGCCCTCTTTTTGATGGCGGCGGGCAAGCTCCGCTTTCACGTCGTCGGGCGTGATGCCCTCGTTTGCCATCATCACAACCAGATGGAACAGCAGGTCGGAGATCTCGCCGACGGTATCCGCCTTTACGCCGTTTTTAGCGGCGATGATGGTCTCGGCGGACTCTTCCCCGATCTTCTTCAAGATTTTATCGAGCCCCTGCTCGAACAGGTAGCAGGTATAAGACCCTTCCTTTTTTTCCGCGCGCCGCGCTATAGCGACGGCGTACAGCTCGTCAAGCACATCGTTCATTGCGCATTCTCCTCCCAAATCATATTAAAAAAGCAGCTCTTGGATCCCGTGTGGCAGGCGGGCCCCGTCTGCACGACGGTAACAAGCAGGGTGTCGTCGTCGCAGTCTCCGACCACGCGCACCACGCGCTGCTTGTGCCCCGAGGTCTCGCCCTTGTTCCAGAGCTTTTGCCGTGAACGGCTGTAAAACCAGGTGTAGCCCGTCTCGAGCGTTTTTTGCAGGGACTCGCGGTTCATATAGGCGAGCATCAGCACTTCATTTGTCCCCTGCTCCTGCACGATGGCGGGGATCAAGTCGCCCTTTTTAAAAAATTTTTCTAAGTCCATTTGCTTGCCTCCCTTACCGTGCTTCGCGGAGGGCTTCTTGGAGCGAAAGCGTGCCCTTGTAGATCGAACGCCCGCAGATCGCGCCGTACAGCCCCGCGTTTTTCAGCGCGCGGATGTCCGCAATATCCTTGATACCGCCGCTTGCGACGATGTTGCAGGAAACGGCTTTGTTTAGCTGCTGCAGCGCGTCGAGCGCGGGACCGGAAAGCATCCCGTCGCGGTCGATGTCCGTAAAAATAATGGTTCGCACGCCCGCCGTTTCCATGGCTTTACCGAGGTCGAGAAAATGGACGCTGCCCGTTTCTACCCAGCCTTCGGTGGCGACCAAGCCGTTTCGCGCGTCGATGCCGACAGCGATCTTATCGCCGTAAGCCTTGCAAGACTCACGCACAAGCTGCGGATCTTTCACAGCGGCAGAACCGAGCACCACGCGCGCAATGCCGCGCGAGAGGTAATATTCGATATCTTCCATGGTGCGGATACCGCCGCCGACTTCGATGTTGAGCCCCGTAGCTTTTGCAACTTCCAAAAAAACATGTGCGTTTTTGCGCTCGCCCGCACACGCGCCGTCGAGGTCGACCATATGGATCCATTCGGCGCCCGCCGCCTTGAACGCGGCGGCTGCCGTCAAATAGCTGTCCGCGACCTGCTCGGCAGAATCCATTTCGCCGCGGTAAAGCCGCACACAGGTTTCGTTTTTGATGTCGATCGCCGGGAAAATGATCATAGTATTACTCCGCGTATTCAGTCGATTTTGCCCTTGGTGGAAAGCGTGCCGCCCGCTGTTTCAGAACACGCGATCTGCATGGCATGCCCGAACGCTTTGAACAGCGCTTCCAAAATATGGTGGGAATTGTCGCCGTAGGGTGCACGCAGGTGCAGCGTCACACCTGCTTTCGTTGCGAACGCACGGAAAAATTCCCGCGCCATACAGGTGTCAAATTCGCCGACGCGCGCTTCGGGAAAGTCCGCATCGAACACCAAAAACGGCCGCCCGCTGACATCCGCCGCACAAAAGCCGAGCGCCTCATCCATCGGGACAAAAAAGCTGCCGTAGCGCGCAATGCCGCCCTTGTCACCGAGGGCTTCCGCAAACGCCTGCCCGAGTACAAGACCCGTATCCTCCACCGTGTGGTGGCAGTCCACCGCAAGGTCGCCCTTGCAGGAAAGCCGCAAACCGAAGCCGCCGTGCACGGCAAACGCCGTGAGCATATGGTCGAAAAAGCCGATACCGGTCTGTACCTCGACCGCACCGCCGTCCAAGGATAATTCTATGGAAATGTCGGTCTCCTTGGTGGTTCGTATACAGCTTGCCGTTCTCATGCGCTTTCTCCTTTCAAGCACGCCTCGACTTCGCGCAGCACCGCTTCGTTTTCATAATTCCGACCTGCACTCACACGAAGCCCGCCGCCCGTCAGGCGAACGATGATGCCGTTTTCCTTAAGGTATTCGAAAATTTCCGCCGCCCTGGGCGTTTGGATATACACAAAATTGGCGTCGGGCTTAAATACGTGCAATTTCGCTTGCGGATAGGCTTCCTGCAAACGCGCAAAGCCCTCGTACAGTTCGTCGCGCGACTCTAATATGCGCTGCACCGCCGCTTGCAGATACTCCGGGTGCGAGAGCACGACTGTGCCGACCGCCTGCGTGAGCGTGTTGACATTATACGGGGATTTTGCCGCCTGTAAAACGTCAATGAGCCGCTGCGTACCCACCGCAAAGCCCAGCCGGACGGCAGCCATGCCGAGCGCTTTTGAACAGGTCTTGAGGATCAGCAGGTTGTCAAAGCCGGCGAATTCCGAAAGCAGGCTCTGATCGGAAAAATCCATATATGCTTCGTCGAGCACCACAAGCGCTTCGACTGATGAAACGATCTTGCGCACTTCTTCGCGTGCGAGCACCAAAGAGGTCGGGTTGCAGGGGTTCGAGAACACAAGCATCCGCGCACCGGTGCGGTTGACCGTCTCAATGACCTTTTCCGCATCCACGGTGCAGTCCGCGTTTTTTTCGACGGTGACTACGCGGCATTCGACTAAGGCGGCGTAAAAGCCGTACATCGAAAAATCGGGAGACAGCGTGACCACTGTGTCGCCCTTTTGCAGAAAGGCGTTCATCACGACAGTGATCACCTCATCCGAGCCGTTGCCCGCCATCACGCATGCGCGCGGCACGCCGTACAGGTCGGCGAACGCCCTGCGCACATCCTTTGCATAAGGGTCGGGGTAGCGGTTGAAATGGACGTGCCGCAGTTCCTCGTCGATTTGCTCGCGCAGCGCCTGTGACGGGGTCACAAAGGATTCGTTCGCATCGAGACGGATGCGATATTGTCCCTCGACGGGATCATACGGTATCAGGTTCTGCACTTTTTCATTGAGCTCAAACATAAAGGTAAAAACTTCCTTAGTTAAAATTTAACTTTTAAAAACACTATAGTTAAAATCTGACTTTGATTGCGTTTGCATGTGCGGTCAGGCCCTCGGTCTCGGCGAGCTTGACAATGTCGTCCTTTGCCTTACGAAGCGCATCTTCGGTGTAGTAAATGAAGCTGGACTTTTTGATGAAGCTGTCGACCGAAAGCGGCGAGAAGAACCGCGCCGTGCCGCCCGTGGGCAGCACATGGTTGGGGCCGGCGTAATAGTCGCCGAGCGGCTCGGGCGCATACTGCCCCAAGAACACGCTGCCGGCGTTGTCGATCCTGCCGATGTACTCGAGTGGCTCGCGCACCGCCATTTCAAGGTGCTCCGGCGCGATTGAATTGGCTATATCCACCGCCTGCGCGATGTCGTCACAGATGATGACCGCACCGAAGTCCCGCAGCGAAGTCCCGATGATGTCGCGGCGCGAGAGCGTCTGCACCTGACGTTCCAGCTCCTCGACCGTGCGCGCGGCGATGCGCTCGCTGTCGGTTAAGAGCACGGCGGACGCCATTTTGTCGTGCTCCGCCTGGCTCATCAAGTCGGCGGCGAGGAATTTCGGGTTCGCGGTTTCGTCAGCGACGATCAAAATCTCGGAAGGACCGGCGATCATGTCGATGTCCACCGTACCGAACAAGAGCTTTTTCGCCGTGGCGACGTAGATGTTGCCGGGGCCGACGATCTTATCCACCTGCGGGACGGTCTGCGTACCGTAGGCGAGCGCGGCAACCGCCTGTGCGCCGCCCATCAAAAACACGCGGTCTACGCCCGCGATCTTTGCCGCGGCAAGGATGTCGGGGTTCGCCGTACCGTCTTTTCTCGGCGGCGTGACCATGATGATCTCCTCCACGCCCGCGATCTTCGCGGGGATGGCATTCATCAGCACGCTCGACGGATACGCCGCCGTGCCGCCCGGAACATACAGCCCCACGCGCCGCAGCGCGCGCACGCGCTGCCCTAAGATGACACCGTCGGGCTTCGGCTCGAGCCAGCTTTGCTGCTTTTGGCGGCGATGAAAATCGCGGATGTTGTCCGCCGCTTTGTATAGCGCGTAAATAAATTCGCTGTCGCAGGTCTTGACCGCTTCTTCAAGCGCCGAAGCGGGCACTTCCGCTTGCTCAGGGACGCTTCCGTCAAATTTCATCGTATATTCGCGCACGGAGGTGTCGCCGAAGCGCCGCACATTGTCGAGGATCTCCGTAACCGACGCAGTAACCGTGCGGTCAATTTCACCGCTGCGCGCTTTGAGTGTGTCGAGCAGCCGTTTTTCGGACACACCGTCCGCGTGAACCATCTGTATCATACCTTCGCCTCCTGCGATGCTTTTCCGATTTTTTCCACGAATGCGTCGATCTCGTCACGGCGCAGCTTCATGCTTGCGGTGTTGACGATGACGCGCGCCGAGATCGGCATGATCTTTTCATAGACCTCCAGCCCGTTTTCCCGCAGCGTCGTGCCGGTCTCCACGATATCCACGATCGCGTCGGACAGGTCCAGAAGCGGCGCGAGCTCCACTGAGCCCTCGATCTTGATGATGTTGACGTCCATACCCTTGCTTTGGAAAAACGCACGGGCGACATTCGGGTATTTCGTGGCGATACGCTTGACATTGTAGCCGCCGTAAAACGACGCGCCTTTTTTGCCGGCAAGGCAGAAATCACACTTGCCGAGCCCTAAGTCGCACACCTCATAAAAGCTCTTTCCGTACTCGACAATGGTATCTCTTCCCACGACGCCGATATCGCATACGCCGTGTTCGACATAAGTCACAACGTCCGCCGCCTTGGCAAGCACCGCCTCATAGTCCCCGACGGGAAGGATCAGGCGTCTGCCCTTATTGTGCAGCTCCGTGCAGTCAAGCCCCATTTGCTCAAAAAGCGCAACGGTCTGCTTTTCGAGCCTGCCTTTGGTCAGCGCTATACGCAGCTTTCTCATACGCGCACCTCCTGCACACCGGTTTCGTCGAGGATATATACCGTAGGTATGCCGCACTGCCGCGCATATTCCACAGCCGTCTCCTGCGTCTGCGCCAGACTGTTTTCACATAAGACGCCTTCATTCAGCAAGCGCGCCTGCAAATCCAGCGCGTCGGTCTCGAAACCGTCTTCGCCAAAGACAAGCGCGGTGGGGCTCAGCGGGCTTGCGGCCTCGCCGCGCCGAAGCTTGGCGCGCGCGAGCAGATCGGTCTGCACGCCGAAGCCGACGGCGGGCAGATCCTCGCCAAATTCCGCGAGCAGCTGGTCGTATCTTCCGCCCGAAAGCACCGTCTCGCCGCTGCCCGAGATATAGCCGCGGAACATCAGCCCCGTATAGTAATTCGTGCGGTGCACAAGGCTTAGATCAATGGTGACGTGCTCCGAAAGCCCCGCTTTTTCGAGGCGCGTATACACATCCGCAAGGTAGGACAGCGCCGCGTGGGTCTCGCCGTCCTGCATTTGCAGCGCCTGCGCCGCCTTTTCGAGCACGCGCGCGTCGCCGAACATGCGCGGCAGTTCGCGGATGGCGCGCGTGGCAGGCGTGTCGCCGAGTGCGTCGAGCACCGTATCAAGCGCAACGAAGTTTTTGCTTTCGACACAGGCATAAATCTCGGAGACGGTTTCCGGGCTCGTATCGAGCGCTTCGCAAAGGGACTGAAAATAGCCTGCGTGGCCGATCTCCAGCTTATAATCCGGCGTACCGCACTGCTCCATGACGCGCGCGGCAAGGGTGAGCGCTTCCAGATCGGCGCGCAAGCCGCCTGCGCCGAGCAGTTCAATGCCGCTTTGTGTCGTTTCGTCACTGTACCCTGCCAGCTTCGGGCGGCGCGCAAATACGTTTTGGTTATAGTAAAGCCGCAAGGGCAGCTGTACGCCGCGAAGCCGTGTAGCAGCAACGCGCGCTATAGGCAGCGTGGAATCGGGCCGCAGCACCAGGAGCCTCCCGTAGGCGTCGGTCATGGTATAGAGCGATTCGGGCAGCGTACCCGCGCTTTCGCGGTTGAATACATCGAAAAATTCGACGGTCGGCGTAATGATCTTGCGGTAGCCGCGTGATTTGAACAGGTCGGCAAGCTGCCGTTCCACCGTACGCAGCGCGTCGCTTTCCTCAAACAAAAGGTCGCGCGTGCCCTCCGGCGTAAGCTTCGCATAGGTTTTCATAAAAATTCCTTTCCGATTCGGAATCGTGGTTTTCCCAAAGCGGGATAAAAGTCCCCGCCGATCGCTTTAGCGTGCTACTATGATAGCATGTTGAAGTGTCCCTGTCAACCCCGCATTTTGCACGGCTTCACAGACGGTGCGTATTGCGGCCTTGTGCAGCCTGCACGGCATTTTCGGCAGAACGCAGTTAAAACAAAGAGATCTGTGCCGTTTTCGGCATATCGCCGAATGCGCCGCATTTGTCGAGCAGCTCGACAAGGCTCTTGCCTGCCTTCGCACGCCGCGCAAAATCATCCACCGAGATAAACGGACCCTCGCCGTCGCTGCGCGCCGCTTCAAGCGGGTATGCCGCACTCTCCCCTACCCCCGAAAGCGCCGAAAACGGCAGGCGGATCTTGCCGTCCTCGATGGTATAGGCGGTCGCCTTGGATTTGTAAACATCTACGCCCAAAAGCTCTACGCCGCGCGCCATCATCTCGTTGACGACCTGCATGGCGGTGTATTGCTCCTTTTCCTTAGGCGTAGCGGACTTGTCCTTGATCTTGGCTTTAAGCGACGAAAGACGCTGTCGTACGGCATCGTGCCCCTGCACGACGACCTCGGCATCCAAATCCCCGCCGCGCACGGTCAGAAACGCCGTGTAATATTCCAGCGGCCGGTAGATCTTATACCAGCCGAGCCGCAGCGCCGCAATAACATAAGCGGCGGCGTGGGCTTTCGGGAACATGTATTTGATCTTGCGGCAGGAATCCATGTACCAATCCGGCACATTGTGCGCCCGCATCGCTTCCTCCGCGCCCTCGGGGAAACCGACTTTGGCGACGATACCCTTACGGGTCTTTTCCATGATGTTGAACGCCATGCTCGGCTCAAGCCCTTTGTGCAGCAGGTACGTCATAATACTGTCGCGCGTACCGATGACCTCGGAGATCGTACAGATCTTGTTGTGGATCAGCTCCTGCGCGTTGCCCGTCCACACGTCCGTGCCGTGGGAAAGGCCGGAAATTTGCAGCAGGTCGGCAAAGGTCTTAGGCTGGGCTTCAAGAAGCATCTGACACACGAAAGAAGTACCCATTTCGGGGATGGACAGCGTCCCCGTCGGCCAGTCGATATCGTCTTCGGTCACGCCCAGCGGTTCGGGGCTCGTGCAAAGGCGGACGATCTGCGGGTCGCAAACGTCCACATCCATGACATTGATGCCCGTCAAGTCCTCCAGATGCTTATAAAGCGTGGGCACATCGTGCCCGAGGATGTCGAGTTTCAAGATCGTATCGTGCAGGGAATGGAAGTCGAAGTGCGTCGTTTCCATGTCGCTGCCCACATCGTCTGCGGGATACTGCACCGGGGTGAAATCCCACACATCAAAGTTGCTCGGCACGACGACCATACCGCCCGGGTGCTGCCCCGTGGTACGCTTGACACCCGTGCAGCCGTCCACCAGCCGCTGTTCTTCGGCGCGGTTGACATGTAAGCCCCGTTCCTCCAGATAATTCTTCACAAAGCCGTAGGCGGTCTTGTCGGCAACGGTGGCGATGGTGCCCGCTTTAAAGACGTTCGCGGAGCCGAACAGCTCTTCCGTGTAGCGGTGCGCCTTGCCCTGATATTCGCCGGAGAAGTTTAAGTCGATATCGGGCGCTTTGTCGCCGTGGAAGCCTAAGAAGGTCTCAAATGGGATCTCATGCCCGTCGCGCACCATGTCCGTACCGCAGTGCGGGCAGTTCTTTTTGGGCATGTCAAAGCCGGAACCGTATTCGTTGTGCGTATAGAATTCGGAATAGCGGCAGTTCGGGCAGCGGTAATGCGGGGCTAAGGGATTGACCTCGGAAATACCCGCCATAGTCGCCACGAACGACGAGCCGACCGACCCACGCGAGCCGACATGATAGCCGTGATCTTCGGAATCCCACACCAGCTTTTGCGCAATGATATACAGCACCGCGAAGCCGTTTTCAATGATCGAATCGAGTTCGCGGTTCAAGCGCGTTTCGACGATCTCGGGCACTTTGCCCTCAAATTCATACCAAGCCTTCGCCTTGTTCCAGCAGATCTCCCGCAGCTGCTCTTCCGACCCCGGGATAGACGGCTGGTAGGTGCCGTCGGGGAACGGACGCATGACCTCGACCATATCGGCGATGCGGTTCGGGTTTTCGATAACCACCTCACGGGCGGTCTCCTCACCGAGATATTGAAATTCGGCGAGCATTTCTTCAGTCGTGCGGAAAAACAGCGGCGCCTGATGGTCGGCATCGGAGAAGCCCTGCGCCGCCATCAGGATCTCGCGGTATTTTGCATCCTCGGGGTCAATAAAATGCACGTCGCAGGTCGCAACGACCGGCTTGCCGAGGCGGTCGGCGATGGCGATGATCTTGCGGTTGATGTTTTCAATATCCGCCTCGCAGGTGATCTTATCGAACTCCCGGTTGCGCTCGGGATTTTTCGCGTTCGGGTCGGAATGCGCGGCGATCATAAAGCGGTTGTTGCCTGTGGGCTGGATCTCCAGATAATCGTAGAAATTCGCAATTTCCAGGATCTCTTCTTCGGGACGCTCCTCGAGCACGGCGCGGTACAATTCGCCCGCCTCGCACGCCGAACCGAGGATCAGCCCTTCGCGGTGCTTGATGAGCTCCGACTTGAGCGTGCGCGGCCGCTTATAGAAATACTTGGTATTGGACAGCGAAATGAGCTTATACAGGTTTTTAAGCCCCGTCAGGTTCTTCGCCAAAATGATCTGGTGGTACGAGCGCAGCTCTTTATAATCCTTGCCCGGCTCTTTTAAGTCGTCCACAAAGTAGGACTCCACCCCGTAGATGATCTTGATCTTGCCTTTCGCGGCGTTCATCGCGTCGGGGAACGCCTGCACGCAGCCGTGGTCGGTGATGGCGACCGCCTTGTGCCCCCAGCGGATCGCGCGCTCCACAAGCGTTTTTGCGGGCGTCATGCCGTCCATTTGCGACATGTTGGTGTGCAGATGCAGCTCCACGCGCTTTTCGGGGGCGTTGTCCTCTTTTTCGATTTTTTCGGTCGTGCTCACGGCACGCGGGTCGATGATGTAATCGCGCTTAAAGGAATCGAATTTCACGTTGCCGTGCAGCAGGATATGTACGCCGTTTTTGAGCTTTTCCAGCAGCGTATCGCTTTGCTCGATCTTGACGATCATGGAGACGGGGAACGAATAGCTGCCGTCGGTAAGGAAGAAGTTGATGATCTTGTGCTTGCCCTTTTTGCTGGTGCGTTCCTCAAAGCTGAACACGCGCCCCCAGACCGTCACGGGGATCTCGTCCTGCTCGGTCTCGGGCAGCTCGATGTCGGCGATGCGGATGGGCTCGCTGCGGATGATATTGCCGAAAATGGGGCGGACGCTTTCGAGATAATAGGGTATGCCCTCTTTCACGACATGCTCGCGCGGGGGTTCGTTTTCCGATGCTTTTTCGGCCTTTTGCACCTTGGCGCCCCTGCCGTATTTCTGCTCGTTTGCCGCTGCGGCTCTGGCGGCGCGTTCGCGTGCGTCAATACTTGCCTGCGCGGCCTGCAGGGACTGTGCGATGTCCACCTGCGCTTCTTCGAGGCGGACCGCCGGCTCTGCGCCGAAGCGTTCCGAAACGACCCGGCGCAGCGCTTCGGCAAAACCGCCGTTTTCCAAGATCGCCTTGCCGCCGTGGTGCAGTGTTACGCGAACGGCGTCGGGCGAAATGTCCCATTCGGCGTCGTCAAGAAAGCCGTTTGCAACGGCGACGTGTTTTTTGAGGTACGCGGTCAGTTCCGGCGCGTAGGCGTTGTCTAACTGCGTGCGATCAAAGCGCGGTAAAAGCTCCACCTGCGCCGCGCCGCCGAGCGCTTCGGTGACGCACGCGGCGATCGAGTCGAGCATACGCGAGGAGACGGGATGCGCAAAGCGCACCGTCACCGCAAGGTGACGGTGTGCGCCGTCGTGTTCGATTTTTAAGATTTCCGCCGCCGTCAGCGCCGCTTCAAAGGGCTCAAGTGACGCGCGGCAGTCGGAAAACAGGTCGTAAAATCGGGTCATGCTTATGTTCCTTATCGATATGCCTTATAATTTTTCGATTTCCTGCAATAACGTGTCGACGATCTCCGATTCCGGGACTTTTCGTAAAATTTCTCCGTGGCGAAAAATCAGCCCGTTGCCGTCGCCGCCCGCCACGCCGATGTCCGCCTCGCGCGCTTCGCCGGGGCCGTTGACCGCGCACCCCATCACCGCAACGGTGATGGGCTTTTTACAGCCGCGCAGGGCTTCTTCCACTCGGTTGGCAAGCGAAATCAGATCAATCTTCGTGCGCCCGCAGGTGGGGCAGGAGACGATCTGCGGGCAGTCGGTTTTCAAGCCCACCGCCTTTAAAATATCAAAACCCGCCGCGATCTCGCGCACGGGGTCGGCGGTCATGGACACGCGGATGGTGTCGCCGATGCCATCGAGAAGCAGCGCACCGATCCCTGCCGCGGATTTCACAAGCGCCATATGCTCCGTGCCCGCCTCTGTCACACCGAGGTGCAGCGGGTAGTCGCACAGCTCGGCGATGCGCCGGTAGGCTTCGACCATGCGCCGGACATTGGAGGATTTGATAGAAATAACGATGTCGTCAAAATCATAGCGTTCCAAAAGCGCGGCGTGCCGGAGAGCGCTTTCGCAAAGCGCTTCCGCTGTGGGCGAGCCGTATTTTGCAAGCAGCTCTTTTTCGAGCGAGCCGGAATTGACACCGATGCGAATGGGCACGCCCTTTTGCCGGCAGGCATCCGCCACCGCTTTGACGCGGTCGGGGGAACCGATGTTGCCGGGGTTGATTCGAATTTTATCCGCCCCCGCCGCCACGCTTTCGAGCGCACATTTGTAGTCAAAGTGGATGTCGGCGACCACAGGGATGGAGACCGCTTCCTTCACCGCCGCGAGTGTGCGCGCCGCCTCTACATTCGGTACGGTCAAACGCACCATTTCGCAGCCGGCGTCTTCCAGCGCCTTTGCCTGGCGCACGTTGCCCGCCGCATCCTCGGCAGGCACGTTGAGCATGGACTGCACGCTGATGTGTGCGCCGCCGCCGATTTGAAGCGATCCCGCTTTGACCGCCTTACTCTTTCTTCGTTCCGCCATTTTTCCTCACCCTATCCGCCGCGCGCAATGCGCAGAATATCATTGAGCGATACCACGACCATCAGCAGCAAAAGCAGCACCATGCCCGCCGCATGCACATAGCCCTCATATTTCGGGTTGACGGGTTTGCGTCGGATGCCCTCGATCACCAAAAACAGCAGCCGTCCGCCGTCGAGTGCGGGCAGGGGCAAAAGGTTTGCCACGCCGATGTTGATGGTGATAAACGCAAGGATCATCAAAAGGTTGCCGATGTTGCCCGACGAAGCCGCCGTCGCGGTCACGTCGGAAATGATATCCATGGTGCCGATGGGTCCCGCCAGCTGCGACAGCCCGTAGCGCCCCGTTACAAGATCAAACAAACTCAGCCACACCATGCGCACGATGGAGGCGGACTGCGTAAACGCATTTTTGGTGACATTCCAGAAGTTCGGGGTTTCGCCTACAATGATGAAATCATAGTGGACGAGCGTGACGCCGTCTACCTCTTCAGTGGCAAAGTGCACGTCGTCCAGCGTGACCTTTTCGCCGTCGCGCTCCACGACGAAATCGAACACGCCGTCGTCGCTGCGCGAAAGCAGGAAGCTCAGATCTAAGTCCGACCAAACGCGGTGCCCGTCGATCTCCAAAAAGCGGTCGTCCTTTTGCAGCCCGTACTGCGCGCTGACGGAGTCCTCCGTCATAGAGTGGATGACGTTAGTGCCGATGTATTCGCCGCTGGTGGAAAGCATCAGAATCATCAGTAAAATCCCCAGCAGCAGATTCATGATCGCGCCCGCCGCGACGATAATGATCCTTTGCCAAACGGGTTTTTTCCCAAAGGCGCGGTCATCCTCACTGTCGGCGTCCTCACCCTCCATAGAGACATAGCCGCCGATGGGGAACAGGCGCACCGCATACTGCGTGTCGCCGCGTTTGCGCTTAAAAAGCGCGGGACCCATGCCGAGCGAAAACTCGTTGACTTTGACTTTAAAGAGCTTCGCGCAGGTGAAGTGCCCGAACTCGTGCAGCATGATCATCAGCCCGAAGAACAACAGCGCGACCGCTACGGTCCACACCTTGCTCCAGACGGATGACGCTGTGATTTCCAGTAAAAGTGCTCTCATTTGCCACCTCGCACCGCTTCGCGCGCGAAACGGTCGATCTCCAGAATGTCTTCGTACGTGTAGGTCTCCTTCTGCGGCGCGGATTCCAGCACCCGCTCCACGCGCTCGGCAATCTCTAAAAAACCGATCTCGCCGTTGCGGAACATGGCGTTCGCCTGCTCGTTGGCGGAATTGACCGCCGCAGGAAGCAGCCCACCTTTATGTATGGCGCGGCGGCACAGATTTATGCATCGGAACGTCTCGTAATCCGGTTCATAAAAGGTCATTTTGCCCAAAGTCGCAAAATCCAGCTCCCCGACGGGCGAAGCATAGCGTTCGGGGTACGTGAGCGCATATTGGATGGGAATACGCATATCGGGAAGCCCCATCTGCCCGATTACGGAGTTGTCGTCGTACACGACGGCGGAATGCAGGATGCTTTCACGGTGGACGATGATCTGCACTGCGTCGGGCGACACGCCGAACAGCCAGACAGCCTCAATGAGCTCGAGCCCCTTATTCATCATCGTGGCGGAGTCGACCGTGATCTTCGCGCCCATCGCCCAATTCGGGTGGTGCAGGGCATCCTTCACGGTCACGTCTTTGAGTTCCTCGGCGGTTTTTCCGAAAAACGGCCCGCCGGAGGCTGTCAGGATGATTTTTTTGAGCGCGCGGTTCGTCGGCGCGCCCTGGAGGGCTTGAAAAATCGCAGAATGCTCGGAATCGACAGGCAAAATCGGCACGCCGTTCTGCTTTGAAAGCTCCATGACCAGCTGCCCGCCTGCGACCAGCGTTTCCTTATTGGCAAGCGCAAGGCGCTTTTTCACACGGATCGCCGCAAGCGTGGGTGCAAGCCCCGCCATGCCGACGATCGAATTTAAGACCGTATCCGCCGCACTTTGTGACGCACAGAATTCCACGCCCGCCGAACCTGCAAGCACCTTTGTGTTCGTGTCCGCGACGCGGGTTTTCAAGTCTGCCGCTGCCGCTTCATCCGCCATGGCGGCGTACTGCGGGCGGAACTCCCGAATCTGTTCCTCCATCGTTTTTACGTCCGAATAAGCAGTCAAAGCCTCGACGGTATACCCGCGCATGCGGGCAACGTCAAGACTTTGTGTGCCGATGGAGCCGGTCGAGCCCAATATGCATAATGACTTCGTCATCAGAATACCGTCCTTGTCAGCAAAATCAGGGCATACAGCGCCGACGAGACGAACAGGACGCTGTCACAGCGATCCATCACGCCGCCGTGCCCGGGGAACAGCTTACCGAAATCCTTTACGCCGAAATTGCGCTTGACGACCGATGCGGTCAGATCGCCGCACATGCCGACGACCGACAGCACCGCCGAAAGAATCACGATCTCCAAATAACCGATGGTATGTACCGTAAAGAAGTAGGTATCAAACACCGCGAACAGGATCACACTGCTTAAGATCCCGCCGAACACACCGCCGATCGCGCCCTCCACGGTCTTTTTCGGGCTGATCTTCGTCAGCTTGTGCTTCCCTAAAAACTTGCCGGTAAAATAGGCGAACGTGTCGGTGATCAGCGCACAGAACAGCGCGAACAGAATGAAAAACAGCCCGTGGTAGCCGTCGAACTCCTCGGGAAAGCGCGTGTCTATCGCAGAGAGCAGCGCGAGTGAGGAAAACGCCCACGGCACAAAGATACTCGCGACCAGTACCGCCGCGACGTCCTCAAATTTGGTATGCTCGTAATTTGCGAGCATCAGAATAAACAGCAGGATCGCATACAGCGCGACCACAGCCGTCGTGGGCAGGTTCAAGCCCGCTTCGGCAAGCGCACCGGCATAGGTATAATACAGCGGCACCAGCGCCGAAAACACAAGGCTGACCACTTCGATCGCCTTATTTTTGAGCTGCACACATTTTTCTATCTCGTACGTTGCAATGCAGGAAAGCACGGCGAGCACAATGGGCATAGCGGGCGTGTCACGGAACGCGATCACTGTAATTGCAAGTGCCGCGGCGATCACGCCGACCACGATACGTTTCAGCATACAATGCCTCCATAGGTTTCTCTTTCTCCCGCCCGGAGAATCTGTGTTACACCCCGCCGAAGCGCCGGTTGCGGTGCTCGTAAGCCCGCAGCGCCTCCACAAAATTCTCTTCGGTAAAATCGGGCCACAGCACGTCGGAGAACCAAAGCTCCGCATATGCCGACTGCCACAAAAGGAAGTTCGACAGGCGGTATTCGCCACTCGGACGAATGATAAGGTCGGGATCGGGCAAACCTTTCGTGTACAGGTGTTCCGAAAGCATCTGCTCGGTGATGTCCTTCGCCTTGAGCTTCCCTTTTTCCACCTCATGCGCAAGCGCACGCACGCCGTGCAAAATTTCCTGCCGGCCGCCGTAATTGACGGCGACATTCAAAACGACATGTTCCTTTTTGCGCGTAATGCGTTCGCTGTATTTCATCATACGCTGGATATCCTTCGGGATGCCGACTCTGTCCCCGATGAAATTGACTTTTATGCCCTTCTCCTCGTTTTCCGCCTTGCGCATATCAAGCTCGCGCAGATATTCACGGAACAGGTCCATGATCGCCGCGACCTCTTCGGGCGGGCGGGACCAGTTCTCCGTCGAAAATGCATAAAAGGTCAGGCATTCAATGCCGAGGTCGCCCGCGAATTCACCGATCTTCCGAAAGGTCTTCGCGCCCTCGACATGGCCCTTATAGCGCGGCAGACCGCGCTGTTTTGCCCATCTGCCGTTGCCGTCCATAATGATACCGACGTGGCGCGGCAGAACGGAAAAGGCGGGCAGAGATGCTTTATCCATAACTTTGCTCCCGAAACAGCTGTCGAAGCGCGCCGTCAGATCTCCATGATGTCCTTTTCTTTTGCATCGACCATTTCATCGATACGCTTAATGAATTTATCGGTGATTTTCTGAATTTTATCCTCGCCGTCGTGCAGATCGTCCTCGGTGATCTCGCTGTCCTTTTTCTTTTTCTTGAGCTTTTCCATGCAGTCGCGGCGGATCGAGCGCACGGCGACCTTGGCATCTTCGCCGAGCTTACTTACATCCTTGGCGAGCACCTTTCTCTTTTCCTCTGTAAGCGGCGGGAAAATCAGGCGGATCACCTTACCGTCGTCCTGCGGGTTGACCCCGAGATCCGACGCCTGGATCGCTTTTTCAATGGCGGAAATGGTGCTCACGTCCCACGGCTGGATCACGAGGATGCGTCCCTCGGAGACCGACACCGCCGCCATTTGCTGAATGGGGGTGGGCACGCCGTAATAGTCCACTGTGATGCGGTCGAGCAGCGACACGCTCGCCCTGCCCGCGCGCATGGTCGCGAACGCATTGTGTAAAGCGTTTAAGCTCTTTTCCATTTTTTCGTTTGCGTAATCAAAGATCTCCTGCATGCTGACGCCTCCTGTATAAGGTTATTTCACGATCGTGCCGATGTTTTCGCCCTTGGCGGCACGAACGATGTTCTGTGGGTCGGAAAGGTTGAATACGAGGATGGGGATATCGTTGTCGCGGCAGAGCGACGCTGCCGTCGCATCCATTACGGCAAGCCCGCGGCTTAAAACCTCGGTGTGGCTCAAAGTATCGTACTTCTGCGCGTCGGCAAAGCGGTTGGGATCCTTGTCATAGACGCCGTCCACATTCGTTGCCTTAAAGATGATATCGGCATCAATTTCCGCCGCACGCAGCGCTGCCGCCGTGTCGGTCGAGAAGAACGGATTGCCCGTGCCGCAGCCGAAAATGACCACGCGCCCTTTTTCCAGATGGCGGATCGCGCGGTTGCGGATGTAGGGCTCGGCGACCTGCCGCATTTCAATGGCGGTCTGCACGCGCACCTCCAGGCCGTACTGCTCGAGCGCATCGGCAAGCGCGAGCGCGTTCATCGCCGTAGCGAGCATGCCGATGTGATCGGCACGGGTGCGGTCCATATCGCCGGAGCTTCTGCCGCGCCAGAAGTTGCCGCCGCCGACAACAAGCCCGATCTGCACGCCGAGCTTGGCACATTCGTTGACCCAGCGGCAGATCTCCTGCACGGTGTCAAAATCGATGCCGTGCTTTTCCTTCCCAGCGAGCACCTCGCCCGAGAGCTTGAGCAAAATTCGTTTGTAAACCGCTTCCATACCGGGAGCCTCCGTTCCGACTTTATCGTATTTATTTTAGCCTATAAACGCGGTCGTGTAAAGAGATTTTTTCATTTGCCCCGCAGGAAAAACGGAGATCTTGTGCGCACAGCGGCGTCCCAACCGCGCTTCATATTGACGAAACGCGAAAAACGGTTTATAATGTAGAGAAAAGTTTTCCGCCAAAAGCTGCGGCGGGCATTAAAAACAGCCGAAAGGGTGTACGTATTGGAACAGAAAGCTTTAGATCCGCTGTTTATACAGCAAAGCTTTGTACTGCCGGGGGAATACGACACATTCCAAAGCATCAACAACGGGCATATCAACACGACTTACCGCATGCATTTTACGAACGCGGACGGCAAGGCAGAGGAATATGTTGTCCAAAAGATCAACACCAACGTGTTTCGTGACCCCGACGCGCTCATGCAGAACATTGTCGGTGTGACCACGCATTTGCAAAAAAAGATCGCCGCGCGCGGCGGGGATGTTCTGCGCGAGACACTCAATTTCCTGCCTGCCAAAGACGGCAAATACTATGTGCGCGACGACAGCGGCGACTGCTGGCGCTGCTACCGCCATGTCGGCGGCGTTTACACCTGCAACACCATTGAAAGCGAGACCGTTTTTTACAATGCCGGCGAGGCGTTCGGCGCGTTCCAAAACGAGCTGGCGGATTATCCCGGAGAAACGCTCGCCGAGACCATTCCGAACTTTCATAACACCGCTTCGCGTTTTGCGGATTTCGAGCGCGCCGTAAAAGAGGATGCCGCCGGACGAGCCGCTTCGGTCGCCGACGAGATCGCGTTTGTGCGCGCACGCGAGGCGGACACGCATGTGCTCATCGACCTGCTCGCAAGTGGCGAGCTGCCTGTGCGCGTGACACACAACGATACAAAGCTCAACAACATCCTGTTTGATGAAAAAACGAACAAGGGCATTTGCATCATCGATCTTGATACCGTTATGCCGGGTCTTGCGCTTTACGATTTCGGCGACAGCATCCGTTTCGGTGCGAACACCGCAAGCGAGGATGAAAAAGACGTTTCCAAGGTCTCCTTAAGCCTGCCGCTGTATGAGGCGTACACGCGCGGGTACTTAAAATCGGCGGGCACAAGCCTGACCGCGCAGGAGATCGAATACCTGCCGTTTTCGGCGAAGCTGATGACGTATGAATGCGGCATGCGCTTTTTGACCGACTATTTAAACGGCGATACATACTTCAAGACCGCATACCCCGAGCACAATTTGGTGCGCTGCCACACGCAGTTTGCGCTTGTGCGGGATATGGAACAAAAAATGGACGATATGCGCGCCGTCACCGCGCGCGCGGCCGCCGAAGCAAAATAAGCAAAGAAAAACCATGTGCCGCTATAACCGGCAGCTTCAAACCGAGAGGCAGAGTCTGCGGCTTTGCCTCTTTTCTATTTCACAGGAGGACGCTATATGCTGCTCAAGGACGCAAAAATCGGGGATGCCTGCGTTGTGGAAGACATCCGCCTCCCCTTTGAGATGAAACGCCGTTTGGAGGCGCTGGGCATGACCCGCGGGACGTCCGTTTCCGTTATCAACCGCAAGGGAAAGGGCATCCTCATTATCAAGCTGCGGGGCACGCGCTTTGCGCTGGGCTTCCATATCACCAAAAACATTGAAGTGAAAGCGGGTGAAGCACATGGCGAATGAAATGACCATTGGCTTTATCGGCAACCCCAACTGCGGCAAAACCACCCTGTTTAACGCCTATACCGGCGCGAACCTGAAGGTCGCCAACTGGCCGGGCGTTACGGTGGAAAAGGTGGAGGGCGCGATCAAGGACCATGATATGAATATACACCTGGTCGATCTGCCCGGCACGTACAGCTTAACCTCCTACACCATGGAAGAGACCGTTTCGCGCCGCTTTATTTTAAGCGACGAGGTGGACGTCATCATCAACGTTGCGGACGCCTCCGCACTCGAGCGCAGTTTATATCTGACCTTACAGCTTTTGGAGCTGGGCAAGCCCGTGGTGCTTGCGCTCAACATGATGGACATTGTGGAAAAGCGCGGCATGGAGATCGACATGCACCGTCTGCCCGAGATGCTGGGTATCCCCGTCATCCCCGTTTCCGCACGCAAGCGGCGGGGCTTGGACACCCTGCTGCACGCCGCCGTGCACCACAAGGGGCACGCAGCGCCAGATCGACTCATCCACGAGCACAAGGAAGTCTCGAAGCACCGGCACGACCACCATGCGGAATTCGCCATGGTATATTCCGACGCGCTGGAGGATAAGATCGACTGGATCATCCCGGCGCTCCGAGAGCGCTACCCGAATTTGCAGAATTACCGCTGGCACGCCATCAAGCTTTTAGAGGACGACAAGGAGATCACGGAAAAATACCCGGTCGACCTGCCCGATGTGCTCGACCGCAGCTATGAGTCGGACATCATCAACCAAAAATATGACTTTATCGACGAGATCATGGACGAGGTCCTGCTGCACAAGCAGCGGCAGGACGTGCTGACCGACGCGGCGGACAAGGTGCTCACGAGCAAGATCTGGGGCATCCCCGTTTTCCTTGCCGTTATGGCGGTGATCTTTTTCCTGACCTTTACCGTCGGCGATTTCATCAAGGGCTATTTTGAGCTCGCCGTGGGCTGGCTTTCCGACGCGGCGCTTTCGGGGCTTGCCGCCGTGAACGCCGGCGACCTGCTCACGTCCCTGATCGTGGACGGCGTGATCGCGGGCGTGGGTACGATCATCACCTTTTTGCCGAACATCCTCATTCTGTTTTTATGCTTGGCGCTTTTGGAGGACAGCGGCTACATGGCGCGCGTGGCATATGTCATGGAAGGCATTATGAGCAAGCTCGGGCTTTCCGGCAAGGCGTTCATCCCGATGCTTTTAGGCTTCGGCTGCACCGTGCCCGCCATCATGGCGTCGCGCGCGCTGGAAAGCAAACATGACCGCTATAAGGTCATGCTTGTCACGCCGTTTATGAGCTGCAACGCGCGGCTGACCATTTATATTTTGTTTTCGGAAATGTTTTTCGGCGACAACGCCATGCTTGTCGCCTACTCGATGTATCTCATCGGCATCGTTGTCGCCATTCTCGTCTCGGCGATCATGCATCTGTTCGACCGCAAAAAGAGCGTCAACTACCTGCTCATTGAGCTGCCGGAATACAAAATGCCCGACGCGCGCACCGTCGGCATTTACGTTTGGGAAAAGATCAAGGATTACCTCGAAAAGGCGGGTACGACGATCTTTGTCGCAACGCTGATCATTTGGGCGCTGCTCAACCTTGGGCCGAACGGCTTTGTCGCCGATGCGGCGGAGAGCTTCGGGGCAAGCATCGGCAAATGGCTCGTACCGTTCTTTGCGCCCATCGGTCTTGGCTTTTGGCAGATCGCCGTGGCGCTCATCGCGGGCATTTCCGCGAAAGAGGTCGTGGTCTCGAGCTGCGCGGTGCTGTTCGGCATCGTCAACGCAAGCTCGCCCGAGGGCATGGCGGATTTTGCCGCCGCGCTCAGCGGCATCGGCTTCGGGCAATTCAACGCGTTCTGTCTGATGGTATTCTGCCTGTTGTATATCCCCTGTGCCGCAGCGCTGGCGACCATCCGCAAGGAGTCGAACAGCTGGGCGTTCATGGGGCTCGCCGCGCTGTTCCAACTGGCGGTGGCGTGGATCGTCACCTTTGCGGTATACCAAATTGGGACGCTGGTTTTATAAGGAGCGAATTGTATGGGCGTTTGGCTGATCTCGGCGGCGCTGCTGCTGTATGCCGCGTGGGCGGTGCGGCGCATCGTCAAACGGCGAAAGCAAAGCCGCGCGCACTGCGCCGACTGTCCGTATCACCAAAACGGGGTCTGCGGCAAGGCGGGCAGGGAGGACGGCTGTAACGAAAAGCCGTAAGAAATAAAGGTAAACAAAAAGCGCACTGCATCTGCCGCAGTGCGCTTTTCTTTTTTTGATTCTTTTTACTGCATCAGCTTGCAGACCGCTTCGGAGAAGGCAACGGGGTCGTCTACGGAAAGCCCTTCCATCAAACACGCCTGATCATACAGCAGCTTGGCGTACTGCGCAAGCTTGTCCGTATCGCCCGCCTCGAACGCCGCCGCAAGCGCCGCGTACACGGGGTGTTCACCGTTGAGTTCAAGCACGCGCTCGGCTTTCGGCACATTTTCGGAATTGGGCATGGCGGCCAGCACCTTTTCCATTTCGATGGACATCGCGCCCCTGCTCGACAGGCACACCGGGTGCGTTTTCAGGCGGTTGGACAGCCTTACTTCGCTGACCTTGCCTTCGAGCGCCTTCTGCATCGCCTCGAACATGGGCTTGCCGGCTTCGGCTTTTTCTTCGTTTTCTTTCTTTTCCTCGTCGCTTTCCAGCCCCAGGTCGTTGCCCGAGATCGAGCGGAATTCCTTTTCGCCGTGCGCATGGAGGATCTGCATCAAAAACTCGTCCACGTCGTCGGTCAAGAAGAGGATATCATACCCGTGGTCGCGCACCGTTTCCGCCTGCGGCAGCAAATTCAGCTTTTCCACGTTCTCGCCCGCGGCATAATAGATGTATTTCTGCCCCTCGGGCATGGCATCCACGTATTCTTGCAGCGTGCAGAGCTTCGAGTCGGATGCGCGTGTGAACAGCAGCAGGTCCTCGAGCAGCTCGCGCTCGCCGCCGATGGTGCTGTACAACGCGTATTTAAGCTGCAAGCCGAAGGCTTTCCAGAACAGCTCATACTTTTCACGGTCTTTTTCGAGCATGTCCGCAAGCTCTTTTTTGATCTTCTTTTCAAGCGCGCGGGCGATCACCTTGAGCTGACGATCCTGCTGAAGCGTTTCACGCGAAATGTTCAGCGTAAGGTCTTCGGAATCGACCACGCCTTTCACGAAGCTGAAGCAGTCGGGCAGGAGATCCGCGCACTTATCCATGATTTTGACGCCGCTGGAATACAGCGCCAGGCCCTTTTCAAAGTTCTTGGAATAGTAGTTGTAATCCGCCTTTTCGGGGATGAACAGCAGCGCCTGGTAGCTTGTCGTGCCCTCCGCTTTCTGGTGAATCACGCGCAGGGGCTTATCATACGCATGGAAGCGCTCCTGATAAAATTTCTCGTATTCCTCTTCCGTGATCTCGCCTTTCGCCTTTTTCCAAAGCGGCACCATGCTGTTAATCGTCTCGTGGACGGTGTACGTTTCGTACTCGTCCTCGCTCCCCTCTTTTTTGCGTGAACGCTCCATGTCCATTTGGATGGGGAAGCGGATATAATCCGAATATTTCTTAATGAGCGCCGAGATCGCGTAGGTCTCCAAAAACTCGTCGTACTCCGCTTCGGACGTATTCTCCTTGATGTGTAAAACCACGTCCGTGCCGACGCCGTCCTTTTGCGCTTCGGTGATGGTATAACCGTCCGCGCCGGAGGACTGCCAGCGATACGCCTTGTCCGCACCGAACGCGCGACTGACGACCTCGACGCGGTCGGCGACCATAAACGCCGCATAAAAGCCTACGCCAAACTGGCCGATGATGTCCACATCCTGCCCGTCCGTCTCGTTTTCGGCGGCAAACTGCCGCGAGCCGCTTTTGGCAATGGTGCCGAGGTTTTTGTCAAGCTCCTCCTCGGTCATGCCGATGCCGTTGTCGGACACGGTCAGCAGGCGGTTTTCTTTGTCGATTTTGATATCGATATGGAAATCGTCGTGTTTAAGCTGCACGCTGTCGTCAGTCAAAGAACGAAAATACAGCTTATCAATCGCGTCGCTCGCGTTGGAGATGAGCTCGCGCAGAAAGATCTCCCGATTTGTATAAATGGAATTGATCATCAAATCCAGCATCCGCTTGGATTCGGTTTTGAATTGCTTTTTCGCCATACCGTAAGCCTCCGAAACGTTTTAGCACTCTAATACTTCGAGTGCTAAAATATACTATATACCTGTTTTTCCCATTTTGCAAGGCGTGTGCGGCAAAAAGTTTTGAATAATTTGTGAATTTTAAGCGCGGTTCATGCAACGGATACCGTTTGCAGACTTATAAAAAAGACGGCGGGGGCAAGCGCCGCCCTACTGTATGATTCATAATTTCTGAAACGGTTTTTCAACACTCATGCCCGCACAAAATTTTCGACCTCTTTAAGCAGGATCTCCTCACGGCGCGTGTCCTCACGCGGGGTAACGGAGAAGCTTTCAAGCGTCAGGTTTTCGGCATAGCGTGCAAACAGCCCGTAGGCATTCAAATTGCGCATGCGGTTGCATTCGGGGTAGGTGTCCTCGTAGGCAGGCACGAACGGGCGATAGTCGTAATAATCCGCACCGGGCGCGTATTCGAGTGTGAAATTGCGCAACGTCACGTTTTGCACAGTCAGCTTCTTTGTGCCTGTGACGATCACTGGGATCTCCACGCCTGTCGCGCGGATATTTTCTACCGTCACGCCGTTTATCGCACCCGCGTTGTCCTTTTCGCCGTCGCGGTTGCGGTTGTTGAGGCTGATGAACAGCGGGCAGGTCTCGCCGTCCATCTCAATATTGCGAATCGTCACATTTTGTACCTTTGCACCGTCGGCAGATTCAATCGAAATGCCCGAAACGCCGCCGGGATAGATGTCGTTTAAGAAAAACGTGCAGTTTTCCACAAGCACATCCACAATATCGGCGCTCGTTTCCGTGCCGATCTTAAAGGCGTTTGTGCAGGAGGTCACGCGGCAGTCGCGCACAGTGATATCCCGCATTTCGTCGCCTGTCCCCAGCCCCTCGCTGTTTTTGAGCACAATGCCGTCGTCACCGGTCGATATAAAACAGTGCTCAATCGTCACATTCGACGAGCCCGCCACATCAATGCCGTCGGTGTTGGCAACATGGCGGTTGTTGTCGATCACCAGATCGCGGATCTGCACGCCGCTGCAGCCGTTAAGCTCGAGCGTCCACGCGGCGGAGTTTTCCAGCATGAAGTTTTCGATGCGCACGCCCTCGCACTCGACAAGGCGCACCAGATTGCCGTATTTGCTTTCGTGGGCAAACCGCACGCGGCGGCGGTATTCCTGCCGCAGTTCCCACACGCCGAGCGTTTCGGCGAACGGCTCTGTCTGCGGCATTTCTGCGGGCGCGAGCGAATAATAATTTCCCTCGCCGCACAGCTTCCCGCCGCCCGTAAGCACAATATCCCGCGCATGCTCGGCGTACAGCAGGCAGCCTTTGTCCATATCCGCGCCGTTTTGCGAGGCGACCAGTGCCGAGTCCCGCCCAATGAACAGCGTCACGCCGCTTTTAAGCGTCAGGCTGCCTGTCGTGAAGCTGCCGCCGCGCACCACGACCGTCCCGCCGCCGTGCGTATAGACCTCGTCGATCGCCGTCTGCACCGCGTCACGGTTGTTTACATCCGCACGGTCAGGCACAGCGCCGCAGTCGCGGATATCCACGGTATATACGTTCGCCGGAGGCGCGTCGTCGGAAAGATAGTCGTCATAGGGGATGTCCGCGTAAAAATCTCCCGCATACACTTCCGAAAAGACATCGCCCGAAGTCACCTTGAAATCCTTTGTATACACGCCGAAATACCAGCCGGCGGCACCGCCCGTTACAAGTAAAATGCTGACCGCCGCCGCAATAAGCCGTTTCGCCGTTTTGCCGAGTGTTTTCCGCACGCCGCCGCGCCCCTTTCTTTTTTGTTTTATAGGATAGCACAAATTGCCGGGCGCGTAAAGGCGGATGTGTCGGTTTTGTAAACATTTTGCGCCGCAGCAGGATTTTATTTGAAATACACGGCGGTTCGTGATAAGATAATGAAGATACAGACAACAAGGAGGTATTGCCTTGGACGATCAAAAAGAAAAACGCGGCGGCACGCCCGACCCGAACGCCGAGCCGGAATCCGCGCCGGAAGCCGGGCAGAAAGCAGAATCGGACGACGAGCAGTCGCTGCACGATGAGCTGGAGGATCTCGCAAGGGTCTTTCAGGAGGAGCTCGACCGCGCAAAGGCGCAGGCCGAAGAGGACGCAAACCGCACAGACGATGCCCCGGGCATCCTGATCCAATCGCTTGACGATTTGCCGGAGGTGCAGCGGGAAGCGGACGCAGAGGCGGAGCCGAAGAACGACACGGAAGAAACGCTTTGCGAATGTTGCGGCGAACGGCCGAGTGGCACGCAGAAAGATCCCGATTCCCCGTATTGCACCGTTTGCGACGAAGGACTGCGGCATTATCCTTTTGATTTTTTAAATGTGCTGCTGGCGTTGGTGCTTTTGGTGTTTGTGTTTTACGGCGGCTACCAGTTTGCCGATCACACCGAAGTATTTGTCCGGGCGGCACAGGCGGATTCGCTTGCCGCTGACAATGAGCTGTATTCCGCTTTGGACGCATACACGCAAGCCGAAGAAGCCATGTCCTCCGACCGGATCAACGGAGAGCTGGTCTATAAGCGCGCAGCTCTTACGATGTATAAGCTCGGATATATGTCGAACGTTGTAGAGCTTGGAGATGCCGTCCACAGCTGGGAGCTGCAGCTGCCGCATTTCCGTTCCATGAAAACGGCGCTCGACCGTGCCGAGCAGTTTCTTGCTACGGGCGACGCCGCCACGGAGATCCTGTCGCCGTACATGTCCATGTCCGCGCAGGAGATCCCGTATGACGATGTGCTTGCGCAATTGGAGGCGCTCAAGACCGCCGACCCGGAGGAAACGACCGCTGCCGCTGAGGATACAACAAACGAAGCGGAAACGACGACTGAGCCCGCGGATATGGACACTTACACCCCGCAGTACACCGGCTACAACACCGCCATGGTAACGTTTTACCAATACTATCTGGCGCTCATCTCCGACCAGCCTTTAGAGACCCAGATCGGCTTTGTGGAAGAGATGCAGTCGCTCGAACCCGAGGAAACATGGATGTACGCAACGCTGCTCGGCGAGCTGTATGCCAAGACCGGGCGCGACATCGAGCCGATCTGCACGAAGATGCTCGAAGTCAACGCCGAGGACGACACGCCCGCGCTGCTGCGCGTGATCGCGCTGCGCACGGCAGGGGACTACGATGCGGCGATCTCGCAGAGCGAAGCGCAGATCGAAGCCAGTAACGAATATGCTGCGGAGCTGTACCGGCAGATCGGCCTTTGCTACCTGCTGCAGGGCGATTACGAAACGGCATATGAAAAGGTCAACGAGGGCTTTCAGACGACCAATCCGTCCATTCAGCTCGTCAACACGCTGGCGCTGTGCGCTTCCGCTGCGGGCGAAGAGGACGCCTATGCAGAGGCAGCGGATCTGCTGACAAGCAGCGGGTATGCTGTCTCCGAAGAGGTGCTGGAATACCGCGCCGGCACGCGCACCATAGAGAGCATCTTCACGGAAGGAGATCTGGACGTCACATGAGAATCGTATATTTGATCGTAAAATATCTCACGTTGCCCGGCACGTTTTTGCAGGCGTTTTTTGAGCACCTGACCTGCCGTGTGTATGAGGTGCTTGTGGAGGACGGGCGGTATCTGCGGGCAAACGAGATGTGCGGGCACATCCAGCACGAGCTTGTGCGCAAGCGTTCGACCTCGTTTGGGATCTGCTTTTTCCCCTTTTTGTTCAATCTGATCGCGGGGCTGATGCTCACAGCAGTCGGTGCGGTCAACGTGCTGTACCTTGGTGAGTTCTTCACCTCGGGCGGCTCGGTGCATATCCTCAACTTCCTGTTTTTGTGGGTCGGCATTTCGTGCCTGACCAATCTGTTCCCGCAGACGGAGGACGCGCTCACCTTCAAAGAGCTGCTGTACGGCAAGGGAAAATCCAACCTGTTCGTCAAGATCATTGCCGCCCCCGTCTTTGCCGTCCTGTATGTCGGCTCTTATCTGCAAAAATGGGGCGCGACGCTGCTGACGTCTGCGGCTTTCGCCTACGCGCTGCCCTACATTTTGGGCACGTTCCTGCCGCAGCTTTACGAAGCGGTGCAATAAACCGACCAAAATCCATCAAAAGACGCCGCCCTCCGAAACGGAGGACGGCGTTCTTCTTGTTTTGCTTTTATCTGCCGAGATACGGCAAGGGGTTGACGCGGTTGCCGTTGACACGCACTTCAAAGTGCAGATGCGGGCCCGTAACATTGCCGGTCGAGCCGATACTGCCGATGCGCTGCCCCGCCGAAACAGAATCGCCCGCAGACACGCGCAGCGAACCGCGCTGCATATGCGCATACAGCGTGGAAAGCCCGTTGCCGTGGTTGATGATCACGTAGTAGCCGTAGCTGGAATGGTACCCTGCCGTGGTCACCCTGCCGCTGCCCGCCGCAACGACCGCAAGCCCTGTGCTTCCGCCGCCGGAGCGGGTAATGTCGATCGCCCGATGATACCCGGAGCTTCGCGAGCCGTAGCCGGAGGAAATGTTATATGCCCCGATCGCAGGCCACAGCAGGCTGCCGCCGTAGCTGGTCGCGGAATAGGAGCCGGAGGAACCATATGCCCGCCGCGTGCCGACCTGGATGACCTCATCGACCGGCTCCCGAATCGTCACGCGGGAGACCTCTTTGACCGAGGTGCGCACGCCGTCCACATAAGTGACCAGCTCCGTAACCTGCTGTTCGCCGTTGACGCCCTTCGTCTTGGTGCGCCGCGTGCCCGAATACAGGCTGGACGTTTCTTCCCGAACGGTCTCATACGGGATCGTCCCGGTGCGCGTTTCGGTACGGGTGACCTGCACCTGGATGAAATTGACCTCGCGGGTGATGAGAAGCTCCTGCCCGATGTGGATCTCCTCGGTCAGCCCCGGATTCTGCTCAAACAGCGTCGCTGTGGATAAGCCGACTTTCTGGGCAATGCCCGAAACCGTGTCGCCCGCCTCGACCGTGTAGTACTGCGCGGCGCTCTTTTTGGAATTCAAGCGCTCGGAAAGGCGCTGTGCATCCCAGATCGTCTCTTCGCTGTCCGGGTAAAGCCCCTGCACATAGGAAATCTCCTCGACAAAGCTGACAACCGCGTTGGCGTCGGTCACATCGTAATTGTCTAAGATCGTATCAAACACCGTGGCGGCATCCGTCTCATTCTTCACCGCGCACAGGAATTCCCCGTCGATATAAATCCCGCAGGCATTGGTCACCTGCAAATTGCTGCGCTCGATAATGGCATCACACAGTACGGTCGCGTCGCGCAGCTCCGTCAGACGAACCGGCTTGATCGAAAAGCTGACGCTTTCCGTCTTCGTGTCGCCCGTATCCACTGCCGTTGCGGTCGCAAGCCGTTCTTCCGCCTGCTCACGCGCGGCGAGGTAGACCGTTTCCGACTCGACATAGCCGATGACCGCGTCGTTGTATTTGACCTCGAGCGCCAACGTCCTGCCGCCAAGGGCGCTGACCGTAAAGCAGAGCACCACAAAGGCGGCGCAAGGCAGCACCACGTTGACAGCGAAACGGAATACCGTGCCGTGCAAACGAAACGCTTTGCGCATATAGGTTTTAAGCAGTGCAGGTGCCGACTTGCGATCGTTTTTCAGCACATCCCAAACACGCGCGTGTACACGGCGCACGTCACTTATAAGTTCACGGATCTCGCGCACGAGCCGGCGGGAGGCACGCATGAAAAAGCCGCCTACCGTAACAAGCACGGCGGTCAGTATCGCCCGAAGCGCCTGGAACGGCTTTTTAAGCTGCCGCCAGAGCCAACGCCCGAAATTGCGCAGCAGATATCCGCTTTTAAGCCCCAGGTAATAGATATTTCGGTAAAATCGGTCAAACATATGGCGTTCCTTTCAAATGCCGCGCCGAAGTCTACGGCGCAAAGCGTTTTTCAGGTCCAAGGACATATATGAAGAAAGTATAGCACATTTTGCCTGATTTTTCAAGTCGTGCACACCCGTCTGCCGGTGCACGAAAAACGGCGGCGCTTTTATAAGCGCCGCCGTCCATTCTTACTTTCTTATTCGTCTTTGTCGTCCGCGTCGTCGCCGCAGCCTTCACAGCCGCAGCCGCATTCGTCATCGAGGTCAAATTCAAGCTTTTCGCCGCACGCCGGGCAGGCGGCAAAGCCGTTGTCGATGTCGGCTTCGTCAAAATAAACGGTTTCGCCGCAGGCGGGGCAGTCCACTTCGTAAACGCCCTCGTCGTCGCAGTCGCACTCGTCCTCTTCATAGACGTACTGCTCAAGATCGTCCAGATCCTCATCCACGGCGTCGAGCTGCTCGCTGACGAGCGCCAGCTCGTCTTCGAGGTCGGAAACGGTCATGGCAAGATCGTCGATAACGTCGAGCATCGCCTTGAACAGCTTGGTTTCATCCTTCTTTTCTTCGAGGTCAAGCCCCTCGAACAGCCCGCGCAGATAGGCGGCTTTTTCCGTAACGGTCATAACGTATACCTCCTGAAAATGCAATTACGCTCTGGACATATATTCGCCGCTTCTCGTATCGACGTTGATCATTTCGCCCTCGTCGATGAACAGCGGGACTTTGATCTCCGCCCCGGTTTCGAGCGTGGCGGGCTTGGTCGCGTTGGTCGCGGTGTCGCCCTTAAAGCCGGGTTCGGTTTTGGTGACTTGCAGCGTGACAAAGGTCGGCGGCTCTACGCCGAACACCTTGCCCTTGTAGGAGAGCACTTTGCAGACCATGTTTTCCTTAACGAACTTGAAGTTGTCGGAAAGGTCGCTTGCGTTGATGGGCACGAGCTCATAGGTTTCGGGATCCATAAAGTAATACAGATCGCCGTCGCTGTAAGAGTATTCCATGTCCTTGCGCTCAATGAACGCAGTGGGAAATTTTTCGGTGGGGTTGAAGGTCTTTTCCACCACGCTGCCTGCGATCACATTTTTGATCTTAGTGCGCACAAACGCCGCGCCCTTGCCGGGCTTGACGTGCTGGAACTCGATGATCTGGTAAACGTTGCCGTCCATTTCAAACGTCACGCCGTTGCGAAAATCGCCTGCTGTAATCATAAAATACATCCTCCGTTTTACGCCCCGCCGCGCTGCGGCGCAGGTTTGTTTCTCATTCGTCTAATATTGTATATGATTGCGCGCGGTTTTTCAAGGCTTTTTTTACAGAACCAAAAGCTCTTTCGGGCAATTCGTCAAATTGCGGCTGCCCGCCGCCGTAATCAGCGCCATATCCTCCGTGCGCACGCCGAATTCCCCGGGCAGATAAACACCGGGCTCCACGGTCACCACGTTGCCCGCGATCAGCGCGTCCTTGGCGCGCGGTGCAAGGTTCGGGCGCTCGTGGATCTCGATGCCCACGCCGTGCCCTGTGGAGTGCCCGAAATACGCGCCATAGCCCGCGCGCTCAATCACACCGCGCGCCGCCGCGTCCGCTTCGCGGCAGGGCAGCCCCGCTTTAAGGACTTTTAACGCCTCGGCTTGGGCTTCCAGCACGACCGCATAGACTTCTTTCTGCTTTGCAGTGACCTTGCCGACCGCGATGGTGCGGGTCATATCGGAATGGTAGCCGTCCACGACCGCGCCGAAGTCCATCGTCACAAAGTCGCCCGACTCGATCTTTTTTTTCCCCGGCACGCCGTGTGGTTTTGAGGAATTCGCCCCGCTGACAGCGATAGTCTCGAACGACAGCGCCTCGGCACCGTGCGAGAGCATGAAGAAATCCAGCTCCAGCGCCACCTCGCGCTCGGTTCTGCCGGGTTCAATAAAGGTGCAGATGTGTGCGAACGCCTGCTCGGCGATGCGCTGGGCACGTTCGATGCGCTCGGCCTCATCCGGCGTTTTGACCGCGCGCAGGGCATGGATCAAGAGATCAAGCGTATCATCCGCCAAAAGCGCCAGCGGCGCGAGGATCTCCGTGTATCGGGCAAACGCCGAAAGACTCATGCGCGACGCTTCCACACCGATGCGCCGCACACCCATTTCGGAAAACAGCGCACCGAGCTGCCCGCGGTCCGTGCCTTGCAGCACGACCTCGCAGTCGGTCACCGCCTGACCTGCCGCCTCAAAATAGCGGCTGTCCGTGACGAACACCGCCCGGTCGGCGCTGATCAGCAGATAACCGTCGCTGGACGGGAACCCCGTAAAATACCGCCGGTTCTCGGGTGACACGATCAGCGCGCCGTCGAGTGTCTCGCTCTGACGCAGCAGCGCTTGCAGTTTTTCAATCCTCATAAACACCATACCCATGCAGTTTTTCAAAGGCTTCCAAAATCGGTTTTTCGCGCTTTTCTTTCCACTTATAGTACTGCGGATACAGGCTTTTCATCGGGATGGGGTCGATGCGGACAGCAATCGCCCCGCAGCGATTGGCGGCCTTAACATCCGAGAACAGCTGGTCGCCGAGCATCGCAAGCGCGGGAAGCTCCACCCCCAGCCGTTTTGCCGCACGCCGCAGCCCGCGTGTGCGCGGCTTCATGGACAGCGAAACATACGGCAGAGAAAAGCGCTTTGCAATGGGGCGCACACGCAAAGACGTGGCGTTCGAGATCAGGATGATCGGAAAGCCCGCGTCCCGTATCGTTTGAATCCACGCTTGCGCACCCTCGATGAATTTCATGGTGCCGTCGGGCGCAAGCGTATTGTCGATATCCAGCCCGACTGCCTTGGCGCCCATTTTGCGAAGGTCCTCGGGCGTTACATCCAGCACGCTTTTGAAACGGTATTTCGGCATCAGCAGGGAAGTCTTATCCATTTCCTTCTCCGTTACCGAAAAAAGCAAAAGCGGGCATATGCCCGCCTTACTTTTTCGGTCTTACTTATACTTTCTCTTTCTAGCGGCTTCCGATTTCTTTTTTCTCTTAACGGAAGGCTTTTCATAGTGCTCTCTTTTACGCACTTCTTGAATAACGCCGTCACGAGAGGTTTGCCGTTTGAAGCGGCGAAGCGCACTATCCAGGGATTCGTTGTCCTTGACCTTGACCTGGCTCATCTGATTCCCTCCCTTAACTTTATCAAAATGCCTTGTCATTATACAACAAGCCCGTGTGCAATGTCAAGCCAAATTCCCAAGAAAGCCGCTGCGAACTGCGAAAAATCTCGAAACCGGCGATGCAAACACGCCGACCGGACAGCGTTGCACAGGAAATTTACAAATCGTTCACAGGTCTGTTGTTCTGTGTCTGCGTGCCGACTTCGATATGCCGAAAACGACGCCCGGCAGTTCAGCGCAGTTTGTCAAGCGGCAGCTCATACGCGGGCAGAAAATCCGACAGAAACACCGCCGCCTCCGGGCACTCGAGCTTTTCGAGCAGCTTTTTCGTGGACTTTTCCGCCTCGCGGAACTCCGTATTGCCCGCCTTGCGTTCCTCGATGCATTTGATATATGCCGAAAGCTTGTCCGCCGCTTTTACAAGCGTCCAAAGCGCGGCATCATCCGGCTTGGGCGCTAACAGCGGGTCAAAATCCGCCTGCATATCCTCGGGCAACATGGAAAGCAGCCGCGCACCGGCGCTTTTTTCGACTTCGGCGAAGGCAGAACGCAGCTCCGTGCTGAAATATTTGACCGGCGTGGGCATGTCGCCCGTGATGCTCTCCGCCGCATCGTGGTAAAGCCCCAACAGCGCGGCGCGGGAGACGTCGTAGGACTTTCCGAGCCGGCGGTTGCCGACGACTGCCAGCGCGTGTGCGAGCGTTGCGACCTCGTAGGAATGCTGGCTCAGTGTCTCATAGGTCGTGTTGCGCATCAGCGCCCAGCGATTGATGTATTTGATGCGGGAAAGATAGGCGAAAAAGCTGTTTTTCATGGATCGTCTGTATCCTTTCGGGGTTTTGGCGATTAAGAAAAGCCCGCTTTAGGCGGGCTTTTCAAATCGCTTAGTAGTTTAAGGCTCCGGCTTGATACCAGAGGATGTAGAAATCAAAGCCGCTTCGGCGATAGGTATCATATTGCGTGGTCGCATTGCCCTCGCGGAAGCCCGCCGCCTGCAATCCGCTTTCCATGGCAGTCGCCATAGAGCCGTTGAAGGTGCGGATGCGCGCGGACATCACCAATTCGGCAGGCGTGACCGTACCCACCTTGAACCCGGTCAGCCACCAGTGCTTCTGCCAGTCGCGGGTGAAATAGGCGTTGCCGCTGCGGTAGTCGGCGGGGGTGAGATACATCGTGTAGGACATGTACATCATATGCTCGTCGTCCACACAGTAATAGAGCTCATCCGTCTGCCCGGGGACCTTATTGTAAATGCCGATCTCCGCACCGCCGAACACGCCGTATTGTCCTTTCCAGAGCTGGATGCGCCAATCCAAGCCGCCGGTGGTAAAATCGACGCGTGTGGTCTGGAAGCGCATGTTGCCTAAGGGCGCGAGCGCATCATAGTGCTGGATATAGTTTGCGGAGCGCTGCCAGCTGTCGATCTCGGTATAGAACACGCCCTCTTCCGGGTCGTAGTTATAGCCGAACGCATTGATAAGCGACGCGACCAGTTCCAGCGAAGCCCCGCTGTCCGCGGCGATATCCCCTGTATTCATCCCGCCGGAATTGTTGTTGCCGCCGGAATTATTGTTCCCGCCGCTGTTGTTATTGCTGCCGGCGCTCGAGCTGCGCGTGGTAGTAGGCGCCGCGGTCGCAGGCGCTGTGGTCGTTGTCGTGCCCGCCGTAGCCGAGGCGCGCGTTGTCGAAGGCGAAGCGATCGCGTTTGCGCCGCGGGTGATCTCTTCTTCTCCCGCATTGTCCCCGCAGGAGGCAAAGGTGCACACGACCAAAGCCAAGGCAAGTATTGCGGCAAAGATCCGTTTTCCGTTTAAGCGCATAAAACCAACCTTTCCTCTCTCGTTCCCGCGCGGCGATGCGCCGCGCCGTCTTTGTAGCTTATGCACAATTCTTTCAGACGTTACAAAGTTATTATCGCACAAATCGGTACTTCTGTCAACATTTATTGCTTTTTTCCGCAATTTGTGCTACGCTGAATAAGATTCAATTTTAGGAGTGAAACATGTTGAGTGACATTCGAGATAAAAGCCTGCATGCTGCGGGGGAGCAGAAGATCCAATGGGTCGCGGGGTATATGCCGCTTTTGTCGGGCCTAAAGCGCGATTTTGCCGAAAGCAAGCCTTTTGCAGGACTGCGCGTGGCGCTTTCCGTGCATTTGGAGGCAAAAACCGCCTACCTTTGCCGCGTGCTGCAGGCGGGCGGCGCTGAGATGTTTGTAACGGGCAGTAATCCGCTTTCCACGCAGGATGATGTCGCGGCGGCGCTCGTACACAGCGGCATGGAGGTATTCGCCGTACACGGCGCGGACAATGAAACCTATCACCGCCATCTGGAACAGGTCATTTTAAGCCGTCCGAACCTCATCATCGACGATGGCGGCGACCTTGTGAACCTCCTGCACAACGAGCACCCGGAGCTGCTCGGCGATGTGATCGGCGGCTGCGAGGAGACGACCACGGGCATCCTGCGCCTCGCCGCCATGGCAAAAGAAAAGCAGCTTCGTTTTCCGATGATGGCGGTCAATAACGCGAAGTGCAAATACCTATTCGACAACCGCTACGGCACGGGACAGTCGGTCTTTGACGGCATCAACCGCACGACAAATCTGATCGTCGCAGGTAAAACCGTTGTTGTGGCAGGCTACGGCTGGTGCGGTAAAGGCGTTTCTCTGCGTGCAAAGGGGCTCGGTGCGAAGGTCGTGGTCACCGAGGTGGATACGATCAAGGCGATGGAAGCGGTCATGGACGGCTTTACCGTAATGCCCATGGAAGAAGCGGCACAGATCGGCGACCTGTTCATCACGGTGACGGGCTGCCGCGACGTCATTACGAAAGCCGCCATGCAGCGCATGAAGGACGGTGCGCTGCTGTGCAACGCGGGGCATTTCAATGTGGAGGTCAACGTCGGCGACTTAGAAGCGCTTGCCGTCGAAGTCTACGAGAGCCGTAAAAATATCACAGGCTACCGCATGGCAGACGGGCGTGTGCTGCATTTGATCGCCGAAGGGCGGCTGGTGAACCTCGCCGCCGGCGACGGACACCCGGCGGAGATCATGGACATGAGCTTTGCCATTCAGGCGCTGTCGGCACAATACCTTGTGCAGAACGCCGGAAAACTCGCCGCCGACCTGCACCCTGTCCCCGAAGAGATCGACCGCGAGGTCGCGCGCCGCAAGTTAGCGGCCTGGGGCGTTTCGGTAGACACCCTCACCCCCGCACAGGAAGCATACCTGCACAGCTGGAATGTGTAACCCCCTATTGCGAATCCCGCCCCGCAGCGTATGCTGCGGGGCGGGATTTTCTTTTTATGGATAAGGGCAGGTTCTTCAAGCCGTTTCCAAAGCGCGGCGTATCACGTCCAGCGCCTGTGCATCAAAGAAATCCACCTTACTGTTATACGTCTCCACGATCGCCCGTGACTCCGCGCTTTGCTTTTCGGGCGGCAGCCGCTTATCGTGATGATACAATAGTGCCATCATGGCTCTGTGTCCACGTGACAGCCTTGCATAATCTATCCCACCGCGCAGGTGAAAGATCTGCGCGCGGGCAAAGACCTCTTGCGGCAGTTGCTTTTTGAGCGCGGTTCGGATATTTTGCACGTTTACGGGATCCTGCGGATCCGCAAGCCCTACGGTCACGATCAAAAGGCGCATATTTGCTGCATTCGGGAGGCTTCGGATCGTTTTCGAAAGCCCTAAAACGCCTCCGGCATACAGCCCGCCGAAGTACACAAGCGTATCCGCATCCCGCACATCGCCTGCCTGTTCACAGGGCAGACACGGCAAGCCGGTTTCCCGGGCAAAACGCTCGGCATATTTCTGTGCTGTACCGTAACAGCTTCCGTACAGGACTGCACCGCGCATAAGCTCGCCTCCGTTTCGGTTTGCTTTATGCTACCATGCCGCGCACGTGCTTGTCAACCTTGCCGCCTGTAATCTGCTGCATATTGCATGCATGTGTGATGCATTTCAGCCAAAGCGTTATGCTTCTGTGCTCCCTCTTACGGATTTATAAAAAACGGGCGCACCGCTTGCGCGGTACGCCCGTTTGGTTTTGATCATGCAGATCTTAGCCGTTCTTGATCGCAGCCTGTGCCGCCGCAAGGCGCGCGATCGGCACACGGAACGGAGAGCAAGAGACGTAGTCGAGCCCGATCTCGTGGCAGAACTCCACCGAGGACGGGTCGCCGCCGTGCTCGCCGCAGATGCCGCAGTGCAGGGACGGACGGACCGCCTTGCCCTTTTCGACAGCCATCTTCATGAGCATGCCGACACCCTTCTGGTCGAGCTTCGCGAACGGATCGTTCTCATAGATCTTGGTGTCATAGTAGGCATCCAGGAACTTGCCCGCGTCATCACGGGAGAAGCCGAAGGTCATCTGCGTCAGGTCGTTCGTGCCGAAGCAGAAGAACTCCGCTTCCGTCGCGATCTCGTCGGCGGTGAGCGCCGCACGCGGGATCTCGATCATGGTGCCGACCTCATATTTCAGCTCAACACCGGCGTCGGCGATCTCCTTGTCAGCAGTCTCCACAACGATGTCCTTAACGAACTTCAGCTCTTTGACCTCGCCGACCAGCGGGATCATGATCTCGGGCATGATGTCCCAATCCGGATGCGCCTTCTTGACGTTGATCGCCGCGCGGATGACTGCAGTGGTCTGCATTCTGGCGATCTCGGGATAGGTGACCGTCAGACGGCAACCGCGGTGACCCATCATCGGGTTGAACTCATGCAGCCCTGCGATGATCGCCTTGATGGCTTCCACGGATTTGCCCTGTGCCTTGGCGAGCGCCTCGATGTCCGCTTCCTCGGTGGGAACGAACTCGTGCAGCGGCGGGTCAAGGAAACGAATGGTAACAGGGTTGCCTTCCAGCGCTTCATACAGCTTCTCGAAGTCGCCCTGCTGATACGGCAGGATCTTGGCAAGTGCTGCTTCTCTCTCCTCGGCGGTATCTGCGCAGATCATCTCGCGGAACGCGGCGATTCTGTCTGCCTCGAAGAACATATGCTCCGTGCGGCAAAGGCCGATGCCCTCCGCGCCGAGCTCGCGCGCTTTCTTCGCATCCGCCGGGGTATCGGCGTTCGTGCGGACCTTCAGGGTACGGAACTCGTCCGCCCAGGTCATGATCCGACCGAACTCGCCCGCGATCTCTGCATCCACCGTCGGAATGATGCCGTCGTAGATGTTGCCGGTGGAGCCGTCGATCGAGATATAGTCGCCCTCGTGGTAGGTTTTGCCCGCCAGAGTGAACTGTTTGTTTTCCTCGTCCATGACGATGTCGCCGCAGCCGGAGACACAGCAGGTGCCCATGCCGCGCGCCACGACCGCCGCGTGGGAGGTCATACCGCCGCGCACGGTCAAAATGCCCTGCGAAGCCTTCATACCGGTGATATCTTCGGGAGAAGTCTCCAAGCGCACAAGCACGACCTTTTCGCCGCGCTTGTTCCACTCTTCGGCGTCCTCAGCGGTGAAGACGACCTTGCCGCACGCTGCGCCGGGGGAAGCGCCGAGGCCCTTGCCGGCGGGCGTTGCCGCCTTGAGCGCTTTCGCGTCAAACTGCGGGTGCAAAAGCGAGTCGAGGTTTCTCGGGTCGATCATGGCAACTGCCTGCTTCTTGTCGATCATGCCCTCGTCCACGAGGTCGCAGGCGATCTTGAGCGCCGCCTTGGCGGTACGCTTGCCGTTGCGGGTCTGCAGCATATAGAGCTTACCCTCTTCGACGGTGAACTCCATATCCTGCATGTCGCGGTAGTGATTTTCCAGCGTCTTGCAGACCTCGGTGAACTGCTTGAACGCTTCGGGGAATTTCTGTTCCATTTCGCTGATGTGCATGGGCGTGCGGACACCTGCAACAACGTCCTCGCCCTGTGCATTGGTCAGGAACTCGCCGAACAGGCCCTTTTCGCCGGTAGCGGGGTCACGCGTGAACGCAACGCCCGTGCCGCAGTTGTCACCCATGTTGCCGAACGCCATCATCTGGACGTTGACGGCAGTACCCCAGGAATAGGGGATGTCGTTATCGCGGCGATAGACGTTCGCACGGGGGTTGTCCCAGGAACGGAACACCGCTTCGACGGCGCCCATGAGCTGCACCTTCGGGTCGGTCGGGAAATCGTCGCCGATCTTGGATTTATACTCTGCCTTGAACTGCTCCGCCAGTTCCTTGAGGTCGTCGGCGGTCAGATCGACGTCCTGTGTAACGCCGCGCTTTTCCTTCATCTCGTCGATGAGCTGTTCAAAGTATTTCTTACCGACTTCCATAACGACGTCGGAATACATCTGGATGAATCTTCTGTAGCAGTCCCAAGCCCAACGGGGGTTGCCGGATTTCGCCGCCATAACCTCGACGACGTCCTCGTTTAAGCCGAGGTTCAGGATGGTGTCCATCATACCCGGCATGGAAGCGCGCGCGCCGGAACGCACCGACACGAGCAGCGGGTTTTCCTTATCGCCGAACTTTTTACCGGTGATCTCTTCCATTTTGACGATGTACTCCATGATCTGCGCCTGGATCTCGTCATTGATCTTTCTGCCGTCCTCATAATACTGCGTGCAGGCTTCGGTGGTGATGGTGAAGCCCTGCGGGACGGGCAGCCCCAGCCCGGTCATTTCGGCAAGGTTCGCGCCTTTGCCGCCGAGCAGGCTGCGCATGTCCTTGTTCCCCTCGGAGAACAGGTACACATACTTTTTACTCATGCAAATACCTCCATTTTTTGATACACTTGGGAAGTTATGGTTGTCCGAATGCGAAAACCCGCATTCGGACACAGAGAACCAACGGTTATTTTACCATAATCTTTTCTGAATTTCCATAGTTTTCTTGATTTTTCCGCACATTTTATGAATACGGGGCAAAAGGCACGCCATTTTTCTTCTTTTTAATGGATTTTGCACAAGCGCCCCGCGGCAGCCTGTGCTGCCGCGGGGCTTACTGCTATATTAGGCGTTCAGTTCCGCTTCAAACTCAGGTAGCAGCATCTGCTTGGTCGTGGTGAACACCACATAGCCGGAAACGGCGTTATAGCCGTCGTTGCCGGTAAATCCGCCCGTGCGTTTGATCTGGCTGCAGTCGGCAGAGATGCTGTACACATATTTCAGTGTGTCCGCATTGCGCAGGAGCTTACCGGACGAGTCCGTTTTGCCGTTAAACTGCCAAACCTGATTGCTGTCGCTGACTGGGTCGGTATAAACCGCCGCCAAAAGCGACGTGTCCAAGCCGTATTTTTCGGCAACGGCAGTAATGAATTTATTAGAGGGGTCGTCTGTGAACAGGGTGGTGTAATCTTCTTGCGGCATAGTAATTCCTAACGGCAGCGTTGTGCTCGCCTCGGTCGTCTGCGGTACGGCGGATTGTGTCTCGGCACTGCCGGCGGACGGCGGCGCTTCGGTTGTCTGTGTGGGAATGGTCGTCTGTGCGGTGGGAACTGTCGCGGTCACCTCGGCCGACACCGCACCGTTGCCGCAGGCGCAAAGCAGGAGCAGCGCGGCGCAGAGCACAAAAATTTTATATATTCTCATGGCAAAGCACCTGATTCTTTCGGAGGATAGGAAAATCGGCGGCGCCAAAACGCCGCCGATCCAGCTGCACAATAAGCTTACGCAAACATCCCGACGATTTTGCCGATGATGTCCGAGAAGAAAGACATGATGTCTTCTACCGGCAGCCCCAGCCCCGCGAGAAGCCCCATAACTTCATTGAGCGCTTCCGTAATGGAGGTCAGAATTGCGTTAAAATCCATAGTTACATCTCCTTTCATTCCCTAAATTTGCAACATTATTATAGCAAGCCTTTTTCTGCTTGGCAAGAGAAAACAGTGAAAATGTTACACAAAAAGTGACGTCCCGATTTGTGAAAAATCCCAATTGCATATTGATTTTTCATACTTTTGCCGAATAATCGCCTTTTTTTCTTCTTGTGTTGATTGAAAAAATTTCCTTTTTGTTTCGTTTTCAAAAAATGAATATAACATTTGCTCTGTGCTCGTTAAAAACGTATCAATTTAAAGACGCCCTCGGTGCACCGCAATTTTTGTTGAATTTTCCGTCAAAGCATGCTACTATTTGGGCAGGTATCCGCGCCGCAAAAAACGGCGATCGACAGACAAAACGAGGTGAAGACATGGCGGAAGCAACACAGCGCTGCCCGCACGCGAAAAAATGCGGCGGCTGTCAGCTGCAAAATTTAAGCTATCCGCAGCAGCTGCAATACAAACAGGTCAAGTGCATCCGCCTGCTCGGTTCGTTCTGCCATGTGGACGAGATCCTCGGCATGGCACACCCCTACCACTACCGCAACAAGGTACAGGCGGCGTTCGCGCACGCGCGCGGCGGGAAGATCATTTCGGGCGTATACCAGGCGGCAAGCCGCCGTGTGGTAGCGGTGGAAAGCTGCCTGATCGAGGACGAAAAGGCGGATGAGATCATCGGCACGGTGCGCACGCTTTTAGGGCAGTTCCATCTGTTGCCCTATGATCCCGATACCGGGAAAGGTTTTTTGCGTCATGTGCTCGTGAAACGCGGGTTCAAAAGCGGGCAGATTATGGTCGTGCTCGTCACGGGATCGCCCGTTTTCCCGGGGAAGCAGGCCTTTTTGCTTGCCCTTTTGCAAAAGCACCCTGAGATCACGACGATCCTGCAAAATATCAACGGTGCGCGCACAAGTATGGTGCTCGGCGAACGGGAATTTGTGCTGTACGGGCCGGGAAAGATCGAAGAGCAGCTCGGGGACTGCGTGTTTCAGATCAGCGCCAAAGCATTTTACCAAATCAACCCTATGCAGACCGAGGTGCTGTATCAAAAGGCGCTGGAATTCGCCGCACTTGACGGCACGCAAACGGTCATAGATGCCTATTGCGGGACGGGGACCATCGGCATTTTTGCGGCAAAGCACGCAAAGCAGGTCATCGGCGTGGAGCTGAACGGTGACGCGGTAGCGGACGCGCGCAAAAACGCCAAACGAAACGGGGTCGATAACATTCGTTTTGTAAAAGCGGACGCGGGCGCATTTTTGACAGACATGGCGCGTGCGGGCGAACACGCGGGCGTGGTGTTCTTAGATCCGCCGCGCGCGGGCAGCAGTCTCCCCTTTCTTCGGTCACTCGTGCGCCTTGCACCCGCGCGGGTGGTGTATATCTCCTGCAATCCCGAGACCCAGCGGCGCGACCTGCTGTTCCTTTGCAAAAACGGCTACCGCGTCAAAAAGATCCAGCCCGTCGATATGTTCCCGCATACAAATCATGTGGAGACGGT
>CALWVN010000001.1 GCA_944384995.1 uncultured Clostridia bacterium | reverse complement strand
GGAAGAAACGCTGTTTAGACCTATTATGAGATATGAGGAGGTTTAGGAGAGATTGAAAAGATGGTTGCTTTCGTCCCCACAATGAAGCCCTTGAAAGATGGTAATGCGGGAAATGATGTAGGAAATAAGGCGCCTGAAATCGTTTCAAATGATGGTAAAGCTGAAGCGGAAAAGATAGATTTCTCTAAGGTGGAAATTGAGCCGTTGTTCAAGGATTTCGTGGATTTTGAGACTTTCTCCAAGTCTGATTTCAGAGCAGTCAAAGTGCTTGCTTGTGAAGCAGTACCGAAGTCTAAGAAGCTTCTGAAGTTTACCTTAGACGATGGCTCAGGCGAAAATAGGACGATTTTAAGCGGTATTCATAGCTTTTACGAGCCGGAAGAACTGGTTGGCAAGACCTGTATCGCTATTACAAATCTTCCGCCAAGACCGATGATGGGTATTGACTCCTGCGGTATGCTGATCAGTGCAGTACACCACGAGGAAGGCGAAGAAAAGCTCCATCTTCTGATGGTAGACGACCACATTCCGGCAGGCGCAAAGCTCTACTAAATCAAAGCGCAATTTATAGTCGAAAAACCGAAATTTGCATTTGAAAAATAAAAGGGCAGTCCTATAACGGGACTGCCCATTAAAAATAGTGATAAAAATAAATATAAATTCAATAAATAACTGAAAAGTTGCAATGTAAAAAGTGGGTGGATGTTCATGAAATTAACCGAGATCAATATTCGCGACCCGTTTGTTGTAAAAGAAGACAGCGCCTATTATTTATACGGAACGAGAGCAAAACACTTCGGACGCAGGACAGGCGGATTTGATGTTTATACATCTGCCGATCTGCAAAATTGGAACGGGCCTACGGAATGTTTTAATTCTGAAAATGCTCATCTTAACAGAGATGTAAATTGGGCGCCTGAAGTTCATCGCTATAAAAACAGCTATTATCTTTTTGCCACTTTTACAAGGGCAAATGGACTTCGAGGCGTATTTGTTTTAAAAGCAGATACGCCTTTAGGACCGTTTTACGAGTACTCGTTGGGACCTGTTACGCCTGAATCTTGGGAATGTCTGGACGGTACTTTATATGTGAGCTGTGACGGCACTCCATACTTGGTCTTTTGCCATGAACATACGCAAATCAAAGACGGAACGATTTGTTATTTGAAGTTGAGCGACGATTTGAAAACCGCCATAAGTGAGCCGACGATGCTGTTCTGCGGCTCATCACCTTACTGGGTAAAACATAAAAGGATATTTAAGCATTATATAACAGATGGTCCTTTTATTTACAGAACCTCCGGCGGACGGCTGCTGATGTTGTGGTCAACTTTTATAAAGAAAAATTATGTGTTGGCTGTTGCACAGTCTGACAATGATGAGATTGACGGCAATTTTTTTCATTTGCCGCCCTTGGTTACAAATGATGGCGGTCACGGTATGATATTTCGTGCCGGTGAAAATCATCTAATGCTGACATACCACACGCCAAACCAAACAAATCATGAGCGACCGGTTTTCAAAGAACTGTTAGATACGGGAAATGGCATTGAATTGTTGCTTCATTCAGACGAGCTGTTATAACTTGAAACTTTTTCTCTGTGTGCCGTAGCTATAGGGTATAATTCGCCTTTCTATGATCCGCTCCATATTCTTTCTCCAAAATTCGTTCACCAATCGTGCGGCAGATCATAAACAGGATAATTCCCGCCGGTTTCGCTCCTTACAGGTGAGATACAAATATTATAACATAAAATCATTTAAAACCTACCTGCGGGCGTCAGCTCCATAGGCAGTGCTGTGTGCAGAAATCGAAAACCTTGACTTGGATCTCAAAACCGTGTAAAATATATTTGTCTTGATATTCCCCGCAGGAGTATCGGGACTTTCTGCTTTTCCGTTTGCCGGCAGAGCGTTCGATCGCTTTCGCCTTACGATATAACGGGAAGCATTCGAAATCGTCACCGCACAGTATATGTAGGAAGTGAAAGGGAGAACCGTATGGCAAGTGACCGTCAACCCGTAGCGCAAGGCAGCAAAAAACTGACACCGCGGCAGACTGTGATCCAGATCGCAAAATTCGTCGCGTTTTCACTCGGCGCGGGGATCATCCAAATCGTTACGTTCACGCTGTTGACGGAGTTCTCGAATTTCCCTTACTGGGCGTGCTATTTGCCGTCTTTGGTGCTTTCCGTTTTATACAATTTTACGGTGAACCGGCGCTATACTTTCAAGTCTGCAACCAACGTGCCGATCGCCATGCTGAAAGTTGCGTTTTATTATTGCCTTTTTACACCGCTGTCCACCTACCTCGGCCATTTGGCGACAAACGCCGGTGTCAACGACTATATTGTTGAAATCACGACGATGCTCTGCAATCTTGTTACGGAATACCTCGTATGCCGTCTGTGGGTGTATCGCGGGTCAATGAATACAAATTCTTTGGCAAAAAATGAGAAAGGCGCAGAAAAAACAGACGAAGCAAAATAAATAACGGTATATGGCAAAACGCGGGACACATTCAAAGTGGCCCGCGTTTTGCGCTTTTTGCATAAAATCGAGCCTATACAAAATACTAACGCGGGAGGCGTTTGCATGCAAGACCGTGAGCTGCTCGACTATATTCTCAATACACCGCATAACAACATGACCAATGAAGAGATCATCCACCTGCTTTTGGAAAATACGATTTCTGAGAACGGAGAGGAAAAGGAAACGTTCGCCCAGCGCGCGGCGGACAAAATGGCGGCGTTTGCGGGCAGCTGGACGTTTATTTTGAGCTTTACGGCAGTGCTCATTGGCTGGATCGGCCTGAATCTCTGGTTCGGTACGCGTGCGTTCGACCCGTACCCGTTTATCCTGCTGAATTTGGTGCTTTCGTGCGTCGCGGCCGTGCAGGCGCCGCTTATCATGATGAGCCAGCAGCGGCAAGAGCAAAAAGACCGCCGCCGGAACGAGAATGATTATAAGGTCAATCTGAAAAGCGAGATCATCCTCAAGGACTTACACAAAAAACTCGACAGGATATTATCGCTGGTAGACCGCGAAGAATTCAACAGGTTGCACAAAAATGTTGAAAACCGTATAAATAAATCAGAATAACGCAAAAACTTTTATTGAAATTGGCAAAAACCTGTGCTATACTTAACTCTGTGTTCAACAACTATTTTAGAAACGGGGGATACAGAGATGAACAAGACCCGCAAACTGTTTGCAAGGGCGGCAGCCGTGCTCTTATCACTTGCACTGCTCATCGGCGTTTTGCCGAGCATCCCGCTGCAAACGGCGGCAGCCGAGGGCAATCTGACCGTCGGCGTGATGAACGACCTGCACTATTTTCCGCAGTCGCTCATGGGCTCGGATGTCAATGCCTTTATTGAGGCGTCCAAGCTCAATTCCACCACGTCCTATCTTGCGGATGCCATTTTGGAAAACGCTTTGTACGAATACGGCGAAATGGCAAAAACGCAGGGACTCAAATACGTGTTTATCCCCGGCGACCTGACTAAAAACGGTGAGTATGAGGGGCACCGTCAGCTTGCCGCACGGCTCGAACAGTTTGAAAAGGAAACGGGTGTGCAGGTGCTTGTCATCAACGGCAACCACGACATCCGCCGCGAGGAGTCGGCACAGTTCCAAAACGGACAGTTTGTCCCGACGCGCACGACCGAGCCGGAGGAGTTCCGCGAGCTGTATGCAAACCTCGGCTATGACCTTGCCGACGCGTTCTTCACCCCGCCCGAGGGCGAAACGGCCGGGATGCTTTCTTATGCCGCTACGCTTGAAGGCGGCTACCGCGTGATCGTGCTCGACGGCGCCTGCTATTCAAGCGACATCCATTCCGAGGGCTTAAACGTAGCTGAAACGCGCGGCGCGTATTCCGATGCACTGATGGAGTGGGCGCTCGATCAGATCGCCGACGCCAAAGCGCAGGGCCTTACGCCCATCGGCATCACGCATTTCAATCTCGTGGAGCACTTTGAAAACGAAGACAATTTGTTTACCGCTTTCACGATCGATAATTGGATGCAGGTTGCGGAACGCTTCGCCGACGCGGGCATGCACTTCGCGTTTACAGGGCACATCCATATGACGGACATTGCCTCGCACACCTCTGACAACGGCGAGACGCTGACCGATTGTTCCTCCGCGTCGCTGCTCAATTACCCCTGCTATTTCCGTGTTGTCACGATGGATAACACGGCGGGTGCCGAAAACGTCACAATGAATTTCCAAAGCTATGATATCGACCGTACACGTCCCGTTACGGCGTTCGGCACTACATACCCGCAGCCCTTTAAGAATACGGCGTTCGCCTTGAACTTCGGCGGCGGCGATATGACGACCTTTGCCACGAACTATGTGCGGTATCTGCTCGAGTATACGCTCATCCCCGAAATGGAAGCGGCAGGGGGCTTGTATTGGTATCTCAACAATGCCCTTGATTTGGACGGCGCGCTGGATTCTCTGTTAAGCAGTGCGTCGGGGCTCGGCGCGCTGCAGGACGTCCCCAAGGTCACGCTGAAAATGGTCATCAAAAATGTCTGTGATCAAATCGAACGCCAGTATTTAGACGGCGGCGCAGGAACCGAACATTTGCTGGAGGTCGTGCGTAGCGCGGTCGATAAGCTCGTTTCCATTGAGATCTCCGACGAAAAGTGCACGAAGTTCTTAGATACACTGGGTATCGGCAGCACCACGCGCAACGGGAATTTCGGCGACGCGGTTTCCTCCTGCCTTGCGTATATGTATTCAGGCGATGAGGATCGCAGCGACGACCCGTTTATGAACGACGTCATCGACCGTTTCTCCCGCGGAGATAATGTGGATGTCATCCTTGACACGCTCATTGATATTGTCCTGCATGATCTTCTGGAAGATGAGATCCTGCAAAACATCCACCTCGACTTAGTTGGAATCTTAGGTTCTTTAAGCGACGTGGAAGCCGAAGCGATGCTCGGCGACGTGATCGAGCAGATTTTGGGCGCGCTTGGCGAAGAAGGCTTGACCGACGCCGTGCCCGCGCCGAGCCTTGCGCAGATCATCAACCTGTTCTTCGCAGCAGGGCTCGTGGAGTACAATTCGCTTGAAGACGTGCTCCAAAGCCTCATGGATGAATACCTGACGCAAAGCCAGATGGATACCATTGCAAATGAGTTTATGGTGTTCCTGACCGATTTCACAACGGATACGAACCCCGGGCTTCGCATGGACAATGCCGCGACGATCACCTATGCGGGCGCGGTTCCCGTCACGCCCACCGTGGAGGATCTGCGCCTGCCTTCCGGCATCGCGGTAACCTTTGGGTCGGATTCCGCGACCACGCGCAACATCAGCTGGTACACGAAGTACAGCGTCACGGGCACGGATATCGAGATCGTCCCGTATTCGGAAAACCCGCGCTTTACGGGGCGCCCGACCACCGGCAGCCATATCGAGACGTCCACCGTGGAGGTCACGCGTGAAGTACCCGGCGTGGATCTCGGCGTGATTGCGATCATCTCCTATCCCTTCGAGGTCAACCGCCATATGGTAGAGGTCAGCGGTCTTAAACCCGGCGAAAAATACTGCTTCCGCGTGGGTGATGCCTCCCGTGGGTGGTGGAGCGACGTCGGCACGTTCGAGATGGCGGACAATTCCGACAGCTTTACGTTCTTCCATATGAGCGACACACAATCGGGCACGCCGAAGCAGTATGAGACCTTCGCCGAGGTCGCCGATACGGCGTTTGCACTGTACCCGGATGCGAAGTTCATTATGCACACGGGCGATGTGGTGGACAGCGGCAAGAATTTTGAGCAGTGGAACTGGCTCTTCAATGCCGCGTCCGATACCCTTTTGAACACCGTGATGATGCCCGCCACGGGCAACCATGAGGAGGATATGGACAACGCCACGGTCGAAAACTTCCTTTTGACCGATTATCCGCAGCAGGACACCACAAACGGCGTGTATTATTCCTTCGATTACAACAACGCGCACTTTATGGTGCTCAACACGAACGACCTGAATTCCGACAATACCCTCGGGACCAGGCAGCTCGAATGGCTCAAGGCGGATGCCGCCGCGAGCGACAAGACCTGGAAGATCGTCGCGCTGCACAAGGCGGTCTATTCCAACGGTTCGCATTATGACGATGACGACGTTACGGCGCTGCGCAAACAGCTTTCCACGCTCATGCCGCAGCTCGATATCGACGTGGTGCTGCAAGGGCATGACCATGTGTACCTGCGCACCTCCGCCATGAACGACAACGCGGTTTGTGAGATCGTAGAGCGCACAGTCACGCATGACGGCACTACCTACACCGCCATGGTCAATCCCGACGGGACGGTATACGCCATCGACGGCTGCGCGGGCGTCAAGTATTATCAGACCAAGGATGCGGCGCTGACCGATCAGCTGTTCCCGCGTGCCGAGTCGATCGTGGATGCCAAAGCGCCTGTGTTTGCGGCAATCGAGATCGACGGCGAAAACCTGTTCTTCAATGCCTATACTGTGGAAAACGGAGAAGCACAGAAAATCGACAGCTTCGCCATCACCAAGGCGACGGCGTCGGAATTGCCCGGCACAACGCCCGGCAGCGAAACGCCGATCACGGATGCCAACGTCCCGAAGACTGCCGGGCAGCAGGTTACTTCCGCGCTGTTGTTCCTGATTCCCGTTGCGGCTACGGTCGCCCTGACGGGCGGCGCAATCAAGCGCAAACGCAACGAAGAATTGTAAAAACGCTTAAATTTTCCGCCCCGCTGTGTCTGAAAACGACACGGCGGGGCGCTTTTGTCAATCTACACAAAAAGCGGATTTGACCGGTTAAAAACTCATGGATTCCTCGAATTGACCCGGCAGGCGGTTCGGTTTACAATAGCAGACGATGAGGTGATTTTTTTGCAAAAACGTCTGCTTGCCGTGGATATTGACGGTACGCTGGTCAACGATGATAAGGTGCTTTTGCCGCAGACGGCGCGGGATATATCGGAATTTATGGAGCGCGGCGGTGTGTTGGTGCTCGCCACGGGCAGGCCGACGCCCGGCGTGCGCCGCTATATAGATGAGCTCGCCTTGCCCACGCGCGGCGGTTATGTCATTTCCTATAACGGCGCACGTACCTTCTACCCGCGCGAGGCTCGCGCTTTTACGGAAAAAAACGTCCCGCCGTCCACGTATCCCCGCATTCTCGACGCGGCGCAAAAGCTGAATTTGCCCCTGACGGCGTACCGCGATGATGTTGCTGTGACCGAAAAAGCGGATGACCGCTATTTCCGCATGGAGACGACGATTAACGGGCTCGAGATCGACCGCGTGCCCTCCTTGCGTGACGCGCTGACCTTTTCCACACCGAAATTTTTGATTACGGGCGAGCCCGCGTTCTTAGAAACCGCTGAAATTCAGCTTCGCAACGCGCTAAAAGATCTGCCCGTCGCCGTGTTCCGTTCGGAGCCCTGCTTTTTAGAGATCACGGCGCGCGGCTGCGACAAAGGCGCGGCCATTTTGGAGCTCGCGCGGCTTTTGGGCATCCGTCCCGAAGAAACTATGGCGTGCGGCGACGGCTACAACGACGTGACCATGCTTTCCGCTGTCGGGCTCGGCGTCGCCATGGCGAACGCCCGCACCCCTGCCAAGGCGGCGGCGGACGTCGTTACGCTTTCCAACAACGAAAACGGCGTCGGCGCGGCAATACGCCGCTATGCGCTGTAAGACCGCCAAAATTTGTGGTTTGTTTTTTCGGCCGATCTGTGTTAATATAGCGTTGAAATGACAGGAAAGGTGCGATCGATTTGCTTCGATGGCTTCAAAAACTGAATCGGAAGCGGATCCTGTACACACTTCGTATTACGGGCATGTTCGCGCTTTCTCTGGTGCTTGCAATGTTTACCACCTCTTTCGCGCCGCAGATGTTCCGTGAGACGGCAGCCGAACCGGTGGATTCTGCGCCGACGACGGAGCTTTCGCAGCCCCAAACCGAGCCGCTGACCACATTGCCTGCGCAGACGACCGCGCCCTTGACCGAAACGGAGACCGAGACGAGCCCGACTTCGAATTATAAGGCGAATACGAACGTTGTCGTGCAGGTCGCAACAGGTGACCGCGAAAAGGATGAAGACGCGGGCGGCGAAAAGGTGCCGGACAGTGCACTTTCGGGCGGCAGCAGCGGCGGCGGGGATACCATTGAGCAGGGGAACCCCTCGCAAAGCGGCGGTACGGCGGATGTGCATGCATCTATGTATACGGATTATGTGTATGCGGATGTCTCACGCGTAACGGGACTTACGACCCTTGCGGGCACGCCGTTTTATTTGAATGCGAACCATACGCCTTTCAGCGGCATTCTCAAGCTCGACGGGCGTAACGTCCGTTTCAACGCATACGGCGCCAAGGCTTCACGGATGGGGATCGATGTATCCCAGTGGAACGGCAATATCGACTGGGATAAGGTCAAGGCCTCCGGCGTGGATTATGCGATCATCCGCGTGGGCTTCCGCGGCTACGGCACGTCCGACCCCGTTAAGCCCGTGATGCAGGACAAAAACGTCGAGCAGAATATCCGCGGCGCACTTGCGGCGGGGCTGGACGTCGGCTTATACTTTTTCAGTCAGGCGATCAACGTGGACGAGGCGCTCGAAGAAGCGGGCGCGTGCGTCAATATGGCGCGGAAATACAACATTACCTACCCGATTTATTTTGATACGGAGTTCGCGACGAGCAGCCACACGGGGCGCGCCGATACCTTGAGCCGGTCCAAGCGCACCGACCTTGCCGTCGCATTCTGCGAAGCGGTGGAAAACGCAGGCTACACGGCGGGCGTGTATGCGTCCAAGACCTTTTTCTATGATGAGCTGCAATTCAGCCGCCTGCAAAATTACGCGATTTGGGTGGCGCATTACACCTCCAAAGAGACGGATTTTAAATATGGCTACGGTGCGTGGCAGTATTCCGACAGCGGCAGGGTGGACGGCATTTCGGGTTATACGGACTTGAACATCGGACTTTACGACTACGCCGCAAAAACGGATATGCAGTCCGTAGGCAGCGAAACGGTTTTGACCGACAGCGCGGGGCTTCGCGCATATCTTGCGGCGGAGCAGAACCTTGCGCGCTACATTGCAGACCCAAGCGAGACGTTGTATAATACGGTTTCCTCCGGTATCGCGTCTCTGCCTTCTGCCGGGGTGCGCACAGCACTGCAAAAGGCGCTGGACGATGCCCGCGCACAAAGCACGGAACCGGCTGCGACCGCACCCGCGCAAACACAGGCGCAAGCGCTCTTTTTCCGCACACGCGCGCAACAGCACTAAACCTCTCTTTTGCAGAATAAAACAATCTGTTTTTATTAACAAAGCAGACGGCATTTGCCGTCTGCTTTTTAATTTTTCGGCGGACTTGCAAGCGGTAAATCGAGATTTCATATAGTGAAGCAAAGGGTAAAAGGGAGAGATCGCGCCGTGTTTTTAGAACTGCTGTCCGCCATCAGCGCCAATATGCTGTATCTGATCTTGCATATCGAGGGGGCGAGCTCCTTCCCGAAGCCGCTGTCCGCGAAAGCGGAGCGCGAGGCGCTCGAGCAGTTTTGGGCGGGCGACACCGCGGCGCGGGATCGGCTCATCGAGCATAATCTGCGCTTGGTCGCACACATCATCAAAAAGTATTATGCCTCGTATTCCGATCAGGACGATCTGATCTCGATCGGCACCATCGGGCTTATAAAGGCCATTCAGTCCTTTGACGGCAAAAAAGGCACGCGCCTTGCAACATATGCCGCACGCTGCATTGAAAATGAGATCCTCATGTATTTTCGCTCCCGACGCAAAAGCGCGCAGGATGTCTCCATGAGCGATCCTATCGATACCGACCCCGAGGGCAATCCGCTGACACTTTCCGAGATCCTTTATACGGATGATACCATCGCCGATGACCTCGACCGCAAGATCAAGACTGAGCAGCTTCGCCGCTACGTCCGCGAGATCCGCGACGAGCGCGAACGCGAGATCATCATCCGCCGTTACGGCCTTAGCGGAAATGCGCCTGAAACACAGCGCGAGGTCGCCGATCGTCTGCACATTTCCCGCTCGTATGTATCCCGCATCGAAAAGCGCACCCTCGCCGCACTGCGCGCACGGTTCGAACAGCACGGAAAGACCAAGTAGGTATAGCTGTGTAAAGCCGCGAGCAGCCTTACTGTGAGCATGAATATTCACACACTGTTTACTTGCTATTTGCTGCCCTTTGTGGTAAAATTATTCAAATATTGCATATTAAGATGCTGCTAACAAAGAAGGATGCGCAAATGGTGATATTGGGAATCGATCCGGGCTATGCGATTGTCGGCTACGGCGTGCTGGAATATCGGAACAATCGCTTTACCGTGCTCGATTACGGTGCGATCACGACCGAAGCGCACACGCCGTTCCCCGAACGGCTCGAAAAGATTTACCGCGACCTTTGCGCGCTGATGACACGCTTCCAACCACAGGCGATGTCGATCGAAAAGCTGTTTTACAACACCAACGCCAAAACCGTGATCGACGTTGCACAAGCGCGCGGGGTTACGGTACTCGCTGCCCAGCAAAACGGCGTGGAGATCTTTGAGTACACGCCCCTGCAGGTCAAGCAAAGCGTTGTCGGCTACGGCAGGGCGGAAAAAAAACAGGTGCAGGAGATGACGCGCATTATTCTGCATCTTGAAAAGATCCCGAAGCCCGACGACACCGCCGACGCGCTCGCCATGGCGATCTGCCACGGTCACGCCAGCGGCTCGCTGATGGGCAGGCTCAAGCAAATGGAGAGAAAATAAGGATGTTTTATTCGATCACGGGCAAAATTGTATATATCGACACGCAAAGCGTAGCGATTGAAACGGGCGGCGTAGCGTTTCGGTGCAGTACAACGCTTACCACGCTCAAACGCATCGGTGAAAAGGGGAGCACGGCGACGCTTTACACCTACCTCAACGTCCGTGAGGATGCACTCGACCTGTTCGGCTTTGCAGACGAACAGGAATTGGAATGCTTTAAGCTGCTCATCGGCGTTTCAGGCGTAGGCCCCAAGGCGGCGCTGGCGATTTTATCGGAACTGACGCCCGATAAATTGGCGCTTTGCCTTGCGACGGGTGACAGCAAAGCGATCACACGCGCACAGGGCGTCGGGCCGAAGCTCGCGCAGCGCGTAGTGCTTGAGCTTAAGGACAAGCTTGCGAAAGGGCTGGAGCTTTCCGCCGTCACGCCGGAGATCGAGGCGGCAGGTATCGCCGCAGCCAAAGGCTGCGCCGCCGAGGCGGTCAGCGCGCTGACGATGCTCGGCTATTCGCAAAGCGAAGCGGCAGCGGCGGTCGCAAAGCTGGACGCTGCACTGTCGGTTGAGGATATGATTCGGCAGGCACTCAAAACGCTTGCAAGGCAGGTATAAGCCATGGATTTTGATAACGAAAATCGCATTGTTTCCCCTGATTTCAACGCGGCGGATGAGGCGCTGGAGCTTTCCCTGCGCCCTAAAACGCTGCACGACTATATCGGGCAGGAAAAGGTCAAGGAAAACTTAAAAATTTACATTGAGGCCGCCAAAGCGCGCGGCGAGCAGCTCGACCATGTGCTGCTCTACGGCCCGCCGGGTCTTGGCAAAACGACGCTTGCGGGCATTATTGCCAACGAGATGAACGTGCAGATCCGCATCACCTCCGGCCCCGCGATCGAAAAGCCCGGCGACCTTGCCGCCTTGCTTACCAACCTTTCGGACGGCGACGTGCTGTTTATCGACGAGATCCACCGCCTGTCGCGCAGCGTGGAGGAGGTCTTGTACCCCGCCATGGAGGATAACGCCCTCGACATCATCATCGGAAAAGGCCCGTCCGCACGCTCTATTCGGCTTGATTTGCCGCGCTTTACGCTGGTGGGCGCGACCACACGCGCCGGGCAGCTGACCGCACCTTTGCGCGACCGCTTCGGGGTGATCGCAAGGCTCGAAATGTATTCTAAAGAGGAGCTTTCCCAAATCGTCCGCCGCAGCGCGGGCATCCTGGGGATCGCTGTGGACGATAAGGGCGCGCTGGAGATCGCTTCGCGCGCAAGGGGTACGCCCCGCATCGCGAACCGCCTGTTAAAACGGGCGCGCGATTTTGCCGAGGTCATGGGCAACGGCGTGATCACGGAGGAGACTGCGCAGATCGCGCTTTCGCGCATGGAGATCGACGCGCTGGGGCTTGACAATATCGACCGTATGCTCCTGACCGCCATGATCCGCAACTACAACGGCGGCCCCGTGGGGCTTGAGACCATCGCCGCCACCATCGGCGAGGAGGCGGTCACGATTGAGGATGTTTATGAGCCGTATCTGATGCAGATCGGCTTCCTTTCCAAGACCCCGCGCGGACGGGTCGTAACGGCGCTTGCCTATAAGCATTTAGGGATCGACATGCCCGGCCAGCAAAAGCTGGATCTGTAAGCAAAACAGGAGGAGAAACATGGGAAGACTGTTCGGAACGGATGGCGCGCGCGGCGTCGCCAATACAGAGATCACCTGCGAACTCGCCATGCAGATCGGGCGGGCGGCAGCTATGGTGCTGACGGAGAATCTGGCGCACCGCCCGCGTGTGCTCATCGGCATGGATACCCGCGCTTCCGGCGAAATGCTCGAAGCGGCGCTGACGGCGGGCTTTTGCTCCGTCGGCGCGGATGTCTGCCTGTTGGGCGTGGTGCCGACGCCCGCCGTGGCATATCTCGTAACGGCGTATCAATATGATGCGGGTGTGATGATCTCCGCGTCGCATAACCCGTGTGAATACAACGGCATCAAAATTTTCCAATCTACGGGTTACAAACTGCCCGATGCGCTGGAAAACGAGATCGAAGCCATTATTCTCGACGAGATCAAAACGCCGCCTGCACCCATCGGCGGCGAGGTCGGCAGAGTTTCACGTGCGGAAAACGCCGTGTCCGATTATATCACGCACCTGCTTTCTACGACCGACGCGCGCTGCGACGGGATGAAAATCGCGCTGGACTGTGCCAACGGCTCGGCAAGCGTCTCGGCGCGGCGGGTGTTTGAGTCGCTCGGCGCGGAATGCGTCGTGATCCATGACAAGCCCGACGGCGTGAATATCAATCTTGACTGCGGCTCGACACACCTCGGCGCACTGCAAAAGTGCGTGCTGGAAAACGGCTGTGATCTCGGCTTTGCCTTTGACGGCGACGCCGACCGCATGCTTGCCGTCAACCACCTCGGCGAAGAGGTGGACGGCGACCGCGCTATCGCAGTCTGCGCCAAGCACATGAAGCAGCAGGGGACGCTCAAAAAGAACACCGCCGTTGTAACCGTAATGAGCAATATGGGCTTCTTTAAATTCTGTGAACAGAACGATATTTTGTGCGAGCGCACCAAGGTCGGCGACCGTTACGTGCTTGAAAATATGCTCAAAAACGGCTATTCTATCGGCGGCGAGCAGTCCGGTCATATCATCTTTTTAGACTATGCCACCACGGGCGACGGGCAGCTTTCGGCGATCCAGCTTTTAACTGTGCTCAAAGAGTCGGGCAAAACGCTCAAAGCGCTGGCGGACGAAATGCGCGTGTACCCGCAGGTGCTGTATAATGTCCGTGTGTCGAACTACGGGCGCGTGCGCTTCCCCGACGACAAGGAGATCCAAACCGCCATTCAAAGCGCCGAAGCGGAGCTCGGCGACACAGGCCGCGTGCTTGTGCGTGTTTCGGGAACGGAACCGCTTGTGCGCGTGATGCTTGAGGGCGAGGATGAGGAAAAGATCCGTACACTCGGCGAAAGCATCGCCGAGGTCGTGCGTGAAAGGTTGGTATAATGCGCGTTGCGTCTCATTGGAAGGATTATACGCTTTTGGATTGTTCGGACGGTGCGCGTCTGGAAAAATGGGGCAGTGTAACGCTCATCCGCCCCGACCCACAGGTGATTTGGAAAACACCGAAAACGCACCCGCTCTGGAAAAAAGCGGATGCCGTCTACCACCGTTCCAAAACGGGCGGTGGGCATTGGGAGGTGCGCGGCAATGTGCCTGCGCGCTGGGAGATCGGCTACCGCGATCTGCGCTTCAATGTCAAGACGATGGGCTTTAAGCACACGGGCGTGTTCCCGGAGCAGGCGGTAAATTGGGATCTGGTCGCAGAGCTGATCCGAAATGCCAAACGCCGTGTCAAAGTGCTTAATTTATTCGCATACACGGGCGCGGCGACCGTTTCCGCACTTCAGGCAGGCGCCGAGGTCGTGCATGTGGACGCCTCCAAGGGGATGGTGCTTTGGGCAAAGGAAAATGCACAAAGCAGCGGCGTTGCCGACCGCCCCGTGCGCTGGATCGTGGATGACTGCATCAAATTCGTGCAGCGCGAGATCCGCCGCGGCAATCGGTATGATATTCTGATCATGGATCCGCCGTCCTACGGCAGAGGGCCCGGCGGCGAGGTTTGGAAGCTGGAAAATGAGATTTACGATTTCGTAAAGCTCTGCCGCGAGGTGCTTTCACCCGACCCGCTTGCAGTGCTGATCAACGCCTATACGGCAGGGCTTTCCCCCGCCGTTATGCAATACATTCTCGGCTCAGTGCTTTGCCCGACGCTCGGCGGTTCGGTGCAGAGCGACGAGATCGGGCTGCCCGTAAAAAGCACGGGACTGGTGCTGCCCTGCGGTGCAACGGCGCTCTGGCAGCGAAACAAAGTATAAGGAACAACATATGCAAGACGTTATTTTGGATTTTCGGGACGTGAGCTTTCGCTATGAAGCGGACGAGGATGAAACGCCGCTGCCGCTGTGCGTGAAACACGTCAACCTGCAAATCGAAAAGGGGAGTTTTACGGTGATCCTCGGGCACAACGGCTCGGGCAAATCCACGCTTGCGAAGCTCTCGAATTCCATTCTGGTACCCGAAAGCGGCAAGGTGTTCGTCAACGGCATGGACACGGCGGACGAAGATCTTTCCTATGACATTCGCCGCACGGTCGGGGTGGTATTTCAAAATCCCGACAACCAGATCGTCGCCTCCGTGGTGGAGGAGGATGTCGCGTTCGGACCCGAAAATCTCGGCGTGCCGCCCGAGGAGATTCGAAAGCGGGTGGACGACGCGCTGAAAGCTGTCGGTATGTATGAATACCGCGGGCATGCGCCGCATAAGCTCTCGGGCGGGCAGAAGCAGCGCGTTGCAATAGCCGGGATGATCGCCATGCTGCCCGAATGCTTGGTGCTCGACGAGCCCACCGCCATGCTTGACCCGCAGGGCAGAAGAGAGGTGCTCGACACCATCCGCCGCTTGAACCGTGAGCGCGGCATCACCATTGTGCTGATCACGCATTTTATGGAGGAAGCGGTCGACGCCGACCGCGTGCTGGTCATGGATGACGGCGAAATTTTGCTGGACGGCACGCCGCAGGCGGTGTTCCGTGAAGCACAGACGCTTCGCCGCGTCGGGCTGGAAATTCCGAAGGTTGCGCAGTTGAGCGCGGATCTGCGGGAATACGGTGTGCCGCTGCCGCCCGATATTTTGACGGCGCATGCACTTTCTGACGCGATATATTCCTTACTCGGAGAACGAAACCATGCCGATTCTTGAAACGCAGAACCTGTCTTACGTTTACGGCGAAAACACCCCGTTTCGGGTGCAGGCGCTTGAAAACGTGAACCTTTCAATAGAAAAGGGCGAGCTTGTGGGCATCATCGGGCACACAGGCTCTGGCAAAAGCACCCTCATGCAGCATTTGAACGGCCTTGTCAAGCCTTCTTCCGGGAAGGTGCTTTTGGACGGGGCGGATATCCACGCCTCCAAGGCTGCGACGTATGCCGCGCGCTTTCGCGTCGGGCTTTGCTTTCAATACCCCGAATACCAGCTATTTGAAAGCACGGTCTATCGCGATATCGCGTTCGGTCCGCGCAATATGGGGCTTTCCAAGGAACAGGTGGACGAGCGTGTCCGCCGTGCCGCGTCGTATCTTGAAATTCGCGATACATGGCTTAACAAGTCTCCGTTTGATCTGTCGGGCGGCGAAAAGCGCCGCGTGGCGATTGCGGGCGTTTTAGCTATGGAACCCGAGATCCTGATTTTGGACGAGCCGACCGCGGGACTTGACCCGCGCGGGCGTGCGCAGATCGCATCTTTGATTGAAAACTACCGTGTGTCCACGGGCAGCACGATCTTGATCGTTTCCCACAGTATGGATGACGTTGCCGAGACCGCTACGCGCGTTTTGGTGATGGATAACGGCGCGGTCGCTTTGAGTGGTACTGTGGACGAGGTGTTCCGCGATGCGGCGGCGCTCGAACGCCACGGGCTGGATGTCCCGCAGATCACACGCGTGTTTTTAAGCTTGCGTGCGCGCGGCGTAGAGGTGCGTACCGACATCTATACGGAAAAACAGGCGCGGCGTGAGCTGATCAGGCTTTTCAAAAAGAGGGGGGTGCTGCAGTGATCCGTGACATCACCATCGGACAGTATTTCCCGGGAAAATCGCCGGTCCACAACCTTGACGCGCGTTTAAAGCTCGTGCTGACATTTGTCTATATCGTCTCCATCTTTTTTTGCAAAAATTTTGTGTCGCTCGGTGTCTCTCTGGTATATTTGGTTTTTGCCGTGCTGCTTTCGCGCATTTCCCTCAAGCTTATTGCAAAAAGTCTGAAGCCGATCGTAATCATTGTGCTTTTGACCTCCGTGCTGCAAATTTTTTATAACGACGACGGCACGGTGCTTTTTCAGCGCGGGTGGTTTGAAATCACGACGGGCGGGCTTATTATGGCAGTGTTTACCTCTGTTCGCATCATTGCACTGGTGCTGGCAAGCTCGCTGCTCACCTATACGACTTCGCCGACGCTCTTGACCGATGCGATCGAGAGACTGTTTTCCCCACTGAAAAAAATCAAGATCAACGTGCACACCATAGCCATGATGATGACGATCGCCCTGCGCTTCATCCCGCTTTTGATCGACGAGGTCGATAAGATCATGTCGGCGCAGAAAGCACGCGGCGCACAGCTCGACTCCGGCGGCGTGCTCAAGCGCGGACAGGCGCTTGTGCCCGTATTCATCCCGCTGTTTGTTAACGCGTTCACACGAGCGTATGATCTGGCGTTCGCCATGGAATGCCGCTGCTACCGCGGGGGTGAGGGCAGAACACGGCTTCGTGTGATGAAATTTTGTAAGCGCGATTATGCGGCGATCGCCTTTACGGCCGTGTGCCTTGCGGGCATCGGCGTCTCGAATGCGCTTTTGACGGCGCTGATTTGACGCGAAAGGCGGCAGATGTATGCGAAATTTTCTGTTGACGCTGATGTTTGACGGCAGCGCCTACCACGGCTGGCAGGTGCAAAGCAATGCCGTCACCGTGCAGGAGACGCTGCAAGACGCACTGGAGCGTATTTTGGGCACGCGTTACCCCGTCACGGGTTGCAGCCGCACGGACGCGGGCGTGCACGCGCTGGAATTTTGCTGCAATGTACGCGCCGAGACTGCGCTTTGCCCCGAACGTCTGTCTGCGGCGCTCAATGCCGTGCTTCCGCGCGACGTGGCTGTGCGCTCCTGCCGGGAGGTTCCTTTGGAGTTTCACGCGCGCTATGATTGCCGCGGCAAGACGTATCAGTATATGATTTGGAACGGTAAGACGCGCAATCCCTTTTACGAACGGCGTGCATACTTTTACCCCTATGCGCTGGATGCGGCTTTTCTGCACGGGCAGGCACAGGACTTTATCGGACGACATGACTTTTCTGCTTTTTGCGCCGCGAACAGCGATGTGGCGGACCGGGTACGCACGATCCGCAGCTTTTCTGTGGTTCGGCAGGGTGAACGGGTGCAATTTACCGTGTCGGGCGACGGGTTTCTTTACAACATGGTGCGTATCATGGTCGGCACGCTTTTGGCTCTGCAAGCGGGAAAGCTCCCTGCGGGCTGCATCCCCAAAATTCTCGCAAGCCTCGACCGCACAAAGGCAGGCGTGACCGCCCCGGCAGCGGGGCTGTACCTTGCGCAGGTGGAATATGATGAACGGGATCTTTCCTTAAATCCCTTGGATGTGGGCAGGTAAGGCAATGGCAAAACAGACCAAACCCAAAAAGAAAAAAAAGAACCGTACAGTCGGGCAGGAACGGCTTTTGACCGTGCTCAAGGCGCTTTGCGCCGTCGTGGTGCTGCTGGCGCTGGTGGTCGTTGCCGCACAGCGCTTCGGCAACGTCACGTTTTCGAGTATCGGTGATTCTTTAAGCTCGCTCATTTCCGGCTTGCAGCGCGGCGACGGCTATCCGTATTATTTTGAAGACAGCAGCGTTTTGTTTGTAGAACCGATCGGTTCGGATCTGTTTGTAGTGACCGAGAATGATACCTATGTGCTCGATTCCACCGCGCGCAAGTCCGCCGAGACACAGCACACCTATGCGTCGCCGTATGCCGACAGCCGCGGCGGCAGGGTATTGCTGCTCGACGTCGGCGGCACGGCGTATCGAGTGCAGTCTAAAGCGAAAACGCTGTATGAGGGCGAAAGCGCACAGCAGCTGCTGACCGGTGCGATCTCCGAAAACGGTACGGTCGCGCTGGCTTCCCGCGGGGAAAATGCGCAAAGCACGCTGACGGTCCTCAATCGCAATCAAAAGGAAATTTTTAAGTGGAACTGTGCTTCGGAGACGATCGTTGCCGTCGGGCTTTCCGATAACGGCAAACGCGCCGCTGTATCGGTGCTGGGCGCACAGGACGGCGTGCTTTATACCAAGGTGCATATTTTTGACTTCGATTACAGCGAACCGCTGGCTTCCTTTGACTTTGAAAATACCGTTTCGGGTATTGAGTTTTTGTCGGAGGACCGTGTGCTGCTGACGGGCAACCGCGTGTTTGCCATCGCCGAAAATGCTGAATTGACGCTCGAAGAGGATCTTTCCTTAAACACCCTGTCTGCCGTATACAGCGAAGACGGACATGATACGGCAGCGGTGCTTTCCAAATACGGCAGTTCCGCTTCCAAAATCGTGCGCGCATATGATCAAAACGGCGAGCTGCTGTTTGAGACGGAGCTGGAAGAAAGCGTCAAAGGCGTTTCCTGCGACGGTCGGTATGTTTCCGTATTGACCGACAGCTATCTTTACAATTACGACCACGAGGGTACGCTGGTGGGCAAAGCGGCGGTAGACGCCGACAGTATCCGCCCGTATACCGATGGAAAAAATACTTATGTCTATGCCCTCGGCGGCATAAAATGCTATGAGACCACGCAAAAGGAAGAAAGCACGCAGACCGTGTCGGAAACGGGATAAAGGAAATTCGGATTTCTATTTGTACATGGAAAATTCGGTTGTAAGTATGCTGTGATTATGCTACAATATAGATGCAGCAAACGCTGCAAGCAAAAGAAGGGAACGATACGGCTTACAGCGCAACGGGCGCTGTATTGCCGCAGTACGGTGAAGATATGGGCATTATTCTCGACTTGATTTTTCTGTGCATCGCGGTCGCCGCAATCGTGGTCGCAGCCAAAAAGGGTATTGTAAAAACGGTGCTTGATATTGTCGCCTTTGTGCTGGCGGTCGTGCTTTCCGCACAGCTTGCCACGCCCTTTGCAGAAGGCGTGTATGATGCTTTCCTCGGGGAGAGCCTCCAAAACCGCGTGGAGGAGGCTTTGCCTGAAGACGGCGGGAGTGCAGATGTCGTAGTGATTTTGGAGGGGCTTCCCGATTTTGTGACGGACTATCTGGAAAGCACGGGCTTTAACGCGGACGCACTCTCTCAACACCTCGCCGGCGGCGCGAACGCCGCCGAAGCCGCGCAGCAGATCACCGATGAGGTCGTGCGCCCCGTATGTATTGCAGCACTTGGCGCAATTCTGTTTTTGCTTTTGTGTATTGTGTTGCTCGCCGTATTTAAAATCGTTGCGGATTGGGTTTCCAAGCTGTTTAAAATACCGATTGTTAAAACACTCAATCAGGGGCTTGGCGCCGTGCTCGGCGCAGTAAAGGGCTTGATCATCGTTGTGATCGTCAGTCTTTTGCTTCTCGTCGTCGCGCCGCATATCGGCGGTGGATTTGAATCCATGGTGTCGGATTCCTATACTGTGGAGCAGGTGGAACGCTTTTTGCCGGAGAGCTTATCCGAAATTTTATAATAAATTGAGGTACTTATTATGAAAGAGAATTTAAAAGCGCTGTTTACCGGATGTCTGACCGTGCCGAATCTGCTGTCGCTGATCCGCATTTTGCTGATCCCCGTTTTTGGCGTGCTGTTTTACAACGGCGAAGCGCTGTGGGCGGTGGTCGTGCTTGTCCTTTCAGGACTTACGGACCTGTTTGACGGCAAGATCGCCCGCCGCTTCAACCAGATCAGTGAACTTGGCAAGATCTTGGATCCCGTTGCAGACAAGCTCACGCAGATCACCATTGCCGTCGTGATCTTTCTGGTGCTGGACAAGTCTCAGGATCCGACGATGCAGTGGTTCAAATGGGTATTCCTGTTCTTCCTGTTCAAGGAGCTTGTCATGATCTTAGGCGGCGCAGTGATGCTCGCGATCGGGCTGCGCCCGGGCGCAGCCGAAATTTACGGCAAGGTCGCCACATTCGTGTTTTACGGCGTTATGGTGGTCGTGTTAGCCTTTGGACCTGAGATCGGCGCGCTGTGCGAATGGTTCACGCTGCCGACGCCCGTGATGATCGTTCTGGTGATCATCTCCGCCTTGCTCACGTTCGTTGCGCTCTTGAGCTACCTGCCGTCCACTTTCCGCCAATTCAAAGAAAGAAAGCATAAATCCGAGGAAAAATAACGAATGAACAAAAACATGCTGTGCAGCCGGTGCCATAAAAATCCGGCGGTATTTTTCATCTCGAAGGTGGAGGGGGATAAAACCACCAACGAGGGGCTTTGCATCAAATGCGCTATGGAGCTGAATATCGGTCCGATCAAGCAGCTTATGGAGCAAATGGGGATCACAGAGGACGAAATGGAAGAGGTCTCCGCGCAAATGGAGCAGATGATGGAAAACGCCGACGGCGAGGAGGGCTTCCAGCCCGGCGGTGCACTGCCGCTTTCCTTCATGCAGGGACTGTTCCCGGGGATGAATAAAGCCGCACAGGATAACGACGACGGCGATATGATTGACCCGTCCGAGGTCAGCGTGGTGGAGGAGCCCAAAAAAGGCGGCAATGCGCAGAAAAACCAAAAGAAGAACAAAAAACGCAAATATCTGTCGCTGTATTGCACCGACTTGACCGAGCGTGCACGCGGTGGGCAGTTGGATCGTATCATTGGGCGCGACCGCGAGATCTACCGCACCGTGCAGATCTTGTGCCGCCGCACAAAAAACAACCCGTGCCTGATCGGCGAACCCGGTGTCGGCAAGACCGCCATCGCCGAGGGCCTTGCGCAGAAGATCGCGGCAGGGGAGGTCCCCGCCAAGCTTGCCGATAAAGAGATCCACCTGCTCGACCTTACCGCACTCGTTGCGGGCACGCAGTTCCGCGGGCAGTTTGAAAGCCGCATCAAGGGGCTTATCGACGAGGTGAAAAGCGAGGGGAACATCATTCTTTTTATCGACGAGGTGCACAACCTCGTCGGTACGGGCGACGCCGAGGGCACGATGAACGCGGCAAATATTTTGAAGCCCGCGCTTTCCCGAGGCGAGATCCAGGTCATCGGTGCGACCACATTCAATGAATATCGCCAAAACATTGAAAAGGACGCCGCGCTGGAACGCCGTTTCCAGCCCGTGAAGGTCGAAGAGCCGTCCGTGGAGGACGCCTATCAGATTCTTTTAGGCATCAAGAGCTACTACGAAAACTATCACCGCGTGCGCATTTCCGATTCGCTCGTGCATAAGGCGGTGACGCTTTCCGAGCGCTATATCACCGACCGCTTCCTGCCCGATAAGGCGATCGACCTGTTGGACGAAGCGTGCACCTGCGCAAATCTCCGCAATAAGGCGATCAGCGATTACGAGCTGTTTTTGCGCCATAAAGCAGAGTTGCAATCCCGCGAAGAGGAGCTCGTCACCACGGCGGAGACCGAAAACGACGAAAAGAAAAAGAACGAAAGCTACGCCGCGCTCGCGCTGGTGCGTTCCGAACTTCTTGCCTGCGATCAGAAAGAACCCGCCCTGCGCGAAAGGGCGAGCGACAATTTTGTGACCGAGGAGGACTTGGCGCGCGTCATCAACCTTTGGACGGGTATCCCGACGACCAAGATCGTGGAGGGAGATGTCAAACGCCTGATCGGCATGGAGGATCGCCTGAAAGCGCATCTCGTCGGGCAGGATGAGGCGGTCGATCTTGTTTCTGCGGCAATCCGCCGCAGCCGCATCCAGCTTTCGGTGCAAAAGCGCCCGGCATCCTTTATTTTCGTGGGTCCCACGGGCGTGGGCAAAACCGAGCTTGTAAAATTGCTTTCCCGCGAATTGTTTGATACGCCGGAAACGCTCATTCGCTTGGATATGTCGGAATTTATGGAAAAGCATTCGGTATCGCGGCTTATCGGCTCGCCGCCCGGCTATGTCGGCTATGATGAGGCAGGGCAGCTTACCGAAAAGGTGCGCCGGAAACCTTATTCCATCATTTTGTTTGATGAGATCGAAAAAGCACATCCCGATGTGATGAACATCCTGCTGCAAATTCTCGATGAGGGCAAGACCAACGACGCCCACGGGCGCACAGTCAGCTTTGCGAACACCGTCATCATTATGACCTCGAACGCGGGCAGTGAACGGCAGGCGGGCGCCATGGGCTTCGGCAAGGAAGCGGGCGACGTCAAAAAGGAACATGCCATCAAGGCGCTGCGCGAATTCCTGCGCCCCGAATTCTTAGGGCGCGTGGACGAGATCGTGGTATTTAACGAATTGACCGAGGAAAACTACCGGCAGATCGCCGTTCTGATGCTCGGCGAATTGCAGGAGGCTTTGCAGGACAAGGGCATCGCGCTTTCCTTTACGGATGACTTCCCCGCGCTGCTGGTCTCCAAAATGGACGGCAACGTCCGCGGCGCGCGTGATTTGCGCAACGTGCTGCGGCGCAACGTGGAGGATGAGCTTTCCACCTATCTCGTGGAGCACAGCGACGAGCCTATCCGCGCGATCTGTCTGACCGCCAAGGGCAGCGAAGTCGAATTGACTATGGAAAAATAGAGCTGTATAAAGTTATGCGCCCCGCCGATTCCCGGCGGGGCGCGATCCATTTTTTAGAAACCCTTAATGTCTTTCATCCTCGTTTGCATACATTTCGCAAAACCGCGCTGCAAAAGCAGGCGGTTCGCCGTGCGCGTACAGGTGCGAAATGTCGCCGAATGCGCTGCACCGAAATATCGCGATCCCTGCTTCGCGTTCCTCGGTGTAGAGCGTCGTCACGGAGGTCGGCGCGGCACAAAAGCCTTGCCAAAGCACGACAGGGGAAACGTGCAGCAGGTGCGAAAGCATCACGCATTCCACGCCGAAATGGCAAAAGAACGCCAGTGTGTCCATGTTCGGCGAAAGGGCTTTATAGTAGTTGCCGTGCCGCGCATAGCCGTGCTGCCGCAGAACTTTATCTAAGCCCTTGCAAACACGGTTATACTCCGGTTTCAGCCGCAGCCCGCCGCGCATAAAATCCGTTTCCGCCCAGCGGTGCACGTCATAGAAATCCTCGTTGACTGTGTAAAAGGAGGGGAGCAGATCCCACGGCCCGCGGAATTTCTTTGCGGCCTTGTCCCAAATCGGCGCATGGAATTCCCGCAGCCAGCCGAGCGTTTTCGCCTGCGCGTGTACGGCGTTTAAGGTGTAGGCGGCGGTGTCGCGCGCGCGGCCTAAGGGTGAAACGTAAAACGCGTCGATTCTTTCTTTTGCCATGCGCTCGGCAAGGAATTCCGCCTCGCGCCGTCCTTTTTCGGTTAGGGAGTCCACGGCATAGTCGGGGTCGCCGTGGCGGATGATCAGGAGTCTCACTTACATATCCTCTGTGTTTCCGATTTTTTCATCGCGCGCGTTGACAAACGCGAGCACTTTTTCGGAAAGCGCACCGTACAACTTATATTTTTTAGAAAACACCAAGAAAGAGATCAGAACCAAAATGGGCGGGACAACAAAGGTCATCACGCTGATGGTCGTTTCCGCAAACGGGGTTTGTACCTGCGTGTTGCCGTCATAGCCGGAGATCCCGAAGCCGGAGAACATAACAATCGTTTGAATGGTGTATGCCATTTTCTGCAAAAAGCCTTTCATGGCAAAGGTCGTGCTTTCGCTGCGCTTCCCGGTCTTGTATTCGCCGTAGTCTACTATGTCGGCAAGCATGACCGTCTGGTTTACGAACATCGACGCAATACCGATGGAAGCGATGATATAAGCCAGGCTCAAAAGCAGCATATTGTGGAGGATCGGTCCGCAGATCGTCATGGCAATATAGCCGATGATGACAATGATCAGGCAGAAACGGTAGATCGTGCGGCGGGTATATTTTTTGCTCATCAGCGGAATGACGAACAGCCCCAAAAATGAACCGACCGCGCCGAATGTAGCAAACGTGCTCTGTTTTGTGATGTCGCCCTCTACATTGTCGAAGTAATAGGCGCCTACGCCGCTGGTCAGGTACCAGCCCGCGTTCGAGAGCATCGCGAAGATCATAAAGACGACCAGCTGGTCGTTGCTGCGCACGACTTCAAACACCTTTTTGAAGCTGAATTTGTCGTTGTTATAGATCACATGGCGTTCTTTGGTAACGGAAACGCAAATGACAGCGAACATGACCAGCAGCACCGCGCAGATGATCGCCCAGCGGCTGAAGCCCTGTGCGCTGACCTGGCGTTCTTCATCGGTTAAACCCGTTCCTAAAAGCACAAGTGCGTACGGCGTGAAGATCGTGATGATGCCCTGACCGATGCCGCTGAACGTGCGCGCGATGGTCGAAACGATGCTGCGTTCGTTCGGGTCGTTTGTGAAGCTCGGTACCATGCTCCAATAGGGGATGTCCGCCATCGTGTTCGTCATACCCCACATGATATACATCACTGCGACGTATACATACATCCAAACGGAGCCGATGGAGATCCCGGGATTGGTGAACATCATGGCAAGTATAACGGCGTTGCACGATGTACCGATCAGGATCCACGGGCGGTATTTGCCCATGCGCGTTTTGGTGTGGTCTACGATCACACCCATCATCGGGTCGTTGATGCCGTCCCAAATGCGCGCGATCGGCGTGAGGATCAAAAGAAACGCCGCCGGCATCAGCAGAACGTCCGTTAAATACTTGGACAGGTAGGAATAGAAAAGCCCGTAGCTCAAATCTAAGCCTACCGCGCCGATCCCGTAGCCGATATAGCGCCCGAAGCGCGCAGGATTCTTTCGGGTCTTTGTAGTCTCCAAGGCAAAAACCTCCGTATTCAGCGTTACCTATATATGATACCTGTTTTTCCAATTTCCGTCAACCGCCGCAGGCAAAAAAGCGAAAAAAAGAGCGCCGCTTGGGCGGCGCTCCCTTTCATTCGATAAAGAAAATTTATTCTGCCTCTTGTTCGCCTTGTGCGGCTTTACGTTCGGAAATTTCCTTGACCATTTCCTGCTGTCTCTTTTCCGTCAGGCGATAGAACAGGACGGGGATGATGGTACCCACCATGCTCAGTGCGCCGGAAAGCACCAGAAGGTTCCACAGCGTCTGTTCACCTTGGGCTGTGATATAAACGCCGTTCGCCGCCGTCGGGTTGATGCCCGCCCAGTCATAGGAGAACACGCCGATGAAGGCGCCGACCGCCATACCGATTTTATTCATAAGCGTCTGCATGGCGAAGCAGATGCCTTCTGCACGCTCGCCGGTCTTCCACTCGAGGTAGTCGACCGTATCGCCGATCATCGCATAGGAAAGGATGTTGTTTGCGCCCTGCGGGATGCCCAAAAGCACAAGGCTGATGGCGCAGACGATCAATTTCCAAGGCGCATCATAGCCGATGAAGTACATGGCAAACATGACGACCGCGCCAAGAATATGTACATAGATGTATGCCCACTTTTTCGTGAATTTCTTGGTCATCCACGGCACAAGGAGCGAAGCGACCAGACCGCCGGGGACAACAAGCAGGGTGATCAGCGAATACCAACTGTCATTGTGCAGGACGTAGCGCGCAAAATACAGGCCGCCCGTGTAGGTGTAGACCATGCGCGCGCCGCCTAAGATACCGGAGATCACGATCAGCATCAGTTCGCGGTTCTTGAAAAGGAGCTTCAGGTTGTGCCCGAGGCTCGGCGAGTTTTCCAAAGATTTAATGCGCTCTTTGGTGTTCTTGAACCCATAGTAGAACATCGGGATGGCGACTACGGTGAACACGACCGCGCAGATGAAATAGGTCCATTTTAAGGCGTTTGCATTATCATAGATAAACTCGGGCAGCACAGTGCCGGTGTCGTCCTTGTATTTCGCCGTAACAAGGTCTGTGATGATCGGCACGCCGACCGTAACAATGCCCGCGCCGAGCGTGCAGACAAGACGGGTGACGGTCAGCAGGTTGCCGCGTACAATGGTGTTGTTCGTCATGCTGCTCGACAGCGCCCAATAGGGCACGTCCACCACGGTGTAAACAACGGACCAGATCACATATACAACGGCAATATAGACGAACGTGCGCACCGTACCTGCTTCTACAAGCGGGTTGAAGCACAACAGCGTCATAATGGCGATCGGGATCGCCATCCACTTCAAATACGGACGGCATTTTCCGTATTTGGTACGCGTTTTGTCCACGATCGAGCCCATGATCGGATCGTTGCACGCATCAAAAATACGCGTTCCGAGCATCAGGTAGGCGACCGCCATCGCGCCGGAAACACCGCCGATCATAACGTCGGCGGAACCGAACAACAGCGCATCCGTCATAAAGATCGTCAAATAGGAACCGATAATGGTGCAGATAAAGTTCTGCCCGAACCCTGCCACAGCATAGGCTACGGCTTCCTTTGGCTGCAAATTCCCGTCGTTCGGCGTGGTGCCGTAGACCTTGTGCAGCAAAGCTTCCAGTTTCATCTGGTATCTCCTTTCAGTTTGGCAATACTGTAATTATAAAACAAAAACGAAGGTTCGTCAACCGATTTATTAGACGAAATGTATATTTATTTTACAAATTCATACAGATTGCCTATATCTGTCTTCGGTTGACAAAACGGAGCGTCTGTGGTATCGTGCTTGCGGGAAATACGCGGTCGCAGACCCATCTGTGCACGGAAAAGGAGTGTTTTTATGTCCAAAATATATGATAATCTCGCGCAGCTTGTCGGCAATACGCCGCTGTTCGAGCCCGTTTGCCTGACGCGTGAACGGGGCTTTTCTGCGCGCTTGCTGCTCAAGCTCGAATATTTTAACCCGGCGGGCAGTGCCAAAGACCGTATCGCTGTATCCATTTTGGATGACGCCGAACGCCGCGGTGTGCTGAAGCCCGGCGGCACGGTCATAGAACCGACCTCCGGCAACACCGGCATCGGGCTTTGCGCCATGGCGGTCTCGCGCGGCTATAAGGTCGTGATCACCATGCCGGAAACGATGAGCGTCGAACGCCGTAAATTGATGCGCGCTTACGGCGCCAAACTTGTGCTCACCCCGGGCGGCGAGGGCATGTCCGGGGCGATCCGGCGTGCAGAAGAACTGCACGGTCAAACGGAAAACAGCATAGTAGCGGGGCAGTTTGAAAATCCCGCCAACCCGAAAGCGCATTACGAGACTACCGGACCTGAGATCTACCGTGACACAGACGGCAAGGTCGATATCTTTGTCGCGGGTGTCGGCACAGGCGGTACGCTTTCGGGTGCGGGCAAATATCTGAAAGAGAAAAAACCCAATGTTCGTGTTGTCGCCGTTGAACCGCTTTCCTCCCCCGTGCTGTCCAGAGGGAGAAGCGGCGCACACAAGATCCAGGGCATCGGCGCGGGCTTTGTGCCTGAGACGCTGGACACATCGATTTATGATGAGATCATCCCGGTACCCGACGACGCGGCGTTTGAGACGGCGCGTGCCGTTGCCAAATCAGACGGTGTGTTCGTCGGTATTTCTTCGGGCGCAGCGTTGTATGCAGCCTTACAGCTTGCTGTTCATCTCGAAAATGCGGGGAAAACCATTGTCGCGGTCATGCCCGACGGCGGCGACCGCTATCTTTCTACAGCACTTGTGGAGGACTAAAGCACTCGTTCCGCGCTGCAGTGCACCTCACTTTTTACACAGCGCGCGAAATCGGGATTCGGTTTTGCGCGCTTTTTGTCTATTTTGCGGAAAATGCACGAAACGCTGTCTTTCGTGCAAAAATGGATTGAAGAATACGGAAGATTTTAGTATAATAAATGCAAATTTGTTCAGGGAGAAATTGTATGGAAGCCATTACACAATTTTTAGAGCCCCTGTTTGGCAATGTTGTCAATCTCGACTACAAACAGGTGATTATGTGGGTGATCGGCGGCATTCTTATTTATCTTGCCGTCAAAAAAGACATGGAGCCGACCCTCCTTTTGCCGATGGGCTTCGGCGCGATCTTGGTCAACCTGCCGCTTTCCGGCGTGGTGGATCAAATTTACGACGGTGAAGTAGAAGCCGGCGTAATCGACCTTCTTTTTAACTCCGGTATTTCCAATGAGCTGTTCCCGCTTTTGTTGTTCATCGGCATCGGCGCTATGATCGATTTCGGTCCGCTGCTGACGAACCCGAAGCTGATGCTTTTCGGCGCGGCGGCGCAGTTCGGTATCTTTTTCACCTTGAGCATGGCGGCGCTGTTCGGCTTTGACCTGAAAGATGCGGCATCCATCGCGATCATCGGCGCGGCGGACGGTCCCACCTCGATTTTCGTCGCCAACTATTTCCAGTCCAATTACCTCGGCGCGATCATTGTTGCGGCATATTCCTATATGGCGCTCGTCCCCATCGTCCAGCCGCCCGTCATCAAGCTGCTGACGACTAAGAAAGAACGTCTTATCCGTATGCCGTACGAGCAAAAAGAAGTTTCCAAGATGACGCGTATCCTCTTCCCGATCATTGTTACGGTGATCACGGGTATTTTCGCACCCCGCGCGGTCGCGCTCATCGGCTTCTTGATGTTCGGCAACCTCATCCGCGAGTGCGGCGTGCTCAATTCGCTGTCCGACACGGCGCAGAACGTGCTGGCAAACCTGATCACCCTGCTTCTCGGCATCACCATCGCGGCGCGCATGCGTGCGGAGGACTTCCTCAACCCGCAGACGCTGCTGATCCTCGGCCTCGGCTTGATCGCGTTCATCTTTGATACCGCAGGCGGCGTCCTCTTTGCCAAATTCCTCAACCTGTTCTTAAAGAAGAAAATCAACCCGATGATCGGCGCTTCCGGTATTTCAGCGTTTCCCATGTCAGCACGTGTTGTACACAAAATGGGTCTTGCGGAGGATAAGCAGAACTTCCTGCTGATGCACTCCATCGGTGTCAACGTCTCCGGGCAGATCGCCTCGGTCATTGCGGGCGGTTTGATTTTGAATCTGATTGCGAGGTAACAGTATGGGCATCAATGTAGATTTGTTTTTGCAAACGCTGCCGATCATGGCAAAAGGGCTTGTCGGGATCTTCGTCGTGACGGGGATCATCATCCTCTCGATTTATATCCTCAATAAGGCGACGAGCCGCACGAAGAAGGATAAGGACGACGCGGGCAAATAAACCCGTGCCGCAATAAAGCAAAAAGCCGCTGCAAAATGCAGCGGCTTTTTGCTTTGAAAGGGGAGAGACGTCAGGCGTTTTCCCCGGCGTCTTCGATCGGTACGGGCTCGGGCAGTGCGTCGAGCGTGCGTACATTCTCGCCCGCGATATACATGCCTGTGATTGCCGCGTGCCCCCGGTAAATGCGCACGGTCACATATGCCTCCGGCTGCGTAGTGTATACCTCCTCGTCTGTGTCCCATGTCGGACGGGATTCGTAATACGCAGGGAGATAATTGTACGCATACGAAGAGAAATCATCATCCGTCAAATCGTACAGATTCGCGTTACCCGACGCATATGTGTTCTCCACGGGGAAAGCATTCGGTCGGTCAACCAGCAGATATTCGCCGGAATCCGGAACCTCATCCAAAATCGTGCCTAACTCGGCATATTCGTCTGCATCGTCCGGCACGGTGACCGTGACCGCCTTGCGGAAGTCATCGTTCATGACGTAGCTGTAGAACCTGTTGCCCTCCGCGGGATAAAACCGTATCGTACCGTCCTCATCCACGGATTCCAGTATGATGCGGAAGCGGTATTCGGTGCCGAGCGTCTCGATTTTATCGTCCAGCTGGACATAGTAGACGATAAAGCCCGTAACGGCAGCCAGCTGCAATACGATTACGGCGCACAGCGCCAAAATGGGAAGCCGCTTTTTCATTGTTCTGCCTCCGTTTCGTTTTCAACCGCATGTTGTGTCTCTGCGGTAAGAAGTTCCTGTTTGTCCCGCGCCATTTTGACATTGATCCCGATGAGCAGCGCGCCAAACGCCAGAAAGGCGATGCCGACAAGCAGGATATGGACTTGAAATCTCTCTAACAGGAGCACGCATTGCAGGAACAGTACAATCATACCAAGGTTTACAAAAGTCATACGCATCCGGCTCGCGCCGATGAGCAGCAGTACAACGCCGAAACCGACTACGCAGGGGATGAAGAAAAGATACAGGTTTTCTGCGGAAAAGGCGCAGCCGAATAAGGCAAACAGGAAGGTGCCGCAGGAGAAAGCAAACAGAAGGATCTGCAAAATGTCGTCCTCCAGTTCTTCCCTTCGCAGAATCACACACCCGACAGCTACCAGGATCGATAGTAAAATGGCTATATACAGCGCCGGTTGGTCTGCAATGGCGGGGAAATGCGGTATATAGTCTTCCGCTTGCGCCAAATGAGAGAACATTTGAGACCGAGTGGATAAGAGGGGAATCCTAAAAGCGGCACTCCATGCAAAGATCGACATAAAAAGATTGCACGCGGTGACGCCGAACAGTCCAAGCGGCGCAAAGGGCTTGGTGAAATCCAAATCGCAATCCCACAGCAGCAGGCATGCAAAAATCGGAATCAGGAACACCGGGATCAGCAATATGCCGTCACTGCCTGCCGCCTGCCTGCCAACGCGCATGGCAATCTGCATCGCATAAAACGCCACTGCCCCGAGCGTTGCGATCCACATAGAGAATTTATATCGCGTATCCCCCTTGTCCCTGCGCAGCACCAGCGGCAAAAGCAGCCCGCCGACCAGCAGAAGCAACGCGGGGATCAAATTGATTCCGTTCACAAGAGCTGACCAGAGTACAACCATACCGAGATACGGCGCCAATGGGGAGACCGCCTGAAACAGCCACAAAACAGGCAGACAAAATACAATATCCAGCAGAAGACAATTCGTAAAGCCGCAGTGGATGTCAAATACGCTGTTTACAAGCGCCACGGTGGAAACAACGCCTACACACCAAAGAATAGCGGCGCACTCCCGAAACAGCACGCTTTGCCGCTGCCGCAGGAAGACGTATACGGCAAAACCCTGCCCCAGAAGGATCGGCAGAACGGAAAATACCGCCTGCAGCCCCAGGGGAAAGTCGCGCCAGAAGTTGAAAAAGATCAGCACAAGCCCAATGCCGACAAACAGTGTGCCGAGCACGGCGAGCACGATGCGGATGCGGTAGTCCGGGCGCTGCTCATCCGTGCCGATGCGCCGGCGTTTGCCGTAGATGAGCGCCTCGATCTCTATGTTCAGAATTTCGGAAAGCCGCACGAGCGCGTCGATGTCGGGCTGGGTCTTGTCGTTTTCCCAGTTCGAGATCGCCTGTCGCGTGACATGCATCTTTTCCGCCAGCTGCGCTTGTGTCATACCGCAGTCCGTGCGCAGCCGGCGCAGATTCTTGGAAACCTTTGCCATACCGATACCTCCTTTACAATTCCATTGAACCATATTTTTGTCAAAATGTCACGCAATGTTTCATTGCATAAGGTAAAAAAATACAACAAACCGCATTGCAACAAGAAGTTCCTGTGCAATGCGGTTTGTTTTTATGTTGGATTCTTATAAAATGACTTCCTGCGGCATCCCGTTCTGTTCGCGCGAACGGTCGGCGAGATATACGCACAAATGCCCCGCCACGGAGTCGAAGATCGACGTGCAGGCAAGGCTGGTCTCGCCGCCCTGTAAAAAGTTGACGAAATCCTCCGCCAGCCGTTCGTCGCCGCCGCCGTGCCCGCCGTATGCGCCGACCATATCGCCCGTGACGTGCAGATCGACCTCTTCCACAATTTTTTCGTCGGTCTTTGTCGGGTGGATCTTTGAGACATAGAACTTGGATTCCTCAAAGTCCCCGTAAATTTCGCCGAGCGTGCCGATGATATGGATGCGCCGTTCCGATTTGGAAGCGCCGCCGACCATATTGTGCGTGCCCGTCGCACCGCTTTCGAAATTCACAAGCACGGACTGGTGATCCACCACGTTGTTGTTGCACTTGTAAATGCATCTGCCGTAGTTGCTGTCGCCTTTCAGCAGCTGAATGCGGTCCTGCTCGGTGGGGTGCTCGATCCCTTCAAGCTTATCCCAAATATAGAACGCCCAGCGCTCGGGCTGATCGAGATACAGCCGCTTAGCGGAATACCGGCAGGTCTCCACCAACGGACAGTCTACAAGGCAGCGCGTACCCGCTTCCTTCGGTGCGTTTTCGGGCTTGAATTGGAATTTGCTGCCGAAGGAGCATACCGTCACCGGGCGTGTTTCGGCCATCATCCACATCATCAGATCTATATCGTGGCAGCACTTTGCCAAAAGCATCGTCGTATGGCATACGTCGGAATTCGCCCACTTTCCGCGCACGTACGATGTCGAGAGGTGATGGTAGCTGACGTGCTCGTTCATCTGGATGTTGATGATATCCCCGATCTCGCCGGCGGCAACACGCTCTTTAATGGAAAGATAAAACGGCGTGTAACGCAGCACATGGCAGATCATGACCTTGTTGCCGTTTTTGCGCACGCAGTCTACCAAGCGGCGCATTTCTGCCTCGTTGGTGGCGAAAGGCTTCTCAAGAAGCATGTCGTATCCCTTTTGCAAAAGGGGAATGGCGGTTTCCACATGCTGCTGATCCATCGTGCCGTTGATTACGGCATCCGCAATTTTCGGTACGGCGGCAAGCGCTGAAGCGTCCTCAAAGCAGTTTTCTTCGGGAAAGCCAAACATCTCGCGCGTCTTTTCACGCCGGATGGGATCGGGGTCGGCGACGCCCACGATTTTCAAAAGCTCCGGCTTTTGAAGCGCAAGCTTCGCATAAATAATGGCGCGATGCCCCGCGCCGACGATCACGGCGGAAATCGGTTTTTGCGGCATATCATTCATCCCGTTTCGCAAAATTTCCGACATTATACACCGACCGTATGTAAAATACAAGGTTTTTTTCGAAAAAAATAACAGCTTTTGCAGTTGAATCACAAAAGCTGTTAAAGGCTATGCATAAAGCATTTCAGCGAAGGCGGATGCGCATATCACTGCCCACAAAATGCAGTACCGTATAACTGCCCAAAATACGCGACGTCACGCGGTCGGAATATCGCGCTTCCAGCTCCGAGAACGTCAAATTGCTGTTGAGAATGGTCGGGCGTGCGCACAAAAGGCGGGTGTTGACGATATTATAGACTGCCGCTTTGGTAAATCCCGTGGTATATTCCGCGCCGAGGTCGTCCAAAATCAAAAGGTCACAGTCCGTCAAAAGGCTTTCCGTGTCCGCATAGGGCTCCCTTCCGAAATGCTCCTTTTCCAATTTTCCAAACAGGGTTTGTGCCGAACCGTATACCACGCCGTACCCCTTTTCGATCGCGGCGGCAGCGATGGCAAGCGAAAGATGTGTTTTCCCAAGCCCAGTTTTACCGTACATGAACAGACTTTGCGCCTTATCCGAAAAAGTATCCGCGTAATTTTGACAGATGCGCAGGATCGCTTCCATTTCCTCGCGCGGGATCAAACCGTCGGCATTTGGTACGGTATCGTATACATCCAAACGGAAACTGTCAAAATCCGACAGCTTGAGCGGACTCTCGCTTGCAAGCTCCCGGTATGCAAGGTCGCGCAGCAGCTTTTTATGGCAGTCGCACATCTGCCCGTCAACCGAGCCCGTATCGCTGCATTTTGGACAGGTGTAAACGGGATGCAGGCAGTCTGCGGGAAATCCGTGCTGTGCAAGCAATTCCCGCCGTTTTTCCTGCAACTCCAAATTCCGAACGGCAAGCGCGCGCACGGCTTCCTCGGCTTTTTCTCCCGCACTGATGGCGTGCACGGCGGCAAGCCCCGTCTGCGCCATTTGGCGTTCGATCTCTTCGATCTCCGGGCACACCTTCAGTACCTGTGCCTTGCGCATAAGCGCCTGCGTTTCCGCCTGCTCGCGGCGCTGCCGTAAAATCTCAGCGGCGCGCGTGTAAATTTGCTTTGCATATCCCATGCTTACTGCTCCGTATTCTTTCTTTCTGCGAGCTTCTTTGCAGAGAGGGTCGCTTTTTGCAGCGCCTCATCCAAATTGTATGATGTACTGCGGTCTCCCGCGCTCTTACGTGCGGCAGAAGCCGCTTTATAGCTTTCATCTACCGCGTTCGGTGTTTTCAGCCCGTTTGCATACCAGTTTTTCAGGATCTTATCCATATACGCGAACGAGACTTTCCCCGTGCGTTCCGCCATTTCCTCATAGGCTTTGATCAGCATATCTGCCGAAAAGCCCATGCCCTGCCAGGAAAGGATGTATTCCGTCTGCTTGGGCGTCGGGCGCGGGGTCGCGATCCCGACTGCAGCGGCAAGTGAGCGGAACAACTGCGTTGCGGCTGCGTCGTTTTTGATGTATTCGTTCGCATCGTCTAGCGTCTCGATCTCGTGCTGCGCCCAAATTTTACCGACCTTCAGAATGTTGGCGGTAGACCCGCGCCCTTTTTCGGTCAGGTGCTGCAGCAGCGTCAAAATAACTTCTTTTTGCAGCCCGTAGGTATCATATAAAGTCAAAAGCGTCGATTGCACATCCAGCCCAAAGGTGCGCCCGAGTATGCGCTGCGCCTCCAAAAACAGGCTTTTGACTGTATCGTCCTCCGCAAGGCGCGCGGCGATCTGTGCCATGGTCGGCTTCGGGATCTCCGGCGTCGGGAGCGTCTGCGCAACGGCGGGCTTTGCGGCGGGGAGGGGGGAGGCGGGTTTTTGCGCCGGCATCTCGGATGCCGTTGTACGCTGTGCGCGCGGCACAAACTTTGTGTTGCCCTGCTCATCCGTAAATAAAAGCACGCCGCGCGATACCCAAAAATCGAGCGACGCGAGCACTTTATCTGCCGAGAGCTTCAGCGCTGCGGAAAGATTGTCTATGGAAATGCCGCCGCTCGGGTCTCGAAAAATACACAAAAGGACTTTCAAGTCGTCCGCAGTAGCCTCGGTAAAATGATCGGCGGCGAGAGCCGGAATGGCAAACATCGCGCCGTAACAATTCGGGTTTGGTTTATACATGGGTCGTCATCCTATATGTTCTTTTTGCAAAAGGAATTGAGCGCGCAGCTTTCGCAGTGTGCTTTGCGCGCGGTACATACGGCCCTGCCGTGCAGCACACAGCGGTGGCAGAAGTCGTTGCTCTCGTCCGGCGGCAGCAGCTTTCGAAGCGCCGTTTCCACCTTAACGGGCTCTTTCGTTTCCACAAGCCCGATGCGGTTCGCAAGGCGGATGAGGTGCGTATCCGTGACCACGGCAGGCTTATGGTACACATCGCCGACGATTAGGTTCGCAGTCTTTCTGCCCACGCCGGGCAGCGTCGTGAGCGCCTCAATGGTATCCGGTACACGCCCGCCGAAATCCGATCTGATCTTCTGCGCCATACCGATAATATCGCGCGCCTTGCCGTGGTAAAAACCGCAGGAATGGATGATCTCCTCCACATCCTCCACGCGTGCCTCGCAATAATCGTCAAGCGTCTTGTATTTTGCAAACAAAACGGGCGTAACCAAATTCACCCGTGCGTCGGTGCACTGCGCCGACAGCCGGGTGGCAATCAAAAGCTCCAACGGGTTCTGCGCTTCCAAGGAACACAGCGCGTCGGGATATTCTTGTTTTAAAGCCTCAACGGCCTTTAGTGCGCGTTCTTTTTTCGTCATGGTTGATCCGGAAACTCCATATCACGGGGCAGGCCCAAAAGATAGTCGGCGGAAACGCTGAAATAGCGGCAAATTGCCACGATGTCGCGCAGCGAGGGTTCGGAAGCACCCGTCTCCAAAAAGGAAATCTTGCGCTGTGTCACACCGATGGCGTTCGCAAGATCGGTCTGCGTTAAGGGCGGCAGCTTTGCACATCTTAAATTTTTCAGATTTTGCCCGAAGGACACCGCAAAGCGCCTCCTTTCCGTCGAATCGAATCCTATTTTAGCACAAGCCGCGCACCGCAATCAAGCCAAAAAAACAGCGGTACAGTAAAATTTTAACTACCTTTTTTGTGCAAATTGAAAATTACACAATATTTGGTGTTTTTTTGTGTAAAATCGGTGTAAAAGCACAATTCCGCACTTGTAAAATATAGGCGAATTTGGTATACTTAATTTTAATAAACAGAGCTTTTTGGATTTTGGGAGGAACTTTATGCGTAACGGTGTAAAAGCTCGGATCGGCGCGCTGCTTACAGTGCTGCTCCTGCTTGTCTGCTCGGTTCCCGCGTTCGCAGCGGAAGCGGATGGTACGGATGCGGCGACGCGCATTGCAGACATCGCTTCGGCGCTGCGCGACCCGTCGGGCAGGCTTTTGGCGGTGTCAAAATACGGCGATACCAGTCAGTACCCGGAAAATTCCGCTGCGGCGATCACGGCCGCTGCAGAGGCGGGCGCGGATATGGTGTATGTACATGTGCGCAAAACCGCAGACAACTATTTTGTTTTGATGACGGATGAAAATCTTTCGCGCATGTGTGTGGACGAGCTCGGCAATGTGCTGGACCGCAACGTGTCCGAGATCGGCTATCATGCGCTTTCCGCCTGCCATCTGCGCAACGGGACGGGCAATCTGCATGAGTCCATCACGGAATATACCGTTCCGACGCTTTCCGAAGCTATAGCGGCGGCAAAGGAGAGCGGCGTGCTGCTTTTGTTAGACGGCGTTTGGGATTCCCGTGATGAAGTATATGAGCAGCTAAGCACCGAGGGGACGCTCGGCAATGTTGTGTTCCTTGCACGCGGCGACCGCGGCGAAGTTTCGGATTGGATGCAGTCCAAGACCCAAATGCCTTTGGTTATTTCCGCCTATACAGGCAATGTGATTTTCAGCGCCAAGTCTGCCGTTTCGCGCACGCTGTCGGCGGGCGCAGTGGGCACGCTGCTTGCAAGCTCCAATTCCTACAGCGTCGTGTTCGGCGACTCAGTCATGTCCGAATTTGCCGACACGGGCAGGGGCGTGATCGATATGACCGATCCCGAGCTCTGCGGCGACCGGGAAGACAATTATATCGGTTACAACGATGTGACCGCGCGCGGGTACAGCGTGATCATTACGAACCATATCACAGAACTTTGCGAATATTATGCGCGCGTTTCCACGCAGGAAAACCGCCTTTCTACCGCACTGGCTTCCGCGCAGCAGATCGATGTGACGCTTTGCAGTACGGATTCCGCAAACGAGCTCAAGGATGCGATTTCCGCCGCGCGCGACGCGCTGTCCGCGCCGGTTTCCGAAAACAGCCTGATGCAGGCGAATTATGCTTTGCGCATGGCGGTAGCGGGCCTTACAAACCGTACCGAGGATTCGGGGGGCACCACCGTTACCGCAGGGCGTGTGATCGCGGCTGTGCTTGTGGTTGCAGCGCTCGTAGTTCTGGAAATCGTCGTGATGCGCATTCGGAGGAAAAAACTTGAAAAGCGCAAGCGTGCGCGCCGCCGTGAGCGTGAACAACAACAGCATGATGAATAAGTGTTGATTGCTTTCTCTATTGGAATCTGTTATGATATACCAAGAAACTTAGAAAAGGAGTGTATGCAGTGGAAGAAAAGAAAGAGCTGTTTTGTGAAAAAAAAGGAAAGCTGAATTATTGGCACACGATCTTGACCGGGTTCGGCTTCCTGGCGTCGTCGATCGCCTGGGCGATTTACGATCCGTACATCACAAAAATACTTAACCATCTTCTCGGCAATTCTTCCATGGTGGCACAGTGGAGTGCCAAGCTCAATGAAAGCCTGCCGTTCCTCGCGCGTTTTGCCGCAGCGCAGGGGGAGGATGTCAATCTTGTAGGCGGCGGTATCACGCTTGTCCCGTTGTTCATCGGTATCATCATGACCTTTGACAACATTTTCGGCGTGATCTTCCAGCCTACCTTCGGTAAGTTGTCTGACCGCTGCCATTCCCGGCTCGGCAAACGCCGTCCATTCATAGCGTTCGGCGCGCCGATCTGTGCAGTGCTGTTTGCGCTGATTCCAATCTGTGCACTGCGCGGTTCGCTGCCCGTTACCATGCTTTGCATTATTCTCTTTGTGTTCGTCATGTCCCTTTGGCGCGCGCCTGTGGTGGCTCTGATGCCCGACCTCACGCCGCCCGCCCTTCGTTCGGAGGGCAACGCCATTATAAATTTGATGGGTGGCTTGGGGAGCCTCATCGGCATGATCGCCGGTACCATCGTGACTTTGATTTACACCGCCGTGACCGGTATCGAGGTCAACGCCGCCAATGAGGAACGTACATATCCGTATGTTTTCCTGATCGGTTCGGTCGTTATGCTCCTCGGGATGCTGGTTGTCCTTCTGAAAGTCAAGGAACCGGACAGCCGCATCGCCGCCCTCGCCGAGCAGAATATGCAAATGGACGCTGCCGCCCACCGCGCCGCCGAAAAAGAAGCCAAACGGCGCGAAAAAGCGGAACGCAGAGCACAAAAGCTTTCCGGCGCTGAGCGAAAGAGCCTGATTTTCATGCTTATGGGGCTTTTCTTCCTGTTCTGCGGGTCCAATGCCATCCAGACCTTTTTCTCGCTGTTTGCTGCTGAGATCCTCCATATGGAAACAAGTCAGGCAACGATCCTTATGGCGATTTTTGCGGTCTGCTCCGCTGCTGCCGCGCTGCCTGCCGGTAAGCTCGGCACAAAGTTCGGCAGAAAAAAGACCATTCTTGCGGGTCTTGCCGTCTTCATTTTAGCTTTCGTCGTGTTCTTCGGCATTTTCAATGTGCTCATCGCACAGGACGGTTTCAGCGTAGGGTCTTTCAATTCGACCAACAAGGTTTACACGAATGTGGTCGATCAGATTGATACCTATAATGATGCGCATTCGCTCAAGGATGATGCCTTAGTTGAAATGGATTCGTATATCGCTTACTTGAACGGTGAATCACTTTCCGCCGCGGAAACGGCAAAATATCAGGCATTTGATGAGGAAATTACTGCTGAGGGCTTTGATTTCACCGCGATAGTCAACGCCGCCAACGCACAGTTTGATCTGCAGTTGACCGAGGCTGACCGTGGGCAGGCGCTTGAAGCGGTCAATGCGTCGCTCAATGATGTCATTGATATTCTCAAGATCCTCATCTATCCGGTCCTTGTGCTCGGGGGAGCTGCCAATATGCTGATCACCGTCAACACGCTGCCGCTGGTCTTGGAAATCGGCGGTGTGGAAAAGGTCGGGACATTCACGGGCTACTATTACACAGCGACTTTCTCTGCGCAGATCGCTTCGCCGATCGTTTACGGTATTGTCGCCATGCTCAGCGGAACGTATTTGTCCCTGTTCTATTACAGCCCGATCGCATTTGTTTTGAGTGTGCTGTGCATTTTGGTTGTCAGGCATGGCGAGGCGATCCCGCAGGAGGTTGTAAAGCAGGTGGAGGCCGAAAACGCCGATTAGTGCAGAGCCTTGCCTGTAAAGCACAAAGTTTCAGCCCGCAGGCATTTGCCTGCGGGCTTTTCTGCGCCTGCGATGTGCGGTGCGGCTCCCCTTGGAGTGCGTGTGCAGACCGCACTACCGCCCCCGCCGCAGACGCTTGTGGTCTGCACAGTACATTCTATGGAAATGCCTGCTTTGCTGTTCCCGAATTGCATAGAAAAAAGGAAGGACGGCTGCGTCCTTCCTTTTTTGTGTATTCAGCGCAGTCGCTTAAGTGCAACGGATAATCCCTTGCCGACCGCCGAGCCTAAAACTGCACAGACCACAAGCTCAATGGGTGCGTTGATACCGGCGGCAATACCGATCACGGTTTTGAGCACCGTATCCACGCCGCCGAGCGATGCAGCCTGCTCCGCGGAGAACTGCACATTCCAAAAAAGAAGTGCTAAAAGCCCCAAAAAGAAAGCGGTATTGAACAGGGGACCGGAAATACCGGCGACCGCAAAGCTCCATGTGCCGCGTGGATCGCGCTTGCGGCAAGCGGAAAACAGAAGCCCGCAGAAAAGACCTGCCAGGATGCGCGGGATCACGCAGACCGCGAAGGCGCGCGGGATGCTGATGGATACCAGGATCGTGCCCAGCGCGCTGCCCATAAAACACTGGGCGAAGCTGGTCAGCCCAAAAATACCGCCAAGGAATGCGGCGACGGCCGGCCCTTGGGTCACGGCGCCGATGATAACCGGGACCATGATCAGCGTCAGCTCCAAACCGCCTATGCGCAGGTAACCAAGGGGGGTGAATGACATCACCACCACGATCGCCGTAAGCATAGCGGTTTCCACCAGCATGACAGTCTTGCCCGTGCGCGTGCGCACAGATTTGTTGTTTGCCATATTTATCCTCCTTGCTGCTGCTCCCAAAGGGATGCAGCGCAAAATATAGCGGGGAATGAAAGGGGGGTCAGCTTATCTATTTGTTTTTTTCATAGATCGCCTTTAAACCATATAAAATCAAATCGACATCCAACTGCATGGCGTGACGGCAGACCGAGTAAATGCTTGCGGCAAGGCCGCCTGTGGCGATCACACTTCTCGGCGTGCCGAGTTCTTCCGTAAAGCGATCCAAAAGCCCGTCGATCATTGCGGCAGTCCCGAGGATGACGCCGCTTTGCATGCTTTCCACAGAATTGGTGCCGCACGTTTTTTTCGGCGGCTCTAAGGGAATGGCAGGCAGCAGCGAGCTGACCTTGGTGAGCGCTTTCAGCGATACGCGCACACCCGGAGCGATCGTGCAGCCGCGAAAGCTTTTGTGTTCGTCCACAGCATAAATCTTGGTCGCCGTGCCAAGATCGATCACAAATGCAGGCAGGGGATAGCGCACGACTGCACCGACTGCGCCGGCAGCCAGATCTGCACCGAGCTGCGCAGGATTGTCGATCAGGATATTCAAGCCGGTCTTAACACCGGGTACAAGGCATAAGGGCTTTTTGCCGGTCAATATATAAACTGCATTTTCCAATTCCGCTGTCAATTCCGGAACGACGGAACTGATGATTCCGCCCTGTATGGCAGCCGGGTCGATCCCGTGCATGGTGACCAGTGTGTGCAGCAGTACGGCAAATTGATCGTCGGTGTTGTCGCGCTGCGTTGCAAAGCGTGCGCGCATACAAATTGTATCGCCGTCAAACAGCCCTAAATTGATATTGGTATTGCCGACATCCAGTGTCAGAACCATATTAAGCACCTCGTTTCCCGTACCTTGACCCGCTTATTGTATCATAGAAAGAATAAAAAAACAAGAGACCCGAAGGACCGGGCCTCTTGCCTACATCTGAGAAATGCTTATTTGTCAGACTTTTTCTTTCTGGTCAGAAGCAGTGCAACACCGGCAACCGCCGCAACGCCGACAACTGCAAACACGACTGTGTCGCCCGTCGGGTCAGAACCGCCATACTCACCGGCATTTTCCGGTGTAGTAGTGTTATTGCCGCTGTCACCGCTGTCATCACCGCCGCCGAAGCCCAGCAGACCGCCGATCGTATCAAAGATACCACCAAAGAAGTCGCCTACGCCGCCGAGGAGACCGCCAAGACCGCCTTCGCCGGGATCCGCAGCCGTGGTGTTTTCCGCCGCATTGATCTGCTTAATAATCGCGTCGTACACCTCTTCGGGCAAAGTACCGTTTGCATACATCGAATCTAAGGCTTCGATGATCTGGTCGTTCGTTACACCCAAAGCATTCAAAGCGGACAGGATCTGACCGGCAATTTCAGCCGCCTGTGCATCATCAATAATGCCGCCCTGTGAGCCGTCGTCGGGCAGAGCTTTTACAGCGTTCATCAGATAGCCGTAGGTCGTTTCGGAAATCTGACCGTCTTCCAGCATCTGGTCAAACGTCGCCTGCAGATCCGCTTTCGTCATACCGGCAGCAGCTAACGCTTTTACCACCTGATTGGCAACCGGCTGGCTAAGATCCGGAATAGCATCCGGGTTCACCGAACCGCCAAGCAGACCACTCAAGGCTTGCAAAACAGCATCCACGTCTACGGTGCCGTCGCTGCCGAGAATGGAACCGAGGATCTCTTCAATGACTGCCGTGATTTCATCCGTGGGGGCTGTCGTGTCATCGTTTGCCGCAAAGCTCGGTACGCAGAGCGTCACTGCCAAAACCAGTGTCATCAGAACTGCGAGAACCTTTTTCATAAGTAATTCCCTCTTTTTCTGCAAAATTTCGGGCACAAGCCCGTTCTTAGTAATTAGTTTACAATATATTTAGTGCCCTGTCAAGAAAAATGCCGCAAAATTATGAAAAAAGAGCGGATCCAGCCCAGTATCTTGTTTGCACAATAACCGGAATTGCAGCATTTCGCTTTGGAATTCACCGCATACAACCGTAAATCAGTTTTATGAGCAGGAGCAGCAAGGTAGAAGATGTCATTTTCCTTGCCCGCAGGCGGATATGCAGAATATTTCAGTACCTTTGTACAGACTTTTTCTATGCATTGTTCTTGCCGCCGCGCACAGAAGCAAAGTGCGTTTTTCTTATAATTGACTAATTGACGTTGCCTTCTTATGAAAAGGAAAAGCAGATGCACAAGCACCTGCTTTTCCGATCTGGTTGCGGGGGTGGGACTTGAACCACACGACCTCCGGGTTATGAGCCCGACGAGCTACCAACTGCTCTACCCCGCGATATAGAGCTGCTCCCTTGAGCGCTTTAATATCATACTACGCACACGAACCTTTGTCAAGTATTTTTTTAATATTTCAAAAATCCGTTTGAAAAGGGCGACATAATTGATGTTAATGGACGGATAATATATATTTGTACAGAATCGGAAAAAAGAATTGACTGTTCGTACATTATGCTATAAAATACATTTCGAAAATATATTTTTTATATATTTTGCCTATTTTTTATGAAGACGCCGGGAAATGAGGCATAAAAATGAAAAAAACGGGGTCTAAATGCCTTGCGCTGGGCATGGCGGTTGCCATACTGTTTTCACTCGCGGCCTGCAAATCCTCGTCCGGTGACGACAGCGGCAATACGACAACAACAGCAGTAAATGGGGCGGATCCAACTGACGTGCCGACTACCATGGGCAGTACGCAGGATGCAGCACAGGTGCAGGCGCGAGAAGCTGCACAGCCGACTGTACCGACCACAAAAACGGAGATTCTGGCACTGTATACATCGGTCATGAACAAAGCAAAGTCCGAAAAGCCGGCATATACGAAAATGGAATATCAGGAGATTACGGAAAAGAATTTCGATCAGGCTGCCGTCAATATTGCGCTGAGTCTGGCTTCCCGGTTTATGACCACAAAGGAAAAAGCCGAAAGCGATCCCGAGATCCATGAAAAGGGCGCAGATACCACCTATTTTCCACTCTATGAAGGCAGCGCAGGCTGCCTGCTCGCGCCGGAAGATGCGGATGAAGCGATTCAAACGGCTGCTTGCCGAGAACTTTCGGACGGGAATTATGAGATCGTCATCACGCTCAATCCCGAAACAGACCCCGAACCTTTTGTTTCTTATCATGGGCAGATGTTTTCTCCGATCTCCAAAAAGGTCATAGATACGGAGATCGAAAAACTCCGCGTCGTCAAGCCGGAGTATTATTCGATCTATTATCATGACTGTACCGCGACTTTGGTGCTCAACCCCCATACGCTGGAAATCGTCTCGCTAAAGCAGATGACCTATGTTCAAATTACGGCAAAAGGGGCGATTGAAGTAAAGCCGATCCGTTTTGAAATCGACGGAACCGCCGCGCTGCAGAATACGCTTGAAATTACCGGTTTTCAATATTGACACCCCGCACGCGGACTTGCGCGGCGCCGCGCAAAACAAGCCTTTTCGCCCCAAATGTACAAAAGTTTATAAAAAAGGAGACAACTTATGCAGCATCAAATCACGAAACGTACGCGACTGCTGGATGCACGGGGGAACGTCGCCGAACCGGGCTTCTGCGTGCACAACCTGTATGATTACGCGCGCAGCGACATCCGGGCAAACCCGCTGCGCATTAAAGAGTGGGATTTTTACCAGATTACGGACGAACGCTATACCATGCAAATGACCATCGGTACGCTGTCCTACGGCGGGATGAGCGGCGTCACCCTTTTTGACCGGCAGACCGGGGAAAAATTCGAGTGCAACGATTTGGTTTTATTTCCGTTTGATAAATATCATCTGCCTGCCAATACGGAAATACCGCACAAGATCACCATCGACAAAAAGAATTTTTATATGTCCTTCGATGTGACGGAGACAAAGCGTGTTTTGAAGCTGCGCGGCCGCAACAAAAAGGGCGGCGATTTTAAGGCGGATATCATTTATGATGTCATGCCCGGCCTGCAATCGCTGGTTATGGCGGTTCCCTTTAAGCAAAAAGGGCATTTTTACTTAAATCAAAAGATAAACTGCATGCCCGTCACCGGCAGAGTGCGCCTCGGCAAAAGGGTGATCGAATTTCACCCGGAGACCGCGTTTGGGCTGCTCGATTGGGGGCGCGGCGTTTGGCCGTTTATACAAAGCTGGTATTGGGGCAACGGAAGCCACCGGCTTCCCGACGGGCGGATCTTCGGCTTTGAGATCGGCTGGGGCTTCGGCGACATGCGCGCCGCCAGCGAAAACACGCTTTTTTTGGACGGCGCGGCGCATAAAATCGATCAGGTTTACCTGAAAAAGGACCCAAAGGATTATATGAAGCCGTGGGTGTTTACCTCCAACGACGGCCGCTTTGAGATGACGATGACGCCCGAATATGACAATTACACCAATCTGCGTTTTTTAGGTGTAGGCAACCGCTGCCATCAGGTCTTTGGCAAATGGAACGGAACGGTCGGTATGGACGACGGCACAACACTGGAGATTCGGGACATGACGGCGTTCTGTGAATTTTCGGATAACCATTGGTAAGTTACATAAATATACTGCAAAAAGCCTGCTTGCCGTTTCCAAACGGCCTGCGGGCTTTTTGTGTTTGCCTTTCTTTCCGAACAGTTTTACCGTATGCAGACGGGCAGCCTTCCGAATCGCGAAAATGCGGCATTGACGGCTTGCTTTTTTTTCGGAACCTTGTTACAATAAAATGAAAAGCAAGCGCGCTCGCTGCATGGAAAGCGGCGGATACACAGCGCGGAAATCCAACATCGTGGGAGTGACAGGTATGCAGGCACGCAATTTGATCGACCTTGCAGATATGACCAAAGAGGATTTGGCGGAGATCATCCGTCTGGCGGGTATGATCCGCGATAACCCCTCGATATTTACAGACGCCTGCCACGGCAAGATCATGGCGACGTTGTTTTATGAGCCCTCCACACGTACGCAGATGTCGTTTCAGACTGCCATGCTGCGTCTCGGCGGCAAGGTCATTGGCTTTGACAACCCTTCCAACGCCTCTGTCGCAAAAGGTGAGAGCTTGAAAGACACCATCCGCGTTGTCAGCGGCTACGCGGATCTGATCGTGATGCGCAATCCTGTGGAAGGCTCGGCGTTTGCCGCGTCGCTTTATTCCAAAAGCCCCATTATCAATGCGGGCGACGGCGGGCACCTGCACCCGACGCAGACGCTTACCGACCTTGTAACGCTTTCCTATGAAAAGGGCACGTTGGAGGGCTTGACGATCGGGCTTTGCGGCGATATGAAAAACGGCAGGACGGTGCATTCGCTCATCAAAACGCTGTCCAAATACAAAGGCAACCGTTTTGTGATGATCTCCACGCCGCAGCTGCAAATGCCGCCGTATATTCTCAAGATCCTCGAAGAAAGCGGCTGTGCATACAGCTTTTCCGACAGTCTGGAAGCGTCGATCGCAGAGCTTGACGTGCTGTATATGACGCGTATCCAGCAGGAACGGTTCCCGTCTATAGAAGAGTATGAGGCGCAAAAGGGCATCTATGTGCTGGATGAGGAAAAAATGCGGCTTGCAAAATCCGACCTCGTGGTGCTGCATCCGCTGCCGCGTGTGGATGAGATCACCGTCGGCGTCGACGACGACCCGCGCGCGAAATATTTCGAGCAGGCGGAATACGGTATGTATGCGCGCATGGCGCTCATCATCACCATGCTGCAATCACGTTCCGGCACGCTGCCCGCGCCGCAGCGCTGGGACGATGCGCGTTCGTGCAAAAATCCGCGATGCGTTACCAACACGGAAAGCTATGTGCCGCATCGATTCTATGACAAAGGGGGCAGGGCGGTCTGTCTGTATTGCGACAGCCTGCTGGAGGAATGAAGGCGCTGGTGCTGTTCGGCTCGCCGCGTGCGGTGGGCAATACCGCAAAGCTGTGCGGCGCGTTCCTAAAGGGGCTTCCGAAAAGCTGCGAGGTCGAGGTCGTGCGGCTGTTCGATTTGAAGCCCACGCCCTGTAATGATTGCGGCTACTGCAAGGCCTCCGACGGCTGCTCCAAAAAGGATCTGGATCTGTTTATGCGCCGCTATTTTGAAGCGGACCTCGTCGTGGTCGCCACGCCGATTTATTTGATGTCGTTTCCCGCACCGATGAAAGCGCTGTTCGACCGTTTCCAACGGTTCTACTGTGCGCGGTTTCGCCGCGGCGTCCAAACGCCTGTCCCGAAGCCGAAAAAGGCGGTTCTGCTTTTGACGGCGGGGGACGAAGCCGAACCCGGGCAGACGATCCTTGCGCAGCAGGCAGGCCGTGCGTTTTCCGTGATGAACACTAAGATTATCGGGACAGTCACGGCGGCGGGCACGGACGAGCACGGTGTGCCGGAGGCTGATCTGCAGCGCGCATATCAGCTTGCCAAACGTATAGAATAAAACCAAAAGCGGCGGTATATTGTCTCTACCTAAAGATAAGGAGTGTTTTCATGGAAATCAGAAAAGTCAATCTGGATAACTTTCAGCAGGAGATCTCAAAAAGTGAACTGCCGGTGCTGATCGATTTTTACGCGGATTGGTGCGCGCCCTGCAAGGTGTTTGCCGGGGAGCTCGCGGCATTTGCCGAAAAGACAGATTCGGTCAAGGTCTGCAAGATCAATGTGGATGAATCCGGCGACCTTGCGGCCATGTACGGTGTCCTTTCCATCCCGACACTTGTCCTCGTACAGGGCGGTAAGGAGATCGCACGGCGCGTGGGCGGCGGCGAAGTCGAGGACATCGAGGCGTTTTTGGACGAAAATCTGTAATTCTGAAAATAGGACAGACGCGGCATGCAGGGAAATCCCCGCATGCCGCGTCTTTTGATTGCGTTGATCTATGAAACGTTGTAATAGATTCGTCTCGTAAGCGTGCCGAGATCCGCATCGCTTTCCGCATCTTCCGAAAACCCGGGATATTGCACCTCACAATAGGTGCCCTCCCAAACGTATATGATCTCTTCCGTATCGCCGTAAAAGCCATACAGCGTGGCGGCGTTTCGGTAGGAAACGAAGAAGGGGGAGTACCGCTTATAGATATGTACCGTCGGTTCACCGGAGGTCTCGTCTGTCTCCAAAAACGCTTTGTGTGCCCCGTCGCCGGAAACGTCGCTGTCGGAATAGGAAATGTGCGTCAATACGGCGGCGGCAGCGGCGACCAGTACCGAGATCGTACACAGCACGCATAAAACAACTTGTAAAGCAGTGTGTAAAAGGCGGTCACCCGCGCGCTTGCGCCGTTTCAGCCAGATCACAAGGCAGGTCGTCAGCCCCACGCTGCCCACGCAAAACGGCAGTGCCAGCCATGCGTGCAGCGGCGTGCCGAAAAAGCAGACGGAAAGCCCGAAAAGCTCCGCTGTGATCGAGACAACGCTGAAAGCCAAAAGCACGGCAAAAACAACTGCCCAAATTTTCAGTTTGCTTCTTCGCATAAACTCACCCGAAAAGATTCCCGAGACAAAAAGAATAAGAAAAACCTGCGGAGCGCATGTAGCGCACCCCGCAGGTTTGGTGCGGATAAGAGGACTTGAACCTCCACCGAGTTGCCCCGACTAGAACCTGAATCTAGCGCGTCTGCCAATTCCGCCATATCCGCATATTGAGCACAAAGCGGTTTTTCCGCGTGCTCGAATATAATAGCATTGAAAAGCGCATTTGTCAATGCTAATTTTTATAAATTTCAGAAATTCCACTCTGCATTTGCAGATTTAGTGCGGTAAAACAAATCTTTACGTCGCGCCAAAATGTCTCGCGAGAAATTTCGCCACGCCGTCGGCGTCACAGCTGCCGATCACGCCGTCTGCCGCCGCTTTGAGCTCGTCCTCGGCGTTTTGCACCGCGTATTTTTCGTCGGCGCAGGCGAACATGGGCAGATCATTGAAATTGTCCCCAAATACGACCAAGCGCTCTGCACCGCACAGGCGTTTTGCCTCCAGCGCCGCGCTGCCCTTGCCCGCTTTTTCGGAATAGACCTCCAAAAACCAATACGGCGAATAGCTGTCCGCATAGAACGAAAAGGAGATCCCGTCGATCCTTTGCAGCTCCTTTGTAACGGGCAGCAGATCTTCTCGCGTGTCTACCAAACTAAGATAGGTCGCGTGCTGTCCGCGCGGGACTTCGAGCTTTTCCACGCGCCGAAACCGTCCCTGAAAGCTGTCCTTGCGCGCTTCGTAAAAATCCTTTTGGACTTGAAGTCTGTGCTCGGTAAAATGGATGGATAAAAGCCCGTCGTCGCCGTATAAAAACAGCTGCGGCGCCTTGTTGTGCCGTTTAAAAGCTTGGAGCGCTTCGGTCAACGACGAAGGTTCGATCGCATGATAGGCGAGCACCTTTTTTTGCTGTAAATCATACAAAAACACGCCGTTGTTGAGCACAGCAGGGGCACGCAGGTCGAGAGACTCCACAAGCGTGCCTGCCGTCATAAAAGTGCGTGCCGTCGCAACGGAGAGAAGAAGACCTTCCTTTGCAAGCCTGTTTATGATGCGCGCGCTTTCCTTCGAGACCTTGCCGTCGGAGCCGAGCAGCGTACCGTCCAGATCCGTTAAATATAGTGTTTTCATGGGCTCCCTCATTTTTTCAGATGCACATATTGTAACACATCGCATGCGAAAGCGCAATTTCAAAACCGGGCAGTACAGAAAAACAGCCGGCTGCGCAGATCCGGCAGTCGGCTGTGTCGTTGTAAATATTCAGGCGATCTCAACGGGTTCCTGCTTATGTTCCTGCTGTTCATCTTTGCTATCGCTGTTTTCTTTCGGCGTGCCGGTTGAAATGGTTTCCTGCGGCTCGCCTTCGTTGCAGCGTTCGACGATGGCAAAGAACATCGTGACGATCAGCAGATAGGGGATCGGGCTGAAAATGCCGGGGTTGACCAGCGACATCAGCTCCAAACTGACATAGGAGAGAAATACCGTCATATTGAACATCGTAGGCTTTTTCCAAAGCAGGATCATGCGCCGAATAAATTGATACGAATACGCCGCAATGCCGACGATCCCGAAGCTCGCCGCGATCTGGATGGGCGCGCAGTGGTACCACGCAATGGAGAAATCCGCCCCGGCGTACACGTCGCGGTTGCCCATGTACCCGATGCCCGTGCCGAAAATGGGATGCTCCAGAAAATCCCCGATCCCGCGCATGTATTGGTAGTACCGCACTTCCTGCTGCTCGCCGATGAGCACGCCGTTGATCGCAGACAAAAGCCGGTCGATCGTGGAGCCGAAAAAGCTGATAAATTCGCTGGAAAAAATCAGAAGTGCAAAAACGATGCAAACACAGATCGTAATATAAGTCAGCCGCCGTCTGCGGTCATACAGGATAAACAGTGCGCAGCACATGAGCATTTCCACCGCGCCGAAGACCATCCCTCCGCGCGAACCGGTCAGCAAAATACAGAAATAAAATACAAAGCCGAGCACGATGGAGTACGGCTGCTTGTTGCCGCGCAGAAACGCAAACGGGATGCAAAGCATTAAAAAGGTCGAGTAGTTGTTGCGCCACTGCATATACAAAAGGGTGCGCGTTTCCAGCACTTCGTTGATGTTGACCATATAAAACGCAATGGTAACAAGGCTCGCAAAGCAGCCGGAGATCACCATGATGAGCGTGACCTTTTCGATTAAGGAATAGCTTTTGCGCACGGTCAGGTGCGTGTAAAAAATGCCATACAGCAGCACCATGCCAAAGCCCAGCGCGCAGATGTTAAACAGCGAGACTCCGCTGAAATATTCTTCTTTGGAAATAAAGCCGATGCCGCCGAGCGTTACCGCAACGGAGACAAACAGCATGGAACCTGTCAGCGAGCCTTTAAAGGAGAGCTTTTTCCGATACAAAACGAAATGCAGGATCAGGCAAACAATCAGTACGATGCCGAGTGGCACGTACTGGATAAAGATACTGTAAGAATTGTAGCATTTGGAAGCGACAAGACAAACCAGCATGAACGGCATGAACGTGGCAAGCAGATCGTCACAGATCACAAGCGTTGCACCGACGATACAGGCTAATACCAAAACCCCGAGCACGTTCCATTCAAAAATGGCAAAGACTGCTGCCACAGCAAACAGCAGCATCATATATCGACCCGTTATCATCAGCTCGCGCATACGCCCGAGCTTTTCCATAAACAACGTTCGATTCATACACTCATCCTCAAATATAGGTTGGCGCGCAAAAACAAGATGCGCGCGACTGCCTTATATTATATATGGATTTCGCAAAAAAACAAGGTTTGTAACCAATTTATAATATTATTACAAAAGTGTTAAAACGCCGAAAACGGTTTTTGACCGTTAAATTCTCTGAAATTCTTGCAAAGCAGAGGCAAATATGGTATATTAATATAACTATATATATGTTCCTGTTATATATGGAAAAAGGGAGGAGCCTGTGGAGTTTCAAACCGTATTCGGTCCTGATTCAGGGGGACCTGCGCCGTATTACCGCATTCCGTCTATGATTACCACAAAAAACGGTGTGGTCGTGGCCTGCGCAGATGCGCGTGTGTGTTCGGGGATGGACAATCCCAACCGCATCGACAAGGTTGTGCGCCGCAGTACGGACAGCGGCAAGACGTGGGGGGAATATATCGTCGCCGTTGCCGAGCACGGCACAAAACAGATGCGTTCTTCTGCGGCGATCGACCCTGTGATGGCGTATCTCCCGGAATCGGGCAGGATCTTGCTTTTATATTCGCATACGCCTGCGCGCGTCGGCATCCGCAACAGCCGTCTGAGCGTCGGGGAAACGCCCGACGGCGCACGGTTCGTCAGGGGCAGGGCGCGCCGTTACCTCTGGCGCGGGGATCGACTCGTGACGGAATCGGGCACGGAAACGCCCTATACGGTCACACCCGACGGCGACATTCTCAAAAACGGTAAAAAACGCGGCAACCTGTATACGGGCGGCGCTTTTAAGGAAGAGAGCACCTCTTATTTGATGCTTTGCTACAGCGACGACGACGGGCTGACCTGGTCAAAGCCCGTATCCTTGAACCGGCAGGTCAAGCTGCCGTATATGAGCTTTATCGGCCCGGGCCCCGGGCGCGGCGTGGTGCTGGAACATGGCGCGCATAAGGGGCGCGTGGTGTTCCCGATCTATTTCGGTACGCGCAAGTTCCCGTTGCGGCTTTCCTGCACGGTTATATACAGCGACGACGGCGGCAAGACGTGGCGTTTGGGTGAAAGCCCCAACAACACGCGGGAGATAGACGGCGCGCGGGCGGACTGCCGCACGGTCAAATCCAAGGATATGCTGACCGAATCCCAGCTTATCGAGCAGGAAGACGGTACGCTGAAATTGTTTATGCGCAACCACGACCCACGGCACAGCACCGCCGTGGCATACAGCAAAAACGGCGGCGAAAGCTGGGAAAACTTCACTTGGGACGACGCCCTGCCGCAGCCCGTCTGCCAGATGTCGGTGCTGAAATTGCAGGGTACCGAAAAACCGACGGTCGTTTTCTTGAATCCCGCCGACCGCCGCGACCGTGCAGAAGGTACGGTGCGGCTCTCCGAGGATGACGGCGAGACCTTCCCGTACAGCCGGCTGTTAAAGCCCGGATCGTTTGTATACAGCTGCATGACGCAGTTGCCCGACGGCAATATCGGTGCGCTGTTTGAGCCCGATACCAAATGCCGTGAGATCCGATTTGCCTCTTTTTCGGTAGATTGGATCAAAGAAGGATAAGCGGTCTTTTGCGTGTGAAAAGACCTATATAAAGGATAAATTACATAAAAAAGAGGCGAGAACGTGGCAAAGAAAACAACCGCTAATTCCAAGATCAGCGCCGTCAACAATCTGGTGCGTACGGTCAAAGCGCACTGGAACGAGCCCCCTGAAGGGCGTTATATGCCCTATAAGGAGATCGTCTCCTATGCGGGCGGCGGCATCGGTGTGAAGTTCCTTGCCGTTATGGCGACGAACATGATCCTGTCCGCAACGAACGTCCTGATCGGCAATACGCTCGGGGTCAAACCGCTGCATGTGTACATTATGTATTTCATCTCGGTGATCGTAAATATCCCGCTGTCGGGTATTCGCGCGAACATCATCGACAACACGCGCAGCAAAGAGGGCAAGTACAGACCTTATATCGTCAAGATGGGTATCCCAAGCGCGATTGTCACCATTCTTTTTGTCTGGTTCCCGTATGCCAAATTCGGCGCGCTGTTCGGGGAAGGGACGATATTCGGTGAGGAAAAAGCGTATGTCGTGACCTGCGCGCTGGTGCTTCTGTTTAATTTCATACAAAATTTCTTCTATTACTTCTTTACAGAAGCGTACGACAACCTGATCCACGTTCTTTCACCGAACACGCAGGAACGCGCGGATGTTTCCACGATCAAAGGTGTCGTTTATTCGCTCGCCCCGTCCATTTTGAGCCTTGCGATGCCGATTTTCGCAAATCTTCTTACCAATGACAACCTGTACGACATCCGGCTGTACCGTTACATCTATCCGCCGGTCGCGATCGTTTCGGTCATTTTGAGCATCGTTGTTTACGCGAACACCAAAGAAAAGATCGTTCAGGCAAAAACGCACGTCATCCAGATCCGCTTTATGGATTCGCTGCGCGAGGTGCTGCGCAACAAATATTTCTGGGTCATTGCCATGGCAACGTGGCTCGGGTTCCTTGAGACATCCATGACCAATGTTCTCGGCTGGCTGTACAGCTACGGCGGCATTTGCAGCGGACCCGTGTATTCCGTGATCACGCTGATTTGCCAAAATGCAGGGCTTGTGGGTATGCTTCTTGCCCCCATTTTCATTCGCCTTTGGGGCAAACGCATTGTGCTGATCGGCACGAATGTAATGAACATTGTCTTTATCGCGCTGATGCTCCCTGTTGTGCGCACGATAGATATGACGGGGGCTGACACCAGCGCGATCACAACATGGGTGCCGCTCATCCTGTTGGTCGTTTGCTATTGGATGAACAACCTGATGAACGCCTTTATGCAGATCTTGACGCCTTCCATCAACGCAGATATCCGCGACTATCAGCAATACGTCAGCGGCGAGCGCATCGACGGTATGTTCTCGACCATCACCGCCATAGGCGGCCTTGTGACCGTTGCGAGCAGCGGCATCGTCAACCTCCTGTATGACCGCTTCGGCATCAATGAGGCGACTGCCTCGCGCGTGCTCAATGATCCGGACGTTATGAATAAAGTTCTTCGTAACGGCAATGTCGTCAAAGATGTGATCGCGGACGCGTCCAGCTCCAGCACTGCATATTTCGCCTTGTACGACGGCGACGTGCTGCAAACCGTCTGCGGCGTGCTGATCATTGCCTCTATCGCCGGTGCATTTATCAACGTGCTGCCGTACTTCTTCTACGATTTGACTGAGCTTAAGCAGCAGGGCATGGTCAAGGTTTTGAAGATTCGTGCATTCTTTGAGGACTTCGGCAACAATACCTTAAGCGACGACAATCTTGTCGAGATTGTCGAAATGGTCGATTCCGCTAAGAAGCTGATTAATGAAGAGGTTGAAAAGGTCACGAAAGACGAGATCAAAGCAGCAAAGAAAGCGAAGGACAAGGCAGCGGTTTCCACGGCGAAAAAAGCGCGGAAAGCCAAGATCGCCCGCAATTTGGAGATCCAGCTTGCGCCCTTCGTATTAAAAGAAATGTCCCGTTTTGAAAGCGAGCTCGGCAAACAGGAGCTTGCCGATGCGCAAATGGTTTACAGCGCCGGGCTTTCGGGACTTCGTGAGACAAAGATTTCCGACCTGCGCGCCGATCTGCGCGCGGCGAAGGCCCTGCCGAACAAGACCGAAGACGAAAAGGAATTCCGCAAATATCGCGTGCATTTCTGCCGTACACGTCTGACGGCACGTAAATATCTCGATAAATATTATCCGAACGGCAAGGCGATCCTTGTTCCCGACGAGGCACCGCTGAAAGCATTGCTTGAAACAGAAAAATCGTATGACAAGCAGGAAGACGCGCTTTACAAGCGTCTGTTTGAAGTCGGCGAGAAAAAGGATAAGGCCGGCAAAAAAGCGGTGCAGGAAGAGCTTCGGGCGCTTAAAGCCAAAATTAAGGTCCTGAATAAGCAGATCCGTGCGGAGCTTGACAAGCAAGCGGACTACAACCGCGTTGCCAAGCCGTATATGGACGCTGAACGCTTGCTTAAGCAGGCGGAGAATTATACGCACTTCGGTGAGCTCGAAGCGCGTTATCGTGCGATCAAAGCCGAAACGGCAAGCGCACAGGCGTAAGATCAAACCGACGTTACAGGCCGTCCGCATGCGGGCGGTCTGTATTTTTTACAGGCAAAAATTACGCACTTGATTTTTTGCGCGGTTTCTCGTATGATGGATAGGAATCCAAAGGTAAAGGGGCATACAATATGATCCGTGATTTACAGGAAGAGATTCTGCGCTTAAAAAAAGAAAAGGATGTCTGCATTCTTGCACACAGCTATACGGCGCATGAGATTTTGGAGGTTGCCGATTTTTCAGGGGACAGCTACGCGCTTTCCGTTCATGCGAAAAGTGCGCCGCAGAAAACCGTGCTGATGGTCGGTGTGCGCTTTATGGCGGAAACCGTCAAAATATTATCTCCTGAAAAAACCGTATTGCTTTCGCACCCAGATGCGGGCTGTCCCATGGCGGAGCAAATGGATAAAGCCATGATCGAGGCCGCCCGTGCCGAAACGCCCGGCTGCGCAGTTGTGGCGTATATCAATACCACCGCCGCGCTCAAAACCGTCTGTGATGTGTGCGTGACTTCTTCGTCTGCGGTCAAGATCGTCAAACAGATGCCGCAGAAGGACATTTTGTTCATCCCTGATTGCAACCTCGGTAGCTTCGTGCAGGCACAAGTGCCCGAGAAAAATATACGTCTTTTGCAGGGCGGCTGCCCGATCCATACGGCCGTTTGCGAGCAGGAAGCGATCGATGCAAAAAAGCGCTATCCGAACGCGCTTTTGCTTGTGCATCCGGAATGCAAGCCGGAGGTCGTGCGCCACGCCGATTATGTCGGCTCGACGGCGGGCATTATGGAGTATGCAAAAAAGAGCGACAGCCGCGAATTCATCATCGGCACGGAAATGAGCATTGCCGAGCACCTTTCCTATGCGTGTTCGGACAAGCGTTTCTATCCGCTTTCCAAAAAACTGATCTGCCCCGACATGAAGCTGTCGACGCTTACCGATGTCTACAACGCTGTGGCAGGAAATGGCGGGGAGGAGATCGTGCTCGACGACGAAACGATCCGCAAAGCGCGTGTGTGCATTGACGCCATGATCGCGCTCGGCGGCTGAACAAGGCAGCAATATGGAAAAGCAAAACACAAAAATCGCCATCGCCATGAGCGGCGGCGTGGACAGTTCCGTGGCAGCGTACCTTGCCCTTAACGAAGGGAAGGCGGCAACAGGCGTCACCATGCGCCTGTGCGGCGGCGCTTCCGAAGAGGAGAATCGCGCGGCTGCCGTGTGTGCAAGGCTCGGTTGTCCGCATTTGGTCTGGGATCTGCAAACCGAATTCCGCGCGCAGGTCATGGAACGCTTTGTGCGTGCCTATGCCGCCGGCCTGACACCCAACCCCTGTATCGTCTGCAACCGCTATATCAAATTTGGGCTGTTTATGGATAAGGTACGGGAGCTCGGTGCCGATCTTGTTGCCACAGGCCATTATGCACGCATATCCCGGCAGGGCAGCCGACTGCTGCTGCAAAAAGCGGTGGATAAGGCAAAAGACCAAAGCTATGTGTTGTATTCGCTTTCGCAAGAGGTGCTCGGGCGTGTTCGGTTCCCACTCGGCACGTTGACCAAGCCGGAGGTGCGTGAGATCGCACGCGCACAAAGCTTTGAAAATGCCGACCGCAGCGAGAGTCAGGACATCTGCTTCGTGCCGGACGGTGATTACGCTGCGTTCATTGAACGCTATACGGGCAAGACCTTTCCCTGCGGGGATTTTACGGATATGCAGGGGAATGTTCTCGGCACGCACAAGGGGATCATCCGCTATACTGTCGGACAGCGGCGGGGGTTAGGGCTCGCACTGCCTGCGTCCATGTATGTGGTGGAAAAGGATGTGCAGCATAACCGTGTGCGGCTGGGCTTTCAGGAGGATCTGCTCTCCGATACGGTCGAGGTGGGCGATATCAACCTGATTGCCTGCGAATCCCTTGACCGGCCTGAGCGCCTGTCTGTGAAGATTCGCTACAACCAGTCTGAACAGCCCGCGACGGTCGAGCAGACGGATCAGAATCATTTGTGTATTCATTTCGATGTACCGCAGCGTGCCGTGACAGCCGGGCAGGCGGCAGTCCTGTATGACGGCGATACGGTCGTCGGCGGCGGCACAATTATGTGAATTGAAATTCACTGACGATTATTCAAACAAAACAACCGATAGCATCGCATGTTTCTAACGGAATTTTTCCGAAAAATTCTCGGAGGAATGCCTATTTTTTTAGCTCCTTCTTGAAACACACTATTAAAATCTGTCAAAGTACACAAAAATGTACTGCTGCAATTGGTCGATTCATATAAAACGAGAAACTTTGCTGCAACAAACAAAAAATGTGGTTCCTGCGTTGACAATCTGCAAAAGCAATTGTATACTATTACCAAATTGAAAGACTCATATCTATGCAACAAGCACAAGAAAGGCGACTCCCATGGCAGAGATCCTCAAGCAAATGCAACCTAAAACGATTTGGAAAAGCGAACACGGCAAGCGCCGCGTCGGCATGATGTTCTTCAGCATTTTGCTGATGGGCTTCGGCATTTCCGTTTTCTCGTTTTCGGGGATGGGTGTGGATCCTTTCACGGCGCTGAACATGTCCGTCAGTGCAAAAATCGGAGTGAGCTTCGGCTTTTGGCAGATGCTCGTGAATGCGGTTCTGCTGCTGATCGTGGCGCGCTTTTCTAAAAAGCTCATTAACCTCGGCACGGTTATTAATATGGTCGGCGTCGGCTATGTGTGCGACTTCTTCACTGCGCTGTATGCGCGTTTCCTGCCGGAACCGACGTCCCTGCCTGTGCGGCTTGGTTTAATGCTGTGCGGTGTGATCCTTTTGAGCCTTTCGGCATCCCTGTTCTTTACTGCCTCTCTCGGCGTAGGGCCTTATGATGCGGTCGGTTTTGTTCTCCATGACCGCACCCCGATCCCTTACAAATGGTGCCGCGTGCTGACGGATGTCGTCTGCACCGGGATTGCGTTCCTGCTTTCCGGCCCCGTCGGCGTCGGCACGGTTGTTACGGCGTTTTGCATGGGCCCGATCGTCTCGTTCTTCAATGCCCATGTTTCCGAAAAGATCCTGAACGCCTCGCCCGACGCCTTCCGCCCGACGGTGCACTTCTATGATTTCACCCGTTTCGGCGGTGCGTATATCTCCGTGAACGGGCATTTCGCTTCTTAAGCCTTTTTCATTTTTCTTCCCTTTTTATATGCTGAAAACACCGGCGCGTTTTGAAAGGCGCCGGTGTTTTCCTGTTTAAATGTGCCATGCCTCGTTTTATATAAATTTATGCATTTTGTCGAACGCGCGTGTGCGGTGAATCTTGACAAACCGACCCCCAATTTGCTATCATAAGATGAGATTTTACGCGTAGAAAATTTTGTTCCGAACGGGAGGCAACGCGAATGCTGGATACGCTGTGCATGGGCTGCATGAAAGAGATCGGTGACGCCAGGCAATGCCCGCACTGTGGGTTCTCTGTGGATACGCCGCAGATAGCACCTTATCTGCCGCTGCGCTCGCAGGTCGGCGGGCGGTATGTCGTCGGGAAAATGTTGTCCGCTGCGGGCGACGGCGTGACTTATATCGGCTGGGATCGTGAGCGCAAAACGGCGGTCACGATTCGGGAATTCCTGCCTGAGCAGCACATCATCCGTACAGCTGCAGATACGGTTTTGCGTGTCAAGGTCGGCAGTGAGCTGCTGTTCCATGACGGGCTTGCCGATTTTTTAGAGCTTTGGCGCAAGCTTGCACGCCTGCGCGCGATGACCGCGCTCATTCCCGTTTTGGACATCATAGAAGACAACGGCACGGCATACGCTGTATCGGAATATGTAGAAACGATCTCTTTGCGGGAATTCCTGTTAAAAAGCCGAACCGGGTATCTGAGCTTTGAACAGACCAAAACGCTTTTGATGCCTGTGGTTTCCACCGTCTCCAAGCTGCATGAGATGGGCGTGTTCCACTGCGGGATCTCACCGAACACCCTGCGCCTCGGGCGCGACGGTAAGATCCGCCTGACGGATTTTATGATCCCCGCTGCGCGCGTCATGGATACGGGCTTTGACAGCGAGTTGTTCGCAGGCTATGCTGCGATCGAGCAGTACAGCCGCGTGGGCTCCGTCGGCGCTTGGACGGATGTGTATGCCTTCGGTGCGGTGACCTATCGTATGCTCATCGGCAGCACCCCGCAGGAGGCTACGGAGCGCGTCGCCAATGATAAATGGATGATCCCGCCGAAATTCGCGGAGGTCTTGCCTGCATATGTGGTGAGTGCGATCCAAAATGCCATGGCGATTTCTCCGGATGATCGCACCGAAAGTATGGATGAATACCGGGAGGAGCTTTCCGGGTCGCCGAAGGTTATGGTCGCGCGTAAGGCGCAGGCCGAAGAGGCGGCAAAAGCCGTGACAACCGAAGCGGAGGAAGCGGAGCGCCGCCGTAAGGAGGAGCTTCGCCGTGAGCTGCTGCGCAAGCAGGAGCAGACACGCACATTGCTTATTTCATTCGGCGTGTGTCTGGCCATCGGGCTTATCGCGCTGGGCATTTATTTGTTTGCCACGCGCGACACCGCAGGGCAGGATTCTACGACCACTACGGCTGCAGCAACAGAACTTGTGGACGTGCCGAATTTTGTGGGGCAAAGCTATTCGCGCATCCAAAGCGATACGGTCCTCAATGAGCGTTTTCATTTTGTTGTGGAATATGCATACAGCGATACAGTCGAAAGCGATATGATCATTTCGCAGGGCACAGATGAAGGCGAGCGTGTCCCGATGGGCTCGGATCTGACTATCGTGGTCAGCCGCGGCGTGGAATATGTCACGCTGCCGGATGTATCGGGTATGCAGTATGACGCGGCGGTGCAGCTGCTGGTCAGCCGCGGCTTTACCTGCACGCGCGTCGAGCGCGAGAACGATGGTTCCCACACCGCGGGGATTGTCATAGCCACTACGCCGGAACCCGATAAGGATTACGAACGCGGGCGTGAGATCTATGTGCAGGTTTGGGGCGAAGTACCGACCACGCAGAATGATTCACTGCTCGGTGGGCTTTTCGGCGGCTTTTAACGCAGTGCTGCACGGCAGGGCGGTTTTTCCGTTCTGCCGTGCTTTTTCATTCGACAGCTTGTTTTGGGTTAGCAACAAGGGGATAAGCGATGCTTCAGTTTTATCAAATTACCGATACGCATTTTTATGCGTCCGAGGTGCTTAACCCCGCCGGCAAGGCGTGGGAACACCGTGCAAAATATGACCAGAAATGTGTAGCGGAAAGCGGTGCGATCTTAGACGCTGCCACAGAATATATTTTACGCGACCGTGAAACACAGGTCGTTCTCGTCAGCGGTGACTTGGTCTGCGACGGCGAGCGCGAGGGGCATTATGCCATGCGTGAGAAGCTTCAGCGCTTGACCGCAGGCGGCAAGCGCGTGTATGTTTTGACAGCGACGCACGATACCTGCCCGTACCCGAAGCGGTATTCCGCGGAAAAAGGGGAATATCCTGCCGAGGGACTTCCGAAAAGCGAGCTTTTAAAGGTATATTGGGCGTTCGGTCCCGCCTCGGCGCTTTCCGTGCACGAAAAGAGCTTTTCCTATGTCGCGCAGATCGCACCCGGCTATCGGCTGTTTGCGCTCAATGATGACGGCATCGGCTGGGAGAAAGGGTTCCACGGCTATGACGAGGATCAGTTGCGGTGGCTTCGCGAGCAGCTGGAGCTTGGAAAGCAAAGCGGCGATGTTCTGCTCTCGATGGGGCACCATCCGCTGCTGCCGCCAAACCCGCTGTATGGCTTTTTCAGCCCTGACGATCTCATCGGCAATCATGTGCAGATCGCTTCCATGCTCGCGGATGCAGGCGTGCACTTCATGTTCACGGGGCACACGCATATGCAAAATATCGGGTATTTTGACTCCGAGAAGGGCAATCGGATCTTCGATATCAATACGGGCAGCCTGATCTGCTACCCGAGCCCGATCCGGCATATGACGCTCACGGATAAAAGCCTGACCGTCAAGACCGATCACCTCACAGACATAAATTGGGATCTCGGCGGCAAAAGCTATATACAATACAGCCTTGACCATTTTGAATTTATGCTGCGCGATATTTTGGATGCCGCAGCACACGACATCCGCCGCTTTTGCGAGATCGCGCCCGATTTCGGTCTGCCGAGCGAAACAGCTTGGAAGCTGCGCGTGCCCATCCGCTTTGCGGGAAAGCTTATGGAGAAGCTGACCTTTCAAAGGGCAGGCAGGCTTCTGTGGTGCGCATCGAAGATTGCGCCCGAAATGCGCAATGTATATCTGCGTGATTTCGTGCTCATACTCATCCGCAATATGTACGGCGGCGACGAGCCGTATAAACCCGGCTCTCCCGAGTACGAGTCCTTTATGGCGCTGTATCGAAGACTTCGTCCGCTGCTGCGCCGCGTAATTAAAGGAATCGCTATTGCCGATCTGGATATGATCGTCCAGGGCTTGCTGTACGACGGCGGCTATCCGGACAGCGACGCTGTGCTGCCGGTTCCGAATACAAAATCATAAAAACAGGGGAGGACGCAAATGAAAACGTATTCGCCGAAAAAAGAGTGGATGGCATACTGTGTCGGCGCGTTTGGGCAGGGCATGGTTTACGCCATGATGAGTTCGTATATTTCGGACTTCTACATGAACGTCATGAAGCTCACGCCCGTGTTCGTGCTGTTCTTGATGCTGTTTGCGCGTATCTGGGATTCCTTCAACGACCCGATCATGGGCTATATTATGGATCGCGTCAATCTCAAAAACGGTAAAATGCGCCCTTACCTGCTGTTTGCGCCTATCCCGGTCGCAATCCTGACCGTTTTGCTGTTTCAGGCGCCGCATATTTCGATGACGGGGCTTATGGTCTATGCCGCCGTGACCTATGTGCTTTGGGATATGGCGTATACCGTGTGCGACGTGCCGTTCTGGGGACTGCCGAATGCCCTCACGCCCAATCCCGACGAGCGCGGCGTCATCATCAGCCGGGGACGCACGGCAAACGGTGTCGGCTCTGCTGTGCCCATTGCATTTTTCATGGTTCTGGGTCCTGTGCTTGCACGGATGCATTTAAGCGGCACGCAGCTTGAGCAGACCAAATATACGGTCATCGCGCTGTTCTGCTCGGTGCTTGGTAATATCCTGTTTGCACGCGTATATTTTAAGACCAAAGAGCGCGTCTCTATCCCGAACCCGCCCAAGCGCAAAAAAGGGCAACAGACCGCGCTTGGCAGGCTGTTCCGCTGCAAGCCGCTGATGCTTACAGCCCTTATGGGTGTGCTGTCCGCCGCACGGTATATGTATCAGGCGGGTGCGGTGCACGTTGCGCGGTACAGCATTTATGTCGGCAAAGATCTCACGGGACTGTCGGTCGCGGAGCAGGAGGCGGCGCTGCAAAGCAATATCAGTTTGGTTTCCACCATTTTCCAGGTGGCGAGCGCAGCGGGGATGTTCGGGACGATGCTCGTCATGCCGCTTTTGTTCAAGCGTTGGAATTATAAGCAGATCTTGATGGGAACCTGTGTTTTGGGTGCGGTATCCGGCGTCGTGATTTGGTTTTTGGGATATGACAACTTCCTGTGGTGTATTCCGTTCTTTGTTATCGCCTGTATCCCGCTGGGCGCGATCAATGTCTGCACCTATGCCATGCTCGGTGACTGCCTCGATTATATGGAGTGGAAAACCGGTGTCCGTCAAACAGGGCTCGGCGCGGCGGTACAGGGCTTCATCGCTAAATTCGGCAATGCCATCAGCACCAGCTTTATCATTGTGATGTACATGATCGTCAATCTCGACGTGGCAAGCATCAACGCCTCGGTCACGGCGAACCCGCTTGAAATGAGCGAGACCGTACGCACGGGAATGTTCTCCCTCATTTCGATCATTCCCGCCATATCGATGATCCTTTGCATTATTCCGCTGTTCTTCTATGATCTGGTCGGTGAAAAGAAGGACCGTATTACCAAAGAGCTTGCCGAGCAGCGCGCCGCACGCGGTATTGTGATCGAAGAGAGCTGACCGCCTGCAACCGCAGGTTTCTTCGGCGCAAAGTAAAAATGACAGACAAAATCGGTGCTTTATGGTAAAATGATGATGTAAATTTTAATAGCGGAGGAATCCATGAACAGCTACATTGACTACATTGAAGATACCTTGCAGGATATCCGCGACGACGGCACGCTGTACCGCTACAAGCGGCAGGTGCTCGATCAAATGTCGGAGCGCGCCGCCGAGGTCACGCACGCGGGGCTGCGCGACGAAAAAGTGCTGACGGATCTGATCATCAGCGAGTTTCCGAACCTTAAAGACGGATTCGAAAAATTCTGTGCGGAGGACCGCAAGGAAAAGCATAAAAAGCTCGTCAATAAGGTCATGCTGTTCGGCACGCCGGCGCTTGCGATCCTGTTTTTGGTGCTGTATCTTGCCGTCAGCTTCCTGACCGATGCATGGAGCAGAACCTGGCTGATCTTTGCCGACGGCTTTCTGTGCTGGGCGGTGTTCCTGCTTGGCGTGGGCGTGGCGCGTGTCACGCAGATGCGCCGTATCTTCCACCCCATTGCGCGCGTCCTGCTTGCGCTCGCCGTCATGTGTGTAGACACGGCGATTTTCCTGATTGTGTTGATGTTCACGGGCTTTTCGCAGGCTTGGGTCATCTTCCCTGCAGGTGTGGTGGGCATCCTGCTTGCCGATGCGGTGTATGCGCACGTGACGCACCAGAAGCTGCGCATCATCAATTATCTTGTTTACATTCCCGTTGCCGCGCCCATGCTCTATGTCGTCTTAGGCGGTCTGCGCGTGATTCCGTGGGATCCGGGCTGGATCATCATTCTCCTTGGCGTAGCGATCGATGTGATTTTGCTGATCGCGACCATGGTCAACAATTCAAAATACAAATATAAGCCGGAGGTGGAACAGGCATGGAACGAAAACTGAACGCAGAGCTTTGGGACAAAATGCATTATCTGTTCCGCGATTTCAACGACCGCATGGTGCACGTCGAACTCCACTATGATTTTGAGATCGACATTGAGGCGCTGAAAACCGTGTTGATCTGCTTTTTTGAAAAAGCGCCCGTACTGCACTCGAGCTTCAAGGATAACCATGTTTCGCCTTATTGGATCGTGAAACCCTACACGATCGAGGACGTGCTCACCGTCGCGTATCCGGACGATCTCGAAAAGGCTGTGGATGATTTCCTGACGCAGTACATTCCGCCCGACAGTGATCTGCAAATGAAGGTTGCTGTGTTTTTTAAGGACGGAACATCGACCTTGTGTGTCGTGGAAAACCATATGTGCATGGACGGCGGCGACTTCAAATACTTTATGAAGGCGCTTTGCGAAAATTATAACGCCTATGTGGAAAAGGGTATAAGTCCTATTGAACTGCGTGAGGGCACACGCTCCTATGAAGCGGTCTATGAGGATTTTTCCAAGACGGAGCAGCGCATGGCGCGCAACCTTTATAAAAATGTCTGCGCTAAGGATGAACATAAGTTCCCGCTTACGCCCGACAGCATTCGAGACCGTTCTTTCATTGCAAAGCGCAAGATCAGTGCCGAAACCTTTGATAAGATCCGCGCTGCGGGCAAAAAGCACGGCGCAACAGTCAACGATATGCTTTTGACGGCATATTTTTACAGCCTGTATGAGCTTGCCGGTTACGACCCGTCGGACAGCGTTACCATTTCCTGTGCGATCGACCTGCGCCGCCATATCAAGGATGTCAGTGACGAGGGGCTTACGAACCATACCGCCTTTATGCAATGCAACATCCCCGAACGCGGACGCGACATTTTTGAAACGCTGCAATATGCGGTGCAAAGCTCCCAAAAATTCAAGCACGACAAATTCATGGGGCTCTACGGCCTGCCGCTTTTGAAGCTCGGCTACAGCATCCTGCCGCACGCCGCGAGTGAAGAAATTATTAAAATCGGCTATTCGAACCCCTTGCTCGCCATGAGCAATATCGGTATTTTGGAATCCGATAAGCTCGCGCTCCAGGGCCACGAGCCGACGGACGGCTTTATGACGGGTGCGGTGAAATACAAGCCGTATGCACTGCTTTCCGTGACCTCGCTGCGCAAGGAGCTGACGATTTCCATGTGCGTGCGCGGCAACGATGAGGATCGCGCCATTGTGGAACGCTTCTTTGATCTGATGGAAAAGAGCATCGGTCTGCTCATCGGCGAGTAACGCAAAGAGCTCGGAAAGGCGATATGATCGACAAATTCTGTATTTCCACCTATCACAACCACATATTTGACCCGACTGCGCCGACGGCGGACGATCTGTGCATGGAGGATATCGCCCATGCGCTTGCGCGCATCTGCCGCGCTAACGGGCATTTGCAGGATTTCTATTCTGTCGCGCGCCATTCCCTGCACGCTGCGTATGAGGCGAAGGAACGCGGGTTTGATGTGCGTGTACAGATGCTCGCGCTTCTGCACGACAGTGCAGAAAGCTATATCGGTGACATGACCCGTCCGCTGCGGCGGCATATCCCGGAATTTTCCGAGATCGAACACCGTCTGCAAGCGCTCATTTTCGCAAAATTCGCTGTGACGGACTTCACCGATTCGGAAAAACAGGCGGTCAAAGCCATCGATGACGCACTGCTGTATCACGAGTTCGCAAAGTTCCACGGCATCCGTTTGTACGACACGCCGCCCGAACTTCTTTTACCCGTAGCGGTGGATAAGCCGCCTGCGGAGACGGAAGCGGAGTTCCTCTCGCTGTATCGTTCTCTGTATGGGAAATTGACAGGGACGGATATGTGATTTAAGCATTTACTGCTGACAGAGCAGGGCTGCTTTATTCGCGTAGGGCGGGGGCTTGCTCCCGCCGACAGGAACGACATATGCATGCATTTCCTTCTCGAAATAAGGACCCCCGCTGCCAAGTAAAGCCTTGGGCAGCGGGGGCGTTGTATGTTCCGAAAAAAGGGGGAGAGGACTTACCGCTTGATATCGTCCCAAGCCACACCGTTGATGTGGAACAGCTCGTCGAAATCGTAACGGTTGTTTTCGTCCTTTTTGTGGTTCGGGTACCAAACCTGTGCGAAGAACGGGTTTGTCTTGGCGATCGAGTCGTAGTCCCAAGCCTTCTGCGGGATGTAGCACTCGGGGCACCAGTGACCGCCCAGCAGGATGAGCGCGGGGCTGGCTTCGAATTCGGCGCCGCAGTGACCGCATTTCCATTTCAGCTTGGTTGCCATGTCGCCCTTCGTCATCGAGTCGGACAGGCATTCGCCGCCGCGGAATTTCGCAGCCTGCTTCATGTCGTCGATATCCAGCTCGCTTTCGGGCTTGCTCTCGTCATAGCCGTGGTCAAGCTTGTACTGGTCGGCAGCGCTGTTGTCCTTATCCAAGTGCATGATTTCGTAATCTTCCCACTTGGAGGGGATTTCCTTCCACTCTTCGAGAGAGCCGAAATACGCGCTCATGCGTTCGGGATTGTTCGTTTTAACCCAATCCAGCGTACCGAAATCAGGTGTAGAAGCGATCTTCTTCATAAAGGGCTTTGCGCAGGCCGCAACCAGATTCTTCGGCAGATAGCGCGGGATCCGGAAGTAGAATTCCACCTGATCTGCCAGACGGTTGAAGTAATCTTTAATGGGCAGGTTCTCACGGAAGTGCAGGAAATCCTCCAGCTTGTCGCCGTCGGCATAGAATTGGCCGTGGAAGTTTTTCGTGATGAACCAGTTGGGCTCAAACAGCTTTTCGGGGCCGGCAAGGCCGAGCGCGCCGAGCAGCAGGCATTCAAACTCATAGTTGGTAATACGATATTCTTTACCGGAACCGATGTTGTAGAAATGGTTCCAGAAGTCGCTGCCGAGGTTACCCTTGGCATCTTCATCCACAAGGTTGCAAAGCAGGCGGCCGGAGTCTTCCACCGTGCACCACTCCAGAACACCGTTGATGCACACATGGAACATGATGGGATCCATGTTTTTAAGGATGTTCGGGTACAAAATACCGGACTGGCGCATAACGACCCAATTCTTCAGCCCGCTTTCCACGAATACGCGCTCCGCGACGCACTTGGAAACGGCATAGTGGTCATACACCGAGACCTTCAGCGGGTCGCCGCAGCGGCCCCAGTGGATCGGGTAGTTGCGGTCACCGGTTTCCGCGACCGTACCGATGTAGCAGACCTTGACCGCATCGGGGTCGGGCTGTGCTTTTACGGCATTGCAGATGTTTTCGGCAGCGCCGATGTTGGTCTTCTGCGTGCGGTAAGGCTTCCAGTCCGCGGCAGGGGAGACCATGCCGCCGACGTGCAGGATGTAATCCGCACCCGTGACAGCGCGCAGAACGTCATCGTAATTGGCAAGGTCGCCCCAGACGATCTTGACGGACGGATCAGACGCATACGGCGCAAACAGTTTTTCATTCTTCTCGCTTCTGCGCAGCAAAAGGACGGTGTTGTAGAGGTCCTTTTTCTTGTGCAGCTCTTTGAAGCCGGCAAAGCCCATATGGCCGGACGCGCCGGTGAGCATGACGGTTTTCTTTTCAGCCATTTCTACCACCTCTGATAAACATTTGTAATCAGTATACAATTTTTCCCACGGAAAGTCAAGAATCGAAGAACGCTTCCGACAAAAAACAAAAGATATTTTCAATTTTCACGCAAAAAAATCCCCCGCAAAAGCGGGGGAAAAGCAATCAAGCAAAAAGCTTAGTTCCAAGCGATAGAGAAGTCTTTTTCCAGACCGAAGGGGATGGAAACATCCACAAAACCCAGCGCAGTCAGAGAAAGTGTCCAGACAAAGTAGTAGTTTGCCGTCAGAACATTGCCGGTAGCCGCATCAACAGTGACCGTAATCCTGCCGTCGGAATGACCGGTTTGTACATTGCTGATAATGCCGGCAGCACCGCCCGCATTCGCTGTGATCGTATCGGGCGTAACAACAGAGAACGCCTGACCCATGTGACCGACACCGTGCGCCGTTTCCGCACTTGCCTCGTCCGGAAGCACATTGATGGTGATGGTATAAACGCCGTCAGCCACAGAAACCGTTGCGCTCGAAATGTCGGAAGCGGTCAGTTTGCTCGACCAAGATTCGTTCTCTACGGGGAACATAGCATTTTTATCAGCTTCGGTTGAAGCCGGCGCCGGCAATTCACTTGCGGATTTCGCACCCATGTTGGAGGAAATCAGTTCATCCGCAAGACCGGTTATAGAGCTTGGCAGGTTGCCTTCAATGCCGCCGGCCTGGCTGTTCACTTCGCTGTTCTGCGTGATCGTGCAGTTGCCGGACTTGACCTTATTGATCGCATCGTTGAAATACGAAAGGATCTCCGCCTGCGAGCTGCTTGCCGTCAGTTCGGTAACGGTGGGCAGCGGCTCAGCCGTACTGTCTCCTGCACCCGTATCCGTCGAGGTGCCGCCGTTGTTCGGCACCACGGCGCCGGAAGCGGCGTTGGTGGTGTCCGCCATCTGGAACTCAATTTGATTCGGGTTGATGAACGCGATATATACGATCGAGCAGACGAGCAAAATCGCAAGGCAAACGGCAAACGCCTTAAGGAAAGTACCTGTAAACACCTTTCTAAGCATCTGCTTGTTTGCAAGCTTTTCGGCTCTGGCTTCCGGAGTGGAAGGCGCCTTGTTTTTCGATGACATTTTCGAATCCCCTTTCATCATGCGTGGGCGCGCTTTTCGCGCACAAAATGTTACTTCTATAATTTACAATAAAAAAACGAAAATGTCAATCTATTTTGTAGGGGTTTCCGAGGAAAAAATGAAAAAAATTTGTCGTTTGCAAAGCTTTTTGCACAAAAGATCCCTCCCACAAGGATGGGAATGCGGCGAAGGAGAGGCAAGGACAAATATTTTGCCGCGCGGCACAGTGCTTTCAAAATTTTTATAATTGAAAATATGTTGAATAATAGACGATTTTATATTATAATACAGTTGCCTATAAAATTGTGGATAAAGGAGGGCTTTTATGGCACCGAAAAACGAAGACAGCCGTGTGCGCCGCACCAAGAGGCTGCTGCGGCAGGGACTGACCGAGCTCTTGCAGGAAAAGAGTCTTAAAAAGATCACGGTGCGTGAGCTTTCGGAGCGTGTGGACATTAACCGCGGCACGTTCTATTTGCATTATAAGGATATTTATGATCTGGTCGACTGTCTGGAAAAAGAGCTGTTTGAAGAATTTGAGAACATCCTTTCCAAGTATACCATAACCGATCTCCACACCCGCCCGCATCAGGTTTTTTCAGAGGTGTGCAGCTTTTTGTACGCCAATCGGGATCTGTGCGCGGCGCTGCTCGGCGACAACGGCGACCTCAATTTTGTACTGAATCTGCGTGCCTTTCTGCGCAAAAAATGTCTGAAGGACGCCGTGGAATGCTTTCAGATAGAATATGCGCCGGAATATGAATATGTATATGCGTATTTTGAATCCGGGATGGTGGGCATGCTTCGCTATTGGCTTGCGAACCCACAGGACGGTAAAACGCCGGAGGAGATCGCGAGTCTTATCGAGTTGTTGTTTTCCAACGGGATCAGCTGTTATTCCAATGTGCTTCACACACAGGGCACGTCTGAAAGCGAGGCGCAGCACACATGATGGAACGCCTGGCACAGCGGCTTGCGCACGGGGATGAGTCAAAGACCGCCTTGCACACCGCCTATGGGCAGATCGGTGGAATCGTCGGCATCCTTGTCAACGCGCTGCTCGCCGGCGCAAAGCTTTTTGCCGGTGTGGTCAGCGGGAGCGTTTCAATCTCGGCGGATGCGGTCAACAACCTGTCGGATGCCGCTTCCTCCTGCGTGACGCTTATCGGCTTTCGTATTGCCAAAAAGCCTGCCGATAAGGATCATCCCTACGGCCACGGCAGAAGCGAATACATCGCCGCGCTTGCCGTTTCGTTTTTTATCCTCTTAATGGGCGTTGAGCTTTTGTCGTCATCGATCGAGCGCATACGCACGCCGCAGGCGGTGACATACAGCACCGCAGCGCTCGTGATCCTGATTTTGTCCATAGCGGCGAAGCTTTGGCTTGCATGGTTCAATCATGCGCTTGACAAAAAGACAGGCTCCGCTGCCGCAAAAGCGGTAGTAGCGGACAGCCTTTCCGACACGGCGGCGACCGCTGTCGCACTGACGGCGCTGGTTCTGTCGCGCTTTACGGCTGTTCCCGTGGACGGGTGGTTCGGCGTTGTTGTTGCGGTGTTCATCTTCCGTGCGGGCATCGGTACGTTTAAGGACACGGTCGATTTGCTGCTCGGAAAATCCCCGTCGCCTGAATTTGTATCGGAGATCGAGGAAGCGATCTGCTCTTATGACGGCATCCTCGGCGTGCACGACCTGATCATCCACGATTACGGCCCCGGGCGCAGCTTTGCCTCCGCGCATGCCGAAGTGCCCGCGAATGTCGATGTGATGCACAGCCACGACACAGTGGATCTGATTGAACGTGACCTTTTGCAAAAGTACGGTTTGCACATCTCCATCCATATGGACCCGATCGTGACTGATGATGCGCGTGTGGACGCGCTTCGCACACTGTGCGGGGAGGTGCTCGAAAAGGTGGACCCCGTCCTGCGGTTCCACGATTTCCGTGTGGTGCAGGGCCCGACACACACCAACTTGATTTTCGACGTTGCCGTGCCGGCGGAGTATAAAACACCCGACGATGCGCTTGTGCACCGCATTGCAGAGGACTTTAGCAAAATAGACGAAAGATATTTCTGCGTCATCACGGTTGACCGAGGATTTAACTAAAATTTTACCAAACTGCGTTTTTTCTGCCTTTCGCCCTTGCAAAAACTGCAAAATCGAGTAGAATAAAAGAGGAACGAATCGTCTGAATATTTTGCTGCACGGAGGTAATTTATGCCTGACTACACCCAAGACTTCACCACTATTCCTTACGGCCCACTCGGTATTGTGGCGCTGCCCGGCTGCGAGGAACTTGCCGAAAAGATCGACCGTTATATTGTCCGCTGGCGTGCGCAAAAGCAAAGCGAGCACAAAAACAGCATCGCTTTTGCCGGCTATGAGCGCGATACATACATCATCAATGCGGGCTTCCCGCGGTTCGGCACGGGCGAGGGGAAGGGCACGCTTTCCGAATCCGTGCGCGGCTATGATATTTTCATTGTTGCCGATATGTTCAATTACGGACTGACTTACCCTATGTACGGCATGACCGTGCCCATGAGCCCGGACGAGCATTATGCAAATCTCAAACGTGCGATCTCCGCTGTCGGCGGCAAGGCACGCCGCATCACGGTCATTATGCCGATGCTTTACGAAGGCCGCCAGCACAAGCGTTCCAGCCGCGAATCGCTCGACTGCGCCATCGCATTGCAGGAGCTTTGCAACAATATGGGTGTGGATAACATCATTACCTTTGATGCGCATGACCCGCGCGTGCAGAACGCGATTCCGCTGAAGGGCTTTGAAAACGTGCAGCCGGTTTATCAGATGATCAAGGCGTTCGTCAACCATGTGGATGATCTGCACATTGACAAAGAGCACCTGATGATCATTTCCCCGGATGAGGGCGGCATGGGCCGCTGCATCTATTATTCTACGGTCCTTGGTATCGATCTTGGTATGTTCTATAAGCGCCGTGACTATTCCCGCATTGTCAATGGCAGAAACCCGATCATGCAGCATGAATTCCTCGGCTCGAGTGTCGAGGGCAAGGATGTCATGATCGTGGATGATATGATCTCGTCGGGCGAGTCCATGCTCGAGGTTGCTTCGAAGCTGAAAGAACTGGGTGCTGCTCGTATCTTCATTTTTGCCGCATTCGGGCTGTTCTGCGAAGGGCTCGCGAGCTTCGACAAGCAGTATAAAGAGGGGATCATCAACCGCGTCTTCACGACGAATCTTGTGTACCGTACACCGGAATTGCTGCAGCGCGAGTGGTATTGCGAAGTCGATCTTTCCAAATATGTTTCCTATATCATCGACACGCTCAACCACGACATGTCCGTCAGCCATCTGCTCAATCCGGCGGATCGCATCGAGGCGCTGCTGCGCAGAAAAGGCTATAAAAAATAATTTCCGCGTTTCGCGGACACAAAAAGAAAAGGCGCTCCGCGAAAATTCGCAGAGCGCCTTTTGCTTAACTTTCGTTGGCTTTTTATTCAATTTCCAGCCGGCGGGAATCTGTCTTCGGTGTTTCCTTTTTCGGAAGCGTCAGGCGCAGAACGCCGTCCGTGTATTTTGCTGTGATCTTGTCGGCATCGACTTCCGAAATGTCGAACGCGCGCGAATAACTGCCGTAGGAACGCTCGCAGCGGACGTATTTCTGCTTTTTGTCCTTTTCTTCGTGCTCGGAGTGGCGCTCCGCTTTGATCGTCAGCACGTCGCCGGTGATGTCCAGCGTGATGTCGCCTTTCTCAAAACCGGGCATATCCGCCTCCAGCGTGTAGCTGTCGCCGTTATCAATAATGTCGGTCTTGAACTCGGCAAGCGCCTTGCCGTCATAGAACCCGAACGGATCTTCAAAGAAGCGGCGTTCCATTTCTTCCATTTCGCGGAAGGGGTTATAGGAAGCGATGTGGTTTTTGCGGGAATAAGGTCTCAAATCAAACATAATACATACCTCCGAAAATGCAAAGTTTTAAGTTTTCTGCCCGGTCTATATCCGCTCGGGCAGCTTCAGCGGATGTGGTTTGTTTCTGAATTCCGTCCCATCGGAATCACCTCTTTTTTCTGTTTACAATTCTTATTATATCCCCGACTGTTACCATTTTTCAGAATAATTATGAACAATCTGTAAATGTTAGCACTCTTGAGTATAGAGTGCTAACAAAGGCGATAACAGAACATTTTTACAGGACAGAGCATATATGAGGCTAGAAAGGAGAATCCCAAAACACATGGATACACGTTTGATACAAAAGTTGCACCGCATTTTGCACGAGAGCAAAAACCTGTGCGTGTTTACGGGTGCGGGAATCAGCGTGCCGTCGGGCATTCCGGACTTTCGTTCGGCAGATGGGCTTTACAACCGCGAAAGCGGGTTTTCCGTCCCGCCGGAGCAGATTATCAGCCGTTCTTTTTTTGATGCGCACCCGACGGAATTTTATTCCTATTATAAAAAGAACATGCTTTTTCTGAATGCTGCACCCAATGCGGCGCACCGTTATTTTGCAGGGCTTGAAAGCCCCGCGCGCTCGGTCGGCGTGGTGACGCAGAATATCGACGGCCTGCACACAGCGGCGGGAAGTACGGAAGTTTATGAACTGCACGGCAGTGTGCACCGTAATTTCTGTATGCGCTGCAAAAAACAATATGATGCGCGTTTTATTGCCGAAAGCGATGGCGTACCGCGCTGTTCATGCGGCGGGGTTGTAAAGCCGGATGTAGTGCTGTACGAAGAACCGCTGGACGAGCATGTTGTACGCGGTGCGGTAGCGGCGATCCGCCGTGCAGACACATTGGTTGTTATCGGGACTTCCTTGGTTGTATACCCGGCGGCGTCGTTCTTGCAGTATTTCGGCGGGGAGCATACGGTGCTTATCAATCGTTCCCGTACGGCTTTAGACGGCGCAGCTGAGCTTGCGTTTTATGAGGATGTCACGGAAGTCATCCATGCGCTGCAAGTATTCGAGAAAACGGAAATGAACAAAGATTCATAAATTGTTCATAGGATGCCGGTTGATTATTCAAAAACAGCTTCGTATAATATGTAGCATGCTACAGAAAATGTAGTGTGCTACATATTTTTTGGAGGCAGTGTTATGCAAGAACTGCACATCGGTTTTCTGCTGAAAAGCATTACCGACAAACTCCATGCGCGGGCAGACGCCGACCTGAAGGCGAAAGGGCTGACCATGGCGCAATGCCGCGTGCTGGCGTTTTTACACGACAAAGAAGGGCAGGCAACGCAAAAGGAGATCGAGGTTTATCTGGATGTGTCGCACCCGACGGTGGTGGGTCTCGTTGCCCGCATGGAACAAAACGGCTTCGTCACATATTGTCCCGATCCAAGCGACAAACGCAATAAGCTGGTCACCTTGACCGAAAAAGCGCACATCGTCGGACGGGAGCTGAAAACCTTTATCCCGCGCAACGAAGCGCATATGGTCAGAATGCTCACAAAAGACGAGGTACGGCAGTTGAGCGCACTGCTGCAAAAAATCTACGACGGGCTGGACGAACACGATTCCGACAGCCCGAAATCCAAACACGAAAGGAGAGAGAACCATGATTAAGACGCTTGCAGGCAGCCTGCGGGAAAACAAAAAGACCGCACTGCTTACAGTTTTATGCTCTGTCTTGGAAGTGGTTTTCGAGATCGTGATCCCGCTTTATATGTCGAATCTGATTGACTATGGGATCGAGCCGGGCGAGCAGAATGTCGTGCTGCGTTACGGCGTGCTGCTGCTTACCTTTGCGCTCATGCAGCTTTTGACAGGCGTTCTGTCGGCGCGCTGGGGCGCCGCCGCCTCCGTCGGGTATGCCGCAAATTTACGCAAGGATATGTATGATAACGTGCAGACCTTTGCGTTTTCCAACATCGACAAGTTTTCGGCAGCATCTATCGTGACAAGACTTACGACCGACGTTACCAATGTGCAAAACGCCTTTCAGATGCTCACCCGCATGGCGATCCGCGGCCCGGTGATGCTTGTTTTCGCCATGGCGGTCGCTTTCAGCATCAGTCCGAGCATTTCGCTGGTGTTCTTTGCAGTCCTTCCGATCCTTGCGGTTCTGCTGTTTCTGATCATCCGCGCCGTGCTGCCTGTGTTCCGGCGTGTGTTCCACACCTATGATGAACTCAACGAAGTTGTGGAAGAAAACATCCGCGGTATCCGTGTGGTCAAATCCTTTAATCAGGAGGACAGCGAGATCAAAAAATTCGGTAAGATCTCTGAGCGCATCTACCGTGACTTTTCCAAGGGCGAGCGTATCATCACGCTCAACTCCCCGCTGATGCAGTTTTGTATGTACGCCTGCATGATCCTGATCTCCTGGCTCGGCGCAAAAGCCATCGTCGCAAGCGGGAACAACCCCGACCTCGGGCTGACAACCGGGGAGCTCACGGCGCTCATCACCTATGCCATGCAGATCCTCATGAGCCTTATGATGCTTTCCATGGTGTTCGCGATGATGACGATCGCCGCTTCCTCCGCCGGTAGAATTGCTGAGATCCTGGAGGAAAAAACGGATATCGCCAATCCCGAAAACCCCGTGACCGAGATCAAGGACGGCGACATTTGCTTTAAGAATGTGGATTTTACCTATTCCGAAAAAGCGGAGAAAAAAGCGCTGGACAACATCAACCTGCATATCCGTTCGGGTGAGACGATCGGTATCATCGGCGGTACAGGCTCATCCAAATCGTCGCTTGTACAGCTGATCCCGCGCCTTTATGATGTAACGGGCGGTTCGCTTACCGTCGGCGGCGTGGATGTGCGGCAATACGATCTCGACACGCTGCGCAACGCCGTTTCCGTGGTGCTGCAAAAAAATGAGCTGTTTTCGGGGACGATCAAAGACAACCTGCGCTGGGGCAACGAGAACGCTACCGACGAGGAATTGGTCGAAGCATGCAAAATGGCGTGTGCGGACGAATTTATCGACGCGCTGCTCGACGGCTACGACACCTATATCGAACAGGGCGGCGCCAATGTTTCCGGCGGGCAGAAGCAGCGGCTTTGCATCGCCAGAGCACTGCTCAAAAAACCAAAGGTGCTTATCCTCGACGACTCCACGAGCGCAGTGGATACACGTACCGACGCGCGCATCCGCAAGGCGTTTTCGGCGTACATCCCCGAAACGACGAAGATTATCATCGCCCAGCGCGTCAGCTCCGTAGAGCACGCGGATCGCATTCTTGTTATGGACGACGGGAAAATTACAGCCGTCGGTACACATGACGAACTCTTAAAAACGTGCGGCATATATCGTGAGATCTATTGCTCGCAGCAGAAAGGAGACGATGAAAATGGCTGAAAAAACCGCTTCTGTGCAGAACTTGCAGGCTAAGCGTCAAAAGCTGGATATGACGACGCTCAAACGTCTGCTTTCCTATATGGGCGAATACAAAAAAACACTCGTTCTCGTCGTCGTGTGCATTTTTGTCAGCGCGGCGGCAAGCGCCGCATCGTCCATGTTTCTGCAAACGCTCATTGACGATTACATCGCACCGCTTTTGCTGGTGGATTCGCCGGTGTTTACGGGGCTTTTGAAAATGCTCGCCGTTATGGCGGTTATCTACCTTACGGGGACGCTTGCCACATGGATCTACAACCGCTTGATGGTCACGGTCGCCCAGGGGACGCTCAAAAAGATCCGGGACGACATGTTCTCCAAAATGCAGAGACTGCCGGTGCGCTATTTCGATACGCACACGTTCGGCGACACCATGAGCCTGTATACCAACGATACCGACACCCTGCGCCAGATGATCGCACAGTCCTTCTCGCAGCTGATCACCTCCGTGTTCACGATCGTCGCGGTGTTCTTCTGCATGCTGTATATCAGCGTTTGGCTGACGCTGGTCGTATGCGTTGTAATGTGCGGCATCTTGTTTATTGTCAAAAAGCTCGTTTCAAAAAGCGGAAAGTATTTCATGCTCCAGCAGAAAACGCTTGCCGAGCTCAACGGCTACGTGGAAGAAATGGTGAACGGGCAAAAGGTCATCAAGGTGTTCTGCCACGAGCCGCAGTCCAAAGACGGGCTCAACGAACGCAACGAAACGTGGAAGAAGTATACGACCAAAGCGCACGCCTACGCTAACACCATGATGCCCATGATGAACGCCCTCGGCTATGTGCAGTATGTCATTCTTGCGGTGCTCGGCGCCTATATGGCGATCTCCGGCGTGACGAATCTCGGGCTTACGGGTACAGGCACGCTCACACTCGGCATGATCGCGTCCTTTCTGACGCTTTCACGCAACTTCACAAACCCGATCTCCCAGATTTCCAACCAATTCAACGCCATCGTAACCGCGCTTGCCGGCGCCCAGCGCATTTTTGAATTCATGGACGAAGCGCCCGAAGCGGACGACGGCTATGTAACGCTCGTCAATGCGAAAGAAGTAAACGGCGAGCTGCAGGAGTGCAAAGAGCGCACAGGGCTCTGGGCGTGGAAGCATCCGCATTCCGACGGCACGCTGACTTACACAAAGCTCGAGGGCCGCGTTGTGCTCGACCATGTGGACTTCGGCTATACGCCCGATAAAGAGGTTCTGCATGATATTACACTGTACGCCGAACCCGGGCAGAAGATCGCCTTCGTCGGCGCGACGGGTGCCGGCAAGACCACGATCACAAACCTCATCAATCGCTTTTACGATATTGCCGACGGCAAGATCCGCTACGACGGCATCAACGTCAATAAGATCAAAAAGGCTGACCTGCGCCGTTCTTTGGGCGTTGTGCTGCAGGAAGTAAACCTGTTTACAGGTACGGTTATGGACAACATCCGATACGGCAAGCCCGATGCAACAGACGAGGAATGTATCGCCGCCGCAAAGCTCGCGAATGCCGACGGCTTCATCCGCATGCTCCCGCAGGGGTATGATACCGTCTTACAAGGCGACGGCAGCGGGCTTTCACAGGGTCAGCGGCAGCTTATCTCCATAGCGCGCGCCGCCGTGTCCGACCCGCCCGTGATGATCCTTGACGAAGCGACCTCCTCCATTGATACGCGCACAGAAACGCTCGTGCAGGACGGCATGGATAAGCTTATGCAGGGCAGAACGGTGTTCGTCATCGCGCACCGCCTTTCCACCGTGCAGAATTCCGATGTCATTATGGTTCTGGATCACGGCAGGATCATTGAACGCGGCAGCCATGAAAAGCTGATCGCCGAAAAGGGCGTGTACTATCAGCTTTACACGGGTGCGTTCGAACTCGAATAAAACCAAAATATTCCGCTGCGTCTGCATGGTTCCCATAGCCATGCAGACGTTTTTTGTAGACAAAAACTGCCGAGTGTGATAAGATACAGGCATAAGGGCATGCGCTTGCAGGCGTGCCGAAAGGGAGGAAAAATGAAGTGAAGAAGCATTTTCGAAGCACAGTCTGTTTGTGTCTTGTTGTTGCACTTCTTGTGCCGTTGTCGGCGTGCTTCGGCAATACAGACACGGATTTGACCGCTTTGCTGGATCAAACGGATACCTATAAGGTGTATGCCGAGGATTATTCCGAGGTGGTCGCCAAGGGGCAGGACGGCGGTCGTCAAATGCGCACATGGCGTGAGGGCTTTGTGACGGGGAACGGTGTCAACGGCTGCGTGACCGCCGGCTCGCCGTATTCCGACACGCTGATCTACCAGAACAACTACTTCATCATGCCCTGTGATACCATTCGGGAAAACCCCGATATCTCCGGGGATCTTGACACCGTGCGGCAGATGATCGTCAACGGCGAAGCGTACCAGACCTTTGAGCCTTGGTATTCCGTTTACTGCTTCCATCCCGGCGGGCAGCTGCGGTTGACGCAGGAGGAAAAGCGGTATTCCGATTATGTGCGCTGGTGCGATTACGAAACGGGTGAAGCGGTCGTCAAATATACGGACGACCTCGGTACATGGGTGCGCCGCACCTTCACCTCGCGTACAGACGACGCGACCATCACCTCCATCGCGCAGTCCTCTGCGGGCAGCAAGGTGAATCTGACGCTTTCGTTTGACGACATCTCTAAAATGTATAACTTCGGCAACAATGCAGAAGCGGGGATGCAGTATAAAAAGCTTGCGGGCGAAAACGGCGAGTACCTTGCCGTCGTTGCGCATTACCCGAGCTTCGAGGGCAGCGAGCTTCAAAACGGCGGCTTCGCAACGCTTACATACATCGTCAGCGTCGGCGGCACGCGCGAGACCGTATACGCCGAGGATTCGGACGATGAGATCAATGTGGGCGCACAGAAAAACCCGACTGTAGAGATCCGTGACGCCGACGCGGTGTATCTCATCACGTTGTCCGACCGTGATTTTGAAATGGGCGCGTTCGAGGATTTTGCGGGGCAGACGGAATACGCGCTGGTAGATGATCTACTTGCCCGCTGTAAGGCGGTCGCCGGCAAATTCGGCGGCGATGCGTTCAATTACGGCGCGGCGCTTTCTCCGAGTGCTGCCGAACAGAGCGAGCAATTCAACCGGGTCTCCTTTTCGCTTGGCGGCGGCGTGTCCGAAGCGCTTTCCAATGAGGATGTGCTCAAACTCCAGCGCGGCGAGGATACGCTCGATCCCACCATGCTCGCGCGTGTTTACAACGCCGGACGCTACGCCATGCTTGCGTGCAGCGGCGGCAATCTGATTGGCCGCCTGTACGGTATGTGGACGGGCGAGTGGGGTGCGCGCTGGAACGGCGCGTTCACCATGGATGCAAACGTCAATTTGCAGTGTTCGGGCATGAACTCCGCGAACGTTACGGAATACGGCGAAAGCTATATCCGTTTTGTTTTAAGCCAAATCGACGACTGGAAAATCAACGCTCTGCACAACTACGGCTTTACGGATGCCATCCAGGTGCCCTGCAATACGGATGGCACCAGCGCGATTTCTGTCGAATACAGCACCGAGTATTCGTTTGAATATTGGAACTTCGGCGCTTCGTGGATGCTCCAGCCGATCTACGAATACTACCAGACTTTCGGCAACGTGATGATTGAAACCGACGAGGGCGAAAAAAGGCTTTTGGAGGATATCCTCTTGCCGCTTCTCACCTTGCAAGCCAACTTCTGGGATCAAATGCTCACGCCGGAATATTACACCGATTCCGAGGGGCATATCCACTACGAAGCGGGGAAAACCGAGCTCGCGGACGATGAATATTACTGCATCGTGCCCGGCTACACGCCCGAAAACATGCCCGCGAATTTAGAATCGGGCAGAACCGCGAACACCGCCGCCGACATTGCCGCCGCGCGCAAGGGCTTCGAGATGCTCATCGACGTCGAGCAGACCATCGACGCCGAAAGCTACAGCGACGACATCGCAAAATGGCAGGCGCTCGAAAGCAAGCTGCCGCCGTATCTGCTCGACGACACGGGCGCGCTGAAAGAATGGGCGGTCGCCGACTTTGAAGAAAACAACGAGCACCGCCATATCAGCCATCTGTACTGCGCGTGGCCGTCAAATGAGACGCAGGACGACGAAGACCTGCGCTTGGCGTGTTTGCAGGCACTTGAAAACCGCAACAACGCGGGCAAGGAAAGCGAGGAGACGCAGACCCACGGCTGGCTGCATAAGGGGCTTGTCGCCGCACGGCTTAAAGATACTGCCGCCGTGGAAAAGAGCCTTTTGAAGCTCGTGAGCGAGAAGGTCTATTATAATTCCCTGATGACCGACCACAACACGCACCGCGGCTCAGACTGCTACTGCACGGATACGTCGCTGGGCATCGTCGGCGTCATCAACGAAATGCTGCTGTATTCCGATACGGGCGTCATCGAAGCGTTCCCTGCCATGACGGATATGCTTCCCGCGGGCGAAGTGCGCGGGCTCATGGCGAAAACGCAGGCGCAGGTGGGGCTTTCGTGGGCAAACGGGCAGGTCACGGTCACCATCCTTTCCAACATCGACCAGACCATTTCCGTCTCCTGCGCAGGCAGCACGCCGCAGGACGTCGCTTTCACTGCCGGCGAAGAAAAAACCTTTACCTTCTCGTATTGATTTTTGCGACATCTGCCGCATTTCGCGCAAATTCCGCTTGTGTTTTTGCGCGGGATGCGGTATCTTATTACCATAAAATTTTTGGACGGCGTTTCGCCCTTTGGAGGGAACAAAATGGATCCGGTATCCGCAAAAGCCGCCGTTGTAAACGGCAAAACGGCGCTTGGCATCGAGCTCGGCTCTACGCGCATCAAAGCGGTGCTCGTCGGCGAGGATTTTGCGCCGCTTGCATCGGGCGCGCACGATTGGGAAAACACCCTGCTTGACGGGGTTTGGACGTACTCGCTGGATGAAGTGCAGGCGGGTATGCAGGCGAGCTTCGCCGCGCTCGCGCGCGATGTGTCGGAAAAATACGGCGTAGCGCTGCAAAAGGTCGGTGCAGTCGGCGTGTCCGCCATGATGCACGGGTATCTGGCGTTCGATCAGGCGGGCAAGCTCCTCGTGCCGTTTCGCACCTGGCGCAATACCTTTACCGAACGTGCTGCTTCGGAATTGAGCGCGCTGTTTGACTTTAACATCCCGCAGCGCTGGAGCGTCGCACATCTGTACCACGCGCTGTTGGAAAAGGAGCCGCATATCGCGTCGCTCGACCACATCAATACGCTTGCGGGCTATGTGCACGAGTGCTTGACGGGTGAACGCGTGGTCGGCGTAGGCGAAGCGTCGGGCATGTTTCCCATCGACAGCGAAACGGGGGACTACGACCGCACGATGCTCAAAAAATTCGACGAAAAGGCACGTGGCACGGGACTTTCCAAACCTTTGCGCGCCTTGCTTCCCAAAGTCCTTGCGGCAGGGGAGGCGGCAGGGCGGCTGACCGAATCCGGCGCGCGCTGGCTTGACCCTACGGGGGCTTTGCAGGCCGGAGCACTGTGCTGCCCGCCGGAGGGCGATGCCGGCACGGGCATGGTTGCGACGAACAGCGTCTCAGTAGGGACAGGGAACGTCTCGGCGGGGACTTCGATCTTTGCTATGGCGGTGCTGCCCCACGCACTGTCGCGCGCTTATACGGAGATCGATATGGTGACTACGCCTGCGGGCAAGCCTGTCGCCATGGTGCACTGCAATACCTGTACTTCGGATCTCGACGCCTGGGTCCTGCTGTTCGGGGAAGTGCTTGGCGCAGCCGGCACTGACCTCCCCAAATCGAAGCTCTACGATATGCTGTATCAAAGTGCACTGCAAGCGGATGCGGACTGCGGCGGACTTGTGAATTTCAACTATTATGCGGGCGAGCCCGTTGCCGGCTTAGATTCCGGCTGCCCGATGTTTCTGCGCCGTGCGGGCGACCGCCTTAAGCTTGGGAATTTCATGCGCGCGCAGATTTTTTCCGCCCTTGCCACGCTGCGTATCGGCATGGACATCCTGTTTGAAAAAGAAAATCTGACGCTCACGCGCCTGTGCGGGCACGGGGGGCTGTTCAAAACGCCCGAAGTCGGACAGAAACTGCTTGCGGGCGCGCTGCACACGCCCGTGACGGTGCTTTCCACCGCAGGGGAGGGCGGCGCTTGGGGCGCGGCGCTGCTCGCATCGTTCGCGATGCAAAAGCAGGCGGGCGAAACACTGGAGGAATTCTTACAGAACCGTGTGTTCGGGCAAAACGCAGGAAGCACCTTGCAGCCCGACGCGCGCGACGAAGCGGGCTTCAACCGCTTCCTGCAACAATATAAAGCGGCGCTGCCCGTCGAAAAGGCGGCGGCAGCCTGGGCACAAGGCGAATAAATCTATATATAACTTTTGAGGTGATATTATGCATATGAAAGACTATCAATTCTGGTTCGTAGTGGGCAGCCAGTTCCTGTACGGCGACGAGGTGCTCGAGATCGTGGACCGCCGTGCGCGGGAAATGACGGATGAGCTTAACGCATCGGGCGTTTTGCCGTGCAAGATCGTCTATAAGGTCACGGCAAAAACGAACGAGGAGATCGCCGACGTCGTGCGCGAGGCGAACTATGACCCGCAGTGCGCAGGTATCATCACCTGGTGCCACACGTTCAGCCCCTCCAAGATGTGGATCAACGGCTTTGTGAATCTCCAAAAGCCATACTGCCATTTTGCAACGCAGTACAACCGCGAGATTCCCAACGAAGAGATCGATATGGACTTTATGAATCTCAATCAGGCGGCGCACGGTGACCGTGAGCACGGGTTTATTGCCGCGCGGCTTCGTATGCCGCGAAAAGTGATTGCAGGGCATTGGCAGGAGCCCGCCGTGCGTGAGCGCTTAGGCAGTTGGATGCGCGCCGCTGTGGGCGTGGCGGTCAGCAAGAGTCTCAAAGTCATGCGCTTCGGCGACAACATGCGCGAGGTCGCCGTGACCGAGGGCGACAAGGTCGAGGTGCAGGCAAAGCTCGGCTGGCAGGTCAACACCTGGGCGGTGGGCGACCTTGTCACGGAAATGGGGAACGTTACCGAGGCAGAGATCGACGCGCTTGTAGCCGAATATACCGAAAACTACGATGTAGCGACGGAAAATATCGACGCTATCCGGTATCAGGCAAAAGAGGAAATCGCCATTCGCCGTATGCTCGACCGCGAGGGCTGCAAGGCGTTTTCCAACACATTTCAGGATCTTTACGGTATGGAGCAGCTTCCCGGGCTTGCCAGCCAGCACTTAATGGCGCTTGGTTACGGCTACGGCGGCGAGGGGGATTGGAAAGTCGCCGCGATGACTGCAATTCTCAAAGCCATGAGCGAAGGCCAAACCGGCGGCACGGGCTTTATGGAGGATTATACCTATCATCTCGTTGAGGGTCAGAAATACAGCCTCGGCGCGCACATGCTTGAGGTCTGCCCGACGCTCGCAGAAGGGCGGCCGCGCATCGAAACGCACCACCTCGGCATCGGCATGAACGAAAAAGACCCTGCACGCCTTGTCTTTGAGGGCAAAGCGGGCAAGGCGATCGTTGTGAGCCTAATTGACATGGGCGGCAGACTGCGGCTCATTTGCCAGGACATCGAGTGCGTCAAGCCGATCATGGAAATGCCGAACCTCCCCGTGGCGCGCGTCATGTGGAAGGCGTATCCCGACCTTGAAACAGGCTTGGAATGCTGGATCACGGCGGGCGGCGCGCACCACACGGTGCTGAGCCACGACGTGACGGCCGAGCAGATGCGCGACTGGGCGCGGATGATGGACATTGAATTTGTACACATCGGGAAAGACACGACGGTCGAGCTGCTCGAAAAAGACCTGTTCTTAGCCGACCTTGCGTGGAAGCTGAAGTGAGGAAGAGCGAATGCTGGAAGATTTGAAACAGGCGGTTTGGGAGGCGAATCTACAGCTGCCCAAACACAACCTGGTGACATTTACGTGGGGCAATGTGTCCGGTGTGGATCGGCAAAAGGGCTTGATGGTCATCAAGCCATCCGGGGTAGAATATGATGCCCTGCGTCCCGAAGCCATGGTCGTGGTCGATCTCGAAACGGGAAAAACCGTGGAGGGGGACTTGAATCCTTCGTCCGACACGGATACGCACCTTGTCTTGTACCGCGCGTTCCAAAATATCGGCGGCGTGGTGCACACACATTCGCGCTGGGCCACGATCTTTGCACAGGCGGGGCGCGGCGTCCCGGCGCTCGGCACAACGCACGGCGATTATTTTTACGGCGAGATCCCCTGTACGCGCCGGATGACGGCGGAAGAGATCGGCGGCCGTTATGAGCTGGAAACGGGCAATGTGATCGTCGAGCGGTTCCGGCACCTCGACCCCGACAGCGTCCCCGCCGTTCTGGTGCACAGCCACGGCCCGTTTTGCTGGGGAAAGAATCCGAAGGAGGCGGTACACAACGCCGTCGTGCTCGAAGAGATCGCGTTCATGGCGTGGCACAACTTGGCACTGGATGCGGCTTTACCGCCGATGCAGCAAGAGCTTCTCGATAAACACTTCCTGCGCAAGCACGGCAAAAACGCCTACTACGGGCAGAAAAAGCAAAAATAATTTTGTATAAGAAAACAGCCGCTTTTCCGTTTTATTGGAAAAGCGGCTGTTGCTATGCTCGAATGATTTTACGGCCCCCACACAAGCCAGATGTAAATATACCCCGCAAGCACCGCAGAAAGGGTGAAGGGCACGCCGATGCGCAGGAAATCCCGCGTGCGCACCGTTTCGCCGTTTTTGCGCAAGATACCGATTGCCGCAATGTTCGCCGACGCGCCGATGGGTGTCAGGTTCCCGCCGAGCGTCGCGCCCGTGAGCAGACCGAAATAGAAGACGTAAGGCGCCATGCCCGCGCCGCCGTTCATCAGCGCGGCGATGCCCTGCACGACGGGCAGCATCGTAGCAACATAGGGGATGTTGTCGATGAACGCAGAAAGGATCACCGAAGCGAACACAATGAGCGTATACAGCAAGAACGGGTTGTCGCCCGAAACGGTATAGAACAGGTTCGCCGCCGCGTCAATGACGCCCGCCGAACGGATGCCCTCAATGACCATAAACAGGCCGAACAGCAAAAGCAGGGTGTCGGTGTCCAGCTCTTTGAACACCGCCTTGACGGGTGCCGCGCCTTTTTTGCGGATGCATGCGCGCACAACGCCCACGACGCAAAGCACAAAGCAGATCAGCCCGCTGCGCAGGTTGTAAAGCGTAAGGAGCGCCCCGCCGTCAGGCTCGGGCAGGAACGAGGCGAGGATCAAAAGCAGGACGGTTCCCAGCATCAAAACCGTGGGGAAATAGTCTGTCACCTTGGTTTCGACCTTGGCGTCTACTTTCTGTTTTTCCTTGCGGAAAAGGAACAGCAGTACAAACAGGGAGACGAGCGCCCCGAGCTCCACGCCCCAGAAAATACCGGGCTTGCCCTGCATCCAGAAGAAATCTAAGAAGGTCATGTCGGCATAGCCGCCCAAAAGGATGCTCGTCGTATCGCCGACAAGCGTCGCCGCACCCTGCAGGTTCGAGGAGACGGCAATGGCGATCAGTACGGGCACGGGCGAGATCTTCAGCTTGCGCGAAATGGCAAGCCCGATGGGTGCAACCATCAGTACCGTAGCGACGTTATCGACGAACGCGCTGATGATGCCTGCAAACAGCGCGAGCGCCGTGACCGCCCATTTGACATCCGGCACCTTGGAGATGAGCACCTCCGCAAGCCTTGCGGGCATTTTGCTTTCAACGAACAGGCTCACGATCCCCATCGTGCCGCCGATCATCAAAAGCACGTTGTAGTCCACCGCGCCGAGCGCCGAGAGGATATCCATCTCGAAAAGCCCGGCGTAGCCCATGATGATGAAGATCACGGCGGAGCTCAAGGCGATCCACGGGCGATATTTCTGGAGCGCCAGCATCAGAACGTAGGTGATGATAAACAGAACCAGTGCGGGTATCAAATTCGATTCCTCCCCACATAAACCGCGAAAAGCGGTTTGCATGATTTACAAGTATTATAGCAAAGCTGCAGGAAACATGCAACCGCAAATTGCACGTTTACACGGATAGGCATAATGCGGACAGGATTTGAATATCTATTTTTTGAATAAACCTATGAGGAGAGGTCAAAATGGAGTTTACAACCGGAAAAATCGCCTTATCCAGGCGGCGCTGCCTGTTTGAAAGCACCTTAGAGCAGCCGATAGACAGCGACGTGACCCTGCCCGAATATTTCCCGGATCTCGTCCGTGTGCTCAAATGTACGCTGACCCCGCGCATCCACGCCGTGCAAAATGCCGCGGACCGCGTAAGCTGCGAGGGTTCCGCGCAGCTTTGCGTGCTGTATTTGTGCGAGGAGGGCGGTATGCGCTGCTTTGAGCAAAGCATTCCGTTCTCCGTACACGCCGATTGTCCGGGCGCACAAAACGGCTGTGCGGGCGCGCGCGCGAAATGTGCATACGTCAATTGCCGTGTCGCTTCTCCGCGCCGCATGGATATCCACGGCAGCATCACCGTAGCTTTCCATATCTATGGAAAAGAAGAACAGGCGCTTTTGTGCGACTGCTCGGGCGGCGGCGTACAGATGCGCAAACAGCACGTCGCGGCATCCACGCTTGCGGGCTGCACGGAAAGGATCTTTTCGCTCGGCGAGACACTCGAGCTCGGTTCCGCAAAGCCCTCTATTGCGCAGCTTGTGCGCAGCGAGGCGGTCGCGCTGTTAGAAGATGTAAAGCTGGTCACGGGTAAAGCGCTTATCAAAGGCGAGCTTGTTCTGCGCACCCTGTATATCCCGGACGGCGACGGCAAGCGGCTGGAGCGTATGGAACATTCCATGCCGATCAGCCAAATTGTGGAGATCGAGGGTGCGCAAGAGGACTGCACAGCGGACACGGCATTGACGGTCTGCGGTGTGGAGGTCGCCGCCAAAACCGACGCCAGCGGCGCGCTTCGGCTCCTGGATGCGAGCGTCTCCGTGTCGGCACAGATCGCTTTGTATACGGATTTTGAGACCGACATACTGCTTGACGCGTATTCCACACAATTTGAGACCCGGATGCAGCAGCAGCAAATGCGCTTCCAAACCCTTTGCGACCGTGTTTCGGACACCTGCCTTTGCCGCGGGACACTGGATGCGGCGGGTGTCGGCATTGCCGAGGTGCTCGATATGCACTGTAAGGATCTGGACTGCACCTCCTGCGTGGCAGAGGGAGAACTTCGTGTTGCCGGCAAGGTGACGGCAGGGCTTTTGTATGTCGGGCGTGACGGGCAGATCGGATATTCCGAACGCAGCTTTGACATCGCGTACCACCATCCTGTCGCAGCTGTCGGCGACGACATGACCTGTGAAACACACATAGCCGTCACGGGTACGAGCTTCGTTTTGGGCGCGGAGGATCAGGTGGATGCGCGCGTAGAATTGGACGTTTCCGCGCTGATCTTTTCGGAAACTTCCATGCAGATCCTGTCGGAGGTTTCGGTGGATGAAGAACAAAAGAAACGCCGCACCGCTGCGGCGCTGACAATCTATTTTGCACAGGCGGGTGAAAGTGTTTGGGAGATCGCCCGCCGCTACAACACCACCGCCGAAGCGATCCAACGTGAAAACGACTTGCAAAGCGAAGTGCTGGACGCGAAATGCAAGCTGCTGATCCCGAGCGTTTAAGAGGAGGGCGAACATGGAAAATCAAAGCATATACAGGGATATCGCCGAACGCACGCAGGGCGACATCTATATCGGTGTCGTCGGTCCCGTGCGTACCGGCAAATCCACCTTTATCAAACGGTTCATGGATACACTCGTTCTGCCGAACATAGAGGACGGCGCCGCGCAGACGCGCGCGGTCGATGAGCTGCCGCAGTCCTCGGCAGGCAGGACGATCATGACCACGGAGCCGAAATTCATCCCCGAAACCGCCGTGGAGGTGCATCTGCCGGATAACGCCTCGTTTTCGGTGCGTATGATCGACTGCGTGGGGTACATCGTGCCCAGTTCCCTGGGGTATATCGAGGGCGACGGCCCGCGCATGGTACGCACACCGTGGTCGGATCAGGAGATCCCGTTTTCCGAAGCGGCGGAGATCGGCACACAGAAGGTCATTACCGAGCACTCGACCATCGGACTTGTCATCACCACCGACGGCAGTATTTCCGACATCCCGCGCGCGGAGTACGAGGAGGCGGAAGCGCGGGTCATCTCAGAGCTCAAAGCGCTCCACAAGCCGTTTATCGTCCTGCTCAACTGCACCTATCCGCAGTCGGACAGTGCGCAGGCGCTCGCCGCACAGCTTTGCGAAAACTATACGGTCCCCGTGCTGCCCGTCAACTGTCTAGAGCTTTCCGAAACGGATATCAAAGAGATCCTGACACAGGTGCTTTTCGAATTCCCGATCCGGGAGATCTCCGTCGACCTGCCTTCGTGGCTTGTGTCCTTGCCTGCCGATCATAAGCTTCGCAGCGCGGTGTATGCAAGCGTCAACGCTGCGGCACAGGGGATGACGCTCGTGCGGGATGTTGCGCTTTTGACAGAGGAGCTTAAGCGCTGCGAATATGTGACAGACGCGAAGGTCAGCAGTATGCAGCTCGGGCAGGGGAGCGCATGGATCTCCGTCACGATGAACGGCGACCTGTTCTATCAGGTGCTTTCCGAAAAAACAGGGCTGCAAGTCGACGGGGAACAGGGGCTTGTTACCCAAATGTGTGCGCTTGCTGAAATTAAGCGCGCCTATGACCGCTTAAAGTCCGCGCTTGATGAGGTGGAGGCGACCGGCTACGGCATCGTCATGCCCACCATAGATGAGCTGACGCTCGACGAACCCGAGATCGTTAAGCAGGGCGGTCGGTACGGCGTGAAGCTGTCCGCGTCCGCACCGTCTATCCATATGCTAAAGGCGAACATCCAAACCGAGGTCGCCCCGGTCGTCGGCAGCGAGAGCCAGTCGGAGGAGCTGGTGAAATACCTGCTCAAGGAATTCGAGGAGGATCCGAAAAAGATCTGGGCATCCAACATATTCGGAAAGTCCTTGAATGAGCTTGTCAACGAGGGACTTCGCAGCAAGCTGTATCATATGCCCGCCGATGCGCGCATGAAGCTGCAGGAGACGCTCGAACGCGTCATCAACGAAGGCTGCAACGGATTGATCTGTATCATCCTGTGACCGCAGAAGAACCGCCTTCCCCGGTGAAAACGGGAAAGGCGGTTTGTTTTTTATAAGAATTTTACATATTTTTTTGACTTTTATATTCCATTTTCCGTCGATTTGTGATATGGTTAGGACGCAGTGATTTCAACAGACGGGAGAACGGCCATATGCACAAGTTAAATGTTCGGCAGATCGCGGGTGATTCCAAAGCCCACTGGAAAACACCTGCCGACGGAAGGTTCATTTCATATCGTGAGTTTTCCGCCTATTCCGTAGGCGGCATCGGCGTCAATACGGTCAATTCCCTGTTCGGCTATGTGGCGTTAAGCGCAAACTGCCTGCTTTTGGGCTCGGCGTACGGCATTGCGCCGATGGATCTTGCCGTGATGTCGCTGATCATGAGTGTGCTCAATCTTGTGAAAACGCCTTTCATCAGCATGCTTGTGGACAATACCAATACAAAATACGGCAAATTCCGCCCGTACCTTCTGTATACGGGCGTTCCGACGGCAGTGCTGCTGTGCGTGATGGCGTTTATCCCGAATACGCTCAACTATACGCTCAAATGCGTGCTGCTTTCGCTTGTGTATGCCTTGCTGATGATCTTTCAGTCGCTGTATGCGCTGGCATTCACAAGCCTTGCACAGGTGCTCACGCCAAACGGCGAGGAACGAACGCTGCTGCTTTCCGTCAGCCAATTCATTTACAGTCTCGGTCCCTCCATCGTCAATCTGTTTTTCCCCATCCTCGCAGGGCTCTTCCCGGATGGGATGCGCGGTTTTGCGGCGTATAGGGTGCTGTTCCCGATTTTCTCGGCTGCCGGCGTGCTGCTTGGGATCATCACGTTTCGGGGCACGAAAGAAAAAATCGTTGTCTCCGCAAATTATGTGGCGCATGTACGCTTTTTAGACGGGATCCGAGAGGTTGGGACAAACCGTTATTTCTGGATGATGACGCTCTACAGCGTGCTGGGCGGCTTAAAATACGGTATCGGCAGTATTTTGACCTGGTACTGCGTCTACGCCATGCAAAGCGAGACCGCATTAGGGCTGATGAATGCTGTGATCGGTACGGCTTCCGTGCCGGGGATGCTGCTCGCCCCCTTGTTTGCCAAAAAGCTCGGCAAGCGCGCATGTATCCTTTGGTTTAACCTCCTGCGGGCGGTGTTTTCGGTCGCAATGCTGTTTACCATGGACAACGCGTTTCTGTTTCTTCTGTTCCTGTATTTGGCGACCGCATCCATCGGCGGTGACGGTGTCATCACCTCCGCTATTACAGCAGATGTGTTCGACTATCAGCAGTGGAAGACCGGCAAACGGCTTGAGGGCTTCATCACGCAGTTCAGCGGCATGCTCACGACCGGCGCGGGGATGCTCACAAGCCTGATCCTGCCTTGGTTTTATGAGCGCTATGGGCTGCAAAACGATTATGACGTGCTGTTTCAGGAGTCGGTGCGCACACCGATTTTCGGCGTGATGATTATTACCACGGTCATCAGCTGCGTTTTGAGCATCATCCCCATGCTTTTCTATGACATCACAGAGAGCCGCCAGCACGAGATCATCGCGGATTTAGAATCGCGTGCGCAAAGCGAAAACGCGGAAGAAAAATAAATTGCAATATACAATATGAAAAACAAAAGCACCGGGTCGAAAGACTCGGTGCTTTTGTTTGGTGGACGTTAACGGACTCGAACCGCTGACCCTTCGCACGTCAAGCGAATGCTCTACCAACTGAGCTAAACGTCCAAGCGCAAGTTGCTGTTGTATTATAGCGAAGTTACGGTAAAAAATCAAGCCCTAATTTTCATTTTTTCAAAAATTTTCGGAATTTCTTTCGGAATATGCCTTTCTGCACGGTCATACATATAACAGAAAGGAAGTGATCGCGATGTATGACGAGGAGCATCGACAGAATCGGCTGCGGGAAGATGCTCGGACAGAGATCCCGGAAAGCCGTCCGACGCGAACCCGCCGCCGTGAAGCGGAAACGGAAGATATGCCGAAGCGCGATTTCCTGCTGCATACGCTGCTCGTGCAGGCGCTTGTGTGCGCGCTGCTGGCGCTCAGCGTTTTTGCGATGTATCGCGCAGGCTATTCCGGGTTCGATACGTTTCGGCAGGCATATATCGCTATCTTCGGGCAGGATGACGAGCTTGCTGCCCTGTCCGACGCAGTAGAGCGCTTCGGCGACCGTGTGTTCGGTACGCAGTCAGATCCCGAGTCCACGACGCAGACGACTGCGCCTGCCTCTGAGACTGCTGCGACGGAGTACACGGAAGCCATGACAGGCGCGGGCGGTGAAGATCTGCAATTGGCTGCGGAAAACACCTCTTTCGCGCCTTACGTCATTACGGGCGCATTTCGTGTGCCCGTAGAATATACGCGCGTTACCTCTGCGTTCGGTTACCGCATCAATCCCGTTACGGATGAAGCGGGCTTCCATTCCGGTATCGACCTAGCCGCCGCGCACGGCAGCCCGATTTATGCCGCCTTTTCGGGCGTCGTGGAGGAGACGGGCTATTCCGAGGTGCGCGGCAATTATATCATCCTTTCGCACGGCGACGACGTGCAGACTGTCTACTGCCATTGCAGTGAGATCATCGCAGAAGCCAGCGCAGTCCTCAACGCGGGCGAAGTGATCGCGCGCGTGGGCAGCACGGGACAGTCCACCGGGGCGCATCTGCATTTTGAAGTGCGCATCCGCGGTGTGCGCTGTAATCCCGCCTGGCTTTTGACTGCCGATGCGGTTTAGCGTCTGCGGCGTACGTCTGCACATCGGTTTTTTATTTGCCTTTTCTGTCTGTTTCGTGCTCACCGTCGCCGAGGATACCGTGGTGCGCTATACGGTTCTGTTCTCGCTTCTGCACGAATTCGGGCATTTGCTGTCGGATTTTTTGTTCGGCAGTAAACCGCGCGCCGTTTCCCTGGGGCTTTTCGGCATGACCATCACGCGCGCGGAAGATCTTACACTCAGTTATCGGCAGGAGATTTGCAGCGCGCTTGCCGGTCCTTTTGTGAATTTTGTATTAGCCGCCCTGTTCGGCGCTTTATACCTGTGGCAGCACACCAATACTTTTTTGACAGCGGCGGGGGTGAATTTAAGCATTTTTGCATTCAATGCCATGCCCGTTTTTTCACTGGACGGCGGCAGGGCTTTGGAGGCGTTTTTGCGCGCGCACGTTTCCGATCCTCACTGTCAGGTCACAATACAAAAGGCCGTCTCCCTTTTGTTCATCACCGTGTGCATGGGCTGCGGCTTTTATGTGCTTCTGCAAAGCGGCGGGAATTTTTCACTGTTGCTGCTGTGTGGCTATCTGATCGTTATGCTGTTTTGGAAATGCGGGGAATGATTTGCATTTCCTGCATTTTTCGTGTAGAATATTCCCATCACGTAAATGAGGTACACGAAATTGAGAAAAGAATGGGAATATTTGCTCGATGGGGTTCAGAAGCCCGCGCGCTACACGGGCGGGGAGCTGGGCAGTGCCATGAAGGATAAGGCTCAAATCAAGGTACGCTATGCCTTTTGCTTCCCTGACAGCTATGAGATCGGCATGTCACACCTGGGGATGAAGATCCTGTACGGGCTTGTCAACGAGCGCAAGGACGCATGGTGCGAGCGCGTGTTCGCCCCGTGGGTCGATATGGAAGAAAAGATGCGCGCGAACGGCGTGCCGCTTTATGCGCTCGAAAGCGGTGACCCGATTTCGGAATTTGATCTGATCGGTTTTACGCTGCAATATGAATTAAGCTACTCGAATGTGCTCAATATGCTGGATCTCGCCGGTGTGCCGCTTCGCTCTCGTGACCGCACGGCGCTTACCCCGCTTGTCATCGGCGGGGGACCGTGCGCGTGCAATCCTGAGCCCTTAGCGGATTTCTTTGATATTTTCCTGCCCGGTGAAGGGGAGGAGGTCACCAACGAACTTATCGACCTGCTGATCGCACACAAAGAAAAAGGCTCGACCAAGCTCGAATTCCTGCGCGACGCAGCGAAGATCGAGGGCGTGTATGTGCCCGCATTTTATGACGTTTCCTATCACACGGACGGCACGCTCCAAGCCGTCACCCCGAAAGAGACCGCGCCCACGAAAGTCAAAAAGCGCGTGATCGCCGACCTTGATTCGGTTTACTTCCCAAAACAGTTCGTCGTGCCGTTTGTGGATGTGGTGCACGACCGCGCCGTCGCCGAGGTGTTCCGTGGCTGTATTCGCGGCTGCCGCTTCTGCCAGGCGGGCTTTATCTACCGTCCGATCCGCGAAAAAAGCAGCGATACGGTCAACCGTCAGGCGAAAGCACTGTGCGACAGCACGGGCTATGACGAGATCTCGCTGTGCTCGCTGAGTACGAGCGATTATTCCGAGGTCGAAACCCTCCTGCCGCAGCTGCTCTCTTGGGCGCCGGATGAGAAGATCAATGTGTCCCTGCCGTCTTTACGCGTGGACAATTTCTCGGAAAGCTTAATGGAGGAACTCAAAAAAGTCCGCAAAAGCGGGCTGACCTTCGCGCCCGAAGCGGGCACGCAAAGGCTTCGCGACGCAATCAATAAAAATGTCACGGAAGAGGAAGTCCTCAGCACTGCCGCGCAGGCATTCCGCGGCGGCTGGACTTCCGTGAAGCTCTATTTTATGATGGGGCTGCCGACCGAAACGCTCGAGGACGTGGCGGGCATCGCCGAGCTTGCGCAAAAGGTTGTCAACGAGTTTTATCACAATCCGGATAAACCCAAGGGCAAGGGCGTCACGGTCAGCGTGAGTGTCGCGTCTTTTGTGCCCAAGCCCTTTACTCCGTTCCAGTGGGAACCGCAGGATACCATGGAGCAGCTTGCAGAAAAACAAAAATATTTGATGGAGAACGTACACTCGGGTAAGATCCGCGTCAGCTGGCATCAGCCGCACACGAGCTTTTTGGAGGGTGTTTTTGCGCGCGGGGACCGTAAGCTGTGCGACGTTTTGGAAGAAGCGTGGAAGCGCGGCTGTAAATTCGACGGCTGGGACGAGTTTTTCCGTTTCGACGCTTGGATGCAGGCGTTTGAAGCCTGTGGCGTCGATCCCGCTTTCTATGCGAACCGCCGTCGCGATTTTTCGGAGCTTTTGCCGTGGGAGCACTTGGATTACGGCATTCGCCGCGCGTTTTTGGCGGAAGAGAACCGCAAGGCGCATGAAAGCGTCACTTCGCCGAACTGCCGTCAGAAGTGTTCGGCCTGCGGTGCGGCGCGCTTAAACGGAGGGCACTGCGATGCAATTCAATGAAGTACGCGTATTCTTTACCAAAACCGGCATGGCGAAATACATTTCACATCTGGATCTCATGCGCTGCATGACCCGTGCGCTTCGCCGCGCGCAGATCCCGCTATGGTATACGGAAGGGTATAATCCGCATCTGTTCATGACCTTCGCGCGGCCATTGCCTCTGGGGGTAGAAAGTCTTTGTGAGTCCATGGATATCCGTTTAGTCGGCGAAATGACGTTCCGTGAGATCAAGACCCGCCTAAACGATGCACTCCCGCGCGATATCACGGTGGTCAGCGTCGCAAAGCCTGCTCACAAGCCGACGGAGATCGCCTTTGCGGACTACGAAATACAGCTTTATACGGACGATCCCGCCGCGCTGCTGCAAGCGATGGAAACGCGCTTTGCCGCCGATACATTGCCGGTGCTGAAAAAAGCGAAGCAGGGGAAACGCCGCGTGGAAAAGGAAACAGACATCAAACTGAATATTCTTACTTTTGCTTTGGCACAGCAGGATGACGGCGTTACGCTCACGGTGCGTGTGACGGCGGGCGACCAAAACAATGTCAGCCCCGCGCTGCTGCTTGACGCGCTGACAGCGAATGCACCGGTTGCCGTAAAACATACCGACATTCTAAAACGCCGTGTGCTGCTCGAAAACGGCGAAGCGTTTTGCTGAATCTCCAAAGCAAAAGAACAGTACGCTTTATCGCCGTCTGCGAAAAGCCACATGATTTTGACCGCCGAAAAATTTTCGGCGGTTTTTTCTGTTTCCCTATTGACAACACTGTTATAACTGTATATACTGTTTATATACAGAAAGCGTGGTGAATGCATGCAGATATTCATTGACAACAAAAGCGGTGTACCGATCTACGAACAAATCTATTCGCAGATCAAAACGCAGATCATCAGCGGCGCGCTCCCGGAAAACGAGGCGCTGCCGTCCATCCGCAATTTGGCTAAGGATTTGCGCATCAGCGTCATTACGACCAAGCGCGCTTACGACGAGCTTGAAAAAGAGGGCTTTTTGTATACGGTAGCGGGCAAGGGCAGCTTTGTCGCACCGAAAAACACGGAGCTTTTGCGGGAGGAAAACCTCAAGGCGATCGAAGCGCACTTGAGCGAAGCGGTGCGCCTTGCCGCTTCGTGTAATTTAAGCCGTGCGGATATTTTGGAAATGCTCAATTTGCTAACGGAGGAAAACGAATGAATGCCTTGGAGATCACGGGACTTTGCAAAACCTATCCCGATTTTACGCTGGACGATTTGAATCTGACCCTGCCGAGTGGCTGTGTTATGGGCCTTGTCGGCGAGAACGGCGCAGGTAAAAGCACCACGATAAAGCTGATCCTCAATATGCTGCGGCGCGACGCGGGGCAGGTGTCGGTACTCGGTATGGACAATTTGACCTATGACCGCCGCATCAAAGAGGAGGTCGGCGTGGTGCTCGACGACGTCGGCTTTCCCGGGTGCTTAACGCCCAAGCAGATTGGCAATATCCTGCGGCGCACCTATCAAAATTGGAACGATGATACTTACGCGCAGCTTATTAAAAGGCTCGGTTTACCGACGGATAAAGCGTTTGATGCCTTTTCACGCGGCATGAAAATGAAGCTCGGTATTGCCGTCGCGCTGTCTCATGCGCCGAAGCTGTTGCTGCTCGACGAAGCGACCAGCGGTCTTGACCCGGTTGTGCGTGACGAGGTTGTTACCTTGTTCGGGGAATTCACGCGCGACGAAAACCATGCGGTGCTCATTTCTTCGCATATTGTCAGCGACCTTGAAAAGATTTGCGATTATGTCGCGTTTTTGCACAAGGGCAAGCTCTTGCTGTGCGAGGAAAAAGACGCGCTGCTTGAAAAATATGGTGTGGTTCGCTGTTCTAACGAACAGCTTGAAGCCATACCGGAAAGGGCGGTGCACGGGATCAAGCGTTCCCCGTACGGCGTGGAGGCGGTCGTAGAGCGCGCAGCGGTATCCGATTCGTTCTCAGTCGGCAGCATGGATCTGGAGCAGATCTTTTTATTCTTGATTCGGGAGGCGCAGGGAGCATGAAAGGCCTGCTTTTAAAAGACATCTATATGGCGGTAAAATACTGCCGCGTCTATTTTCTGATTGCCGTTGTTTTTGCGGTAGCCTTTGTTTGGAGCGACAATTTCTTTTTGGCGGTATATCCGGTGTTTTTGGTTGGCGCGCTGTCTGTGAACTTGCTTTCTTATGACGAAAAGTGCAAATGGTCTTTGTATGCGGGCACGTTCCCGTACACCCGTACCCAGCTTGTTTCCGTAAAATATATCATCACGCTGCTCGCACTCGGCCTAAGCGTTTTGCTGATGGGGCTCGGCTTTGCGGCGCACATGTTTGTTGCGGATGATTTTCAGCTTTCGGAGCTTCTGTCCTTTTTCGTCTTGCTTTTGTCCATGGGGCTCGCGAGCCCTGCTCTGATGCTGCCCATTATTTTCCGTTTCGGTGTGGAAAAGGGGCGGCTTGCTTACTACGGGGTGCTCGTCTTTTTCTGCGCCGCAGTCGGTACGGTCGGCGCGTTTAGCAAAGATGTCGGCGTTTTGGATATTTCTGTTGTACAAAGCGCGGAAATCCTGCTTGCGGCGGTACTGATCGGTGCGCTCCTCTTTGCGGGTTCGTGGCTTTTGTCTGTCCGCATCTATGCAAAACGAGAGCTGTCTTGACTTTTTCCCAAAAACAGCGCATACTTTTCATGACAACCGGCGGCTGCAAAGCCAGACGGTACGCGGATTTGTCTGTACTTATGAAAAATTTTGAAAAAATGCTTGCTTTTTTACGCTCTCTGTGCTAATATATCTAAGCAATTTTGCGTTGGCACCGTTCCAACGGCAGTTAATGGCAGCATTAAAGCTGGCGGTCCTCTGTATTTCGAGAAATGCACGAACGCCTGAAAAAAACAGGAGGACTTAGAATGGACGCATTGAAAGTAATCACTGAGGGTATGATCAAAGAAGAGCGCCCCCACATCAAGGTCGGCGATGTCGTGAAAGTACACGTCAAGATCCGTGAAGGCGAGCGCGAGAGAATTCAGGTCTTTGAAGGCACGATCATCGCTGTCAAGGGCAGTGGGGTTTCGGAGACCTTCACCGTTCGCCGCGTTTCCTACGGCGTCGGCGTGGAGCGTGTGTTCCCCGTGAATTCCCCCAACGTGGCAAAGGTTGAGCTTGTCCGGTCCGGTAAGGTGCGCAGAAGCAAGCTGTACTATCTTCGTGACCGCGTCGGTAAGGCAGCAAAGGTCAAAGAGCAGATCTGAGTTTGCAAAAGCAAAAGAGCAGCCAAACGGCTGCTCTTTTTTTTCATGCCTTGATTTCTCTGTTATTTCCCGATTTTCCATTTTTCCGCAAGGCGGACAGCCTCCGGCAGCACGTCTTGGCTTTCGGGTTCGGGATATTCGGAATACGTTTCGCACCAATTTTTTTCAAAGGCAAACAGATCGCTCCCAAAAGGCGTTGCATCATAGCGCGGGCGTTCGCACACGAATTTCCTCGCTTCGGTCACAAACGGGCGATTCTCTTGCAGCGCGCAGATCGCTTCATTGTAAAACCGCTGCCAGCGTACCGCGTAGTATTCGGCGATGAGCCCGTTCCACTCGCGCCACGTATAGTCATAAAGCGCCGAGCAGTCGCCGTTTATGTTACCCCAAACGGTGACGAGCGTGCGCGCATTCTGATCAAAATACGCTTTTTCCCATTCGCTTTGCGCAAGACGGTGCGCGTCGTTGATCCAGCGCGCAAGTGTGAAGTTTTTCCGCAGCCCTAAAAATGCGTCCAGATCGGTAAGCAATTCCATTTGTTCTTTTGCGAGCCGTTCGGCTGCCGTGATGTCTTTTTTTGCAAACGCTTCTGCAAATTGGGCTTGATTTGTATGAAAGCGATTGCTCAATACCTGCCGTGTTAAATCGCAAACGTCATATTGATATCCGTCTGATGCGCTGAATTGCTCTTTTACGGACAAAAACAGCGGCAGGACTCTTTCAAGCTGCTTCGGGTCATAAAACAGCTTCGTGTAGTCGCACGGTCCCGTTTTTTTCGGCTTCATCAGCGGGCGCGCGCACAGCGTGGAGCCGACCTCGTTTTCCTTGTAGCCGCTGTCGCGGTAACAGGTGGAAAGCAGAATGTCCCATGCCTTGCGCAAGTTGTCGGAATATGCGCCGTAGCGGCGTTCAATGTAGTCGTCCAGCCAGCGGTTCAGGTCGATTTCTCCGCTTTCGGTCAACAGCGCGAACTGCAAGTCATACACCACGGGGTTTTGTTCGATGCCTTCCATGAAAAGTCCCGAACCGACCACATTAGCACCGCGCTTTTTAAGCTGCATATATGGGTTTTTGCAATGTATGGAGAGTTTGCCCTGCATGGCGTTCTTGCCGCCGAAATTATGCAGCATGCCCGCCACGACCGCGTATCCCCAAAGGTTGCGGGTGGACTTTGTGCGTTCGGAATTGAGGTCAAGGATCAAAAGGCGGTCTTTCGGTACGGCTTTCACAATATGCTTGCGCAGTGTCCAAGCCTGCATGACCCAAACGGACTGTTCGTCAAATTCGCGGTACAGGCGGTCAATCGCCCGCCCGACGCGCCGCAGATAGAAGAGATTGTTTTTGGGCGGTGTGCCCTCGTGAAACGGGTCGCACGCAAGGAAATGGTGATTGCCTAAAAGCCTGTCAAGGGTTTGCAGGTATTTCTGCCCGAACTTTGAAAACAACGGATCAAGTGGATCGAGCTGTGCCGTTTTCGGATAAAGGCACCAGCCGTTTTTCGGCAGGATATTTGCTTGCGGATACTTTTCCCGCAGCAGCATCGGCACATGCCCCGAAAAACCCTGCTGGATAGGCATCATCCCGAACTCCAGCACACGTGCAAGGATCTTTCTACCGAGTTCCAGCCGTTCGTAAACATAGGCTTTATCTTTCGGCGGCAGGTACCCTTCAATATTCGTCATCAGCTGCCATGCCCAAAAGGCGGGACCGGAGATGGTGGAAAGCGCTTCTTCTTCCGTAAAGCCAAACGAAAGCAGCGTCTCGAACCAGACCGCTTCCGTGCCGATGACGCAAAGCGGCATGTTGATGCCGTTCATCGCCATAAAATCAATTTCGCGTTCCCAGCGTGCAAAATCCCACCAGCACATGGTGTAATCAAGCGTGCAGTAGTTCATGTAAACGCGGTATTTTTGCTCGATCGTTTTCTCAACGGTACCCATAAACGGGATGAGCTCGTCAATTTGCAGCGCTTCGTTGCCGCACCACGAAAGGTTGACGCGGCAGACCTGCTTGAGATATGTGTAGATCCCGTTTGCCGCGGCAACGCGGGAATTGGCCTTGACAAATAAAAGCCCGCCTTTGAAAGAAACGCAAAAATGATCTTTTTTGCCGTCTTCCGTGAGCGTGATCCGAATACGGTCCGCAACAAGCGGCAGATTGCGCGTCAAAAACCCTCTTAAAACAGAATCCATGGTTTTCCTCCCGTATGTAACGCTTATTTTTCCACTGCGTATTGCATGATGGCGCGGTTGACGCGCTCGCGCAAATCGAGCAGCCATGTATCTTCATGTGGATATTGGTTAAAGGTCAGCGGCTCTTTGAGCCCTTCCTCCAAAACCTGCATGGCCTTTTCGCGCCCGGCAAGCGATTCCAAAAGCTGCAAAGCACGCATATCCTGCAATCCGTCATAGAATACCGGCAGACGAAGCGACAAAAGGGGAGAACCGTCCTTTCCCGGATAGACAACAAAGCTGTCGCCCGAAGAAAAGGCGTTGTCCGCGTCGGTGACTTGGAACGGGTCGATCTGCCGAACGGAAAAACGGGAAAAATAGAAGTTGTAGCCCCAGTGCAGAAAGCCTTTGACGTTAAATTTATACATTTGCAGTCCCAAAACGCGGTTGCGCAGCGACGGCATGGAGAAAAAGCGGTTGGAAACATAATCATCCGCCTGCACACAGCAGTAGTACGTCCAGAGCTCCGGAACATTTCCGATGAATTTTTTGATATGGTCATTTGCCGGGACAGGCGTTTGGATAAGTCCCTTAGCGTACAGTTTATAGTCGGAAAGCGCGTCGATGATCTTGAAATCCCCAAAGTTTTCATGTACGATCCGCGCCGCCTTTTTGTAGGTGCGAATCTGCCCCACATTCGGCTCGTCAGAAACGTGGAAAATACACTGCTTGCGGAGTCCTAATTCGTCGATCACAGCGATAAGCGCTTTTGCGAATTGTGCAAGGAATCTGCGGTAAGCTTTCCCGGCGGCGCGCGTTTTCCAGCCGAAGATCTGTACCGTGGCGCCGTCCTTTTGCGCCATGATCTTCGGGGCGTGCTTCGCGCCCCACTGCGTGAAAAAGTGGCTCATTTCAAAATACTCGATCCCGCAGCGACGGCACATTTCCACCCACGTTTTCAGCTTATCAAAGCCAAAGGCATAGGTGTCTTTGCCTGAGACCGTAACATCCACAAGCTGCACGGTGGGGCGCTCACCGCCCACCTTGGTGTCGAGAGGCGGCGTAAACAGCGGGGTGAGCACGCAGTTCATGCCGTATTCGTGCGCTGTGCGCAAAAAGTTTTCCGTTACGCGCCAATATTCGTCCGAAAACGCTTCAAAACCATAGTGGCGCATCAGGCAATCCGTATGGAACCAATTCGTATAAATGAGTGTCTGCTGCGGCAGGGAAACCGGCAGAACTTCGACCTCCGCACGGCAGACTGCCGGTTCGCTTTCACTCGCGCGTACCGAGAACTCCAATTCGTGCTTTCCGGCCGGAAGCTGTTCGCCGCTGATTTCAAACCAAATGACATTCTGCCCGTCATATTCCGCCGTGCAGCGATTCTCGGAAAGCGGTGTTAGCAGATCGGGATATTCGGTTTTGTTTTTGGAAATATAAAAATCATCCGATTTTTTAGGCGCGTTTAAGCCTGCGGGCATCATGCGCACAAAGAATGCGCGCGTGTGCGCCGAAAGCGGCGATTGTACGTCCCATGTGATCACCGCACCCTTTTCGGCACGCACTGCAAGCTGGAAGGATTTTTTCTCATTTTGCAGTATGGAAAAGCGCAGTGTATCTGTGTTAAGTACTTCGTCAGTCGGAAAGATTTTTTCAAGCGACGTGCAAAGGCACGCGCGCACGGTTTCAGCCATACCTATACCTCGTTTCAACAGAATCGGCGTGTGCCGCCTTGGTATATTCTATCTAAAAAGCAAAAGGATGTAAAGGCAAATATTTCGTTTTCGCCGCTTGTAAAGCGCCCCTATTCATGGTAAAATATTTGGTCGTAAATGAAAGAACAAGTGTGAAGGTGAATGTTTTTGAGGTGCAGAGAGAATTTACGGAATATCGCGATCATTGCCCACGTTGACCACGGCAAGACGACGCTGGTGGATGAGCTATTGAAGCAAAGCGGTATTTTTCGGCAGAACGAGGTCGTGCAGGAGCGCGTGATGGACTCCAATGCCCTTGAACGCGAGCGCGGCATTACAATCCTTTCAAAGAACACATCCGTGCATTATAACGGCGTGAAGATCAATATTGTGGACACGCCCGGCCACGCCGACTTTGGCGGCGAAGTGGAGCGCATCCTCACAATGGTGGACGGCGTTTTGCTTCTGGTGGATGCATTTGAGGGCTGTATGCCGCAAACGCGTTTCGTGCTGCGCAAGGCGCTGGCGCTGGAGAAAAAGGTCATCGTGGTCGTCAATAAGATCGACCGCCCCGGCGCGCGGCCTGCCGAGGTCGTAGACGAAGTGCTCGACTTGTTTATCGAGCTTGGCGCGAATGACGACCAGATCGATTTCCCCGTGGTGTACGCTTCTGCAAAGGACGGTTATTCGTCGCTTGACCCTGATGTGCGCGAAGGGGATATGCGCCCGCTGTTTGAGTCTATTTTGAAAAATATCGACTCGCCCGAGGGCGACATTGACGCGCCCTTGCAGGTGCTGTTTTCGAGTCTTGACTATGACGATTATATCGGGCGTATCGGGGTCGGTCGCATTGAACGCGGCCGAATCCACCGCAACGACAGTGTTGTTCTGTGCAAGACCGACGGCAGTCAGGAGAACGTCAAGATCTCTCGGCTTTATCAATTCGAGGGGCTCAAGCGCGTAGAGGTCGAGGAAGCTGCGGTGGGCGACATCATCTGCGTTTCAGGGATTGCCGATCTCAACATCGGCGAGACCATCTGCGCGCCGGACTGCGTCGAGCCGCTGCCGTTTGTAAAGATCGACGAGCCGACCATTTCGATGAATTTTATGGTCAACGACAGTCCTTTCGCAGGGCAGGACGGCAAGTACGTCACCTCACGCAATTTGCGCGACCGCCTGTTTAAGGAGGTCGAAACGAACGTCAGCATGCGCGTCGAGGAAACAGATTCCACGGATTGCTTTAAGGTCTCGGGGCGCGGCGAGCTGCACCTTTCCATCCTCATTGAAACGATGCGCCGTGAAAATTACGAATTTCAGGTCTCGCGTCCGCAGGTCATCACGAAAACCGAAAACGGGCAGCTTTTGGAACCTATTGAGCTATTGATCGTAGAAGTGCCGGAGGAATATGTCGGCGCGGTCATGCAGAAAATCGGTGCGCGGCGCGGTGAGCTTGAGAACATGGGTACGCGCGACGGGGGCGCCACGCATCTGGAATTCCGCATTCCCGCACGGGGATTGATCGGCTACCGTTCCGAATTTATGACGGATACCAACGGCAACGGTATTATGAATAACCTTTTTGCGGGCTATGAGCCGTATAAAGGTGAGATCCAGACGCGCGAACGCGGTTCGATCATCGTGCACGAGGCGGGCGAGACGACCGCATACGGCCTTTTCAACACGCAGGATCGCGGGCGACTGTTTGTCGGTCCCGGCGTTCCGGTGTATGAGGGTATGATCGTCGGCGAATGTGCAAAGAATGAAGATATCGTCTGCAACGTCTGCAAGCAAAAGCATTTGACGAATACACGCGCCGCGGGTTCGGACGACGCCCTGCGCCTGGTGCCGCACACGGTGCTGAGTTTGGAGCAGTCCATGGAGTTTATCAAGGATGATGAGCTTGTGGAGGTCACGCCGCATGCCATCCGTCTGCGCAAACGCATTCTTTCGAAAGAGCAGCGCATGAAAGCGCAGGCAAGACAGAAATCATAAATAAAGAAGGTACGGCATATGATCGATTTTCATGTGCATACATTTTTAGACCCGATCGCCGCAAAAGCGATCCCGCAGATCGCCAAAAATGCGGGCGGCGTAACGCCCGTTTACAGCGGCGCCGTGTCCGACTTAAAGCCCGCGCTGCGCAAGTTCGGCATGGAAAAGGCGGTCGTGCTCAACATCGCCACGAATCCGCACCAGCAAAAGAAGGTCAATGATTTTGCAATTTCGCTGGTGGGCGACGATATGCTCATACCCTTCGGCAGCGTCCACCCCGACAGCCCCGATGCGCTTGAGGAATTGGATCGGCTGAAAGCGGCGGGGATCAAGGGCGTTAAGTTGCACCCGGAATATCAAGGCTTTTTTGTGGACGAGGAACGAATGTTCCCGATTTATGAGCATATCGCAAAGCTCGGGCTTATCACGGTGTTCCACGCCGGTGTGGACATCGGCTTCCCGCGCCCCGTGCACTGCCCGCCCGAACGCCTTTTGCGCGTGCTCGACTGCTTCGGCGACGCACCCGTCGTGGCGGCGCATTTCGGCGGCTGGCTGTTGTGGGACAGCGTCTTAGAGGAGCTTTGCGGCACAAAGGTTTATCTTGATACCGCGTTTTCTTACAGCAGGATGCCCCCGGACTATGCGCGCGAGATCATTCGTGCGCACGGCGCAGATCACGTGCTGCTCGGCAGCGATATGCCGTGGAGCTCGTCGGCGGATGAGGCGCGCTTCATCCAAAGTCTCGGCCTGCCTGCCGGGGATGAAGCAAAAATTCTGTCGATAAATGCCAAAAGACTGCTGCATATTTAGTGGTTTTTGCCCTCTTGACCGCAGCCGGTCGAGAGGGTATAATGATAGGCAGTTCGCTTTAGCAAGTAAAAGCTTTAAAGCGCAAAAATCCTGAACATAAGTCGGTGGAAAAATGGAAAAGGTCATCATCTGGGCGACCGTAGCGGTCTATATCCTTGCGCTGGTCTTGATCGGCGTCGTGACGGGCAGAAAGTCTAAAAGCATTTCGGATTTCACAGTCGGCGGCAGGAACGCCGGCGCGTGGCTTTCCGCGCTGTCTTACGGTACAGCGTATTTTTCTGCCGTTATGTTCATCGGTTATGCCGGCAAAACGGGCCTGAGCTTCGGGCTTTGGGGGGTCATGGCAGGGCTTGGCAACGCCGTGTTCGGTTCCTTGCTCGCGTGGATGGTGCTTGCGCGCCGCACGCGGGATGTCGCAGGACGCCTGAAACTCAAAACCATGCCCGAATTTTTCGAAAAACGCTATGGCAGCCGCAATATGCGCCTGTTTGCGGGCGCGGTCATCTTTGTGTTCCTTGTGCCGTACTCCGCCTCTGTTTACAGCGGGCTTGCAAGTGTAGCTGACGTGCTTTTGGGGATCGACGATACGATCTTTCTTGTGATCATCGCCGTGCTTGCGATCCTGCTTGTGACCTTCGGCGGGTATCTGGTGCAGGCGCGTGCCGACTTTGTGCAGGGCATTGTGATGATGGCCGGCGTGGTGCTTCTGTTGGTGTTTGTGGTGCGCTGTGACCGTGTAGGCGGCATTTCCGGGCTTGTGGAATATGCGCACACAGAAGCGGGACTTCCCGATATGAACGCCTCGCAATGGGTGTCCTTGATGGCGACGGTGCTTATGACGAGCTTCGGCACCTGGGGGCTGCCGCAAATGGTGCAAAAGTATTTCGGCATCCGTGACGACAAGCAGGCCAAGCGCGGCATCGTGATTTCCACCGTATTTGCATTGCTGATCGCAGGCGGCGGCTACTTTATCGGTTCGCTTTGCCACGCGTATTACACCGTCGGCGTGGATATGCCCGAGGCGGATTACATTGTACCCAATATGCTGCGCGATTCCAATTTGCCCGACGTGCTGCTGGGCGTGATCATCGTCCTGCTGCTGTCCGCGTCCGTTTCTACGCTCTGTTCGGTAACACTTTCCGCGGGCAGCGCGCTGTCCATTGACCTCATTGCCGTGAAAAAGCGCGATATGCCCGCCCAAAAGACAGGAAAACTTACCAAGCTGTTTTGCATCCTGTTCGTCATCCTGTCTTACGTTGTGGCGAACACCAAAACGCCGATCCTCGATATGATGAGCTATTCCTGGGGCATCATCTCCGGCTCGTTTTTGGCACCCTATGTGCTCGCGCTTTATTGCAAGAAGCTGAATAAGACCGGCGCGTGGGCGGGTATCCTCACGGGCTTTTGCATTGCGATCATTCCGGCTTCCTGCAAGCTGCTGAACCTCTGCTCGGTGGATGCGCCCGCCGTGGTGACGCTGATGGGGCAGGGTCCGTTGTTCGCATGCATCGCCATGCTGGCGTCCGTCGCCGTTTGCCTGATCGTAAGCGCCGCTTCCCACAAAAAGGAAGACGGGGAAGTTTCGGATTTCTTTTACAACGGTGTTGTCGAACGCGAAGAACTGTGATATAATACAAAATGGATATTTTCGACGCGGCCGCGGAAAGATCCGCGGCTGTTTTTCGCCGTCTGCGTGCCGCGCCGAACCGCCTGCGGCGGATTCCTGAAAGGTGGAAAGGAAAATGTTTTTTCAAAAAGACGCGGAAACCATGCCGCGCGCCAAAATTCGCGAAATCCAGCTGGAGCGATTGCGCTATACCGTGCGGTACTGTTACGAGAACGTTCCTTTCTATAAAAAGAAGCTGGATGACGCGGGGGTAACACCCGATTCCATCAAAACGCTTGATGATATTCGGCGCATCCCGCCGACGACCAAAGCGGATCTGCGCGACAACTATCCGTTCGGATTGTTTGCCGTGCCGATGAAAAACATCGTGCGCATCCACGCTTCCTCCGGCACAACGGGCAAGCCTACGGTGGTCGGGTACACGGCGCACGATTTGGATATGTGGTCGGACTGCATGGCACGCCTTTGCGCCGCAGCCGGTGCTACAGCGGACGATATTGTGCAGATTTCGTTCGGCTACGGTATGTTCACAGGTGCCCTTGGGCTGCATTACGGGCTTGAAAAGCTAGGCTGCGCGGTGGTGCCCAATTCCAGCGGCAACACGGAAAAAGCGCTGATGTACATGCGTGACTTCAAGACCACGGCGTTGGTTGCTACGCCGTCGTATGCGCTGTATATGGCGGAGACGGCAAAGAAGCTCGAATACCCGATGTCCGACTACCATCTGCGGCTCGGGCTGTTCGGCTCGGAAGGGTGCACGCCCGAAATGCGTACCCAGATCGAAACGGCGTGGGGACTTTTCGCGACCGACAATTACGGCATGAGCGAGCTCATGGGTCCCGGTGTGTCTGGTGAATGCGAGGAGCGCTGCGGGCTGCACATCAACGAGGACTATTTCCTTGCTGAGATCGTCGACCCCAACACGCTGGAGGTCCTCGGCGAGGGCGAGACGGGTGAAGTGCTCATCACGACGCTTACAAAAGAGGGCATCCCGCTGCTGCGTTATCGCACGCGCGACATTTCCCGCATTACATATGAGCCCTGCAAATGCGGCAGGACCTTTGCGCGCATGGACAAGATCAAGGGCAGAAGCGACGATATGCTGAAGATCCGCGGCGTCAATGTGTTTCCGTCGCAGATCGAGAGTGTGCTCGTGGGTATGCAGGACGTCAGTCCCCACTATCAGTTGATCGTGCGCCGCGAGGGCTTTGCCGACACGCTGGAGATCCGCGTGGAGCTTTCGGATATTTCGCTTCTCGAAAGCTACGGCAAAATCGAAGAATTGCAAAACCGTATCCGGCACAATATGCATACGGTTTTGGGGATCCAGTGCAAAGTCAGTATTGTAGAACCGAATACCATTGAACGGTTTGTCGGCAAGGCAAAGCGCGTTGTGGATTTGCGAAATCAAACGGAGGAGAAGTCATGAGTAAAAAATTATTGATCGGTAATGAGGCGGTCGCCCGCGGTCTTTATGAAGCGGGCTTGCGCGTCGCCTCTAGCTACCCGGGCACGCCCAGCACCGAGATCACGGAGTGCATTGCAAAATACGATGATGTGTACAGCGAATGGGCGCCCAATGAAAAAGTCGCTATGGAGGTTGCTGCGGGCGCCGCGATTGCGGGCGCGCGTTCTTTCTGTGGTATGAAGCACGTCGGGCTCAATGTTGCCGCCGACCCGCTGTTTACCGCATCTTACACCGGCGTCAATGCAGGGCTCGTGATCGGTGTTGCGGACGATCCCGGTATGCACTCGTCGCAGAACGAGCAGGATTCCCGCCATTATGCGAAGGCCGCCAAGCTGATGATGCTCGAACCCTCCGATTCCGAGGAGTGCCTGCAATTCGCAAAGCTGGCGCTGTCGCTGTCCGAGCAGTTCGATGCACCCGTTATCCTGCGCCTGACCACGCGCGTGGCGCACTCGCGCAGCCTTGCGGAAGTCTCCGAGCGTGAAGAACGCGAACTTAAACCCTATACGAAAGACCCGATGAAATATGTCATGATGCCCGGCATGGCGATCAAAAAGCATGTGGTCGTCGAGCAGCGCATCCTTGACCAGGTCGCGTGGGCGGAGACCGCCGACATCAACCGCGAGGAGTATTACAGCACCGACATCGGCGTCATCACCTCGGGTATCACCTATACATACGCCAAAGAGGCGCTCGGCGAAAACGCGTCCTACCTGAAGCTCGGTTGTGTGTATCCGCTGCCGGTCGAAAAGATCCGTGCCTTTGCCGCCAAATGCAAAAAGGTGTATGTGCTCGAAGAGCTTGACCCGTTTTTAGAGGAGCATTGCCGTCAGAACGGGATCGAGGTCATCGGCAAAGAGGCGTTCACACTGCAGGGCGAGTATTCGCAGAGCTTGATCGCTAAGGTGATCTTGGGGCGCGAGGACAAAAGTGTTGTGACCGACCTCGACATCCCCGCACGCCCGCCCGTGCTCTGCGCCGGCTGTCCGCACAGAGGTCTTTTCTATGCGCTTAAAAAGCTGAATGTTTTTGTCAGCGGCGACATCGGCTGCTACACGCTCGGCGCGCTCGCGCCCCTCGGCATGATCGACACCTGCATCTGCATGGGTGCTTCCGTTTCGGCGCTGCACGGCAGAAATAAGGCGGACGAAGCCAATGCTAAAAAATCTGTCGCGGTCATCGGCGACTCGACTTTTATCCATTCCGGCGTGACGGGACTCATTGACATTGCCTACAACCAGAGCAATTCTACCGTCGTCATTCTCGACAACAGCATCACGGGCATGACCGGTCACCAGGACAATCCCACCACGGGCAAGACCATCAAGGGCGATCCGACCACGGCGGTCAGCTTGGAGCTTCTTGCAAAGGCCGTCGGCATCGACCGCGTTCGTGTGATCGACCCGTATAACCTGGAAGAATGTGAAACCGTATTGCGCGAGGAGATCGAAGCGGATGAACCCTCGGTCGTCATTTCCCGCCGCCCCTGCGCATTGCTGAAATACGTCAAGCACAAGCCGCCCATGCGTGTGGACCCGAACAAGTGCGTCGGCTGCAAGATGTGCATGAAGATCGGCTGCCCCGCCATCAGCATGAAGGACAAAAAGTCCGTCATAGACTTTACACAGTGCGTCGGCTGTGCGGTTTGCAGCCAGCTTTGCAAATTTGATGCGATCAAGGAGGGCGAAGCGAAATGAAAACAAAAAGCATTATGATCGTCGGCGTCGGCGGGCAGGGGACGCTGCTCGCAAGCCGTTTGCTGGGCGCGGCGCTCATTTCCGTCGGCTATGACGTCAAGGTCTCCGAAGTCCACGGCATGAGCCAGCGCGGCGGCTCGGTCGTTACCTATGTCAAATACGGTGACAAGGTCGATTCGCCCATCGTGCAGAAAGGGCAGGCGGATCTGATTCTCGCCTTTGAGCAGCTCGAAGCGGCGCGTTGGCTTCCGTTTCTGAAAACAGACGGCACAATCATTGCCAACACCCAGCAGATCGATCCCATGCCGGTCATCACAGGCGTTGCAACGTACCCGGACGGCGTGCTGGAGGCTATCCGAAAGACCGGTGTGAAGCTCAGAGACGTTGACGCGCTCTCGCTTGCAGTAGAGGCCGGTTCCGCCAAGGCGGTCAACGTTGTGCTTATCGGTGTTATGGCGGCACATATGGACATTGATCGCGCGGTTTGGGAGCAGGCGATCCGCGACACTGTCCCTGCAAAATTTTTGGAGATGAACCTCAAGGCGTTCGATCTCGGTTATCAAAACGCGCAGTAATCGCGCTTGCAAAGCAGCGCTAAGATTCCAGGAGGTATTGTTATGGCGATCCGGCAAATTTCCGTTTTTGTGGAAAATAAACCCGGCAGGCTTGCCGAGATAACGGGCTATCTTGCAGAAGGCAATGTGAGCATCCGCGCATTTTCCATTGCAGATACCACGGATTTCGGTATTTTGCGTCTGATCGTGTCTGACACCGAAAAAGCGGCGCAGGTCCTGCGTGATGCGGGTGTTGCCGTATCCATTACCGAGGTTGTCGGCGTTTCGATTCCCGATGTAACCGGTGCATTTGCAAACGTCGTTAAGATCCTTGCCGATGCGGGCGAAAATGTGGAATACGCCTATGCCTTTTTAACGCCCGAAGCGGGGCATGCATATGTTATCGTGCGTGTGGACGACAGCGCGAAGGCGGCAAATATTCTGCGGGAAAACAACATTGAACTGATCGATGAGGTAGCAGCACTCGGCTGATCGTCGGTTCAAAGCATTTCTCAGATTTAGGAGGTGACGGGAATGCTCGGTATGCATGTGGGGATCGACTTCGGTTCGTCGTCCACCATTATGTATGTGGACGGCAAAGGCATTGTGCTGGATGAGCCGACGATGATCGCCGTGGATACGGAAACGGGCATCCCCATCGCCATCGGCAACGCCGCTTATACCATAAACGGCAGAACAGGTGAAAACATCGAAGTCATCAGTCCCGTACAAAACGGGATTATATCCAATTACACTATGGCGCAGCATATTTTGCGCTATTATTTTCAGCGCCTGTGCGGCAACAGTATTTTCAAGCCTACTGTTATTCTGACCGTCCCAAGCGGCGCGACGAATCTTGAACGGCACACGTTTTTAGAGGTCGCCATGCGTGCAGGCGCGGGCAGAGTGTGCCTTGTGGAAGAGGCGTTGGCATCTGCGATCGGCGTAGGCTTCGAGAACAACGCGCTTTCGGGGCGTTTTATCGTTAACATCGGCGGCGGCGCAGTGGATGTTTCTGTCGTGACGATGGGCAGCCTTTCGGTTTCTAAGTCGGTCAAGGTCGGCGGCAAGTCCATCGATGAGGCAATCCGGCGGTATCTGCGCCGCGAGCGCGACATCCTGATCGGGCCGCAGACTGCCGAACGGTTGAAGATCTGCTTGGGCAGCGCTGTGCCGCGGCGGGAGGAGATCGCCGTTATGGCAAACGGCAAAAGCGGACTCGACCATATGCCCATTACGTTCGAGGTCACATCTACAGAGCTGTACGGCTGCATTCGTGAGCGTCTGGATGTTATGGTGCGCGGTATCAAATCGGTTCTTGAGATCACGCCGCCGGAGCTTGTCGGGGATATCTCTGAAAACGGTATCGTATTAACGGGCGGTACGTCACTTTTGTATGGGATGAAACGGTTTTTGGAAAGCGAGACAGGTATCGAGGTGTTTTTGGCGGATGACCCGATCTACAGCTGCGTTTCGGGTGCGGCGACTATAGTACGGGATATGGATTTCCTGACCGAAAACGGCTATTCGTTTAAGACGGTTCAGCAGTTAAGCTGATTCAAGAAAAATCGTCGCCGTCCTGTTCGATCCCGCATCACGGCAAACCAAAAAATCAACACCCCGTCGGGAGACGACGGGGTGCTGCTTTTTTGGAGCGGGTGATGGGAATCGAACCCACACAGCCAGCTTGGAAGGCTGGAATTCTAACCATTGAACTACACCCGCAGGAACGTATATCATTTTAACAAAAAAAGAAAGCGGTGTCAATCGTTTTTTCCTGTTCCTTTTCTTCCTTCGGTATGGGTGTATGAAAACTTTATTAGCTTGCGCGATTCGCGTATTGCATTGCGGGATGTTTTGTTGTAAAATACCCATAATAGGGTAGGTGTAGGTTTTGAGAAAGTCCGAACAATTCTGCGTTTCGCTCACGGAGCTCGCACCTGCGCGCAACGCACCGCAGAAGTCTTGGAAATTTATATACGAATGGCTTGACTCGCTCGTCTTTGCCTTCATCACCATTTTGCTTGTGTTCACTTTTGCTTTCCGCGTAGTCGGTGTAAGCGGTGAATCCATGGTGCCCACGCTGCAAAACGGCGATTGGCTTGCCGTCCGCGCGGTGAATACGTCCGTCGACCGCGGCGACATCGTTGTGATCACCCAGCCGAATTCGCTTAACGAACCGCTTATCAAGCGCGTAATCGCCGTCGGCGGCGATACGCTGGACATCGACTTTGTCACGGGCGAGGTCTATGTGAATGGCGAACTGCTCGACGAGCCTTATATCGCTGAAGCAACACGCCGCGGGTTTGACACATCCTTCCCGCTGACCGTGCCGGAGGGCTGCTTGTTTGTCATGGGAGATAATCGCAATAATTCGCTGGACAGCCGTTCAAGTACCATTGGCTTTATAGATGAACGCTATGTGTTGGGTGTTGCGGAATTCCGCTTCTTCCCGGTCGGAAATTGGGAGATCGATCAGAATGATTAACAAAAAGTCGCTGCAAAATCTGTATGATTTTGCTTCTGTTTTGGTTACTGCCGTGCTGGCGGTCACGGTGATTTTCACCTTTTGTTTTAAAATCTCTGCCGTTGACGGCAGTTCGATGAACAATACGCTTGCAGACGGTGACAGGGTTATCATCACGGCGCGCGACTGGAACGTGGAAAACGGCGACATTGTTGTGATCTCGCAGCCGAATATTTACGAAAAAGTGCTCATCAAGCGCGTTATCGCGACCGAAGGGCAGACCATTGAGATCAACGCTGCCGAAGGGCAGGTGATCGTGGACGGCGAAGTGCTCCAAGAGCCGTATATTGCCGAGACCACACGTGTACAGGGCAACATGACCTACCCGATTGTTGTCCCCGAGGGGTATGTATTCGTGATGGGCGACAACCGCAATGCCTCCACCGACAGCCGTGATAAATTTGTCGGGCTCATCGATACACGCTATATCGTCGGCGAAGCGATTTACCGCGTCGGCGATTCGCATCTGCTGACAAGTTCTGCGGAGTAAGGTTATGGCGGATTCGATCAAACAAAATGTACAGTGGTTCCCGGGGCATATGGCAAAGACCCGCCGCCTGCTGCGCGAGTGCCTGCCGCAGGTGGATGCCGTTGTGGAGATTTTGGACGCGCGTGTGCCCGAAAGCAGCCGCAACCCCGAGCTTTCCGAATTGACAAAGGGCAAACCGCGTATTGTTCTTTTGAACAAATGCGACGTTGCGGATGCGGCGGCGACCGACCGCTGGCTCAGCTTTTTTCGGAAAAAAGGCTTTGCCGCGCTCGCGGTGGATTGCCGCAGCGGCAAGGGCTTGAAGCGCTTTGTGCCGCTGCTGCACGAGGTGCTGCACGAGCGAATCGAAAAAAACAACGAACGCGGCATGGCAAGTAAACCGTTGCGTTGCATGGTCGTAGGCATTCCCAATACGGGAAAATCTTCTTTTATCAATAAAATGGCTGGACGCGCGCGTGCCGAGGTCGCCGACCGCGCCGGAGTGACGCGTCAAAGCCGCTGGTTCGCCATCGGCGGTGGCGTGGAGCTGTTGGACACGCCCGGTGTGCTCTGGCCGAAATTCGACGATCCGCGCGTGGGGGATAAACTGGCGTTTATCGGCTCGGTCAAAGATACGGTCGTGGACGTGCAGACGCTCAGTATTCGGCTTTTGGAGATCATGCAGACCGAATACCCCGACCGTCTGCGCGAACGCTATAAAATCTCCGGCTTTGAAGATTTGGAGCCATGGGAGATTTTGGAAATGATCGGCAAAAAACGCGGTATGCTCCTGCGCGGCGGCGAGATCGATTATGAACGCGCGGCGGCGATGCTTTTGGACGAATACCGGGGCGGTAAGCTCGGCAGGCTGACGCTCGATAAAGTAGGGGAATAAATGGTTGATTTTTCCATAGAAAATACATTTTGGCTTAAAGGCTGCGGCGCAGTGTGCGGGGTAGACGAAGCGGGCAGGGGTCCGCTTGCAGGACCCGTTTGTGCCGCCGCCGTTATTTTTGCGCCCGAAATGCAGATCCCGGGACTGGACGACTCGAAAAAGCTCACCGAAAAAAAGCGGGAAGCGCTTTTTCCCGTGATCCTTGAAAAGGCGCTCGCGTACGGCATCGGCTATGCAAGCGAGCGTGAGATTGACGAGATCAACATTCTCAACGCGACTTTTCTTGCCATGCGCCGCGCGGTCGAGCAGCTTTCTGTTTCGCCCGACGTGCTGCTCATAGACGGCAACCAAAAGCCGCACATCGGCGTGTGCGATGAGGTGACCGTCATAAAGGGCGATGCAAAGTCCGTTTCGATCGCCGCCGCCTCGGTGCTCGCGAAAGTGAGCCGGGATCACAAAATGCTGGAGCTCGACGCGCAGTACCCGCAGTATGCGTTTCGGCAGCATAAGGGGTATGGAACAAAGCTGCATTACGAACGGCTTGCACAGTACGGGCTCTCGCCGGTCCACCGCCGCACCTTTTTGAAAAAATTTCTTGAGGCAGACCGCAATGGATAAGGCGAAAACGGGCATGCGCGGCGAGCTTGCCGCGGCGCGGTATCTGCGCGAGCATGGATTTACGATCCTTTCGGCGAACTATCGCTGCCGTTTGGGGGAGATCGACATCATTGCCGCCGACGGCGCATATATTTGCTTTGTCGAAGTCAAAACACGTTCCCCGCAAATGCTCGGCAGACCCGCAGACGCGGTGGATACGGTCAAAAGGAAAAAACTGCTGGCGGCGGCTTCGCGGTTTCTTTCGCAAAATCCGACAAAATTACAGCCGCGCTTTGACGTGGTCGAGGTGTATGTGCGCGGCGGCGCGGTCCTGCGCGTGCGGCATATCCCGAACGCCTTTGACGGGGAGGGCTTATGAAGTTTCTGGATTTCCATTGTGACACGGCAGGGGAGTGCTTTTTACAGCAAAAGCCGCTGTGGAAAAACGACCTGCACATCGACCTTTCCCGCGCCTCCTCCTTTTCCGCTTATGCGCAGGTGTTTGCGATTTGGATCCCCGATGAAAAACGCGGCGATGCGGCGTTTCAATATTATCGTGCTGTGCTCGAAAACTTTCGAACGGAAGTGCAGAAAAACGCAGCGCATATTGCAATCTGTGAAACCGGAAGCGACCTGCAAACCGTTTTGCAGCAGCAGAAAACTGCAGCAGTGCTTGCCGTGGAGGGCGGGGCGGTGCTCGGCGGGTGCCTCGAAAAGCTCGATCAGCTTTACCGTGACGGCGTGCGGCTGATGACGCTGACCTGGAACGGCGATAATGAGATCGCCAGTGGCTGCTTCTCCGAAACGAACGGTGGGCTTACGCCGTTCGGACAAAGGGTCGTGGATAAAATGCGGGAAAAACGGATGCTTGTGGATGTATCGCATCTCAACGAACGCGGCTTTTATGAGGTTGCCGAACGTCTGGGGGCTCCGTTTCTGGCAAGCCATTCCAACGCGAAAATTGTTGATAACCCGTACGCTGCCGCCCGCAATCTTACAGATGAGCAGATCCGAACGCTCATTCGTCAGCACGGGCTTATCGGCATCAACCTATGTGCGGATTTCTTAGGGAACAACGGCAGCACAGGCTTTGACGCGGTGCTGCGCCATATTTCGCATTTTCTGGAACTCGGCGCAGAGCATTGCCTGGCTTTCGGCTGTGATTTTGACGGCTGCACCGTACACGAATCCCTAAGCGGAATTGAGCACATTCCAGAGCTGTTTTCCTACCTTCTGCAGCATGGGATTTCGGAACCACAGCTTGAAAACATCTTTTTTGAAAACGGGCTTGCATTTCTCATTGCAAATCTGTAAACTGTGTGCTACAATGAATTGATTTTGATGAAGGAAGTGGAAATATGATCTATACCAGCACCCGTGACGCTTCCGTTCGCGTGCCCGCGTCCGAAGCGATCGCCAAGGGCATTTCCTCCGACGGCGGGTTGTTCGTGCCCATGACGATTCCCACGATCAATCTTGTGGATATCGAGCGTCTGATGCGTCTTGATTATGTCGGGCGTGCTAATGAGATCTTAAAGCTCTATTTAACGGATTTCACCGATGATGAGCTTTCTGCTTGCGTGGAAAATGCCTATCGTGCGGACAAGTTCAGTTCGCCTGAGATAGCACCGCTGTACTCGCTTTCCGATGAGGTGCAGGTGCTTGAGCTTTGGCGCGGGCCGACCTGCGCATTTAAGGATATGGCGCTGCAGCTTTTGCCGCATCTTTTGACGGCCTCTGCCGCCAAAACGCGCAAGAACACAAAGATCGTGATCCTTGTCGCCACCTCCGGTGATACGGGCAAAGCGGCGCTGGAGGGCTTCCGCGACGTAGAGAACACACAAATTTTGGTGTTCTATCCTGAAAACGGCGTCAGCCCCATGCAAAAGCTGCAAATGACCACGCAGGAGGGCGCGAATGTCGGCGTCTGTGCGATCCAAGGCAATTTTGACGACGCGCAAAGCGGCGTGAAGGCGATTTTCACAGACCGTGTGCTTGAGGAAAAATTTGCCGAGCACCATATGGCTTTCTCCTCGGCGAACTCCATCAACTGGGGCAGGCTCGTTCCGCAGATCGTTTACTATGTTTCCGCATACTGCGATATGGTCAAATCCGAGAAGCTGAAGATCGGCGCGCCGATGAACGTGGTCGTGCCGACCGGCAATTTCGGCAATATCCTTGCGGCGTATTATGCAAAGCAGATGGGCGTGCCGATCGGCAAGCTAATTTGCGCTTCCAATGCCAACAATGTTTTGACGGACTTCCTTGAAAGCGGGACCTACGACAAAAACCGCCCGTTTTACTGCACGGAATCTCCGTCTATGGATATTCTAATTTCCAGCAATCTTGAACGGCTTTTGTTCCTGCTTTCGGGGCAGGATGCCGATGCAACGCGTGCGTATATGGAAGCACTTTCCGAAAAAGGCAGCTACAAGGTCAGTGAAAAGGTCTTTTCGGCGCTGGCCGAGCTGTTCGCCGCTGGCTGCTGCGATGATACGGACACGGAGCGCACCATTCGGCGTATTTATGAAAAATACGGATATCTGTGTGACACACATACGGCGGTAGCGCTGAACGTTTATGCTGCATATAAGACCAAAACGGGCGACAGTACACCTACAGTGATTGCCTCCACGGCGAATCCGTATAAATTCTCCAAAAGCGTTCTGCATGCCGTCGCGCCGGAGCTTGTCACGGACGACGAGTTCGAAACGGTAGAGGCGCTGCATAAGTTTACGGGTGCGCCCGTTCCGCCGCAATTAAGCTGCCTTCGCGGAAAAACACCGCGCTTCACGGGTGTCGTCCAAAAAGAGGACATGGCGAACGCGGTGCTTGAAATGCTCGGTATATGATGCAAAGAGCGTGGATAGCTGCATCCACGCTCTTTTTTCTATCCTGTCAGTTCTTCGGCTCAAACGTGCCGCATTCGGTCTCGCTGCATTCGCACGGTTTGCCGGTGCACTGGCTCGCTACCTGGATCTCCTTTGCCGTACAGGTGGAAACGCCGCTGTGGTAAACACAGTTGGAAACGTTGCATTTGATGTCGTTCATGCTTTTCTCCTCCTTTCGTTCTTATTGTGCGGCAAAACCCGAATTCTATACATGTTCGGAGCGCAGAATTATGTCCCTTTTTGCTATCGGCGATACGCATCTTTCCTTAGGCGCCAACAAACCGATGGATATTTTCCGTGGTTGGCAGGATTATGTGCAAAGGCTTGAAAAAAATTGGCGCGCGGTCGTCTCACCGGAAGATACCGTCATTATCCCCGGTGACGTTTCGTGGGCAATGCAGCTTGGAAACGCCTTGGCGGATTTTCGCTTTTTAGATGAACTGCCGGGTCGAAAAATCTTAATGAAAGGCAACCACGATTATTGGTGGACGACCATGCGGAAAATGCAGGATTTTCTGGAAGAAAACGGCTTATTGTCCATAAAGATCCTGCACAACAACGCATATCGCGTCGGGGATTTTTCAATATGCGGTACACGCGGCTGGTTTTTCGACGCAACGGATGCGCAGCCCGACAAGGTTCTTCTTCGCGAGGTGCAGCGGCTGAAAACGTCGATCGCAGCAGGCAGGGCGCTCGGCGGTGAGCCGTTGGTGTTCCTGCATTATCCACCCGTCACGCGCACACAGCGCTGCGAACCCATACTTGAAGCGCTGCACGCGGAAAACATCCGCTGCTGTTATTATGCCCATTTGCACAGCGCGGCGATCGGTTCGGCTTTTCAAGGGGAACTTGAGGGGATCCATTTCTCCCTTGTGTCGAGCGATTCCCTCGGATTTTGCCCAAAATTGATTGAAAAAATAAAATCCTAAAAAAGTATGGCAATTTATAACACTTTCTGCTATAATACCTAAGTTGACCCATTATTGTACAGGAGGAATCCGTAAAATGAGTTTGAAATCATCCGAAAAAGTGGAAACCAATGTTTGGCAGCTGGAAATTTCCATCGACGCCGACCGCTTTGAAAAGGCGGTCAATCAGGCGTACCTGAAGCAACGCAAGAATATCACCGTGCACGGCTTCCGTAAGGGCAAAGCGCCGCGGAATTTCATTGAAAAAATCTACGGCGAGGGCGTGTTTTATGAGGATGCGCTTGAGGCGCTGTATCCGGAGGTCGTGGAAGAAGCGATCAAAGACGCGGCTTTGGAAGTTGTGGATGCTCCGTTTGATCTGGAGGTCCCCGAAATGGGCAAGAGTGGCGTGACGCTGAAGCTGAAAGTCACGGTCAAGCCCGAGGTTAAGCTCGGCGACTACAAAGGCTTAAAAGCCACACGCAAACCCTCCAAGGTGACGGCGGACGAGGTCAAGTCGGAGCTGAACCGTATGCTCGAACAGAACGCCCGCATGGTAACGATTGAAGACCGCGCCGCGAAGAAGGATGATATCGTTGTCATCGACTTTGAAGGCTTTGTGGACGGTGAAGCGTTTGAGGGCGGCAAGGCGGAAAGCTATGAGCTCACGCTCGGCTCCGGGCAGTTTATTCCGGGCTTTGAAGATCAGATCGTCGGGCACAAGACGGGTGACGAGTTCGACGTCAATGTGAAATTCCCCGAGGATTATCATGAGGGACTTGCCGGCAAGGATGCTGTGTTCAAGATCAAGCTGCATGAGATCAAGGTCAAGGAGCTGCCGAAGCTTGACGACGAATTCGTTAAGGATGTCAGCGATAAAGACACGGTCGATGAGCTGAAGAAGAGCATCAAGGCGGATATGGAAGAAGCCAAGAAGAGTGCGGCACTGGAAGAAGTGCGCAGCACGCTGCTCGAAATGGTTGCCGACGGCATCGAGGCGGAGATTCCGCAGGTTATGGTCGAGAAAAAGATCGACAGCAACGTGGAGGATTTTGCCTATCGCTTGCAGACACAGGGGCTGGATCTGAAAACCTACCTGCAATACACAGGGCAGGACGAGGCTAAGCTGCGTGAGGGCTTCAGCGCGAACGCTGAAAAACAGGTGAAGCTGGATCTTGCGATCGAAAAGATCATCGAAGCCGAGAAGATCGAGCCGACCGCCGAAGAGCTGGAAGCGGAATATAAAAAGTTCGCCGACACATATAATATGGATATAGAGGCGGTCAAAAAGGCGATCTCCGAAGACGGGCTTCGCATGGAGCTTGCTTCGAGAAAAGCCGTGGACTTCATCGTGGATAACGCCGTGATCACGGAAGAAAAGCCCGCTGCCAAGAAGACGGCGGCAAAGAAAGCGGAGAATGACGGCGAAAAGGCGGAAAAGCCCGCTAAGAAGCCCGCCGCCAAGAAGACGGCAGCCAAAAAGCCTGCGGCAAAAAAGACGGAAGAAAAATCTGAATGATATGATTAGCCGACCAATGGCGCGGCTATACTGAAACAGGCATGTTTTTTCAGCGGAGGGATCCGCTGCGCGCAAAACTTTTGCGCAGGAGGTATTTCTTATGGCACTTGTACCTTATGTTATCGAGCAAACCAACCGCGGTGAGCGTTCTTATGATATCTTTTCAAGACTGCTCAACGACCGTATCATTGTGTTGTCCGACGAGGTCAACGACGCGACGGCAAGCCTTGTGGTCGCCCAGCTTTTGTACCTTGAGGGGCAGGATAGTGAAAAGGACATCAGCCTTTACATCAACAGCCCCGGCGGCTCTGTAACGGCGGGCTTCGCGATCTACGACACCATGCAGTATATCAAGTGTGATGTTTCCACGATCTGCATGGGTATGGCGGCAAGCATGGGTGCCTTTTTGCTGTCCTCGGGCGCGAAGGGCAAGCGTTTCGCGCTGCCCAACAGTGAGATCATGATCCACCAGCCCAGCGGCGGCGCGCAAGGGCAGGCGACGGAGATCGACATCGTCGCGAAGCATATCCTGCGTACGCGTGAAAAGCTGAACCGTATCCTTTCGGAAAACACAGGGAAACCCATCGAGCAGATCGCGCGCGATACGGAGCGCGACAACTTCCTTTCCGCTGAAGAGGCGCTCGATTACGGCCTTGTCGATAAGATCTTCTACAAGCGATAAGACAAAAGGGGAAGCACTATGGCGAGAGAAAACGACGGCAGAGAAAAAACTGTCCGTTGCTCGTTCTGCGGAAAATCACAGGACGAGGTCGATAAACTGATTGCGGGACCGGGCGTCTGCATCTGCGACGAGTGCATCGAGCTGTGCATGGAGATCGTCGAGGAGGGCGACGCCGGGCGCAGAAAGCGCAAGCAGGCAAGCAAGCCGAATAAGCCGCTTCCGAAGCCGCAGGAGATTAAAGCACACCTGGATGAATACGTCATCGGGCAGGATGCCGCAAAAATCGCCCTAAGCGTTGCGGTTTACAACCACTACAAACGCATTTACTACGGCGACAGTTCCGATGTTGATATTCAAAAGAGTAATGTTATTTTGCTTGGGCCTACGGGTGTGGGCAAAACGATGCTCGCCCAAACGCTTGCCGATATTTTGGATGTTCCCTTCGCGATTGCGGACGCAACCACGCTCACTGAGGCGGGCTACGTCGGCGAGGACGTCGAAAATATCCTTCTCCGCTTGATTCAGGCAGCGGATTTCGACGTAGAGCGTGCTGAAAAGGGGATCATTTATGTCGATGAGATCGACAAGATCGCCCGAAAATCCGAAAACCCGTCCATTACCCGCGACGTCAGCGGCGAGGGCGTACAGCAGGCGCTTCTGAAAATTTTGGAGGGTACGGTCTCCAATGTCCCGCCTCAGGGCGGCAGAAAGCACCCGCAGCAGGAATTCATCCAAATTGACACGACCAACATCCTGTTTATCTGCGGCGGTGCCTTTGATGGGATCGATAAGATCATCGAAAAGCGCACGGGCAATAAGGTGTTAGGCTTCGGCAGCGAGCTTACCGAGTCGCGCAAGGCGGATATGGCGCGCATTTATGCGCAGGTCATCCCGCAGGATCTTGTGAAATACGGTCTGATCCCGGAGCTTGTCGGGCGTTTGCCTGCCATTACGACGCTGGAGAATCTGGATCGCGACGCACTGATCCGCATTTTGAACGAACCGAAAAACGCTTTGGTCAAGCAGTATACCGAACTGTTCCGCATGGACGGCGTTACGCTGGAGTTCCAGCCGGATGCGCTTGCCGCGATTGCAGATCTGACCTTGGAAAAGAACACCGGCGCGCGCGGACTGCGTGCCATTATGGAAAAGGTCTTGCAGCCCGCGATGTATGAGATCCCGTCGGATGAAAGCATCAATAAGGTTATCATCACAAAAGCCTGCGTTGAAAGCGGGGAAAAGCCTTTGGTTGAAACCTCCGTACCGGCAAAAGTGCCCGCCAAAACGAGCGTCAAACGCTCGCCGAAGGATGCAGTCTGATTTTAAACACTTTGCGCCTGTATGCGTTTGTATACAGGCGCGCTTTTTTCGTTTTTGCATTGTAACTTTTTGGGAAATATGCTACAATATCCACAACCGTATTTTATAATGTAATCGATCGTGCCGGAAAGGTGAAAGGGGAGATCACTGTGTCAGCCAAAGCAAATCGGCTCGGCGGGCGAGTATGGTTCAATATCATTCTGTTTGGGCTTGTCGGGCAGCTTGCCTGGAGCGTGGAAAACATGTTTTTCAACACGTTCCTTTACAACTCGATTTATACCGGCGCCTCACAGGCGGCGGTGGATGGCTCTGTCGACGTGATGAGCGCGATCAGCTTAATGGTCGCATGCAGCGCGGCCACTGCGGTGATCACGACCTTTCTTGCCGGCACCTTGAGCGATAAAGTCGGCAAACGCAAAGTATTCATTTGTGTCGGGTATCTGCTTTGGGGTGTTGTTACTGCATCGTTCGGTGCGATCTCCCGCGATCATACTGCGGCGCTGTTCGGGCTCACGGACGAAATTCAAATTTTGACTGTCACAGTAGCACTGGTCGTAGTAATGGACTGTGTTATGACCTTAATGGGCTCTGTCGGCAATGATGCGGCGTTCAACGCCTGGGTCACGGATGTGACCAACACCAAGAACCGCGCGACGGTGGAAAGCGTGCTTGCGCTTTTGCCGTTGTTTGCCACGGCGGTCGTTATGGGGCTTTCGGGCGCTGTCGGCGGGATCGGCTACGACGTGTTCTTTTATGCTCTGGGCGGCGCAGTTCTGTTGTGCGGCGTAGTCGGCTTGTTTACGCTGCGTGACCGCCCGACCATGCAAAAAACAGACGGCAACTATTTTGCCAATTTGATCTACGGATTTAGACCCGGCGTTGTAAAGGAGAATAAGCGGTTGTATCTTGCATTCGCCGCCGCCTGCATTTCCTCAACAGCATTTCAAGTCTTTTTCCCGTACATTTTTATTTATCTCGGCAATGTGCTGAATTTCAGCTTGGACAGTGTGCTGGCGTCCCTTACGCCCGCAATCATGGTCGCGGCGGTTGTTGTGATTGCAGTCGTCGTAGCGCTGATCGTCTGTATGGGCAGGCTGATGGATCGTTTCGGCAAGGAAAAATTTGTTTGGATCTCCATTTTGCTGTATGCTGCAGGGCTTGTCGCTGCAGGCTTTGCCGAAACGTCCACATCGTTTTTGATCTGCGCCGTGCCCGCGCTCGGCGGCTGGGCGCTGCTGTCCGTTGCGATGAATGCCTCCGTGCGGGATTATATGCCTGCCGACAAGGTCGGTGCGTTTCAAGGAATCCGCATGATCTTCTTTGTGCTGCTGCCGATGGTCATCGGCCCGTATATCGGAAATCTTGTGTGCCGCGTTTCGGAAGTAACTTATACCAATGAATACGGTGTGGTGACCTCTGCTCCCGGTAATGTAATGTTTTTCGCCGCGGCTGCAGTCGCTGTGTTTGTATTTGTCCCTGTGCTGTTTTTGCGGAAATTCGGCGGCTTTTCCGTGCCTGAAAAAACCGCACCCTCCGAAGAAAACTAACGGGTTTTATGTTTGATTAAGCATTCCGTGAGGTGAAGACATGCGCCGTAAGCCCAAGCTGCGTTTCACAAGCGAGCAAAAACTGAAAGCCAGACGTACCCGCGCGTTTATTTTGGCGTTTGCGGCGTTTGTGCTGGTATTCGGCGCTGCCTCTGTTTTGCTGTTCCTGCATTCGATCGATTACGATCTGAGCAATTTGATCTCTCCCGAGGAAACGACTGCCGCACCGGAAGAGACGACGACCGGGGTGCTGGAGACCGTACAGGTGCAAAATGCGGATGTGTTTTATGTCTGTGTGGATTCCGACGACAGCTTGGTGCTGCTTTCCGTGGTATCTGCCGACGCAAACGCAGAGCGGATTTCCGTATGTACGCTTTCGCCCGCCGACACTGCTGCATATAGCGGCGAAACGTCGACATTTTCGGCGATCTACCAAAAATACGGTTTGGCAGGTCTGCGTGAAAGCGTGGCAAGCGCGCTTGGCATCTCCTTGGAACGGTATGTCAAGCAGACCGAAACTCAATTGCGGCAGGTGATCGGGGAGATCGGCGATATTTCCGTGAACGTTCCGGCAAGCATCGAATACCGCGGCGCGGATTATACACTGTTCCTTGACGCGGGCGAGCAGAGCTTAACGGGCGACTTGTTTGTAAAATATATACGGTATTCCGCCGTTGCGCAGCAGGCAGACGCGGTCTGTGCGCTGGTGCAAAACCTGCTTTCTGCTTTTGATCCTGCTGATCCGTCACAGTTGTTTAACAGCGTCTGTAACCAGTCGGATACCAACTTTTCCGTGCTGGACTGCACGCAGTCCGACGGGCTGTTATATACGTTCCTTGCATTGCAAGACACCGTTTCTGTCGGTACGCCGCCGAAGGAAGGGGAGGCGCCCGCATGAAAAAACGCGCTTTTGCGGCCCTTATAGTACTTGCAATCTGTGCAGGCATCGTGCTTGCAAATCTTGATACGCTTCGTATGATGCTTCCGACACGCTTTTCGGATACAGAGCTTATATATGCCCATGACGGTGTAACGCGCTATTATTATCATACGCTGTCTGAGAAAGCGCAAATCGCCTATACCCTGATTATGAATGCAGTGGATACACATCCGGAGGAGATCGAGATCCCGCCGCTTGACGACGCGGAATTCAGCGCTATGTTCCAGGCTCTCTCTTATGATAATCCTTCACTGTTGTGCATGGAAAATGAAAGTCATATCGTGATGCGCGGTGCCAAGGCATATTTTTTACCGCAGTATGTGACGGACGCCGATACCTGCCGCAGACAAACCGATGCTCTGCTCGAAAAAGCACGCGAGATCGTTGCGCAAGCGGACGGTTTGCCCGGCGCCTATGATAAAGAGCTGTATTTTCATGATTATATCTGCCAAAATACAACATATTTAACGCAGGAAGACGATGGTTACACAGCGTACAATGCGCTGCTGGAGGGCAGGGCAGTGTGCGAAGGGTACTCTCGTGCGCTGCAGTTGCTTTTGGATATGGTCGGCGTACCGAATTATCTTGCGACGGGTGTCGGCGTGGATGACAGCGGCAGCCGTGAGGGGCATATGTGGAATATTGTGACTATCGGCGGTGCGAATTATCATGTGGACGCCACTTGGGACGATTTGGATGCTGAAGATATACACCACTATGCCCACACTTATTTCAATGTGACCGACGATTACATCGGCGTCAACCATGAGGAAATTGCCCCGGCCGAAAACAATTGCAACGCCGTTGCCGCGAACTATTATGTGCAAAACGGGATGTGTTTTTCCACCTATGACAACGCTTGTCTGCAAGACATGGCGAATGCGGCGGCGCAAAGTATACAGGATGGAACAAATACCATTGAAGTCTGGTTTGTGAATGAAGAGGCTTATTTGGAAGCGGCAGCGGATCTGACGGAAAATCGAGCTGTTTACGAGGTTTTATATCGTGCCGATCGGCGTGCAGCCGAACAGGTTGATGAAGTCGTGTATGTGCGCAGTGATGTGACCCGCACGCTGCAATTTGCTTTTGAATAACTGCGTGAAGCTCTAAAACAGAGGGCTTTTTGAGCGATTGTATTATTCTTTCCTTGCGCTTTGCGCCTGCGGAAATATGAAGGAGAAGGATCATGGACAAACCGAGCATTGAACGCGCGGTGCGGGAAATTCTGCTGGCTATCGGCGAAGACCCGGACCGCGAAGGGCTCATAGAAACACCGAAGCGTGTTGCCAACATGTATGAAGAAATTTTTGCGGGGCTCGCGGATGACCCAACACGCCATTTAAAAATGTTCAACGAGGGCAAAAACGACGAAATGGTCGTGGTGCGCGACATTCCGCTGTACTCCATGTGTGAGCACCATCTGCTACCGTTCATCGGCAAGGCACATATTGCCTATATTCCCTCCGGCGGGCAGGTGATCGGGCTTTCCAAGCTTGCGCGCATTGTGGACAGTTTTGCCAAACGCCCGCAGATTCAGGAGCGCCTGACCGCACAGGTGGCGGATTTCTTGGAAGAACATCTTGCGCCGCAGGGTGTGGCGGTCGTAGTGGAAGCCGAGCACCTTTGCATGACCATGCGCGGCGCGCGGGCAGCGGGCGCGGTCACACGCACGTCTGCTTTGCGCGGCAGTATGCGCAAGGACGCGCGCACCCGTGCGGAAGCCATGGCGTTGCTGCGGGGGGAATAAGCGGATGTCTTCTTTTTCGGGCAGGGACTTTTCCTTTCCGCTTGGCGCAAGGACCTATATAATGGGTATTCTCAACGTCACCCCGGATTCTTTTTTTGACGGCGGCAAATGGAATGAACCGCAAAAGGCGGCGCAGCATGCACACGAAATGGAAGCAGACGGGGCGGATCTGATCGACATCGGCGCGCAGTCCACGCGCCCCGGGCACACGCCGCTCTCCGAAGCACGGGAATTGGAGATCCTGCGGCAGTTTCTGCCCGCTGTGCGTAAGGCGGTTCGCATACCGATCAGTGTAGATACGTTTTTTCCCGGCGTGGCGCGGTATGCGCTGGAAAACGGCGCGGCAATCGTCAACGACGTGAGTGGGTCGCTTTCCGTGGATATGGCTGCGGTCGTGCGCGAGCATGACGCGGGCTGGATTTTAATGCACACGGGCGGCGCGGACGCAGACGTAACTGCCGCATACCCGAACGGTGTGTGTGCAGATGTACGCGCTTTTTTTACGGAGGCTTCCGCGTTTATCCGTGAACAAGGGATCGCCACGCAAAGCGTCTGTCTGGATCCCGGCTTCGGCTTTGGAAAAAGTCACGAGGACAATCTTGCGCTGCTGCGTGCGCTCGGATCTGTTAAGCCGGAAAAACACGCGCTTTTGACAGCGCTCTCCTGTAAACGCATGATCGCGCGGGAGGCTGGGGAAGACGAAGTGCAGCGCCTGCGCGGTACGCTTGCCGCCGATACACTCGCCATTGCGGGCGGGACAGATCTTATCCGTGTGCACCATGTGCGCGAAGCGCGTGCCGCCGCGGATATGGCGGATGCGCTTTTGCGTAGGGGAGGAATATAAAATGGATAGCATACATATAAGCGGGTTGCGCCTGTACGCGTATCATGGGGTGAACCCGGAAGAAAAAGAAAACGGACAGATGTTCCTGTTGGACATCATCTGCAGATTGCCGCTGTATGTGCCGTGCCAAACGGATCGCGTGGAGGATACCGTCAGCTATGCAAAGGTGTTAAAAACCGCACGCGCAGCTTTTCTGTCTGAAAAATTCGATCTTCTGGAGCGCGCGGCGCAGGTCGTTGCCGATGCGGTCTTGGGTGGTTTCCCGGCCGTAAAGGCAGTTACCGTCCGTGTGAAAAAGCCGTATGCGCCAATACAGGCGGATTTCGATTATACGGCGGTCGAGATCGCGCGGGAACGTACGGACAGCGAGCCTGTCGAGGTGCGGGCATGAAAGCTGTCGTGGGGCTCGGGACCAATCTCGGTGATCGGGTGCAAAACCTGCGCGACGCGCTGGCGTCCATCGACCGCGTTGTGCAAACGCGTGTTGTTCGCTGTTCCCGCATCTATGAAAGCAAACCCTACGGCTATGCTGCTCAGGGCGATTTCCTTAACATGGCAGCGGAGTTGGACACCGATTTGCAGCCGGAAGCGCTGCTCGGCGCACTGCTGGGGATAGAAGCAGGGCTCGGACGTGTGCGGAAATTCAAAAACGGTCCGCGTGTGATCGATCTGGATCTGCTGGTCGCCGAAGGGTTTACCTCAGATACACCGTATCTTCGCTTGCCGCATCCCGAAATGCGCAATCGTTCCTTTGTATTGCTGCCGCTTGCGGATCTGTATCCGGCGGGGGACGCGCTCGGCTTCCCGTTTGCGGATGCGCTTTCCCGAATTTCAAAAGATGATATTCATCTGTTTGCGGAGTCCCTGTAGGCAAAAAACAGAGAAGCAAAAAAGAAAAGGACGGCTTAGGCCGTCCTCTTTCTGTGTCACCCATAGAATCGCGCCCCGCTGATTTCGGCGGGGCGCTGATTTTATCTTGCTTAGGAATTGTAATTGCTCGCAATATAGGTTTCGGTAATCAGTGACTCCAGCTGTGAAACAGACCAGTTAATCATTATGGAAGAGGAGTCGATTCGATAGGTCTCACCGTTGATGATTTCCTCATCAAAAGCCGTAACGGCTTCATTTGCCAGTGCAGTACGCACCGTGGACTTCCAGACTTCCTCGTTGTCGTTGCCGACATAGTACATGATATGATAACCGATTTCTGTTTCAACGATTCCGCTGTCTCCGGGCTTGCGCGCGGGATCAAAGATCCAATTATCAAATGCCTCGGCCATTTCGCCGGGCTGTACGTCCTCGTAAAGGCCGCCGTTTTCATTAGAACCGGGATCATCGCTGTTTTCATTGGCGAGCGCAGCAAAATTATCTTCCGTCGGGTTTTCCTGGAACTGCTGATAGATTTCCTCCGCCTGCGCATAGTAGGTGGCTTTTTGCTCATCCGCCAGCTCAACCGTGTTGCCCTCGTCGTCGGTCTCGGTTTCAAACTGGATCAGGATATGACGCACATCCACTGGTTTGGTCGTGTCCTGATGTGGCAGTTCCGCCATGTAAATGACAGTGTATCCGTTATCGGATTCCACGACGTCCACATCACCGACTGCGCGGTCACCGGAAAGCACCCAGTCGCGCACATTCGTGCCGTAGGAGGACTCCAGCGTGGATGCGGTAACGTCCTTCTGCGTAACGCCGGATTCTGTCGCCGTGCTGTTATACGCCTGTGCCTGTTCCAAAAGTGTGGCGGCATCCGTAACCTGTGCGGCGTAACGTTCCGCTTCACTCTTTGCCGCTGCCATTGCTTCGGTACGTGCGGCTTCCTGTTCTTCCTCGGTCGCATCCTCAGAAATGGAAGACGTATCCGCCGAAACGGTGAACAGGGACACGGAAAGCTCCGCATAATCCGCTACGTTTTCCGTATATTCCGCATTGATCTCTTCATCCGTGACCGCGTCGGACAGTTCCTCGCTCTTTTGCTGCGCATAATTGGAAGCAAGGTAACGTTCCTCCAGGACTTCACGAAGCAGATCCTCGTTCACGCCCTTGCCGTACAGCCGGATCAGCCAGCGGTTCAGGGAATAGTCGTTGGATTCCGCCGTAGAGCGCAGGCTTTCGATCTGCTCGTCGATCTCTGCCTGCTCGTCCTCTGTCAGTGTAAGCCCGGCTTCCCGCGCCATATCCGCATACGCAATATAGGATTGCAGGGAATTGAGCGTATTGATACGGAAATAATCCGCCCAGGTCGGTGTCCCTTCGCCTTCATAGCCCTCCAGCTCCTCGGGATATTCCTGCTCCATCGGCGTCAGGGAAGAATCGTACCCCGTGTACATTGCGCCGTAGCCGTCGCCGTATTGCGAGTCATACTGCGCAGAGGTCTGCTGTACACTCATATAAAGATCCATATAGTAAAAGTTGTATTTTGCCACAGAAACCTTTTCATCACCGATCGTTGCTGCAGTCAGGACCTTTTGCGGCACACCGAAGAAATTGAGCACGGCGTATACCGCACCGAGCACGATCGCCACGGCCAAAACAACGCCGATGACCTTCGCCGCAACGCGCTTCGCTTTAGCGGCCTTCGGATTTTTCTTAGCCTTTTTCTTTGCCGCGGAGTCAATGCGCTTTTTGCGCTCCTCGCGGTAAAGCTCCGCTTGGCTTTTTTCTGCGTGATTGTTCTCCATACCGTTCCATCCTTTTTCAGATGATTTTTCGGAAGACCGAATAAACATACTCATTTTATACTATTTTGACAAAAGATACAAGCACATTTTTTGAAAAAGCGCTTGCCTGCGCACGAATTTACAAAAAATTAAAAGTCTGTTCCGGTTAAAAAAGCGGGCGAACGCCCGCTTTTCCGGTGATTTACTCGTCGAGGGTCAGCCATTCCGTTTCCAACGCGTCCACCGTTTCCGTCAATGTCTCGATCTCTTCTGTCAGAGCCGAGAGCCGCGCATAGTTCACGACAACGTCTGGCAATTCGCATTCGGCTTTCAAAGCGTTGAGCTTTCGGTAGCCGTCTTCGATCTCTTTTTGCAACGCCGCAGCGCGCGCACGACGACGGCGTTCCTCCGCCTTGTTTTTTCTTGCGGATTCATAGGCAGCCTTTTGTTCGGAGGGTGCTTTGCTTTTGCTGTTTTCCATAGAGACATTGGACACATTCTGCGCCTTTGCCGCTATATAAGCATCGTATTTCCCCGGGTAAAGCGTGATGCCCTGCGGCTGCATTTCCGCGATCACAGTCGGGACACTGTTTAGAAAATAGCGGTCGTGCGAGACGACCAGAATTGTGCCGTCGAAACGGCGCAGGGCGTCGTCCAGTGCTTCTTTTGCCGTGTAGTCGAGATGGTTGGTCGGTTCGTCCAAAATCAAAAAATTTGCCCGTGTGAACATTAAGATGCAAAAAGCAACCTTTGCGCGGTTTGCGCCTGAAAGCTCGCATACGCGTTTGTAAACCGCTTCGTCCGTGATAAGCAGCCGGGCCAGTGCGCTTCGTATCTCGTGCTCCGTTTTAGCGGGGAAGCGACGATGTACGGCTTCCAGAACCGTACAGTTTAAGTCAAGATCGGCAAGCTCCTGGTCAAAATAGCCCACACGCACATTTCCGCCGAGACGGATCACACCCGTTGCGGGGATTTTTTTCAGGATTGCTTTGAGAAGAGAGCTTTTTCCCACGCCGTTCGGGCCTACCAATGCAATTTTTTCCCCTTTTTCGATTTCAAAATCAACGTCGTCATACAATTGTTTACCGTTTAGCCGATTGCCGACATGTACACCTACATTTCGCAGTTCCAAAACCAGCTTGTGCGGTGGATAGTCGTAAGGAAAATCAAAATGCGCGACAGGCTGCCGGGGATTTGGCAGCTCCATTTCTTCCGCTTTTTCAAGCGCTTTTACGCGGGAACCGACGCTGTTGGTGCTGCTCGAACGCGCTAAATTCTTCTGCACATACTCGCGCATGGCGGCAAGCTGTGTTTGCTGCTTTTGATAGGCTTTTTCAAGTGTGCGCACGCGCTCTTCCTTTTGTACCAGAAAAGCGGAATAGCCGCCCTTATAGCGTACAAGCGCACCGCGTTCAAGTTCGCAGATATCCTTTGCAACGCTGTCCAAAAAATAGCGGTCGTGCGAAACTACAATCACAGCACCTTTGTAAGCGGAAAGATAGCTTTCGAGCCACGCAAGCATCTGAAAATCCAAATGGTTTGTCGGTTCGTCGAGCAAAAGCAGTTCCGGGTTTTGCAAAAGCGTTTTCGCTATGGCGAAACGGATCTTTTCACCGCCGCTTAAATTTTTAACAGACATTTGTCGGTCAAAGCTGCCGAAGCCCAAACCGTTTAACACCGTTTCGATGCGTACGTCGGCGGTATACCCGTCGAGTGCGGCATATTCTGCCGTGCAGCGGTCATATTTCGCGGAGAGCGCGCGGTAGTCGCCGCTATGCGGGTCGGCGTCTGCCATGCGTTCGGAAAGTTCGGCAAGCCGAGCTCGCGTATCAAACACCGTCTGCAGCGCAAGGCGGATCTCCGCTTCCAGCGTATTTTCGGAATCCAGCGCTTCGTTTTGCCGTAAATACCCGATGCGAAGTCCTTTTTTACGGTCAACCGTTCCCGTATCACACGGCAAAACACCCGCTGCGATTTGCAGCAGGGTGCTTTTGCCGACGCCGTTTACACCGAGCAGACCGATGCGGTCATCCTCGCGCACGGCAAGGTCAATATTTTTTAAAACAGGCTCGTCCAAAAAGCTTTTAGAGACCTGTTGCAGGGTCAATAACATACGGATTCTCCGAAACGGATCACTTGATCAGACGTTCCACGTCTGCGTTTCTGCCGAGTATCATCAGCGACTCGTTTGCCGAAAATACATGATCGGGATTGGGCAGGGGATAGATCTGCCCGTCCGACCGGGTCGCCAAGATACTGATATTATATTTCGTGCGGACACTCTTTTGTAAAATAGTTTTGCCGACCCAGGACGGGGGCGTGGCGATTTCATAAATGGAAAAGTTCGGGTCGATCTCCACATAATCAAAAATATTATCGTTGCCGTATTTCACAGCGAGACGTTCCGCAGTTTCTTTTTCGGTATAAACCACTTCATCGGCGCCGTTGCGCAGCAGGAACTTCGCATGCACGTCTCGGCTTGCGCGAGAGAGAACAAAACGCGCGCCAAGGTCTTTGAGCAGTGCGGTCGCTTCCAGTGAGCTTTGGAAGTTGTCGCCGATGGCGACAACACACAGATCATAATTGTTCACGCCTAAGGACTCCATAAACGCCTCGTTGGTCGCGTCGCCGATCTGCCCGTCCGTTACAAAGGGGAGCACCGCATTGACACGATCCTCTGAAATATCAATTGCCATAACATCGTTGCCGTGTTCATTGAATTTTTCCGCCATGTGGCGACCGAAGCGACCGAGTCCGATGATCAAAATGGATTTCATATTGCATTTCCTTTCAGCCAATGTTGATTTTTTCTACCGGATATTTGGAAGGCGTTGCGCCTTGCTGCCCGTGGAATGCCAAAAGCAGTGTGATGCCGCCGACTCTGCCGAAAAACATCAAGGCGATCAGCACAAGCAGAGAGGGAACGGAAAGCGTCGGCGTGATGCCGAGCGTCAGGCCGACCGTACCGAGCGCGGAAGCCACTTCAAAGAAGGATTCTTTGATGGAAACGGGGTCAAATGCGCAAATAAGCATGCCCGATACGAAAAACAACAGTATATACATCGCCGAGACGCTGATGATTTGCAGCATTGCGTCCTCTCCCATGCGGCGGTGAAAGCTTTCAACCGTTTTGCGGCGGCGCAGGACGGAGATCATACCGGCAAACCACATGGCAAGCGTTGTAGTCTTCATACCGCCTGCCGTCGAGCTCGGCGAGCCGCCGACGAGCATCAAAAAGATGGACAGCACGATCGTCGCATTGGAAAGCAGACCGTAATCCACGGAGTTAAAGCCCGCCGTACGCGGGGTTATCGTCTGGAACAGCATGGACAGCAGATATTCGCCCGTACCGTTCGCGTGCAGTTCGGCGCTGTTGCGCTCAAAAAAGACCATGAGCAAAAACGGGATGGCAATGAGCCCAAACGTCGTGATGAGCACCACCTTGGTGTGCAGCTTGTAGCGCCGAACACGGAACTTGTTTTTCAAAATATCGTACCAGACAAAGAAACCCAAACCGCCGATGACAATCAGGCTGCTGATCACAAGACTGACCAGCGGATCGCCGGAATAGGCGGTCAGCGAGGAAAACGGCTCAGTCCCGCCCATTAAGTCGAAGCCCGCGTTACAGAACGCGGAAATCGAATGGAAAATACTGAAATACAGCCCTTTCCAAAAGCCGAACTGCGGGCAGAAGCGAAAAGCAAGCAGCAGCGCGCCAAGCCCTTCAAACAGCGCGGTGCCGAGCAGGATAAAACGCGTTATACGTACAATGCCGCCGATCTGTGACGCGCCGACATCCTCCTGCATCGTAAACCTGCCGCGCAGTCCGATCTTGCGTTTTGTAAACGACAAAGCGGAGATCGCAAGCGTCATAAATCCGATGCCGCCGACCTGAATCATGGAAATAATGACAATCTGCCCGAACAGCGTCCAGTGTGTGTAGGTGTCGTAGACAATCAAGCCGGTCACGCATGTGGCGGAAGTGGCGGTAAAAAGCGTATCGTGAAACGGTGTCCATGTACCCGCGCGTGAGGAAATGGGCAGGCACAGCAAAAGCGCACCGGTCAAAATGATCAGAAAGTAGCCGAGCACAACAACACGCAAGGGGGAGAGTACTCGGGTGATTTTACGTTTCATAAAAACTCCTGTTTAAGTATGAAGTGGATCATTCTATATAAAAGGAAGCAGAATGCCTATTTCCTTTGCGGAGGCCGTATGCAGCGTATGCGCACAAAGCGGATGACTGCAACAACCATGCGCATGACCGAAGATACCACAATAATGCCTGCCGCAAGAGACAAAGCCACACGGATGGTGTAGGAAGCGGCAGCACCGAATTGTTCCCAGTTCCCTGCAATGGCATACTGCATAGTATTGTAAAGCGTACCACCGGGGATCAAAGGGATCATACCGGGAACAAGGAATGAGGTCGTCGGCGTTTTTTTTACGCGTGCAAAAATTTCCGCGTATACGGTCACACACACAGCGGCAAGGAAACAGCGCAGCGGGCCGTCCTCCAGCACGGCGCCGAACAGCAGATAGGCGCCCCAAGAAAGCGCACCGCCAAAGCCTGCAATCAGCAGCTTCGTGCGCCGGATGTTGAAAAGAACGGAAAAGCCCATGGACCCGAGAAAGGCGGTGACCATTTGGACGGCGTACGTCATAACGACCACCTCCCAAACAAAAGTGCAGCAATGCTGTACCCGGCGGCGATGGCAATGGCAATGACGACCGACTCGCAAAACCGCAGGATTCCCGCCATGATATCGCCGCTTATGATGTCTCGAATGGCGTTGGTCATACCGATCCCGGGGATCAGCAGCATGATATTGCCGATGATGATGCTGTCGGCGTGCGTGCCGAACCCGACAGCGGTGCACAAGAATGCCAAAGCGCTTACCAAAAAGGAATTAACGACGTTGGCAAATACCATGTTCACGCCGGTTTTGTCAATAAGCAGTACGGAAAATTTGAGAATCGCGCCGATGAGTGCCGCTGCTGCGGCGTCCGGCACCGTTCCGCCGAAAAAGAGCGTAAAAGAACCCGCAATCAGCGCAAATGCAGCACAAAGCACCGGCACGGGGTACGTTTTACCTGTATAGATTTTGGAAAGCTCGCCGCGGATCGCTTCCGAACCGGGCCTTTCAGCGCAGATCTTTCGAGAAAGGGCATTGAGCGCATGCAGCTTGTCAAGGTCGGTGGCGTATTTGCGGATCCGTCTTGTCTGCGTTAGCGTTTTGCCTTTTGCATCGGTTACGGTAACAACGATGCTGGAAGTGATGGTGAAAACATCCGCCCGCTGTACATCGTAAGTTGTCAAAATGCGGCGCACAGAGTCCTCCACACGGCCGACCTCTGCGCCGCTGATCAGCATTTCTTCACCGATATCGAGCGCCAAGCCAAGCAGTTCTTCGGTCTCCAACGATCGTTCACCTCCCGCGACATCAATATAACATAAACCTTTCGCAATATCCACCGTTTTTTTCGAAAAATCATAAAAACTTTTTTTATCAAAAATAAACAAATTTTAATATTTTACGTTTTTCTTTTCTTTTGGCAAAAAAAATGATATACTAATCAAAAATATAGGTGAAAATCTGCCGATGGGCGGTTTTTCAGGATTTACAAATCGTTGTTTATCTTCAAGGAGGCGGAGCCTTTGAAACACTATGACTATCTGATCGTTGGCTGTGGGCTGTTCGGCGCTGTGTTCGCGCGCGAAGCCAACAAACACGGGAAATCCGTTTTGCTCATTGAAAAACGGAATCATATCGGCGGCAATATCTATTCCGAGGAGATCGAGGGGATCTCCGTGCATAAGTACGGCGCGCATATCTTCCACACAAGCAATCCGCGCGTCTGGAATTACGTGAATGAATTTGCCGAGTTCAATAATTTTGTTAATTCTCCAATCGCCAACTACAAAGGCGAGATCTATAATATGCCGTTCAATATGAATACCTTTTCCAAAATGTTTGGCGTCGTAACACCTGAGGAGGCGCGCCGCGTGATCGACAGCCAACGCGCGGAGATCACGGGCGAGCCGAAAAATTTGGAAGAGCAGGCGATCAGCCTTGTCGGGCGCGAGGTGTATACAAAGCTCGTCAAGGGCTATACGGAAAAGCAGTGGGGCAGGGACTGCACTGAGCTTCCCGCGTTCATCATCCGCAGGCTGCCCGTCCGGTACACCTATGACAACAACTATTTCAATGACCGCTGGCAGGGCATCCCGACAAAAGGCTATACAGCCATGGTCGAAAAGCTGCTCGAGGGCTGCGACGTGCTGCTGAATACGGACTTTTTCTCCGATCGGGAGAAATTCCTCTCCATGGCGGACAAGTGCCTGTATACCGGTATGATCGACGCCTATTACGACTATGTGTACGGCGCGCTCGGCTACCGCAGCCTGCGCTTTGAGAGTGAGACACTGGACTGTGAAAACTATCAGGGTGTCGCCGTCGTCAATTATACCGAGCGAGAAGTGCCGTATACACGCATTATCGAGCACAAGCATTTTGCGTTTGGCAAACAACCGAAAACGGTTATTACCCGCGAATACCCCGCGGATTGGGAGCCCGGGATGGAGCCGTATTATCCGGTGAACGACGAGGAAAACAATTCCCTGTACCAAAAATACGCCGATCTTGCAGCCAAAGAAGACAAGGTATTGTTCGGGGGCAGGCTCGCACAGTATAAATATTACGATATGGATAAATGCGTAGAAGCCGCCTTGGCGCTTTGCGATAAGGAACTGTAAGCAATATGGCTTGCAACTTGTCGTTTCAGGTGTTATAATAACCACCGAATATTCGCATTGCCGCGAAGCGCATGCTTCGCAGAACAAAAGGAGAGAGTGCCTGTGGCAGAGGTGAAAGTCAGCATTATTATGCCCGTATACGGCGTGGAAGACTATGTCGGCGCTGCGATCGAGAGCATGCAGAAGCAAACCTTTACGGATTGGGAAATGTTCGCTGTCGATGACGGAAGCCCCGACCGAAGCGGTGCGATCTGTGATGCTTATGCCGAAAAGGACAATCGCATTCGCGTGATCCATAAGGAGAACGGCGGCGCGCCCAGCGCGCGGAATACCGCGATCGATAAAGCGGCGGGCAAATATTTCTATTTTATGGATTCCGACGATTTTGCGGAGCCAACCATGCTTGCGGATATGGTGGAAGCGGCGGAAAGCACGAACGCGCAGCTTGTCGTTTCGGGCTATTATATCGACACATATTATTCCGATACGGAAAAATACACGCAGGAGCAGGCTGCAGAAGGCAAGGTATACGCTACCCAGCGGGAATTCCGTGAGGATGCCTATCGGCTGTTTGACCGCAACCTGTTGTATACGCCCTGGAACAAGCTGTACCTCGGCGATTACATTCGGGAAAACAAGCTGTATTTCCCGAATACGTTTTGGGATGATTTCCCGTTTAACCTGAGCGTTTTGCGCGACGTGGAGCGCGTGACCGTCATCCCGGGCAAATATTATCACTTTGTGCGTAAACGTGCCGAGTCGGAGACCACAAAGTACAGAAGCGATATGTATGAAAAGCGAGAAGAAGAGCATGGCTGGATGGTAGATCTCTACCGCCACTGGGGCGTTGACGACGAGAACAGCCGTGAATTTCTTGCACGCCGCTATATTGAGCGTGTGATCGGCTGCGTCGAAAATGTGACGAACAAAAGCTGCACGCTTCCCACAGCGGAAAAAAAGCGCGAGATCCGTAAGATCATTACCGACCCGAAGGTAAAAGCACTTTTGCCTGTAATGCGCGCGCAGTCTTCCTATATGAAGATCATGCTTATTCCCATCCGTATGCAGAGCACGGCTTTGACCTATCTTGAGGGCAGCTTTATCTCCCGCGTGAAATCCGGCAATGTCAAGCTGTTTGCAAAGCTGAAAGCAAAGCGGTAAAATAAAAATCCATAATGCAGATTTCGGACATTCTCTGCTTTTTGCAGGGAATGTCTCGACTTTACATATGGAAAATCACTATGAAATTAAACCATTTTTGAATTGAGGTTTATAGCTATGCTGATTTCATTAAACGGGGAATGGAAATTCCGTGAAGCGCAAAAAGGGGAATGGCTGCCTGCCGAGGTCCCGGGGTGCAACTATCTTGACTTGCTGCGCGCCGAAAAGATCCCCGACCCGTTTGTGGGCGTCCATGAAAAAGAGGTGTATTGGGTCGCCGAGACGGATTGGGAATACGAACGTACCTTTACCGTTCCCGCAGCGCTTCTTGAGTGTGACCGCGTAGAATTGCAATGTGCAACGCTTGACACGATCTGCGACGTTTTCGTAAACGATACGCTTGTCGGCAAAGGAGAAAACGCGCACCGCCGCTATGCCTTTGATATAAAATCCGCACTGAAACCCAAAGAAAACCATATTCGGATCCTGTTTTATTCACCTGTAAAGTATGTAAAGGCAAAACAGGAAATCGAGAAATGCCCGCGCAACAGCAACGGCATGGACGGGATTCCGCATATCCGCAAGCCGCAGTGTCATTTCGGTTGGGACTGGGGTCCCGTTCTGCCGCCCAGCGGCATTTCCGGTGATATTCGGATCTGTGGGTATTCGGGTGCGCGGATCACGGATCTTTCGATCAAACAGCACCACGAAGGCGGCAAGGTGCGTCTGTCCGTCTCTGCTGAGACCGAATGCTTTTCCGAGAGGTCGCCGGCATGCGTTTTGCGTATTTTATCCCCCGCAGGGGACTTGCTTACAGAGACCCGCGGCGTGCTTGAGCAACCCGGCTGCGTGCACCTGAACGAAGAAATCGAAAACCCCGAGCTTTGGTGGACGCGCGACCTGTCCGACAAATCGCAGCAGCCGCTGTATACCGTCACCTTTGAATTGCTTTGCGGTGATGCAGTGACAGACTCGGTCACCAAAAAAATCGGGCTTCGCACGATCGAGCTCAACCGAGAAAAAGATAAATACGGTGAGAATTTCCAATTCCGCATCAACGGCGTACCGCTGTTTATCAAAGGCGCAAACTGGATCCCGCCCGACAGCTTTGCCACGCGCTATACGGATGCGCGCATGGAATACGACATGGCTGCCATGCGCTTTTCGAACTTCAATATGCTGCGCATTTGGGGCGGCGGGTATTACGAGCGCGACGCGCTTTATGACAAGTGCGACCGCGACGGCATTTTGATTTGGCAGGATTTTTGCTTCGCGTGTCAGGGCTATCCGTTCTTTGATGAGGCGCTTTTGGAAAATATCCACGGCGAGGTCATCGACAATGTCCGCCGCCTGCGTCATCATGCGTGCTTGGCGCTATGGAACGGGAACAATGAGATCGAAACCATGTCCATTGCGTGGCAGACGCGCCGCAAATACATAGAGTGGGCGGAAAAATTCTTTTATCATATCCTGCCCGAATGGCTGGAAAAATTGGATACGCAAACGCCTTATATCCCCGGAAGCCCCTGCGGCACAGGATATTTGCAGGGCGTGGACCGTGACGGTGTGGGCGATACGCACCTGTGGGCGGTTTGGCACGGCTTACAGCCGTTGACCTATTATCGCCGCCGCATGACGCGTTTTTGCAGTGAATTCGGTTTTGAAAGCCTGCCGGATCAAAAAACGATCGCGCGCTATGCCGCACCTGCGGATTATGACCTGAACAGCGAAGTGTTTCTTTCGCATCAGAAATGCGCCGGCGGCAATATGAAAATGGCGTTTTATATCGCTTCGCGCTTCCGCCTTCCGAAGCATTTTACGGATTATGTTTATCTTTCGCAGATTTGCCAGGAGGAGTGCGTGCGCGACGCCACCGAGCATTGGCGCCGCAACAAAGGACGTTGCAACGGCTCGATGTATTGGCAGTTTAACGATTGCTGGCCCGTGTGCAGCTGGGCGGGGATGGACTATTACGGCAACTATAAGGCGCTGCAATATGCCGCCCGCCATTTCAATGCGCCTTTCACCGTTTCGGTCGAGGATACAAAGGAACGGCTGCGCGTATTTGTGCTCAACGATACGCGAAAGGCGCGGCAGGCGGCGCTTTCCTGGCGGCTTTTAGGCTTTGACGGGGAGCAGTTCGTAACTGAAAAGAAAAGCATTACGGTCGACGCTTTGCAAAACGAGATCGTGTTTGATCTGCCTGTGTCGCGTCTTTCGGCAAAAGGCAATTTGAAGCGCGCTGTCTTTGTGGCAGATTTGATGGATGGTGAAACGCTTCTTGCGCGGAAAACAGTGCTGTTTGACAAGGAAAAGAATTTGGCACTTCCGAAAACGCAGGTGGATATGCACGTGCGTGTATCAAACGGCGCAGCCCAAATCGAGTTGACCGCCAAGCACTATACCCGTTTTTTGCAGGTGCATTCCAAATCGAATCTTCTGCCGTTTTCCGACAACTTCTTTGACCTGCTGCCGGGTGAGACAAAGCGCATTGTGCAGCCTGTGCGCGACGGCGTGAACGCCGAGCAGGTGAAAAACGATTTGGAACTGTTCAGTGCAGGGGATATCGTGCCGCGTGCAAGCCGCCTTTCAGATGTGTTGACGCGTGCAGGTGTATTCCTCAAGCCGTTAAGCATCGGAAACTTCATCTATTATCAGCGCATTCCGAAATAAATGCAGACCCGCCCTTTTGGGCGGGTCAATTTTTTTGAAAAAATGCATAACATAGTATTGACAATTCATATGAATGGCGATAATATATGAATAAAGAATCATATGAAAGGAGATTCATTATATGGAGCGACCCGCACATGACCATTTGGATGCGCTCAATACGGTGCGCAGCGGTATGCCGCAGGATGAACTGTTGTGCGATCTTGCCGATCTGTTTAAGATCTTCGGGGACACGACACGCATGAAAATTTTGTTTTCACTGTTTGAAGCGGAACTTTGCGTGCACGAGATCACTGCGCTTTTGGGGATGACCCAGTCTGCGATCTCGCACCAGCTCAAGGTCCTTAAGGATGCGCATCTGATCGATAACCACCGCGAGGGCAAAACCATGATCTATTTTTTGGCTGACGACCATGTCCGTTCCATCATCGGGCAGGGCTTTGAACACATCACAGAGGAGGAACATTCCCATGAAAAAGACCTTTAATCTCGAAGACCTCGACTGCGCCAACTGCGCGGCAAAAATGGAGGCGGCGATCAACAAAATGGATGAAGTCAAGTCCGCTTCCGTCAGTTTCTTTACGCAAAAGCTCACCGTGGAAGCAGAAGGGGAGGTCACGGACGAGTTGATGAAAAAAATCGCAAAGGTCTGCCGCAAGGTGGAGCCGGATTGCCGTATTATTCTGTAAAGAAGGGTTAGAATGACTACAAAGCAAAAGCGCAGTCTTGTACGCATTCTCGCTTCAGCCGTTTTGCTGGTCATAGCATGGGCACTGCCGCTGGAGGGCGTATGGAAACTGCTTGTCTTTCTTGTGCCGTACGCCGTTGTCGGCTGGGATGTGCTTTGGAAATCCCTGCGCAATATTGCGCACGGGCAGGTATTTGACGAAAACTTTTTGATGTCGATCGCCACGATCGGTGCATTTTTTGTCGACGAGTATGCCGAAGCCGTTGCAGTCATGTTGTTTTACCAGGTCGGCGAACTGTTCCAAAGCGTTGCCGTCGGGAAAAGCCGCAAATCCATTGCGGCGCTTATGGATATTCGTCCGGACAGCGCCACGGTGCTGCGGGGCGGCGAAGCCGTGACCGTCTCGCCCGAGGAAGCGGAAGTCGGCGAAACACTGCTCATCAAACCGGGCGAGAAGATTCCGTTGGACTGTGTCATTACAAAGGGGACGACATCCGTAAATACCGCCGCATTGACGGGCGAATCCCTGCCGCTGGATAAAACGGTCAGTGATGATTTAGTCAGCGGCTCTGTGAATTTGAGTGGCGTTATTGAGGCGCGTGTCAAAAGCCCGTTTGCGGAAAGTACGGTCTCGCGTATTTTGGAGCTTGTGGAAAATGCTTCCGAAAAGAAAGCGAAAAGCGAAGCATTTATTACACGCTTTGCCCGCGTTTATACGCCTTGTGTCGTGATCGCGGCCGTGCTGCTGGCTGTTTTACCGCCGCTGTTCACGGATCAGCCTTTCTCGGAATGGCTTCCGCGCGCGCTTACGTTTTTGGTTATCTCCTGTCCGTGTGCGTTGGTGGTCTCTGTGCCGTTGTCGTTCTTCGGCGGCATCGGCGCCGCATCAAAGATCGGCGTGCTGATCAAAGGCGCCAATTATCTGGAGGCGCTCTCCGGCGTCGATACGGTCGTATTTGACAAAACGGGCACGCTCACAAAAGGTACGTTCACGGTTTCCGCCGTGCATTCCGATGTGATCCCGCCGGAGGAGCTGCTGGACATCGCTGCCGTAGCCGAGGTGTATTCGGGACACCCGATCGCAGCGTGCATCGTCAAGGCGCACGGCGGGCATATCGACAAGACCCGCATCACCGAGATCCATGAACGCGCAGGGCTCGGCATCGAAGCCGTCATCGACGGCAAAACGATCCTTGCGGGCAACGGGAAGCTCATGGACACCGTCGGTGCAAAATGGCATCCCTGCCATGCGCCCGGCACGACCGTGCATATTGCGGCGGATGGCGTGTATATGGGCCACATCGTGATCTCCGATACGGTCAAAGAGGACGCCGCAGACGCCGTTCGTGCTTTGAAATCGGTCGGTGTGCGCCGTACTGTGATGCTTACGGGTGACGACGAAAAGGTTGCGCAAGCGGTTGGGCAGAACTTAGGGCTTGATGAAGTGCATGCCCGTTTAATGCCGGAGGATAAGGTGCATGCCGTGGAGACCTTGCTGCAAAGCAAGCCCGCAAAGAGCGCGCTTGCCTTCGTCGGCGACGGCATCAACGACGCACCCGTTTTGTCCCGTGCGGACATCGGCATCGCTATGGGGGCCCTTGGTAGCGACGCTGCGATCGAGGCGGCGGATGTAGTTCTCATGGATGATAAGCCCTCCAAACTTGCAAGAGCAGTTCGAATTTCGCGGAAAACCATGCGCATCGTGCGTGAAAATATCGTGTTTTCTTTGGCGGTAAAAGCGGTGGTGCTTGTGCTCGGCGCGCTGGGACTCGCGAGCATGTGGCTTGCGGTGTTTGCGGATGTCGGTGTTATGGTGCTCGCCATTCTCAATTCCGTGCGCGCGCTTCATGCTGCGAAATAACACCGCGTGCGACTACGGTTGCCTGCGAAGCGTCTTATGCGCAAAAGGTGACAGGTATCTGAAAAGGACGGGGACGTATACGCATAGGTTTGCGCGTGCGTCCTCTTTACTTACAAGCAAAAGCACGGCTTGATTTTCAAGCCGTGCTTTTGTTTGTTACCTTTTACCGTATGACCTTGTAGCCCTGTGCCTCAATCGCTGCGGCGAGCTTGTCTTCGGAAACGTTGTCCGCTGCCTGCACGGTCGCAGTCCCCGCTGTGTGGCTGGCACTCGCTTCGGAGACGCCCTCCACGGCTTCCAGCGCTTTTTTAACAGTCGCTTCGCAGTGCGGGCACATCATGCCCTCCACTTTCAATGTGATCTCCATTGTATTCTCCTTTCCGGGCAGGGGATCCTGCTCGTTATTGTGAACTGGTATTTCATTTTCCACGGTGGGTGGAACTGTGTCGGCTTCGTTCGGTTTGCCTTTTTTGCGGAATTTAAAGAAATTCAACCGCAGGGCGTTCGTAACGACGCAGAAGCTCGAAAGGCTCATTGCGGCCGCACCGAACATGGGGTTGAGCTCCCAGCCCAAAAGCGGGATGAAAGCGCCCGCAGCAAGCGGGATACCGAGCGCATTGTAGAAAAACGCCCAAAACAGATTTTCGTGGATATTTCGAAGCGTTGCTCTGCTCAGACGTATGGCGGCAGGTACATCGGAAAGACGGCTTTTCATCAGAACTACATCCGCAGCATCAATGGCAACGTCTGTACCCGCGCCGATCGCGATACCGATGTCCGCCCGTGTAAGCGCCGGCGCGTCGTTGATACCGTCGCCGACCATGGCGACCTTGCCGTGCGTTTGCATTTCGCGCACGACCGCCTCTTTGCCGTCGGGCAGTACACCTGCGATGACTTCGTCCACGCCCGCGAGCTTGCCGATAGCATTGGCGGTTTTTTCATTGTCACCCGTGAGCATGACCACGCGAATGCCAAGATCTTTGAGCTCGCGCACAGCGGCGGGGCTGTCCGCTTTCAGCACGTCCGCCACGGCGATCATGCCCAAAAGCGAGTTCCCGCGTGCAAAATACAACGGGGTTTTCCCTTCATTTGCAAGCGTTTCCGCTTTATCGGCAAAGTCCTGCGGAACTTCCAGCTTGTCGGAGATGAATTTGCGATTCCCGCCGTAAAGCGGTTCACCGTTTAGCACGGCGGTAAGTCCGTTGCCGGGAAGCGCGTGGAAATCCTGCACCTCGGCAGCAGCCAAATGCAGTTCGCTGCCCTTTGCCAAAATCGCTTTTGCCAAGGGGTGTTCGCTTTTTTGCTCCAGCGCGCACGCCAGCGTTAAAAGCATCGTTTCGTCCGTATTGCCGTAGGGGAGAATATCTGTCACGGTCGGTTTGCCTTCGGTGATCGTGCCGGTCTTATCCAAAATCACGGTTTTGACCTTGCCTGTTTCCTCCAAAGACACGGCAGTCTTAAAGAGTACGCCCTGCTTTGCGCCCACGCCGTTGCCGACCATGATGGCGACGGGCGTGGCAAGCCCCAAAGCGCACGGACAACTGATGACAAGCACCGAAATCCCGCGCGCCAGCGCGAAGCCGACGCTCTCGCCCGCGATCATCCATGCGGCGAACGCTATAACGGCGATTGCGATCACAACCGGGACGAACACACCAGATACGCGGTCCGCGACCTTAGCGATCGGCGCCTTGGTCGCCGCCGCATCACTGACCATTTGGATGATCTGTGAAAGCGTGGTGTCCTCACCGACCTTTGTTGCGCGGCAGCGGATGTAGCCCGATTGATTGACTGTTCCCGCGCTTACCGTGTCGCCTTCTGCTTTATCCACGGGGATGCTCTCACCCGTAAGCGACGCTTCGTCTACGGCGCTGCTGCCCTCGAGCACCACGCCGTCCACGGGGATGCTCTCCCCGGGGCGTACGGCAAAGATATCGCCGGAAACGACCTGTTCTATGGGAACTTCCGTTTCTGCACCGTCTTGCACGATAACGGCCGTTTTCGGTGCAAGGCGCATCAAGCCTTTGAGTGCATCGGTGGTCTTGCCTTTCGAGCGTGCTTCCAGCATTTTTCCGACGGTAATGAGCGCCAGGATCATCGCGGCGGATTCAAAATACAGGTCGTGCAGATGATGAAAAGCCGCCGCAGTATTGCCCGTCAGCATGTCGGCACTCATGACAAACAGCACATAGGCGCTGTACCCAAACGAAGCCGATGCGCCGAGCGCCACAAGGGTATCCATGTTCGGCGCGCGGTGCCAAAGCCCCTGAAAGCCGCTGATAAAGAATTTCTGGTTGATGACCATGACAATAATGGTCAAAAGCATTTGGATAAGGCCTATCGCCATGGGATTTTCGGCGAGCACGGCGGGCAGGGGAAAGCCCCACATGACATGCCCCATGGAGACATACATCAACACGATCAAAAAGCCGACGCTCGCGATCAGCCGACGCTTGAGCTTCGGCGTTTCCTTGTCGCGCAGCGCCTCTTCTTCTGCGGAACGGTCAGCCTTGCGCTGTTCACCGGCTTTGCTTTCGGCGCGCCTTGCGGCACCATAGCCCGCCGATTCCACAGCGGCAATGATGCTTTCGGGCGAGGCGGTGCCCTCCACGCCCATGGAATTGGTCAGCAAGCTGACGCTGCAAGAGGTGACGCCCTCCAGTTTGGAGACCGCCTTTTCCACACGTGCACTGCACGCGGCGCAGCTCATGCCTGTTACGGAATATTGTTCCATAAATACTCCTTTCCGGAAAGCTACTTCATCAGTTTTTGCAATGTCGCAAGCAGATCGTCGAGCGTCTCTTCCTTGCCTGCGCGCACATCGTCGACCACGCAAGTCTTAATATGGTTGGAAAGCAGCTCACGGTTGAAGGCGTTGAGCGCTGCGTTCGCAGCGGCAGCCTGCATTAGAATATCTGTGCAATAAGCGTTGTTCTCCACCATGCCTTTGATACCGCGGATCTGCCCTTCGATGCGATTGAGCCGGTGGATCAAAGCCTTATACTCCGCCTCGGAACGCTCTTTGGTCTTATGGCAGCAGGCGCACTTCGTCTTTTCCATAGGTTCGCCTCCGAACTATTTTTAATATACCCTGACGGGGTATTTAAATTATATACCCCATAAGGGTATATGTCAACCCGTTTTATAAAAAAATACAGCCCGCACGCAGCAGGCTGTAAAGGAAACTTCGAAATTACAAATACTGCCGAATATCCACGGCAAGCCTTTCTTCGGATTGAATGAGGCGCTGGGCGATATCTTTGACCTTTGTGTCCGCGTCGGCACAGCGGTTCAAGTGGCGGCTGACCGTTTTCACGCCCATATTGCAGCCGTCCGTTATAAGGTCAGCCACGGTATCGTCCGAACCCTTCACCAAAAGCTCGGCATTCGTTTTCAGCCATGACATGCCTTTTGCGATCGGGCTGGGGTCTTTTCCGGTCTGCCCGTTGGCGTTAAGCACTGTCCGTACCTCGGCCTGCAGTGCTTGATGCTCCTGCATGCCGGTTTCAAGCCTTTGCTTAAAAGCCGGGTTTTTTACGTTGTCACAGACCTCATGCAGTGCATCATAGCCCATTTGCGTGCCGGTGTCGCATTCGCGTAAGAGACGGATCGTATCTTCTTGCATCATAACCTATCACCCTTGCTTCGTTTTTTACAGTATGCGTAAAAAAGCAGGGGATATACGCAGACAAAATTCAGCGGATCTCTTCTTCACATAATTCCGAAAGTGAAAAAGAAGAAAATACAACGGTGTCCACGCTTTGCGGCGTGTTGGCCTGTTCATACAAAAGACCGATGGTTCCGTCCGGCAATTCGGTCAAGCAGGAATAGGCAAAATACGTGTCGGCACCCGTAAATTCCTTTTTGTATGTCCAATTTACAACGTAACCCGCTTCATCACCGCTTTGTTCAATCAGACCGACATAAATGAACCCGTTTCTTCGGCTGTCGCCCGCAGGGGCGGAAAGCAGAACGATATCTTTTCCGTCCATTTTCTGCGAACAGTTGATGACCGAGATCTGGCAGCCCGAGCCGCTTGTCAACGGCAGGTCTTCGACAAGCTGCGGGTCCTGCCATGTTGCCCCGCCGTTCGTGCTGAAGGCAACGGAAACAAAGCCGTTCGTTGTACGCGAATAAGCTTGCAGGCTGCCGTCGGGCAGTTCAATCAGCTGGGTTTCGCTCATGCTGCGGATCTCATCGGTCAGCATAACGAATTCGCCCGCCTGCCAGGTGCTGCCGCCGTCGTCGCTGAAGATGGACATAAAACGCTGCTCGCCGCTTTTCGGATCAAGCGTATAGGCGCAAAACAGCAGCCGTCCGGCATATGTACCGTTCCGTATCTGCAAACCGCGTCCGGGGCAAACGCCGAAAAAGCCGACGTCATCCGGCTTGACCTGCGCGTTCAGATCGATCGGCGCTGACCAAGTCTCGCCGTTGTCGTCAGAATACAGCAAATACAGGTACGAAGTAGAAAGCGGTTGAAAAAGCGAGTCCCGATAGAAAATATGCATAGGGACTTCTTTGCGTGTGTTTACGCTGAAGGGCAGGTTGTACCAATATAACTGTCGCTTTTGCCGAACGGTCAAAGGCGCGCCGTTTTCCGAAAGCTCACCGTTTTCGTTTACGGTGTATACTGTCTTAACGCCGCTTACATCATAGATCGCGCCATCCGCGCGCAGTGTATAGGCAAAATCCTCTTCGCCCTGTTTGCGAAGCAGCAGCGCTTGTTCTCCGTCGATTTCCGTATACCCGCTGCCGACCTGTGCGGCAAAAGCGCCGGCGCCGTGGGGGAAAGCGTCCACCAGCATGAAAATACGTCCGGTCTGCGTGTCCTGCAAAAGCGCAGGATCAATGACGGATGCGCTGTTTTGTGTGGTATATGTACCGTTTTCTTTCAGAAAATCATCCGTATTTTCAAAATCGTCAAACTGAAAAACCAGCTGCGGTTCACTCCAGCTTCTCCCGCTGTTTGTGCTGGCGCTTACGGCGGTGTCAATGTTGTTTGGCGAATCATGCGTGCCGCCGAAACGCGCATCGATCGCCGCCAGCACCGTACCGTCTGTCGTTGTCAGCAGGGCGGGGATCCGATAGTAATTGCAGTTGATGACAGAAGCAGATGAAAACGGCTTTACGCCGTCAACAGCGATATTCGGCGCGCCGCCCGCCTTCGGCGTGATGAAAAAGCCTAAGACGAGCGCGAGGATCGCCGCCGCACCAAGACAGGACAGCAGTAATTTAATTGCTTTGCGCATAAATGTCACCTCTATACGTTTTCATCAGTTCAAAATATTGTACCATAAATATTCTATATAAGCAATTTGCCGAATATGGACATGATCGCAGGGCAGCGTTTTACGTGAACCGTTTGCATCCGCTTCAATCTTTTGAAAAATAAAAATGAGAAGCAATTGCAATTCGGAAAGAAAAAGCAGAGCCCGGACGCAATTCACGTCCGGGCTCTGCCTGGCGGAGAAGGGGAGACTCGAACTCCCGCGCCGGTTGCCCGACCTACGCCCTTAGCAGGGGCGCCTCGTCACCAACTTGAGTACTTCTCCGAATGGTAACAAACACAGAATATGAACTTTTGCGCCGCCATGTGCGGCAAACGGTATATGATGTAGATAGAACTTCTATCGCAACTGTCGTATGGCGGAGAGAGTGGGATTCGAACCCACGGTACGTTGCCGTACGACGGTTTTCAAGACCGTTCCGTTATGACCGCTTCGGTATCTCTCCGTGTCGGGACGAAACATATGATAGCATAGTTTCCCCGTTCTGTCAATGAAAAAATGCGCAACCTTTCATGATTTTCAAGGGGAGAATGTATCCTACGAAAGCGTTGCATTTCAAAGCGATATATGCTACTCTTAAAACAAAGAAAGAAGGGAGGCGTGCACGTGGATGCCGGATATATGGCGATTGCTTTGCTGCTTATTTTCGTTGTATACAGTGTATACAACCGACGCGATTTTATTGCCGTTCGCCGTGCCGCCGCTTGGAAAAGGAAAGGGAGGCGTGTTGAAATGCAAACGCTCGCTAAGCAATTCATCGGGAAGGACTGTTTGCTTTATACCTTCAACGGGAATCGCATCGCCGGACGAGTGCTCGAAGTGACCGAGCATGGGCTGCTTTTGCAGACCGGGGACACGACGGAGGTCGTGAACCTTGACTTTATCGTCCGTCTGCGCGAGCATCCGACGGATAAGAACGGAAAGAAGAAAAGCGTGGTTTTCGATTAAAAGTCATATTTTTAACCCGGATTTCACGCAGCTTTTCTTGACCGCGCCGCGGCGGCGTGCTAAAATGAATTTACACAAAAGCATCCGAGGAATGAAGCAAAGGAGCAGTATGGAGTTTTCGTATTCGTATCAGGAAACCGTCATCGGCAAGCAGAAAAATATCGCGCTGATCGCGCATGACAACAAAAAGGAAGAGATCATCGAGTGGTGCTTGAAAAATGCTGAAATCTTAAAGCATCATTTCTTGTTCGGCACGGGCACGACCGCCCGTATGATCGCCGAGCGCACGGCGCTGCCCATTCGCGGCTTTAACAGCGGTCCCTTAGGCGGCGACCAGCAGATCGGCGCGCGCATCGTGGACGGCAAGATCGACATCGTGATCTTTTTCTCCGACCCCTTGACCGCCCAGCCGCACGACCCGGACGTGAAAGCGCTGCTGCGCATCGCGCAGGTGTTTGATATTCCTATTGCGAACAATAAAGCGACAGCCGATTTCATCATCACTTCGAAGTTTATGAACTCCGAATATCGGCATCGTTTGATCGACTTCAATAAAAGCGTTGAGGAACGCGCCGAGCAGCTTGAGACGGAAGCCCGCAGCGAAAGCTGACGCGCCCGGAAAGGAGAGTTACCATGAGCCGCAGCAAGTCTTTGAGTTTGCCTTATGACTTTCCCGCCTATCTAGTCACCTTTCTGAATTTTTTGGCAGCAGTTTGCTTGGTGTGCGTATTTTTCTACATCGCTAAAGATCTGCCCGAAACCGTTCCGTTGCACTATACAAACGGCATTGGCTTTGATCGCTGGGGCGAGAAAACAGAGTTGTATTCTCTCGCAATCATTCCTGCTGTCACGGCGGCGTTGAACACGGTGCTGTCCGTTATATTGATTCGTAAAAATCTGAATTGGATTTCCTACCTGACAAGCGGAATTTCCTTCTTTGTAACGCTTGCAATGGCACTCGTGTCTGCCATGATGTTTCAAGGTGCGTTGTCGGCGTAATATTGTTCGGAAATAAAAAGAACGGCAATTTCTTTTTGAAATTGCCGTTCTTTTTTGGCGGAGAGCAAGGGATTCGAACCCTCGAAGCCGCGTTGACGGCTTACACGATTTCCAGTCGTGCTCCTTCGACCAGCTCGGACAACTCTCCGTGTCGCCCTGCTATTATAGCGAATCCGCAGCAAAAAATCAAGACATTTTTTTCTTATGCACCGAAAAAACGGAATTCCGTTGATTTTGCTTTGTGTACGACTCAAAATTCTGCGTCGCGGCATGTACCGAATAGGGATGTGCGGAATAGAATGAAGCAAAGGACTGTTCCGAAAAAGAAGGGAGAACCATAGTTTTGAAATCCTATTTAGATTACTGTGACGGGGTTTTGCAAACACAATGTCCGTGCGCGGCACAGGAAAACCTGCATACGGGCATGATGCCGCTGCCGAAATGTCCCGTCACTACCATGGCGTATGTGCCGTTCCAAACAGATACGACCATGTATGAAGCTCAAAAGGCGCTGTGCCGCGGTACGGCGTTCCCGGACCTCGATAAACCGTTTTACGGAGGGAAATGCGGATGCTGACAGAAAGAAGCAAGTCACTCCAATGCTTATCCTCGCTGCAATTCATTTTGTGGGAGCTGCATCTCTATTTGGATACACACCCGGATGATTGCGAAGCCATGGCGCGGCACAAAAAGTATACGGAGGAATACACGGCGATGCGCGCCGACTTTGAAGAGAAATACGGCCCGCTTTCCGCCGCGACAGGCAGCGGCTGCGCGTGGCTCGCAAACCCGTGGCCGTGGGATACAGAGGAGTGTGTGAAGTAAGCTATGTTCCAATATGAGAAAAAATTACAGTACCCAGTCCGTATCAAGACGCCAAATCCCAAATACGCTCAGATCATCATCAGCCAGTACGGCGGACCTGACGGCGAATTGGGCGCGTCGCTTCGGTATCTCTCGCAGCGCTTCTCCATGCCGTTTTCAGAGCTCAAAGGCCTTTTGACCGATATCGGCACGGAAGAGCTCGGGCATTTGGAAATGATCGGGGCGATCGTGTACCAGCTGACACGCAACCTTTCGCCGGAAGAGATCAAAAAGAGCGGCTTTGACACGTATTTTGTGGATCACACAACGGGTGTTTATCCCGTTGCCGCCAGCGGCATGCCGTTCACGGCGACATATCTGCAAAGCAAAGGCGATGTGATCACCGATCTGCACGAAGACCTTGCGGCAGAGCAAAAGGCGAGAACAACGTATGATAACATCCTGCGCCTTGTAGATGACCCCGACGTGCGTGATCCGATCAAATTCCTGCGCGAACGTGAGATCGTGCACTATCAGCGCTTCGGCGAGGGCCTGCGGCTTACGACAGACCGTTTGAACGAAAAGAATTTCTATGCGTTCAATCCTTCGTTCGACAAGCAGTGCTTAAATCGGCAGCAAGCGCAGAATCGCGCAAAATCATAGCGTGTTTTACAAAGCGTAAAAAACAGACCGCTCCAAAGTTACACGGTTCGGAAAGAAGCATTTCCGAACCGTGTTTGGTTGTATTTCACAAATTTTTCCGACCAACCGATTTCCGACCGCGAGTGGATTGACATGCCAAAAAATATTCGATAGAATAAAGAAAACCGCTTCAACGGATACAGAATTGAGGTATGGGCTTTCAACGATGCTGCACGGGACTTTTACGTGAAGCAGGGCTTTGCCGAGCAAAGCCGTCTGTTGGAGCTGTCCGTTTTGCAGAAAGAGAATTAGCCTACCCGGAAAGAATGCGAAATGTCGGTTTTATCGCAGGACACCAGGCACCGCGCTGAAAATATGATCTCATCAATAAAAGGAGAGAAATGAAATGAAAGCTTTAAAACGCTTTGTAAACGCGCTGTCCTCGCGCGGCGGAGCATACATATTCCTATTGCTTGCTCTGTGTGCTGCGGCGTTTTTGCGGAGTGCGACCTGGACCTATTCCTGGATTGCCGAGCTTTATCCGCTTGGGAAAGATTTTGTGCCTGCGCTTTTGGGCGTGATTCTGGCTTGCGCGGCGGTCTCCCTAATCCTTTTGCTCGTCCACGCATTTTCCGGGAAAAACAAGGAGAAAAAAGGGCTTCGCATTTTTCGTGCGGTTTATTTGATCTTTGCTGTTTTAAGCGTCGTGGCTTTTGTTTATACGGCGGTGCTGGTGTTTGGCTTGGACAGCGGCATATCGGCTTCTAATTTTTCGCGCGGGATGCAGGCGTTGCAGCCTGAGCTGCCGCTTTTCGGCTTTGTAGCGCTTCTGCCGCTGCCGCTTGTATTTTGCGAGAGCTTTTTGAAAACGGCAAAGGCTGCCGTAGCCGCTGCGCTTGTAGCAGTGCTTGTTATTGTGCCTTTGCAGTTTGATTTCTCCGGCGTCGGGGAGCTTTCTGCCGAAGCGCTTCCCGCGCTCACGCTGCAATCCGATAATTTGCTGGAAGGCGCAAGCGTGACGTTCGAGAGCTTGAAAAACGGTGAAGAAGCAGATGCCGCCGCGCTTTTGTCGGACGGGGAAGATTGCTGGACGCCGCAGGACCCGGCACGGGACCCTGCCGAGGGGAATGAAGACGGCAACAACAGCTATGTCGAATTGCAGCTGGCACATGTGTCTACCTTCAATACCGCGATCATCGAAGAGGTCGGCAATCAGGCACAATATTTCCGCCTGCAGGCCTATGTGGATGACGAATGGGTAACGGTTTACCAAAGCGAGAAGATCCAGTCTATGCGCCTGTGCAGCTTTGATCCCGTTACAACTGACCGCGTCCGGCTTTCTATTGACAAATTCCGCGACAGCGAGACGCCTGTGAAGATCAAGTCCCTGCGTCTTTACAATGAGCCCGTTCGTGCGGCGGAGGACTTTGAAGTTACGGTGTACCAGCGCTTGGACGGCGATGTGCCGACTGAGATTTTGGCGCGCGGCGAAGACTACGTGCGCAATTACGCGCGCTTCTATGACGTGTACAGCACCGTCATTGTTTTTGCTGCGGTGCATTGGGATGAACAGGGCAATATGACCTTCGGAGACGGCGGCGAAGAGGAATTTGCACGTCAGATCGCTGCGCTCAAAGAGATCATTTCCTACCGTTCAAATCCGGAGCATGAAGTAAAACTCATTGTGACCGCGCTTGCGGACGGCGCATGGGGCGACGGACATAACGGCGTCAACACCTATATGGCGCAGTATTGGGAATCTATCGCCGATAAAATCGTGGCATTTGTGGAAAAATATGATTTTGACGGCGTAGATATCGACTGGGAATATCCGCAGACGGCGGAAGATTGGCATGTTTACGATCAATTTATCGCGCGGCTTGATGAGGGCATGCGTGCAGGCGGCGAGGATCGCATTCTGTCTGCCGCACTTTCGGCGGGCACACTTGGCATGACGGAAGAAACGCTGGACCGTCTGGATCAGATCCAGTTTATGGCATATGACGGCAGCGATATAGATGGATACCAAAGCTCGTTGCAGCAAGCGCAGGAGGGGCTGAAAGCCTTTGTTGACAACGGTGCCGATCTTTCCAAGATCAATATCGGTATTGCCGCCTACGGCCGTCCTGTCAACGGTTCGCTGTATTGGGCGGTATGGCGTGATCTGGACGAAGCGAATTACTGGGACAGCAAGTATTATAACGTCGAGGACGCGGGGCAGATCTATGAAGGCACATTCTGCGCCCCTGCACTGGCAGGCGACAAGACCGCTTTGGCGCTGTTCTCGGGCGCGGGCGGCGTCATGGTGTTCCGCATCGGCTGTGACAAGCTGATGGACAACCCGAACAGTGTCGCGTGCGGCGTTGAAAATGCGCTGAACCGCTATGTTGCGAATTGGTGATCGCTGACTACTGTACATTTGCATGCAAATTTGAAAAAGGACGTGCGTAAGCGCGTCCTTTTTGTATGCTTTTCTTGATTGCATTTTGCGGTGAGTTTTGCTATAATACCACAATCGTATAAGCACAGTAAAACTTGTGAATTTTTGAAAAGGACAGCGGTTATGAAAAAAATTCGTGCGATCATGCCCCTGTGGGGGCCGTATTCTAAAAAATACAGCGGGATCTCCCGCATCACCGACCATGATACCGAAAAGGGCGTGCGGTTCGATTTGGTCGTAAGCCCAGCGCTTGCCAATACGAACACCTGCCCGCCGAATGTGACGATCCCCGTCGGTGTGCACCCGTGGACAGCGCAGGCGGATTACAGCCATTATTCGTATCGCTGTGATCTGGAGTGGAAAGATGTGATCTATGCGGATGTTGCGTTCACACGCCTCACGGACGAAAGCATTTTGGTCTGTACGACGCTGGTCAACCATTCGGATATGACGCAGAATTTCCTTGTCAACTATTTTTCCGCTTTGGAATTTCCGAGCCGATTTTCAACCCGCCTGACTTTACCGAAGGTGTGCGTTTATAAAAAAGCAACGGATTATACGGAATATACGTATCACACAGCACGTCCGTGGGACGCGCAGTGCATGGACGCTATGAAAAAAGGCGAGTTTTTTGACGACCGATTCGTCGATCACCGCGGGCTCGGCGACCGCGATGACAACCGCTACATTTTGCCGAAATATCCGCGCTTCGGCGAGGAGACGGGGGATTCGGTAGCCTATTGCATGGAAATGCCGGAGCCAATTCAAGATGCGGTTTTAAGCGTGCGTTACCGCACTGTAGACGCGCGTGACTGTGCATTTCTGTTAAACGGGGAGCCCGTGGTGTTCCCTGCAACTGACGGGGAAATGGCGATCGTACAATTCCGCACACAGGCTTTTCAAGGAAAAAGATTTACGCTGCAATTCGTGTCGCAGGGTACGGGTGCGCTGGAGCTGGATTTTTTAGCGGTCACACAGGCGTGCGATGCGAACACTATAGTTGTAGAAAATATCCCGCACACCTACAAGCCGCATATGCAAACCAAAGCGGAAGCCGACGGCGCACGTGCCGAATACCGTTATGACGGCGTACAAAAGCCGTTTGTGCTGCGCACCTTCAACACGCAGACGCGCTTCCGTGATTTCCCGACGGGCGCGCTGGAGGACAGCCCGACCTCGCGCATCACGCAGCCCGACGAGAGCTTTCATAATATGCTCGAGCAGTTTTCGGGCTCTTTTTCCGAAAAGCACAGCGACGACGGCTTTTATCACAACGCTGTCGTGCATACGATTTATGCGAAGCCGCACACGGTGAAAAAGGAATACGCCGTGATCTCGTACGGAGAAACCGACTATCACGATATCCCGTATTATGAAAGCGTACATACCGTAGCACAAGCATCTTTAGAGCCCACCGGATTTACAAAGGCAGGGGAGCCGTATGCGTTTTCCTGTGAACTTTTGCGCGCGGCGCTCTTTCAGAATGTGGTGTATCCGCTCTATTGTCACGGCGAATATGTACCCCACCACACGCCGGGCAAGCGTTGGGATTCCTTTTACACCTGGGATTCGGGCTTTATCGGGCTTGCCATGGCGAACTTTGCTCCTGAGATCGCCGACGCGACGCTTGATTTGTATTTCAGCGACCGCAAAAACCCGGATTATGCCTTCCTGCTGCACGGCTCGCCTGTTCCCGTGCATCTGTACCAATATTTAGAAATGCTTAATGCTGCCGAAGATAAGTCGAAGCTTTACGCGTACTATGATCGCGCTAAGTTGTTCTATGAGTTCCTTTCTGGCAGAACACACGGTTCGACTACCACGCGCTTCCAAAGTGGCCTGACGACCACGTTCGACTATTTTTACAACTGCGCAGGCATGGACGACCTGCCGCCGCAAAAAGAGATGTATCGGCGCGGCTTGCAGTTAAATGCTGCGCCGGCGATTTCCACATCGCAGGTCATCCGAACCGCAAAGCTGCTGCGCATCGTTGCCCTGCAGACAGGCAGAACCGAGGATGCGGCAATTTACGAGCAGGATGCCCAGCGGCTGACAGAGGCGCTGCAAACCTACTCCTGGGACGAAGCATGCGGCTATTTTTCCTATGTGCTGCACGACAAAGCCGGCAAGCCCGTCGGGCAGCTTAGAACGGAAGATGGGGAAAACCTAAATAAAACGCTTGATGGCGTATATCCGCTTTTAGCGGGTGCTGTGACCGAGAAACAGAAAGTACGCTTGCTTGCACATTTGAAAAGCGATTCGGAAATGTTCACCCCCGTCGGTATCAGCGCGGTAGATCGAACCGCAAGCTATTACATTACAAACGGCTATTGGAACGGTAATGTCTGGATCGCGCACCAGTGGTTTGTATGGAAAACGATGCTGGATCTCGGCGAAACGGATTTCGCATGGAAGATTGCTGAGACTGCGCTGAACGCTTGGAAACGAGAGGTGGAATATTCCCACTACACCTTTGAAATGTTCAGCATTGAGACGGGGCGGGGCGGCTGGTTCCATAATTTCGGCGGGCTTTCCTCGCCCATCTGCCTTTGGGCGCAGGCATACTTTAAACCGGGTACGCACCAAACGGGGTTTGACACCTTCTGCACGCACGCTGCATTTTCGGAGGATTGCTCTTCCTTTTCGGGTCGTTTCACAAATTACGGAACGCGAAGCGGCATACTGCTTTTATGCCTGCGGGAAAACGGGACGTATCGTGTTTGCGTCAACGGTGTGCAGACAAATCCCTTTGAGCGCCTGCCCGGTGTGCTGGAGATCTGCCTTCCTGTCGGGGAGAGCGAGATTACGGTTCAGCTTGTATAGTCTTCTATGATCTTTTGAATTTCTTCGTCCGTTTGTGCAGGGATGCCTGCCGTGAGGCGCTCCTGCTCGTCGGGCGGGAAGTTTTGCAGATAGACATCATAAATCTCCACCGGCATGGTGTATCCGCGCTCGTAAAGCGCGAGTCTGCCTTCATATTGCGAAAAAACATATTTCGGTGTCACTGCCTTTTGTACTTCTGTTGCAGCTTGCGTGTCGCCATCGCCCGCCTGCAAAGCAAGTGCGGCGACGAGAACGACCAGCATCAGCGCGCACAACACGCCGAGTATGCAGCGCTTCAGGATCTTTTGCAAGACATCACTTCCTTTATAACAGTTTGCCCGTGCGGCACGCTTTTATTAAATTTTGTTAAAAATGGAAATTTTTAATGAAATAGCGTCAAAAATATGATACAATACCCTATGTAAGTGTACCGGGTCATGCCTATTTGTAGTTGCTTTATAACAGGATTTGACAAACGGGCACAGGATTTATTTTCGGAAAGGAGCGCTGCGTGGGCTATTGCGGTAAAAAGCCGTCTGCCGCGCACAGCGAAAACTCTATGGCAAAACAACCACGCAGAAGGAACACCACGCGCACGAAAAAGCGCTCAAATGTCCTCGCGAAGCACCGTACGGCAGTAACGGTGCTGCTGGCTTGTGCGCTGACTGCACTGTTAACTATGCTGATCGTCGGGATTTATGTGCTCTCGTTTGCCGTGTCCTATGTCAACGGCGAAGCCAAGGTGAATTTGGAAGAGTATCGTGAGAATCAAGACCAGACGACCTTCATTTACGCCTATGACGATAACGACGAGGTCGTTCAGCTTGCACGTCTGCACGGCGAGCAGAACCGCGTTTGGGTGACTTACAGCGAAAACCCGGAGGAGAGCACGATCCCACAGAACCTAGCGAACGCTTATATTGCGCTGGAGGATAAGCGCTTTTACAACCATAACGGCGTGGACTGGTTCCGCACGCTTTCCGCGATCATCAAAGACCGCGGTTCCACGGGCGGCTCGACCATTACCCAGCAGCTTATTAAAAACCTGACCGGGGAAAACAAGCGTACGCTCAACCGAAAATTCTATGAGATTCTCATGGCGCTGAACCTGGAGAAGAATGTTTCCAAGGAAACCGTGCTCGAGGCGTATATGAACACGGTGTATATGAGCCACGGCTGCTACGGTGTGCAGACGGCGGCGGAGACGTATTTTGGTAAAAATGTACAGGATCTGAACCTTGCCGAATGCGCTTCTCTTGCCGCGATTACGCAGTCGCCTTCGGCGAATGACCCGCTGCTGCATCCCGACGAAAACCGAAAGCGTCAGTTGACATGTCTGTATAACATGCTGGATCAGGATATGATCACGCAGGAGGAATATGATGCGGCGGTTGCTTATGAAATGGTGTTCACCAACAGCGAGGGCTATGAGCCCTCGGGCGACCTCGCCTCCCAGCAGGTCGAAAAGGAGAATTCCGTTTGGAGCTATTATGTGGACTATGTGATCCAAAGTGTGCGGGACGATCTTATGGATCAGTACGGCTATTCCCGTTCACAGGCATCCTCGCTGATCTATTCGGGCGGCTTGCGCATCTATTCTGCTGTGGATCTGGATGTGCAGGAGGCGATGGAAAGCGTCTATGTCAACCGAACGGATTTCCCGCGCTACAATAAAAATATTGACGACGCACAATCCGCCATGACCATCATGGACTACAGCGGCCGCATCGTCGGTATGGTCGGCGGCGCCGGCGAAAAAACCGAGAACCGTGTGCTGAACCGTGCGGCAAACTCGTACCGGCAGCCGGGTTCCTCCATAAAACCGCTGACGATTTATTCACCCGCAATGGAAGAAAAGTATATTACCTGGAGCACCAAGATCGAAAACTACGGTATCCCGAACTACTATGACGACGGCAGATACGGACCGGTGAACTACGGCAACGATCCCGGCTCGCCCGGATCTTATGTGACCGTGCAGAAAGCGCTGGTGATTTCCTATAACACCGTGCCGGCGCAGATCTTACAGGAAATCGGCTTTGATGTAAGCTTTGAATATGCGACACAGAAATTCCATTTGTCGCACCTTGTGGATCCGACGGACAAAAATACTTCCTCACTGGCAGTCGGCGGTACGTATGAGGGCGTCTCCACGCTGGAAATGGCTGCGGCGTTTGCCGTGTTCGGCAACGGCGGCAAGTATTTCGAACCTTACTGCTATTACGAGGTCACCAATTCAAGCGGCTCTGAGGTGCTTTTGCGTCATGCCGAAACGGAAGGCGAGCAGGCGATCTCGCAGGATACGGCGGACGTGATGAACGAGCTTTTGCAGACGGTCGTGACCGATCACGCGGGGCAGGCAACAGCCCGTAATTATGGGTTGGACAATTCTCCGCTGTTTGCGAAAACCGGTACGACTTCTGAGGACAAAGACCGCTGGTTTGTCGGTGGCACGCCGTATTATGTGGCGGCGGTCTGGTTCGGCTGTGATACGCCTAAGCAGATTTCCAGCTATGTATCCGGTAACCCTGCCGGCAGTATATTTGATGCTGTGATGAATCTGATCCACGACGATTTGGAGCGCAAAGACTTTAAAAAGTTCTCACCGATCGTCGAGCAGCGCACCTACTGTACCGAGACCGGTCTTTTGGCAAGCGACGGCTGTACCAGCCGCGCAACAGGCTGGTATTCTAAGGAAAATCTGCCCGGTACCTGCACGGCGAGTCACGCTTCGAGCACACCGGCTGCAGACAGTGATTCGGGCGGCGAGCAAACGTCGGCAGCGCCGGGCGAAACAACTACGGCTGCAACAGAGACACAGCCCGCTGCGGAGACCACGCAGCCTGCTGCAACAGAATCTGCCGCGTAAATAGAGCAGGGGAGAGATTATGGCGCAGCTATTGTTTCAAAACGCACGGGTCGTTGACCCCTCCCAAAACCTGGACACCGTCTGTGATGTGCTGTGTCGGGAAAACCAAATTGCGCAGATCGGGCAAGGTCTTTGCGCGGATTCTGCAACTGTCATCAACGCTTCGGGGCTGGTTTTGGCCCCGGGGCTTGTTGATTTACATGTGCATTTGCGCGATCCGGGATTCACGGAAAAAGAAGATGTTTTAAGCGGCTGTAAAGCTGCGGCGGCGGGCGGCGTGACGACGCTTTGCGCTATGCCGAACACCCGTCCCGCCTGTGATACGCCTGAGACTGTGCGATATGTTTTGGAGCAGGCAAAGCAGGCGGATGCGCGCGTATTGCCTGTGGCTGCGATCACAAAGGGCCTTTGCGGCGAGGAATTGACCGATATGGAAGCGCTCGCGCAAAGCGGTGCCTGTGCTTTTTCCGACGACGGCGTGCCGGTTGCGACCGCTGCGTTCATGGCGCGTGCGCTGAAAGAGAGTGCACGGCTGCGCCGCCCGATCTTTGCACATACGGAAGACCGTTCTCTTTCAGCGGGCGGTATCATCAACGAGGGAAAATGGAGCGCTCGATTTGGGGTGGGCGGTATCCCGAATGCCGCTGAGGACGCAGGTACTGCGCGGGAGATCGCGCTTTTGATGAATGCGCCGAAAGGCGCGCATCTGCACATTTGTCATGTAAGCACGGTGGGAAGCGCCGCACTTATAGCGGATGCCAAAGCGAAAGGGCTGTCCGTTACGGCGGAGACCTGTCCGCACTATTTTATTTATGATGAAGATAAATTAGAAACGCGCGATGCAGATTACCGCATGAATCCGCCTTTGCGCAGTGCGCAGGACCGTAAGGCAATCGAGCAAGCGCTCTTAAACGGTACGATCGACGTGATCGCGACCGACCATGCACCGCACACGCCGACGGAAAAACAGGACTTTTTAAAAGCGCCAAACGGCGTGATCGGTATGGAGACTTCCTTTTCGGCAAGCTATACGGCGCTGGTTGCAACAGGCAAGCTGTCTCTTTCCGAACTGATTCAAAGGATGTCCTGTCGTCCGGCGGAAATTTTAGGCGTCGGCGGCGGAACGCTGCGTATAGGTGAACGTGCCGACCTGATTTTGATCGATGAAAAAGAACGGTGGACGGTAAACACCGATCGTCTGCACGGCAAATCGAGAAACTGTGTTTTCAAGGGCTGTTCCCTGCGATCCAAAGTGAAAATGACGGTTTTGGATGGCAGGATCGTATATAACGAACTGTTTTAGGAGGACATCATGGGGTTTGACAGATTGATCGAGCGTATTCGCAATATGCAAAATCCGACGGTAGCCGGGCTTGACCCGAAACTTGACTATGTGCCGCGCTTCATTTGCGACGAAGCTTTTGCAAAATACAGCGACCCGCTTGAGGCGGCCGCCGCCGCTTTGCTGACGTTCAACAAATGTCTTATTGACGCACTGTGCGATATCGTGCCCGCTGTAAAGCCGCAGTGCGCTTATTATGAAATGTACGGCTGGCAGGGTATGCGTGCGCTGCATGAAACAATCCTGTATGCAAAAAAGAAAGGCATGTTTGTCATAACCGACGGCAAGCGAAACGACATCGGTGCGACCATGCAGGCGTACGCCGCCGCACATCTTGGTACGACGGCTATAAACGGCGAACAGATCGCGGCATTCGATGCGGATGCGCTGACGGTCAACGGCTATCTCGGGACGGACGGCATCAAGCCTCTGACCGAGATCTGCGCCGCACAGGATAAAGGCATTTTTGTTCTTGTCAAGACCTCCAACGCTTCTTCGGGTGAATTGCAGGACAAATGCATTGGGGACAAACCGGTGTACCGCGTCATGGGGGATATGTGTGAAGCGTGGGGCGAGCAGACACGCGGTGCATACGGGTATTCTGCCGTCGGCGCGGTCGTAGGCGCTACCTATCCGCAGCAGCTTGCCGAACTGCGTGGGGCGCTGCCGCATACGTTTTTCCTCGTACCCGGTTACGGTGCGCAGGGCGGCGGGGCAAAGGATGTTGTGCCAGCGTTTGACAAAAACGGCGACGGCGCGATCATCAATTCCTCCCGCGGGATTATGTGCGCCTATCAGAAAAACGGCTGTGATGAGCAGGATTACGCCAAAGCCGCACGTGCGGAAGCCTTGCGTATGCGTGATGATATTGCCGCTGCCATCTCGGAAAGCAAAGGGGACTGAACTATGAGTCGAAATCCGCAAAAAGCGTATCTTCTGCTCGAGGACGGAACGCTGTTTGAAGGCCTTTCCATGGGAAAGCAGGGGACTGCCGTCGGCGAGGTCGTGTTTAATACCTGCACAGCGTCTTATACCTCGCTTTTGTCCGATCCGACCTATTACGGGCAGATCGTAGCGCAGACCTATCCTTTGGTCGGCAATCGCGGTGTCATAGCACAAAACCGTACTTCGGATATCATGGCGAACGGTTATATCGTGCGTGAATGGTGCGGTGTGACAGCCGAAGGCGAGCTCACTTTAGATGAATACTTGCGTTTGCGTGGGATCGTCGGGCTTTGCGGTATTGATATGCGCCGCTTAACGCGTGCTTTGCGTGACAAAGGCTATGTCAAAGGTGCGATCACAGACAGCTTGGACGATAAAGACGCGTTGCTCGAGCAAATCCGTGCCTATACCATCTCCGGTGCGGTCGAAGCAATCACCATACGTGAGCCACAGCAAATTAAAACGGAATCTGAAAAATATCGCGTATGCGTAATGGATTACGGCTTTCCCCGCGAGATTTTAGAGGGGTTCATTGAACGCGGTTGTTCTCTGGATATTTTACCCGCTTCTTACACTGCCGAGCAGGTGCGCGTGCTGTGTCCTGACGGGATTTTCCTTTCGGACGGCCCGGCCGATCCGGATGATAACCCGGCTTTTGTGCGGGAGATCGCTGAGATGACAAAGCTCGGCATCCCGATTTTTGCCGTTGGACTTGGACACCAAATGCTTGCGCTGGCAGCAGGCGCACAGATCGAAAAAATGCATCAGGGTCATCGAGGCTCCAACCAGCCTGTGCTGTGCGCGCATACCAACCGTTTAATGGTTACCGAACAAAACCACGGTTACGCTGTTCGGCGTGAAAGTGTTTCGCCTGATTGTGCTGAGATTTTTTTGACGAATGTGAATGACGATTCCGTGGAGGGGCTTTTTTATCGTGCTTTCCCGGGCTTCAGTGTTCAGTTTACACCAAGCGCAGATCCGGCCAGCAGCACGTCTTGGGTATTTGACCGCTTTATGCAAATGATGGGGGAGGCGCGCAAATGAGATCTCAGTTTAAAAAAATCCTCGTGATCGGCGCGGGACCGGTCGTCATCGGGCAGTCGAGCGAATTTGACTATGCGGGTGTGCAGATGTGCCGTGTGTTGAAAGAATCGGGGATTCAGGTTGTCGTAGCAAACTCCAATCCTGCAACGGTCATGACGGAACACGGCGTGGCGGATACCGTTTATATGGAGCCGCTTAACAGCGAAGTCATTAAAAAGATCATTGAGATCGAGCAGCCTGATGCAATTCTTTCAACGGCAGGCGGCAAAACGGGTCTGGAAATCTGTCTGGAACTTTCGCAGAACGGATACTTAGAGGAACATGGCGCGGTGCTTTTGGGCGCGCAGCCTGAGGTCATTAAAAGCATTCACAATGCACAGGCGCTGCAATCCATGCTGACGCGTGCAGGGGAACCGCATCTGCCGGCGGATATTGCGAGCAGTGCTCAAGAAGCAGCGGCTTTTGCCGAGTGTGCCGGGTATCCTGTGCGTATACAGGCCGCATTTTCCGCCGAAAGCGGCAGCAGCATTGTGTGCCGGGATTCAAACGAGCTTACAGCGGCTTTTTCAGAATGTGCCGCCCAGTCGCTTGTCGGTCAGGTGCATTTGCAGAAATGCGTGGACGCATATAAGGAAATCGAGCTCGCCGTTGTGCGCGATGCGGACGGAAACGCCATCAGTGTTTGCAGTACGGAAAGCATGGATCCGGTCGGTGTGCACACAGGTGACAGCGTAATCGTTTTGCCTGCGCAGACGCTGACGGACGCAGAGCTTATGATGTTGCGCCGCGCCGCACGGAAGATCACAGGCTATTTGCAGATTGTCGGCGCTTGCATGGTGCGTTTTGCGCTGCACCCCACAGACGGCTCTTATTATGTGCTGAGTGTTGAACCTGAGCTGAATCGCACGACGGCGCTGATCTCCAAAGCAACGGGCTACCCGATTGCGGCTGTCTGCGCGCACGTGGCGCTCGGCATGCGGCTTTATGAGATCCCCAATGCATTGACGGGGGTGACCACCGCCGCCAACGAACCTGCACTCGACTACTGTGCCGTGCGTGTGCCGAAATGGTCTTTTGAACAATTCGGCGACAGCGCCGACCGTCGTCTCGGCGCAAAAATGAAAGCGACCGGTGAGGCTTTTGCTATCGGTACAGGCTTTGAACTTGCCCTCTTGAAAGCGATCCGTTCCATCCATCCGAAAACACAGCACATTGGGCTGCCGAAACTGCGGATGGTGTCTGACGAGGAACTGGAAGCGCGGCTTTGCAGCCCAGATAACGAGCGAATATTCACGGTATATGAAGCCATAAAGCGCGGCTTTTCGCTGTATCGCCTGCATGAGATTACGGGGATCGACCTGTTTTTCCTGTCCAAGCTGCAAAACATAGCCGATGCCGAGGCAGCGCTTCGTGCAGAGCTTTCAGAAGAAAGCTATTTGCACGCCAAGCACCTTGGCTTCCTGGACAGTGTGATCGCGGCGGTCAGCGGGGAAGAAGAATTGCCGTATCAGGCGGCACATTCGTTTAACACCGTGGATACCTGCGCCGCCGAATTTGACGTGCAAAAGCCTTATTTTTATTCCGCATGGGATGAAGATAACGAGGCGGTGATGTTCCTGCGCGAGCATCCGCAGCAAAAGAAAAAGATCCTTGTTGTCGGCGCCGGTCCCACATCTATTGGTCTTGGCACCGACCGTGACTATGCGGCATTCCTTGCGCTGCGCACGCTGAAAGATTTCGGCTTTGAGACCGTCATGCTCAACAACAATCCTGCGGCGAACACAACGGATTTCGCTGCGGCAGATAAGCTGTATGTTGATCCGATCACTGCGGAGGATGTTGCGGCTGTCTGTGAAACGGAAAAACCCGACGGCGCGATTCTTGCTTTCGGTGGCGGCGAGGCGGTTCGAAAATCCGAGCTGCTGCGGGGAATGGGTATTGCGGTCTACGGCGCGGATGCGGAAGCGCATCGAATGCTCAAAAACAAAATTGCGTTTTTTGACATTCTGGATAAGCTCAACATCCGCCATACCAACAACCGTCGCGTAATGATCGGCAAGGGCGCCGAAGTGGATGTGCTGTCGGATGGGTCGGAATTTCTCATTCCCGGTATTTGCGAGCACATCGAAAAGGCGAACGTACATTCCGGTGACTCGATTTCCGCTTTTCCCGCCGTGACGCTTTCCGACGCGGTAAAAGATGAGATTGTCGAGTTCACGGGTCGTCTCGTGCGGGAACTTGGCTTTAAGGGCTTGCTTAATATTCAGTTCGTTATCTACGACAACGCGGTTTATGTTTCAAGTGCCAGCGTTGTCGCCACACGCAACATCCCGTTTTTATCGAAGGCTACAGCGCTGCCGATCATCGAATTTGCAACGCGCCTGATGCTTGGTGAGACGCTTTCGGATATCGGCATCGGCACGGGGCTTTATAAAGAACCGCAGAAATCGTTTGTCCGCGTGCCGGTGTTCAGCTTCGAGCAGCTTACCGGTACGGATGTGCAGCTCGGCGGCGAGATGCAGTCTACGGGCGAGGTCATTGGCGTCGGCAGGCGCTTTGATGAAGCGCTGCTCAAAGGTTTTATTGCCTCCGGTATGCGCATGAAGCGCACGGGCGGGGTCCTGATCTCTGTTGCAGATTCTGATAAACCGGCAAGTGCCGCACTTGCTGCCGCCTTCCAAAAACTGGGCTTTAAGGTATATGCGACGTCAAACACGGCAAAACTATTGAATGCCAATCACGTAGCTGCGAATGCTGTACGTAAGATCCATGAGGGCTCTCCGAACACGCTGACCTTGATCCTTCAAAATCGGCTGTCCTATCTTGTCTCTACGGCACAGCCGACCGCTGCCAAAAACGCAGATGAAGTGCGCATCCGCCGCACCGCGCTGCTGCGCCGTATCCCGGTCTTGCCTTCTGTGGAAACGGCTGCGGCGCTCGCAGCCTGTCTTGCTGAAAACAGTGCAGCAGAAGAACTGTATGTGGAAAGTCTGTAATATCCGGAAAGGAGCTTTGCGAAATGCTGCAAGCTGACTTTGCGATCCAGCGAAAAGAGCAATTAAACGCTACGACCTATGCTTTTACGGTAGATTGCCCAAAATTGGCAGAAGAAAGCTGGTGCGGGCGGTTTGTGCACATCCGCTGCGGCGAAAAGCCCTTGCGCCGTCCGATTTCGATTTGTGAAATTGATAAGGACAACGGCACGATCACTCTGGTATTTGAGGTGCGCGGAGAAGGCACCGAGTGGCTGGCTTCCCGTAAAGAGGGGGATGTCATCAACATTCTCGGCCCTTTAGGCAACGGCTTTTTCCCCGACCGGGAGAAACCCGCGATCTTTGTCGGCGGCGGTATCGGCTGCCCGCCCATGCTCGGCGCTGCGCAGGATTACGGTGAAAGCGCTGAAGCAATTCTCGGATTTCGTTCCGAGGCACAGGTCATACTGTTGAATAAATTTGAAAGCGCCTGCCGGCGCGTTGCCGTAACGACGGATGACGGCTCGTTCGGAACCAAAGGGTTTGTAACGGATATTTTAAAAGAACGGCTGGAGGCGCTTCCCGACGCAGTCGTGTACGCGTGCGGTCCCACGCCAATGCTCAAAAATGTGGCAGCGCTTTGTGAAGCGAAAAATGTGCAATGCTATGTTTCGCTGGAACAGCGCATGGGCTGCGGGGTAGGCGCTTGCCTTGTGTGCGCCTGCAAAACGCACGATGCAGACGGCGAGCATATGCGCCATGTTTGCAAAAACGGGCCGGTATTTGACGCGAAGGAGGTCGATTTCAATGGCTGATATGCGTGTGAATATCGCGGGCGTAACGCTTAAAAATCCTGTTATCACGGCAAGCGGCACATTCGGCTTCGGCCGGGAATATGCGCGCCTTTACGATATTTCGAGGCTTGGCGGCATTTCCTGCAAGGGTACAACGCTGCATGAACGGCTCGGTAATCCTGCGCCGCGTATTGCTGAAACACCTGCGGGCATGCTCAATTCCGTCGGCCTGCAAAATCCCGGCGTAGATGCTTTCCTGCAAGATGACCTACCGTATCTCGCATCCCAAGACGTCGCGGTGATCGCAAATGTCGCGGGCAGCACAGAGGAGGAATACGCAGAAACGATCCGCCGCCTGCAGGGCAGCGCTGTGGACATCATTGAAGTCAATATTTCCTGCCCGAACGTCAAAGCGGGCGGTGTTTCTTTCGGCACAAGTCCGCAGGCGGTTGAGCGCATCACAAAGCTTTGCAAATCGGCTTCGGACAAGCCGATCATGATGAAGCTCACGCCGAATGTGACGGATATTGCGGAGATCGCCGCCGCAGCGGAGGCGGGTGGTGCGGATGCGATCTCTTTGATCAATACACTGACGGGTATGCGCATCGATGTGAATTCCCGCAGACCCGTTTTACGCAACAATACAGGCGGGCTTTCGGGTGCGGCGGTGTTTCCCGTGGCGCTTCGCATGGTCTGGCAGGCGGCAAACCGCGTTAAGATCCCCGTGGTCGGTATGGGCGGAATCACCAAGTGGCAGGACGCCGTGGAAATGCTGTTAGCAGGTGCATGCGCCGTACAGATCGGCGCTGCAAATTTTACGGATGCGTATATTCCACTCAAGGTGATTGCAGGCATTGAAGAATATTTGGACGCTAAAGGAGAAAACAGCGTTTCCGATATTGTTGGGACGGTACAGCCATGGTGATTTTGGCAGTTGACTACGGTGATGCGCGCACAGGCCTTGCCGTTTGCGATGCTATGGAGCTGCTTGCGTCGCCCGTAACGGTATTGGAGGAGAAAGATTCGCAATTGCTTGCCATACGCATTGCTGATATTGCAAAAGTGCGCGGCGTGCAAAAAATAGTTGTGGGTCTTCCGAAAAACATGGACGGCACAGAGGGCTTTCGCGCCCAAAGCTGCCGTGCCTTTGCCGAGCTGCTTCGTGAGCAGTGTGCGCTTCCTGTGGATTTTCAGGACGAACGCTTGACGACCGTAGCTGCGCATCGCGTGCTCAATGTCACAAATACCCGCGGCAAAAAGCGAAAGGCCGTGATCGACGCAGTTTCCGCCGTAATGATTTTAGAAGACTATTTGCGCACCGCGAAATCATAAATGCGCCCACAATTTGACAAATTATCAAATCCGACATCGGTATAATAACGGTGTCGGATTTTTTTGGGGGCACATGTATGGTTGTATATGTTGACGTTTTGCTGGTCATGAATATCATCATAGATTATTTTTTGCTGCTGCTGGCGCGTGCGCTGTTGCGCAAAACGGTGCGCCGCCGGCGTATTTTGCTTGGGGCGCTGTTCGGCGGCGCATATGCGTTGGTGATTTTTCTTCCGCCTTTGCCCGTATGGCTTTTCATCCCGATACATATCGCCGCCTGTGTCTTGATCGTACTTGCGGCGTTTCCCGTGCACGGACTGCGCGATTTACTTAAAAGCGTCGGCGCTTATTTTGCCGTCAGTTTTATATTCGCGGGACTGATGCTTGGTATTTACCTCCTGTTTCGTCCGCAGAATATGGCGATCCAGAACGGTACCGTATATTTTGACTTGAATATCCGTGTGCTTTTGCTGTTTACACTTTTATGCTACGGATTTTTAACGCTTCTGTCCAAACTTTTGCGCCGCCGGACCCCGGATGACAGGCTTTTTGACATCACGCTTATGAATAACGGAAAATGTATTTGCGAAAAGGCGTTGCTTGATACAGGGCACAGCCTTTCGGACGGCTTTTCCGATCGACCCGTTCTGATCGCGGAACCGCGCGTGGTAAAATGCCTTGCACCGTTGAACGTTCAAAGCTTTTTAGACGGCGGCGTACCGCCCGAAGGTATCCCGGGAACCGATATTCGTTTGATCCCATATGCAAGCATTGGCGGTAAAGGCATGCTGCGTGCGATTTCCGTTTCCCGTGTTTCGGTTCCGAAGCGCAGTTTTGCGCTGGAGAATGTTCTGCTGGCGCAAAGTGCCGAACCCTTTGCCGGTGGGGAGTACAGCGTATTGCTTTGCAGCGATTTTTTTGAAAGAGGAGGAAAACAGCATGTTCAAAAAAATAAGGGCTTGGTTTCTGAAACTGAAAGCACGGCTTTCTTGCAAGGACGTTCATTACATAAACGGCCCGGAGACCTTGCCGGAACCGTTGTCCAAAGCGCGCGAAGAAGAATTGCTTCGGCGTCTTTCCGCAGGGGAAACGTGCGTACGCGAAGATTTGATCGTACATAACTTGCGGCTTGTTGTCTATATCGCAAAAAAATTCGAGAGCTCGGGTATAAACGTAGAAGATCTAATCTCGATCGGTACGATCGGACTGATCAAAGCCGTCAATACCTTTCGCCCGGAAAAAAATATAAAGCTTGCGACTTATGCTTCACGCTGTATTGAAAATGAGATTTTAATGTTCCTGCGCAAAACGGGCGCGCATCGAACGGATGTTTCTATTGATGAGCCGCTTAACGTGGATTGGGACGGCAATGAGCTTTTGCTCTCTGACGTGCTTGGCAGCGACGCGGACGCCGTACATGAGAATATTGAACAGGACGATGAAAAGCAGGTTTTGCTTCAAGCCGTTGAAAGCCTGCCGGCGCGCGAGCAGATGATCATGCGCATGCGCTTTGGCCTCGACGGACAGGCGGAGCATACGCAAAAAGAGGTTGCTTCGCTGCTCGGGATTTCACAAAGCTATATTTCGCGGCTCGAAAAACGGATCATAGAACGGCTTCGCAAGGAAATGGAAAAAGCCGTGTGATTATTTGCACGCATGTTGATTTTTTAACGAAAAAGTCTATGCAGGCTTTCAAAAATATGATACAATATTTATAATTCATTCCGTGTTTTTGGGGGCTGTCCCTTGGTCTTTTCAAGCCTTGTTTTTTTGTATATTTTTCTGCCGCTGTGTCTGGCAGCTTATTTCATTCCCAAAAAAATTCAGATCCGCAACATTGTACTGCTGATTTTTTCTTTGCTCTTTTACGGCTGGGGGGAACCCGTCTATATCCTTTTGATGATCGCCACAACGGCGGTAGATTTTTTTGCCGGGCTGTTTGTGGAAAAATATCGCGGCACGAAAAAAGCCAAATTGTTTTTGACCCTTGCTGTCGTATTAACGCTTTCGTCTCTCGGGCTGTTTAAATATTATGATTTCTTCACCACGGCAGCGAACGATTTGTTCTCCGTACATATCCCGCTTTTAGGCGTTGCGCTGCCGATCGGTATCTCGTTTTACACGTTCCAGGCGCTCACCTATGTTGTGGATGTGTACCGCGGCCGTGTACCGGTGCAGACAAGCTTTTATATGCTGCTTTTATATGTCTCCATGTTCCCGCAGCTTATTGCCGGACCGATCGTGCGCTACAGCGATGTTTGCGAGCAGCTGGAGGCGCGTACCTGCTCTTTGCAGAAGGCGGCAGAGGGGATCGTACGTTTTTGCATCGGGCTGTTGAAGAAAACCGTGCTTGCGAATTTCGTGGGCGAGCTTTGCGAACAGCTTATCGGCGGCGATCTGTCCTCGCTTACCATGTTGGGCGCATGGGTCGGTATTTTGGCTTATGCATTTCAGATCTATTTTGATTTTGCGGGCTATTCCGACATGGCGATCGGGTTGGGCAAGATCTTCGGATTTGATTTCCCCGAAAATTTCCGTTACCCGTATGCCGCGCGCAGCATCAATGATTTCTGGCGGCGCTGGCACATCACATTAAGTACGTTTTTCCGCGACTATGTCTATATCCCCATGGGCGGCAATCGTAAGCGCTGGGCTGTGAATATGCTGATCGTCTGGCTCTTGACCGGCCTTTGGCACGGTGCATCGTGGAATTTTGTGCTGTGGGGCCTGTATTACTTCGTATTTTTGATGGTAGAAAAGCTGTGGCTCGGCAAAAAACTCGAAAAATTGCCCGCCGCGATCGGCCATGTGTATTCTCTGCTCGTTGTGCTCGTGGGCTGGGTATTCTTTTACTTTGAATCCCTGTCCGAGATCCAGGCGTTTTTCCTTGCCGCGTTCGGGGGAAACGGATTTTCCACCGTTACGCAGCGCACAATCATCGTTAACTTTGTTGCGGTTCTGCCTGTCTGTGCGATTTGCTCTATGCCGGTGCTGCCGTTATTGCGAAAATTCTTTTTGCGTCTTCGCAGCGAGAAAATGCAACGAATGCTATTAAGCGTCGGACAAACTGTTTTTGCAGTCGGTGTGCTTCTGGTGTCGACAGCAGCGCTTATAGGATCAAGCTATAATCCTTTTCTGTATTTCCGTTTTTAAGGAGCATTTAAGATCGAATGGTTGCATTTTCCAATAAACTAAAAAAATCGAAAACCCTTGTTCCCGGCACTTCTGATGCGTCGGGAGAAAAGGCGTTCCCGAAAATTCTAAAGCCTTTTGCCGCATTGATGTGTATATTGTTTTTCGGTACGCTGTTTACTTTGCTTTTCATCAGCATCTTTGATACGGATAAAACAGTATCCGAAACCGAGAACCGCAATCTCGCGACAATGCCGGAGATCACTGCGCAGACTTTGTTCGACGGCAGTTTTATGACGGATTTTGAAGCCTATTACACTGATACCTTTCCGTTTCGCGATGAGCTTATGCAGCTGCACAACACGATGTCGGATTTCTTCAGCGGTACACGTACCTCGGAGGATATTGTGCTGGTAGAACGCGGTGACGAGGAGGACTTCGCAGGGCAGGATATTACTTACGACGAATAATGGGCGATTCGCTCAAATAATGATATGGAGTGAAACGGTATGAAGTATGACGTTGCCGTTGTCGGTGCGGGCGTAGTCGGCGCGCTGATCGCGCGTGCGCTTTCACGCACGGATTTGCATGTTGTGCTTTTGGAAAAGTACAACGACGTCGCCATGGGGACGACCAAGGCGAACAGCGCCATTGTCCACGGCGGCTTTGACGCGGCGAACGGTACGCTGAAAGCCAAGCTCAATGTGCGCGGCACCGAATTGATGCCGCAGCTTTGCGAGACGCTGCATGTGCCTTACCGCAACAACGGCTCTTTGGTACTCGCGTTTTCCGAAGAGGAAATGCAGCACGTGCACGCGTTGTATGAACGCGGGCTGAAAAACGGCGTGCCCAGGTTGTCTGTTTTGGACAAGTCTGCGGTGCTCGAACTCGAACCCCATGTAAGCGGGGAAGTCGTCGGCGCACTGCTTTCGGAAACGGCCGGGATCGTGTGCCCGTACGAGCTGACGATTGCAGCGGCGGAAAATGCCGTAGAGAACGGTGTGGACTTTATCCGCAACTGTGCGGTGACAGCCATAGAAAAAGCGCCGGACGGATTTACCCTGCAAACGACCTGCGGCGCAATCGAGGCGGCGTATATCGTCAATGCCGCCGGGATCCATTCGGATGATATTGCGCGCATGATCGGCGACGACAGCATTTCACTCGTCGCGCGCAAAGGCGAATATTATCTGCTGGATAAAGCCTATGGCTACTTGGCTGACCATACGATCTTCCAATGCCCCAACAAAATGGGTAAAGGCGTGCTTGTCACGCCTACGGTGGACGGAAATCTGCTGATCGGCCCGTCTGCTTTGGATGTGGACGATAAGGAAGATGTGGACACCACTGCAAAGGGTTTGCAGTTTGTTGTTGAAAAAGCAAAACGCTCCGTTCCGGAATTGAATCTGCGCGGGGCGATCACCTCGTTTGCGGGACTTCGCGCACATCCGACCACGGATGACTTTATTATCGGATTTTCCGAAAAAAGCGATCGCTTTGTCAACGTCGCCGGTATCGAATCCCCGGGCCTTTCCGCAGCGCCCGCCATTGCGGAAATGGTGTATGAGATGCTTCTTGAAAAAACTAAGGCTTCCGAACGCGTGGATTTCAAACCCGGCCGTAAAGCGCCCGTTCGTTTTCGCAATATGACGAAAGCCGAACGCGAGGCGCTGATCGCCAAAAATAAAGCATACGGCAGGGTGATTTGTCGCTGTGAGACGATCACGGAAGGTGAGATCCTCGACGCGATCCATGCGCCCGCCGGTGCACGGGATGTGGACGGCATCAAGCGCCGCACCCGCGCGGGGATGGGCAGATGCCAGGGCGGCTTCTGCGGCTCAAAGGTCGTGGAGATCTTATCGCGAGAGCTGGGCGTGCCGATGAACGAGATCACAAAGTTCGGCGGGAACTCCAAGATCTTGTTTGAAAAGACGAAGTGAGGTGGATACCATGCTGCAATATGATCTGGTCGTAGTGGGCGGCGGTCCTGCCGGTATGGCAGCCGCTTTGCAGGCGCATGAGGACGGCGTTGAGAAGATTTTGGTGCTGGAGCGTGCAGACACGCTCGGTGGGATTTTGGAGCAGTGCATCCATACGGGCTTCGGTCTCCATTATTTCGGGGAGGAGCTTTCCGGACCTGAGTATGCCGCGCGCTTTTCCGAAGCGCTTTATAAAACAAATATCGACGTTAAAGTTGACACCATGGTGCTGGATATTTCCGCCGACAATGTCGTCACGGCTGTCAATAATTTTGACGGGCTTTTGACCGTGAAAGCTGCGGCGGTCGTACTTGCTATGGGTTGCCGCGAGCGTCCGCGCGGGGCGCTTTCCATTGCAGGCAGCCGCGCTTCCGGCATTATGACGGCGGGAACGGCGCAAAAATACGTCAATATAGACGGCTATATGCCGGGGAAAACAGTTGTGATCCTGGGCTCCGGCGACATCGGGCTGATCATGGCACGCCGCATGACGCTGGAAGGCGCGAAGGTCAAGGCGGTTTGTGAATTGATGCCGTATTCCGGAGGGCTTACACGCAATATTGTGCAGTGCTTAGAGGACTTTGGTATCCCGCTGCGCCTTTCCTGCACGGTGATCCAGACCCACGGTAAGGAGAGGCTTGAGGGTGTGACCGTTGCAAATGTGGACGAGCATTTGCAGCCGATCCCCGGTACGGAAGAGTACATACCCTGCGACACGCTGATGCTTTCCGTTGGGCTGATCCCCGAAAACGAGCTTTCCAAAAGCGCAGGTGTAGCGCTGGATCCTGTAACGAACGGACTTGTGGTGGATGAATACCGCGAGACATCCAAGAAGGGCGTGTTTGCCTGCGGCAATGTACTGCAAGTGCACGACCTTGTGGACTATGTGACGGAGGAAAGCAAGCTTGCGGGCGCGGGCGCGGCGAAATTTATCCGCGGTGAAAAGCCTGCGGGCGGCACGGTAACGACCGTCGGGGAGAACGGCGTGCGCTATGTCGTGCCGCAGCGCATCAACCGCGCTACAGACAAGGATGTCAAGCTGTATTTCCGCGTCGGCCGCGTCTTGGAAAATGTGACACTGACCGTCACCTGCGGGGAGGAGACTTTGATTTCCCGCAAAAAGCGCAAAATGACGCCCGGTGAAATGGAATATGTGACGCTGAAAGCTTCCGTTTTGGAAAAACTGCCCGAGGATGCAAAGCTGGTTGTCAGCACAAAGGAGGCGTGATCTATGAAAACCAAAGAGTTGATTTGCGTATCCTGTCCCATCGGCTGCGCGGTCACGGTTACGCTGGATGATAACAACGAGGTTGTCTCTGTGACGGGCAACACCTGTAAGCGCGGCGACAGCTATGCTCGGCAGGAATGCACGCATCCCGAACGTATGCTGACCTCGACTGTGAAAGTGATCGGCAGTCGGCTGCCTGTTGTGCCGGTGAAGTCCGCAAAGCCTGTGCCGAAGGAGCTGCTGCTCGACTGTATGCAGGAGATCAATCGGGTGACCGTGCAAGCCCCTGTGCACATCGGCGATGTCGTGCTTGCGAATATTTTGAATACGGGCGTAGACATTGTAGCTACCAACAATGCATAAAGGGTAGAATCATATAGCAGCGCCGAATCACCAATATCGGTGATTCGGCGCTGTTGTGCTATGTTAAAAGACTTACTTATCTGTGCTTTCTGCGGCGGACAGCCGGAGAAACTACGGCGGCGGCTCCCGCAACGGGAATCGCCCATAACAGCAAAGACCAAAGCTTTGTTCCGCCTGTCCCGGGGATATCTTCTGCGGCTTCTGCCTGCGTGTTGCCGGCATTTGTACTTGGCTCGGCCGCAGGTGCCGTTGTCTCCGGCTCATCGGTTGTTGTACCCCTGTTTGGAGATTGAATCGATATATCCGGTGTTTGCGGCGTGTCAGCAATCAAGTATGCAAATTGGCGGGCTTCGCCGTCAGTAAGCGGTGTAAAAACAAAATCTTCTGTTTTCAGCAAAAGCTGCGGATTAAACAGCGTATAGGTCACGCGCAGCGTAAAAGGCTTTTCGCACGCGGCAAGGTCGTGTGCCGAAATGGTCACGCCGCCGCTTGCACCTGCCGCAATGCGTTGTGTGATACGCGTTTCCACTTCGAACGGTGCACCAATGACCTCCACATGCCGCACGGCGATCTCGTATTGCTCGGAGAGATTATAAAAGAGCAGGTTGCCGTCAGCGCCGCTGTGGTAGCCGGGCGAGGTCGCGTCAAAGCGCACAAAGAGACTGTCTACCGGGTTGTGCGTCGCGTTGAATTGCGGAAAATTCGGGTCGGAAAATACATCTTTCAGCGTGTCCGTGAAATAAAAAGCCTGTACTAAAGAAACGGTATACGGGTCAAACACATACATGCCGTGGAATTGCCCCTTGACAAACCACGTGTTGTCAGGCAGATATGCCGAGGATGCGTCAATGTTGCGCTCCGGGGAAATATGCAGATGCCCGCTGTTTGTGCATGCATCGCCTGATTGCGTGTAAGAATCGGAGAATGTCTCGTCGAACGGCGTGCAGTATGCGCCGGAAGAAAGCGCTGTGTCAATGATATAGTCTGAATTGATATTACTGCCCGTCACGTTTTCAAAACCGTATTTTGTCACGATAGCGATCTCGGTCCCCGCGTTTTGTGCACGCTCAAGACCGGCACGCATATTTTGCAGGATCCCGTAATGAAACGCATCCGATTGCTTAATCAGTTCGGCATTGACCGTTGTGTCAAGGCGTTTTGCCTTGGCCTCTTCATAAACGTCAAGCGGGCAGAAATCCCAAATGCTCGGGATGTTTTGAAGGATATCTACGACATACCGTTCGAACAAATCCGCAACAACAGCATTTAAGTTCTCAAAGCCGATGTAGCGCAGTAAGCCTTCAAATTCGCTTTCCGTACCGAGTCCGAGCTCCACGAATTGCAGAATGGTCGCATAATCAATATCTATCGGATTGCCCAAAAGCAGGTCGCCGACTAAGCTCGTGCCGCCGATAGCAGGGGAGTCGAGCATCGCCTTGCGTACATCGCCTTTCCAGCCGTACTGATACAAATAGGATGCGCCGCACTGCCCGCCGTGGCTCAGACCAAACAAATCCACCTGCTTCGCGCCCGTCAGAGCTTTGACCTGCCCGATAAAGTCGTCGATCGCGTCGGCGTATGCCATCTGTCCTTTACGCCAATCAAAGTTGAAAATAAACACATTATTACTGCCAATGCATTCCTCAAACATGGCGACAAGCTCTTTTTCCGCGATCAGAGCTTCTTCACCATTCATGCGTAAGGTGCAAACGCATGCCTGCTGTGCGGTTTGAATATGCGGCACAAGGTCATATTTTGAGGTGCCGTCCGGGTTGCAAAGCACAGGTTCCAGCGTTTCCTGCACAATACCGCCGAGAACATCCACCAAAGCGGTCGTGTCCCCGGTAAAGGTGTCACCTGTCGTGCCGAGAATGTCGGGAAGTGCATCCAGTATCCTTTGCCCGACAGCGTCAAAATCCAGCCCCCAGACCTGTTCCCCGGTGGTTGCGTCATCCAGCCGCGGTCCGCTGTATCCCTGTAAAACGATCAGCGGTGTGGTCGTATTTGCAGCTGCCGCTGTAACCGACGGCATGCCCAGCAGACAAATCGCCAGAACACAAGCCAATACCCGTTTCACTTTTTTCATTTCTGCACCTCTTTTGTTAAAATACATAAAATTTCTATCTTTTTATAGAAAATACAATTCAATACTACTATACAATATGAAAAAAGTCAATCAACAGTCCGACTGCAAGTGTAAAGTTTGAATTTTTATATGAACTGTGTTATACTATCTGCAATTTACGGAAAAGGAGCAAATAGCGTGGAATCCTATCAACTTGCCGCCGAGGTTACGCCGTCCGCGCGGCAGCTGGAATGGCAAAAATTAGAGTTTTATGCCTTTTGTCACTTTGGTATGAATACTTTTACGGATAAAGAATGGGGACATGGGCAGACACCGCCGTCTTTGTTCGATCCGAGGGACTTTGATGCCGACCAGTGGGCCAAGGCAATCAAATCCGCGGGGATGCGTGGCTTGATTTTGACCTGTAAGCATCACGACGGCTTCTGCCTGTGGCCGAGCGCTTATACGGATTACAGCGTAAAAAACAGCCCATTTCGCGGCGGTAACGGCGATGTGGTGCGTGAGGTCTCCGAGGCTTGCCGAAACAACGGTTTGAAATTCGGCGTTTACCTTTCCCCGTGGGATCGTCATGAGCCGACCTACGGGCAGGGGGAAGCGTATAACACCTTTTACAAAAACCAGCTTCGCGAGCTTTTGTCGAATTACGGCGAGCTGTTCACCATTTGGCTGGATGGCGCATGCGGTGAAGGCAAAAACGGCAAGGTTCAGCAGTATGATTGGCAAGGTTATTACGCTGTGATGCGCGAATTACAGCCGAACGCCGTAATCGCGATCAGCGGGCCGGACGTGCGCTGGATCGGCAATGAAGCCGGTGTTTGCCGCAAGTCGGAGTGGAGCGTTGTGCCTTCTTGGCTTTCCATCAATGAATATGTTGCTGAGCGGTCACAAAAAACCGATGACCGCAAGTTTGCCAAAAAACATAACCATATGTCGCTCGATCTCGGTTCGCGCAAAGCGATCCGCAACGAAACAGAGTTGATTTGGTATCCGGCAGAGGTCGATGTTTCGATCCGTCCCGGCTGGTTCTATCACAAGAACGAGGACGACAAAGTCAAATCACTTAAAAAGCTTTTCAAAATTTATTTGAATTCTGTGGGTGGCAATGCCTCGCTGCTTTTGAATGTTCCGCCAGACCAAACGGGAAAGATCGCTATGCACGACGCCATGACGCTGGACGCATTCGGCAGAATGTTAAAGCGGGAATTTCCGCAGGATCTCTTGGAGCATGCCCATGCGTGCTCAACCAGTGAAATGGATCCGGAACACGGCGCATCAAACGTATTGCATGCGGATGACAGCTTTTGGCAGGCGGCAGGGGACGACGAGCATCCGGAGCTTGTTTTGGACTTCGGGACCGAGACTGCGTTTGACAGTTTGATTTTGCAGGAGAACGTCGCTACGGGGCAGCAGATTGAAGCCTTTGAGGTTTATATCAACCGTAGAAATCGCTGGAAAAAAATAGGGAAATATACCGTGATCGGCTATAAAAAAATTTGTCGTTTCCGCAAGAGTTACCATGCCAAGAAGATTCGAATTGTGATTAAACAACACAGAGGAAAAGCAACTATGCTGCGTGTTTGCGCATATAAACGCGAGGATTATTCTGAATAAGGCGAACGACAAGCCGCCGCCCTTTCCAAACTTTGGAAAGGACGGCGGCTTTTACTCAAAAACTGTCTGCATTTGCAGGGGAGATTGCAAAAAATATACAGTGTCAAGTCACGGCCTTGTCAAAAAATTTTAGCCATGTAAAGCAATTTTCTTTACGCAATTTTTGCCCCTAAAATACCGAAAAATCAAAGTTTTTAACATTATGAACAGAGTTTTGAACATTTTTAACGTTGAAAACAAGCTATGCATAAAGGTGTGCCTTAGACTGCATATGCGCAAAAAATACAGAATCAATCTGCATTTTTTCGATCGAAATCCTGCAAAGATGATTTTCTTCGACGTTTTACCACCCATTTATGTGCCCGCGTTCCAGCGCGCCGAGAATCTTTTTGCGCAGAGCAGGGTAATCCGATTCAAGCGAAGCCAAAATTTCTTTTGCTTTTTGGCGGTCTGTGGTTCTGTCGGCGGGACAGGCGGAAGGCTGCACCGGAAGCGCTGCATGCCGCGCGGCTGCGGAGACCTGTTTTTCCGCGGCAAAGACAAGCGGGCGTATCAGAGTAAGATCTTTGCGCGAGAGATAGGAGACGGGGGAAAAACAGCCGATCGTGCCGTTTCCGAACAGATTCATGGCAAATGTTTCTACCGCATCGTCGGCGTGGTGACCGAGTGCGATCTTATTGCAGCCGTATGCTTTTGCTGTATCGTGCAGGATCCCGCGGCGCATTTTGGCGCATAGCCCGCAAGGGTTCTTTTCCTGCCGTATTTCAAAGATGACTTTCCATAGATCTGTGCGGCGCACCACATAATCTGCTTCCAGCTGTTCGCACAGTGCTGCGATTTCGGTAAAATCCCCGTCTTTATCGTTGAAGCGGTAATCTAAGGTTACGGCTAAAATATCAAAGTGTTTTGGATAAAAGCTTTTCAGTTGTGCAAGCGCATACAGCAGCGCCAGGGAATCCTTCCCGCCCGAAACGCCTACGGCGATCTTGTCGCCCTCCTCGATCATATGATATTTGTCCACCGCCGCACGGCACAGAGAAAGCAGCTGTTTCAAAAGGATCATCCTTTTCATTATTCTCGCAGCCATTTTATCGTAAAATGGTAGATAAGTAAACCGTTTTTTGAAAAATCATTTTTGAGAAAAACAGTTAAAAACAGCAGAAAATTAAAGAAAACAGAAGAAATACATTTGAAGCCTTAAAAAATACAAAATTTTAGTTGACGAATCGGGTTTTGCGTGGTATTATGTTTAGGCTTTGAGAAAAAGAATCCAAAAATACGGAGGTTACGTCTATGTCCACTTATATGCCCAAAGCCGGCGACATCAGCCGCGAATGGTATGTGCTTGATGCAGACGGCAGAACGCTCGGCGAAGTCGCTGCCGAGGCGGCAACGCTTCTGCGCGGCAAGCATAAGCCGACCTTTGCACCGCATGCGGACTGTGGGGATAACGTCATCGTTATCAACGCTGAAAAGGTCGTGCTCACCGGCAACAAGCTTGAGCAGAAAATGTATTATCATCACACCGGGTACATCGGCAACATGAAGCAGGTGCAGTATAAGACCCTCATGGCCGAAAAGCCCGAATTTGCCGTAAAGAAGGCTGTTAAGGGGATGCTTCCCGACAACACCGTCGGCAGAAAATCGCTTACAAGACTTCACATTTACCGTGGCAGCGAGCATCCGCATCAGGCGCAGAAGCCGCAGACAAGAGAATTCTGAGAAAGGGAGGCAACACGAAATGTACGATACCAATCCTTATTTTTACGGAACCGGCAGAAGAAAGAAATCCGTTGCACGCGTACGTGTGTATGCGGGTACGGGCAAAATCACCGTAAATGACAGGGAGCTTGATGATTACTTCGGGCTGGAAACCCTCAAATTGATTGTTCGTCAGCCTCTCACGCTTACGAATACGACAGAGAAGTTCGACATCGTCTGCAAGGTTGCGGGCGGCGGCGTAACCGGTCAGGCAGGTGCGATCCGTCACGGTCTTTCCCGCGCGCTTTTGCAGTATGATGAAAGCCTGCGCCCTGTGCTGAAAAAGGCGGGCTTCCTGACGCGCGACCCGAGAATGAAGGAAAGAAAGAAGTACGGTCTCAAAGGCGCTCGCCGTGCACCGCAGTTCTCCAAGAGATAACCGATTTTATATCTTGGTTGTTTCGGCAGCAGTCATCCCGGCTGCTGCCGCTTTTTGTCTAAAAAACACCTCGCCGTTCCGTTGAAGGAGCAGCGAGGTGTTTTATGTTGCTTACTTTAATTTTGCGTATTCTTCATCCGTTACGGGTTCGAGCCATTCGTTGGAGGCGCCCTCGGCGGGGACTTCTACGGCAAGATGCTGGAACCAGCTGTCCGGCGCCGCGCCGTGCCAATGCTTGACCTCGGGCGGGATGTTGACCACGTCGCCGGGGCGCAGCTCTTGTGCGGGCTTGCCCCATTCCTGATAGTATCCGCGCCCGGCGGTGCATAGCAGGATCTGCCCGCCTTTGTGATGAATATGCCAGTTGTTGCGGCATCCCGGCTCAAACGTGACATTGCCGATGCCGACACCGCTTGTGGTGAGCATGTTTAAATAGCTTTGCCCAATAAAATACTGCGCAAACGCATCATTTTTTTCACCGATCGGAAAGACGGAGAGATTTTTTTCAAGCATAAGAAGACTTCCTTTTATTGCAATTTCTGTACAAAGTCTGCCAATGCTTCCGAAATCTTAATCTGCTGCGGGCATACTGCTTCACAGCTGCGGCAGCCGATACAGGAGCTTGGCTGTTTATCATCCGGCAGCGAGGAAAGCGCCATAGGTGCCAGAAACCCGCCGCCCGTGACGATGTGCTCATTGTAAAGCTCTAAAAGATACGGGATGTTGAGACCCTGCGGGCAGTGCGACGTACAATACCGGCAAGCGGTGCAGGGGAGCGCCGATTTGTTGACCATATGTGCTGCAATGTCGAGCAGCTTCTTTCGCTCGTCCTCATTCAGCGGCTTATCTTCAGAGAAGATCTCGATATTCTGCTTAAGCTGCGCAAGATTTGACATACCCGAAAGCGTTACGGTCACCTGCGGCAGACTTTGTAAAAAGCGGAATGCCCAGCCGGGAATGCTTTCCTCGGGGCGCAGCGCATGCAGCTGCACTTCAAAATCTTCTGCAAGCGAAGCAAGCTTCCCGCCGCGCAGCGGCTCCATGACCCAAACGGGGATGTTGTAGGTCTTCAGAAGTTCCAGCTTACCTTTCGCGTTTTGAAAATCAAAATCCATGTAATTGAGCTGGATCTGGCAGAATTCCATATGTTCGCCATAGGCTTCCTGAAAGCGTTTTGCAACATCATAGCTGCCGTGGACGGAGAAGCCCAGGTGGCGGATCCTGCCGTTTTTCTTTTGCTTGAGCAAATACTCCAAAATGCCGTATTTCGGGTTCAAATACTGCTCAATATTCATTTCGCAGACATTATGGAATAAATAAAAATCGAAGTATTCCACGCGGCATTTTTCCAACTGCTTTTCAAAAATAGTTTCTACCTTATCCATGTTGAAAAGGTCATAGCCGGGGAATTTGGTTGCAAGGTAAAAGCTGTCACGCGGGTATTTTTCTAAAAGCTCGCCCATGACAAGCTCCGAATTGCCGTTGTGATAGCCCCATGCCGTGTCATAGTAGTTGACGCCGTGCTGCATGGCGTATTCCACCATTTCGGCGGTCGCTGCCTTGTCAATGTTAGCGTCATTGCCGTCAATGGTCGGCAGGCGCATCGAGCCGAGCCCGAGCGCCGAGAGCTTCAAATCTTGGAAATCCTTATAAATCATGCGAATCCCTCTTATTTCCTTTATATACAGATCATCAAGCGGACGTTTTCTATTTCAGCAATTCTGCGAGGCGCTGTCGAATGGCGGCGGGCGCGTCTTTCGGGTCTTCAATATCGCGAACGGCATCTTCCATAGGGCAGGGGCCTGTGTCTGTGCGGTTTCGGATGCCGGATACCATATTACTATAGTATAAAGAGATACCGTTTGCCTGCAAAACCGCAGCCGCTTTCTCGCTGACGGTCACAGCGTACAGCTCGCGAAGCCCCAACAGGACGTACAGAAATGCAGCACCTTTGCCAACGACTTTATCTGCCGCGCAAAAACCCTGTAAGGATATGCCGCCGTCCAGACGAGACAGCAAGGGTTTTACACCGCGTGCTGTATCGGTATATATGGTATCTTTTCTACAGAAAACACAGGTATAATGTCCGCTTTCCAGCAGCTTTTTCGCTGCAGCCGTATCGTTACGCATCGGTCTTGTGGGAACGGTTTTCGATCCAATACAGAAGCAGCGGTAGCAGCGCCCATTGCAGCAAAAGGCCGGGAAGTCCTGTTGCAATGCTGCGCCAAATGGTTGCTACGGGAATCGCTGTGCTGTCAAGTCCGTAGAAGGCAATCAGGATTGCCGCTGCACGGACGGCTCTGCCGCCGATCTGTGCAAGGACAACTTTGCCGAGCGAGGTGATACGCGTTGTACGCAGAAGACCTGCAAACAAACCGTAGCACAGCAGCTCGATCATCATAAAGGGCAGCATGGCGGCTGTGGGCATTCCCGAAAGTGCAAAGCTGACAAGCGGCGCTAAAACGCCGGAAATCGCACCCGCAGCAGGACCGGCAGTCAGACCAACCAATAAGATCGGCAGGTGCATGGGCAAAAAGGTTTCGCCAAGTGCCGTACCGAGCCCCGAAACGGCGCCGACGGCATGAAAGACCTGCGGCAGTGCAACGGCGGCGGCAAGCGCCCCAACCGTAGCGAGTGTTTGTACTTTTACGGATACTTTGGGTTTGGTTCGAACAAGTGAAGACATTCTCAAAGCCTCTTTCTTGACAGATTTTCAGCTGCATGCTATACTGCATCTGAAGTTCAACTAAATTCTACAACTTAAAGTTAACTTTAAGTCAATAGGTTTTTTGAAATTTTTGAAAAGAGGCTCGTTATGTTTTATACGGTAGGCGAGGCGGCAAAACGGCTGGGTGTTGCACCATCCACACTGCGTTATTATGATAAGGAAGGACTTTTGCCTTTTGTGGAGCGCACAGACGGTGGAATCCGGATGTTCAAGCAGAGCGATTTTGAAGGTTTGCGCCTGATCGAGTGTTTGAAAAAAACCGGAATGCCGCTGAAAGACATCAAGCGATTTATGGATTTATGCTCCGTCGGGGATGAAAGCATCTCGGAACGGCTGGATATGATCGATCGCCAGCGCGAACGGGTGCTCGGGCAGATTGAGCAGCTGAAAGAAAATTTGCAGATCCTCGATTATAAGCACTGGTATTATGAAACCGCTAAGTCAGCCGGAACCTGTGCTGTGCATGCGACGCTGACAAAGGAGGATATCCCGCAGGAGCTTCGTTCTGCGCGCGAATGCTTAGAGGGCAGGGAAGCGCCCCGCGCTGTCAACCAATAAAATGGAAAAGACGATGCGCGCGGCCTCTTTCGGATTATCCGGAAATGCGCTCAAAGCCATAGCGATCCTCACCATGACCATAGACCATTTGGCATGGGCGCTGTGGCCCGGATATGATACGCACTGGTGGGTGCTTTGCCTGCACGCTGTCGGCAGGATCACCGCGCCCATTATGTGGTATATGATCGCTGAAGGGTATCATTATACGCGTGACCGCAAAAAATATGCCCTTCGCCTGCTCGGTTTTGCGTTTGTTTCGCATTTTGCATACAATTTTAATGCGGGAATTCCGTTGGTTCCGTTTTCAACGGGTGAGATCTTTAACCAAACCAGCGTGATGTGGGCGCTGTTTTTGGGGCTTGTGACGCTAATGTTGTTTGATGTCCCGCAGGAAAAGATCTCCAATCCGTTGAAATATCTCTTATTCATTGGTATATGTGTGCTGGCGTTTCCCGCGGATTGGAGCTGTGTAGCCGTTCTTGCAGTCTGCTGTATTGCATCCTATCGCAGCAATTTTGCTAAGCAAATGGTGGCCATGGTGCTGTGCGTTGCCTGCTATGCGGTGGTTTACTGTATTTTTTTAGATGTCGTATACGGGCTTTTGCAGTTATGCGTGGTGCTGTCCGTTCCGTTTTTGGCTATGTATAACGGCAAGCGCGGCAAGGCACGATGGATGAAATGGTTTTTCTATATTTATTATCCGCTGCACTTGACGCTGATCGGACTGCTGCGTGTGTGGCTGAATAGGGTTTGACGCACCGACAAGTGAAATCCTTTACACAAAAACCCGTACTGTGTTTCACCTTTACACAGTACGGGCTTTTATATTTTACCTGAATTCAGCGGGCAGTTTTACAATGTTCCGTCAAAAAAAGCTTTTTGGAACCATATGTCCGATACTTCAAAGCTCTTTTTATCGAGATATGCAAGCTGAGCAGCCTCCGTTCGGAAGTCAAAGGTCAGCTTATAGGAATACAGGCATTGCTTTTTGTAGCCATATGGCTTATTTTGTGCATTGCTGCCGTATTTGCCATCCCCGAGCAGGGGGTGGCCGATCGCGGCAAAATGCGCACGGATCTGATGCGTGCGCCCGGTGAGCAGTTCGACTTCTGTCAAAGCAAGGCCGTTCTTTTCGGCGAGAACACGGTATTTTGTGCGGATCTGTTTGCCGTCCGTACAGGGCGCTTTTAGGACTTCAACCTTATTATGCTTTGCATCTTTACGCAAAAAACCCTCTAAGATCCCGCTTTTCTGATTCGGCGCACCGTGCAGGATACATAAATAGTATTTGTGTAGCTCGCGGTCTTTCATTTTTTGGTTGAGTATGCGCAGCGCCTGTGTGTTCTTTGCGGCAATCACGATCCCGCCCGTATTGCGGTCAATGCGGTTAACGAGCGCAGGCGTGAATACATTTTCCGCTGACGGGTCAAATTCACCTTTTTCATATAAATAGCGCTTGACCCTGCCAATGAGCGTATCCGCATATTCGCGGTCATCCGGGTGGCAAAGCACGCCCGGCTTTTTGTCGAGTAAAAGCAGGTTTTCGTCCTCATACACGATGGAAAGCGCTTTGCCCGCATGCAGAAAATCATACGTATATTGCGGTTTCTCCATGAAAGCATCTGCAATGTAAAGCGACACAGTATCGCCTGCGGAAAGGCGCAGCGAAATCTCAGCACGCTTTCCGTTTACCTTGATGCGTTTTTTGCGTATGTACTTATACATCAGCGCCTGCGGCAGATTCGGAAAGGCTTTCTGCAAAAAAGCGTCCAGTCGTCTGCCGGCATCATTGGGCTGTATGCGCAACTCTTTCATAAACACTTTCCTATACATTTCTTTTTATATAGTATAACATATACCGTCCGCTTTTTCCAACTTTTCTCCAATGGAAATCCAAAGCACGAATTTCATGGATCTATGGCTTGTTTTTCTCACTTAAGTGGGGAAGAAATATATACATTTTATAATTTATGTGTGAAAATCGAAATCTTTTTTTCTCGGATAAAATATAAAATGCATTTTTTTCAAGGAATTTCATATACTATATATGGAAAAACATCTGGTTTTTACTGAAAAAACAGTGCATATTTGCGATTGTAACCCCTTTGTAATCAATTGTAAGATTTTTAACTTTTTCACAAATATTCACCCGAAAGCGAAACCGAATGTTCAAAACTCCGTTTAGAATCCAAGGTTTCTGACAGATTTTGACATATACACTTGTGCAAAATTCATAAAAAGCAGAAAGAAAAAAATTTGACAATTAGGGGACTTGGAAATATAATGTCCCACGTCACAAGCGATAGTAACAGCGGCGTCACAAAAAACGTTTGCTTGCAACAGTTTTTGCAGCAGCAGACGGACGCCCAACAGCCGCCCACCGCGCTTTCCCCTCGGGCGGTATGAGTTAAAGGAGCAGAATGATGATATCAGAACTAAAAGGGTATGCGAAAGCGAGCCGCATGACCTTTTCCAAGGTCATCGCGCTGATTTTGGCGCTTGCCTTGCTTTGCGCCGTAACCGCTTTTGCTGCCACTCCGTCCGCCTATGTCGTAGACATTTATGACGGTTCGGAAATCACAAGAGTAGAGACGACCCGTTCGGACGCCTACGAAATTGTGAAACAGGCCGACATTACACTCAACGAAAAGGACAAATTAGACCTTTCGGAGTTTACCGCCGGCGAAGACAGCGTGATCACGATCTATCGTGCCGCTGCCGTCACCTTTGTAAGCATTACAGGTGAAACGACTGAGCTTGTCACCGCCGGAACCGTGGCGGACCTGCTCGCGGAACTTGGGGTAATGGTGCAAGCCGAACAGCTTGTCAGCGTCCCCGAAGACACGGTGCTGTATGACGGGCTCACTGTAAAGATCACAAACGCTTATCATGTTTCCGTTACTGCCGACGGTGTTTCTCAAACGCTGCTCATGGGTGAAGGTACGGTGCAGGATGCATTGGAACAAGCCGGCATTACAATGGATGCGGATGATGAAGTGGAACCTGCTTTGGATGCTGGACTGTATGATGCCCTCAGCATCGCTGTTTACCGTGTAGAATATACTGAACGCACGGTCACGGAGACCATCGCTTTCCCGAAAGAGACTGTACGGACTTCCGACCTGTACAAGGGTCAAAGCAAAGTCACACAGCAAGGCGTAGACGGGTCCAAGACCGTTACGTATCGGGATAAGATCGTAGACGGTTCTGTCGCTTCCTCCGAAGTCGTGTCTGAGACCGTGCTGCAAGAGGCGGTTCCGCAAATCACAAAGGTCGGCACCAAACAGAAGCCCGTCAGCATTTCAAGCTTGAAAAACAGCGGTACGCCGATTTCGGAATTAACCGCACCCGCAACGCTTCAAATCGTGGACGGCGCGCCGACCAAGTATTCCAAGATCATCACGGGCAAGGCTGCAGCTTATACGGCTTCCTCCGGTTCTAAGACGGCGAGTGGCAGAACGGTTAAGCCGGGATATATCGCCGTAAATCCCAAGCAGATCCCTTACGGGACGGAAATGTGGATTGTCTCGACAGACGGGATCGTATATGGGTACGCCATTGCGGCGGATACCGGCGGATTTGTCAAAAAGGGTAAATTTACGGTGGATCTGTTTATGAACACCGAATCTGAATGTATTCAGTGGGGGTCGCGCGACGTAGTGATCTATATCCTGTGACCGCGCCCCAATATGTAAAAACTTGTGACGAAGTCCCTCGAGCCGTTCGGCTCGGGGGCATTTTTTTACAGCCGCAGCTTGAGCGTCTTTGCATCTGTTTTGCCGCAAAGCAGCAACACGCTGAAGGCATATAAAGCTGTGCGACTGTCAACTGGTCTGGATAAGGTTACACTGTATTCACACGGCAGGATCTGCGTGCCGCCAAGTGTTCGCACGACCGACTGCACACTGATGTGCAGCGTATTGCTTTCGGCGCTGGCGATGCTTATCGTGCTGTGACGGCTTAATCCGACGGAAAGCATGTTGTCTGGCGTTTCTATGCTTCCGGACGGCTCAAATACAAGGATGCGGTCAAATCGGTTAGACGGAACAACGCGCGGCATATTTGCGCTTCCATCCAAAAGCAAGATCGTGTTTTCTGTAGGGATCTCCCGTACATTATCCGTGCGGAAGACTAAAAATTCCGGTGGAACGGCAGAAAAATCCAGCACGCTGTCTTGTGACAAAAAGAATGCTCCGCCGAATTTTTCAAAAATTCGGCAAAGCTCTTTCGCGTTTTGCGCACTCTCTGTTGTAACAACAGTTGTCATGCCGTTCACCCAACGTTAGTATGGCAAGCACCTGTGCGCTTATACGCAAATTTTGTGAGAAATTCGGTTTAGGCCTTTTGTGCGGGTGCATAGTTTGTTTTGCGTTCGAAAATTCTTATGAAAGTTTACAGAAAACGCTTGGAAAGTTCAAGGGAATCGATTATAATAGAGGAAACCCACATCAAAGGAAGTGTCGCAGTGGCTACCAACTATTCGGTTTCCCTGGAACGTATTTTGCGGGAATTCGGCTTTGAAACGCTATATTTGCCGTCTGATGCTTCGGAACTGTATGTTACTTCACAGGATGTCAACCGCCCGGGGCTGCTGCTTGCGGGACGTGATGATTATTTTGACCCGGCGCGTGTGCAGATCCTTGGGCTTTCTGAGTTGGAATTCCTAAAGACCCAAACGCCGCAGCAGCAAAATGAGGGCTTGGAACGGCTGACTTCCCGCAAGCCTGCCGTGATCTTAATCACGCGCAATTTGGAATGTCCCGACAACCTGCTGACGCTTTGCCAAAAATATGGCGTGCCGCTGCTGCGGACAGAAGAATCTACTTCGAGCTGCATGTCGGCGATCATCTATTTCCTTGGCACAGAGCTTGCCGAGCGTATCACACGCCACGGTGTTTTGGTCGAAGTCTACGGTGAGGGTGTTTTGATCGTCGGAGACAGCGGTGTCGGCAAAAGCGAGACTGCCATTGAGCTGATTAAACGCGGACATCGTCTGATTGCAGATGACGCGGTGGAGATTCGTCGCGTTTCGGCAAAATCCTTGGTCGGTTCCGCACCGGATAATATTCGCCATTTCATCGAGGTGCGCGGTATCGGTATCATCAATGCGCGCCGTATTTTCGGTATGGGTGCCGTCAAGCTGACGGAAAAGATCAATCTGGTTGTGCAGTTAGAGCCGTGGGACTCGGAGAAAGTCTATGACCGCATGGGGCTTGACAATGAATATACAACTATCATGGGCGTAAAGGTCCCTGTAGCGGTCGTTCCTGTTAAGCCCGGACGGAATCTCGCGGTCATTATCGAAGTGGCGGCTATGAATAACCGCCAAAAGAAAATGGGTTACAATGCGGCGCGGGAGCTGCTGCAGCAGCTCGGCATCGAAGAGGAAGCCGAGTCGCATGAAGAAAAAACGGAATTTTGGCAAAATGATTGATTTGCCTGCAATACAGAACGGAGGAAATGTGTATGTATCGAGTCGGGGTAGATCTTGGCGGCACGAATATTGTCGCCGGTGTGGTAGATGAATATTATAAAATCATCGGCAAGGGCAAGCGCAAGACTGCCTGCCCGCGCCCGGCAGGGGAGATCCTAAAGGATATTGCCTTGTGTGTGCAGGATGCCGTGCGTGCCGCGCAAATCGATATGGAGGATGTAGTTTCCATCGGTATCGGTACGCCCGGTTCCGTGAACAAGCGGCTTGGGATGATCGAATATGCCAATAATCTCGGTTTCGACAAGGTCCCCGCACGCGATATTCTGTCGAAATACTTTACACAGCCCATTTATTTGGAAAATGACGCCAACTGCGCTGCGCTTGGCGAAGCCGTTGCAGGTGCCGGCGGGAATGTGGATAACTTTGTAGCCATCACACTTGGAACGGGTGTTGGCAGCGGCATCATCATCAACGGTAAGATCGTCAACGGCTGTAATGATGCGGGCGGTGAGATGGGGCACGCTGTCCTCGTGGTCGACGGCGAGCCTTGCACCTGCGGCAGACGCGGTTGCTGGGAGGCTTATTCCTCTGCGACGGCTCTGGTGCGTCAAACGCGACAGGCGATGGAACAGAACCGGGATTCCGTGATGTGGGAAATCGTAGATCATGATCTGCAAAATGTCAACGGCCGAACCGCATTTGAGGGGATGCGCCGCGGGGACAGGACCGCACAGGCTGTGGTGGATACCTATATAAAATATTTGGCGGCAGGCATCACAAACGCCATCAATATTTTTCAGCCGGATGTGTTATGTGTCGGCGGCGGGATCGGCTGCGAGGGCGAACCGCTGCTCGAGCCCGTTCGCCGCTATGTGGAAAAGGAACGGTACAGCATCCATTGCGGTAAGCAAACACGCATATGTTCGGCTGTTCTGGGAAATGATGCGGGGGTCATCGGCGCCGCACTGCTTGACGAATAAACGAAACGGGGGATTGCGGTGTATGACGCGGTCATAGAAGCTGCGCGTAAACACGGAGCTTCCTTTGCGAAAGATGCACCTATGTCAAAGCTGACCAGCTTTCACACGGGCGGTGCTGCGGCACTTTTGGTGCAGCCGAACAGCGTTGCGGCTGTTCAGGATATTTTATACGCCTGTCAGGCGGAGCATCTTCGTTATTGTGTTGTCGGCAACGGCAGTAACTTGCTTGTATCGGACGCCGGTTTTTCGGGCGTTGTGCTGCGCATAGGTCCGGCCATGGCGACTATGGAGGATCTCGGAGACGGTAGAATACGCTGCGCTGCAGGTGCTTCTTTGACAGCGCTTTGCAATTTTGCTTGCAGGCTGGGCTTAAGCGGTTTGGAGTTTGCGTTCGGGATCCCGGGCACTGCGGGCGGGGCAGCTTATATGAACGCGGGCGCGTACGGCGGTGAAATGAAAAATGTTCTCACTGCATGTGCACATGTTGCTTCAGACGGCAATCTCGGAACCTTTACAGGGGAAGCTCTTGCACTTTCCTACCGCCGCAGCGTGTATACGGATTCGGATCGGATCATTACGGGACTGGAATTGCAGCTGCAGCCGGGCGACCCGCGTGAAATTCGCGCTGCTATGGACGAAAATATGCGTAAGCGTTCTGAAAAGCAGCCGCTTGAATTTCCAAGCGCCGGCAGCACCTTCAAACGTCCGCAAGGGTATTTTGCCGGTGCTTTGATCGAACAAAGCGGTTTGAAAGGTGTCACGGTCGGCGGTGCGCAGGTCAGCGAAAAGCACGCGGGCTTTGTTATCAACACGGGCGATGCTACAACCTCGGATATTCTTGCTTTGATCAAGCTGATCCAGCAGACCGTATGGGATAAATTCGGTGTTCATTTAGAGCCGGAAGTGAAATTTATCGGGGATTAACCCGACTGGTTAGGATGTATTATATATGGAACTTGTAATTGTTACGGGGCTTTCCGGGGCTGGAAAATCACGTGCGGTGGATGCACTAGAAGATATCGGCTTTTTTTGTGTGGACAATATGCCGCCGCAGCTGATTCCGACCTTTGCGGAGCTGATCCTGAAATCTAAGGAGAAGCGTTCGCGCGTTGCGCTTGTCGCGGATACCAGGCTCGGCAGCTCATTTTCCGATCTTTTCGCAGTGCTCGGCGATCTGGAAAATATGAATGTGAAATACAAGATTCTGTTTATTGACGCGGATACGGAAGTGATCGCGCGCCGCTATCAGGAAACGCGTCGCAAGCATCCGCTTGCCGATCAGTTCAGCGTGCCTTCAGTGCGCGATGCGATTGAGCGTGAACGGGAAATATTGCTGCCCGCGCGCCAGCGTGCCGATTATATCATCGATACCTCACAGGTGACGAGTTCGCAATTCAAGGAACGTGTTGCCGCATTATTTTTGGATAACGCGGACAATGCGTTGAAGATTTCCTGTATTTCTTTTGGTTTCAAGCATGGCACTCCGAAAGAGGCGGATTTGGTTTTTGATGTTCGCTGTCTCCCGAATCCTTTTTATATTCCTGAGTTAAAAGGGCATACCGGGCTTGAAGAGCCGGTACGCAGCTTTGTGATGAAGTTTGACCAGGCAAAGGGCCTGGAGCGCAGACTCTTGGATCTTTTGGATTTTCTGCTGCCGCTTTATCGCACGGAAGGGAAAAGCCAGCTGACGATTGCTGTCGGCTGTACGGGCGGAAGGCATCGTTCCGTTGTATTTGCGGAGCTGATCAACAAGCATCTGCTTGAAAACGGTGCTTGCAGCAGTGTGTACCACAGAGATATCTCCAGGTGACGTGCCATGTCTTTTTCTTCTGATCTGAAACAGGAGCTTTTAGGACTGCAAACCGAAAAGCCGTGCTGTATTTTGGCGGAAAGCTACGGGCTGATGTTGTTTGGCAAAGGCTTTTCACGGGATGAGATATCGCTCACAACGGAAAACCGCACCGTAGCGGAAAAATATCGGTATGTCGCCGGCAGGCTTTGCCGCGCTGCGCCGAAATCGGAAAAAATTTCCGCAAAGAAATACAGAGTTTCCGTGGAAACGCCTGAGGATCGGCTATGCGTGCTGTCTGCATTCGGCTATGACGGCAAGGAGCGCACGCGACGCATGAATTGGGGCAATATAACGGATGATTGCTGCATCGGGGCATTTTTGCGCGGTGCTTTTTTGACGTGCGGCACCGTAACCGCGCCTGAAAAAAATTATCATTTGGAATTCGTCGTGCCGCACTATAATTTGAGCTTGGATCTCAAAAAGTTTTTGGAGGATAATGAGTTCTATCCGAAAGAGGTGCGCCGCGGCGGGCACTATGTGCTCTATTTTAAAAAGACTGAGGATATTCAAAATCTGATCGGCATCATGGGCGCTTCGCGCTATGTCATGGAATTTATCGATGTGATCGTTTACAAAGACATTCGAAATAACGTCAACCGCCGGCTGAATTTTGAAAGCGCGAATCTCAACAAAACGGTCAACGCAGCCGTGCGGCAGATCGAACTTCTGGAAAAGCTGCAAAAGAATCCGGCTTTTGCAGCTCTGCCCGATCAATGGCGGGAGATCGCACAGCTGCGTCTTGCGAACCCGGATTTCTCGCTGCAGCAGATCGGTGACACCATGCAGCCGCCAATGTCGCGCTCCGGCGTAAATCATCGTCTTCGGCGGATGTGTACTATGGCGGAAGCCTTAAAATGACTGGGAGGTCAACATGAAAATTTTAGCGATCGACATCGGCGGTACGGCAATCAAATACGGGACCGTGCTGGAGGATTATACGATTGAACAAGCCTTTGAGATCCCGACCGAAGCACACCTCGGCGGTCCGCACCTAATGAACAAGATCATGGGGATCGTGGATACCTACGCCGCTGAAATCGACTGTGTCGGCATCAGCACAGCGGGGCAGGTGAACAGCGAGCTCGGGAAAATCATTTTTGCAAGTGAGAATATTCCGAATTATACAGGGATAGAGATTACTAAAACGATCCAGAAAAAGCACCATCTGCTGGTCAGCGTCGAAAATGACGTCAATGCTGCCGCTACTGCGGAAGCCAAATTCGGCGCAGGGCGCGGCTACAGCGATTTTTTGTGCCTGACATACGGTACGGGTGTCGGCGGTGCCATGTGGATCAACAATAAGATTTATACAGGCACACACTTTTCTGCCGGCGAGTTTGGGCATATCGTGACGCACACGGGCGGCAAAAAATGCACCTGCGGCAACAACGGCTGCTATGAAATGTATGCGTCTACGCGTGCACTCGTGAATGCCGTTCGGGAAGCAACGGGAAAAACGCTCAACGGCCGAGAGATTTTTTCACCTGAGCATTTCAACAACACGACCGTGCGAGCCGTGATCGATAATTGGATCGATGAGATCATCGGCGGACTGACAACGCTGATCTTTATCTTCAATCCGCCGTGCATCATCCTCGGCGGCGGTATCATGAATGAGGACTACGTGATCTCGGAAATCGACCGCCGCATTCACGCGCGCAACATCCACAGCTTCCGTTCGGTCGCCATCAAACGCGCTGCCATGAAAAATCAGGCGGGGATGCTCGGCGCGGCATATCTTGCAAAGGAAAAGCTTTTGGAGTCTTAAACCGCAGTTTTGCTCTTGACAACAGATATGATTTTTGGTACACTTAGGTGCACTTATGAGGGAGTAGTCGGCGCTGAAAAAGCGCGGCAAGTCAACATACTGACCGTTTCGGTCTGGCTTTCCTGAAATGACGAGACTCATGCGCGGGGAATCCGTGCATGAGTCTTTTTATATTATTCTATACAAAATCAGTTGGGAGATGGATGTATGGGATTCTGGGAGCTCTTTTTGATCGCGGTGGGGCTTTCGATGGATGCGTTCGCCGTTGCGCTGTGCAAAGGCTTGGAAATGCAGAAGCTGCAGCTGCGGCGCGCGTGGATCATCGCCGTATTCTTCGGCGGGTTTCAGGGGCTGATGCCACTGATCGGCTGGCTGCTCGGCAGGCAGTTCGAGGCATACATCACAAACATAGACCATTGGATCGCTTTCGTTTTGCTGGCGATCATCGGTGGAAAAATGATCGTGGAATCTTTCAAAAAAACTTCGGAAGCAGAGGATGCCGGTGCCGCTTTTTCCTATAAGGAGTTGCTTGTGCTCGCGATCGCTACGAGCATCGATGCGCTGGCTGTCGGGATCACGTTCGCCTTTTTGCAGGTCAATATCCTGCCGTCTGTGACGCTCATTGCTGTGACGACCCTTCTGCTTTCCTTTGCAGGCGTGCTCATCGGCCAAAAATTCGGCTCAAAGTTTAAAAACAAAGCGGAGCTTGCGGGCGGGATCATTCTCATCGGCATAGGGCTTAAGATCCTGCTGGAGCATCTCGGCGTGATCGGGTGAACACTTTTTAGCAAAGCTTGCAACACGAAAGCCGGGATCACAAAATATTTCGCAGGTTCGGCGCTTCCGTCTCACGCAGGTGTTGAATGCGATACAGAATTTCATGCAGATATTCTGCGCGTGCTTCGGCGGATTCCGTTTCGGAAATCTGCCCGAGTGCGCGCATCATAATATCCAATTCATCTGTTTCAGCGTGCTGGATCAGAACATCCAAATGCTTTTCGGCATCGTTCCAATCTTCCGTCAGCTGTGCTGCATATTCTTTCAACTGTGCCGGATCGGCGTTTTCCGTTTCCGAAACTTTCAGCAAAAGCAGAACGTCTGATTCCAATCGGTCGCATATGCGTAAAAAACGCCAATAGCCAAAACAGGCAATTGTAACAGCCAACGCCGTGGAGATCACCGCGATTATGACCCGTTTCATTTCTTTTCCGCCTTTTCAATCCAATAATAATTCCCGCCTCGATCCGCAGTCATGAGCAGAATCTGCTCGGCGCGGATCTTGTTTTTTTTCAGGATATTTTCAAGCTTTTGATCCGTCATATCACAGAGTTTAAAATGGGTGTGGATCACTTGCCCGTCACTGATGACAAGACAGGGGATGCCGTTGTCCGCAGGCGTAGTCTGTAGATTCGAATTTTGCGGTGCACGGGATTCGGGTTTTAACAGCACACTCAGGGTACCGTCTGTTTCTACGATGGCGTACTGTACCTCCGTTATATCGAAAATATCTTTTTTGCGCAGTGCTTCTAAAAGGTCGTCTACCGTAAATCGCAGTTGTTTTAGCTGTTTTTGGTCAAGCTTGCCGTTTCGGATTATCGGCAGCGGGTTTCCCTGTAAAAGCGTGCGCAGACGGATGCTTTTCATGGAAAGTACAGAAACTATAATCTCCAAACCGATCAGCAGCATAACCGGGATCAAGGTGTTGATCAGCGGAGCCTGCGTGTCCTGAATAGACACGGCAAGAAATTCGGAAAGCAGAAAGGTCAAAACCAGATCCACGGGCTGCAGCTCGCCGACTTGCCGCTTTCCTAAAATTCGAAAAGTCAGCAATACAAGTACATATAAAATTGCTGTGCGAAACAGAATAATCAACATAGTGTTCACCTTTTCCTTTTGAGAATATTGTGCGTGCGTGCGGCAAAAATATAAAAGGTGATTCTATGTGGAACTGGCTGAAAAAGGAAGAAAATCGTGTGACGCGCTCAATCCCGCCCGATGAGCCGCCGACACGTGTTTACGCGGAAATTGAAAAAAATATTTTATATATGAAAGAAAAGCTCGGCGCAAGCTTTGATATTTTATATAAGCAGACGTATATCGGGAAGAACAAAGCGTTTCTCATAATGGATGACGGCATGTGCGACAACCTTCTGGTCACACAGCAGGTTGTCGGTCCTATTATGGAAATGCGCGATATACCGGACGATCCGTCCGAGCAAATGGCGTATATCCGTGACCGCATTTCGTCCGGGATCGACCAAAAGGAAAACTACAGCCTCGACGATGCCGTAACGGATGTCGTATCCGGGCTTGTGATCCTGTTTATTGACGGTGTTCCGTTTTGCGAAGCGTTTGGCGTGCAGGGATTCCCGAAGCGCGCCATAGATAATGCGCAGACCGAAGTGCAGGAACGCGGTGCTCAAGAAGCATTTGTGGAAAGCTTTAAGGACAATGTCGCACTTATTCGCCGCCGTGTGCGGTCTCCTGTTGCAAGGTTTGAATTGCAGGAACTCGGTGCGACAAGCAAAACGCGTGTATGTATCTGTTATTTTGCGGACAGAACCGACAGGCAGATGATCGATGAGGTCAAAAGCCGGCTGAAAAAAGCAAAACTCGACATGGTGCTCGGCGCCGGGTATCTGCGCCCGTTTTTGGAATCGGACGTGACCGCAATTTTTACGAGCGTCGGTACAACAGAACGCCCGGATATTGCCTGCGCCGAAATGGCGGAGGGCAGGGCTGTCATTTTGGTGGACGGCACGCCGTTTGCTATGATTGTACCGTATCTGTTCACAGAAAATTTTCAGTCTATGGACGATTACAATCACCGTCCGTACTATGCCCTGTTTATCCGCGTACTAAAGTTCTTTTCGTTTCTCATCAGCGTATTTTTGCCGGGGCTTTATGTAGCGGTCTGCACATTTCATCAGGAAATTTTACCTGTGTCTATGCTGTATGATACGGCTGTGCAGGAGAGCATCACACCGCTTCCTGTCATGGCGGAGGCGATATTCATTCACTTTCTGTATGAAATCGTGCGCGAAGCGGGACTTCGCATGCCGAAATCAGTCGGGCATGCCGTCAGCATCGTCGGCGCGTTGGTCATCGGTGACACAGCGGTTTCCGCGGGATTGATCGCAGCGCCTATGCTTATTGTAGTCGCCATGACAGCAATCAGCTCGTTTGTAGTTTCGAAAATTTACTATCCCGTTTCCGTGCTGCGTTTCGCTTTTATGATCATCGGCGGGCTAGCCGGCTTCTATGGTATCGTACTTGGTTTTGGCGTAGTGCTTTTTAACATGTGCGCCGTAACGGCGTATGGTACGCCTTATGTTGCGCCGTTTGCACCGATGCATCTCGGTGCACTTTGGCGGGATTCATTCTGGAGACTTGGTTGGAAGACGCTCGGGAAACGTGAGCTGCAGATCCACAGCTTGGAAAAATAAATTGTATTTACGGGGTGAAGCCATGAAAGGCAGCGCAAAAATCGGTGTTTGGCAGCTTTGCTGTGTGCTGCTGCTGTCGAGACTTCTGTCAACGCTGACCTTTTCGCCGGTCGGTGCGGAAAGGATAAATTCTTCGGACTATTTTCCTTCCGTAATTTTCGCCGCAATGATGATCCTGTTGTTTTCCGTGCCGCTTATACTGCAAAAGCACTATTTCCCGGGGAAAGACATCGCGGACGTTGCTTATACGGTTTCTCCGTTGCTCTCCAAAGCAACCGGCATAAGCTATGTATTGTGTTTTTCGTTTTTTACGCTGGTTGCCGTTGCAAGGCTGGAAATGTTTGTCGGAACGATCGTGTTTCCGGACAGTGACAGCGCCTTATTCATCATCCTTTGCATTGCTGCCGCTTGCTACGCAGCTACTTTGGGCTTGGAAGCCATCGGACGCGTCGGTACGATCAGCTTGGTGCTGTTTACAGGCGCTTTCGCGTTTATTATGATGGCCATGGCGGATAAGGTGGAGACCGTCAACCTTTCGCCTGTGTTTTACGACGGCGTTGAGCCGTCGCTCACTGCCGCTTTGGATGCGGCGACGCGCACGGTGGAGCTTGCTTTTGCAGCGGTACTGCTTCCACGTGCCAACGGAAAAGCGGGCAGGGCATTTGCCGTATGCCTTTTAGCGTTCACATGCTTTGCAGAATTGATCCTGTTCTTTGTTTTTGCGGGGCTGGGCGATTTTGCGCAGACACAAATGTTCCCGGTACACGCTGTGGCCGTACTTTCCGAATTCAGCGTATTTCGTCGGTTTGACGTTCTGCTGACAGGTGTTTGGATTCTTTCTGCTTTTATCAAAATCAGCCTGCTTTTATATTTACAGTCCGAGATGCTGCAAAAAGTCTTTTCCCGCAAATGGAATAAGCTTTACGTCCTGCTGGCCGGACTTTTGATTTTGGTGATTCAGGTGTTCCTTGCGGGAACGGTCACGGATTACTATTTCACGGCCGGACTTGCAGCGCGCGCCGGATTGTATATTGCATTTGTCGTTTTAGTTCCGAGCATGGTTATAGCAGCGGCACTGATCAAAAGGAAAAGGGGGCATCAGCATGCGCAAAGTGAGTAAAATGTTATTCCTTGTTCTGTTGATTGTGCTTCTTTTAAGCGGTTGCAGCACACCGGGTCTGGAATTAAAAAATCGATTGATCGTGCAGGCGATCGGTATTGATGAAACGCAGGACGGCGTGCGTGTTACGCTGCAAACGCTCAATACGGAAATGGCGGGCAATCCCAACAGCGGCGCTGATCTCGGCGAAGTAACGCGTTGCCTGACTGTGGAGGGCGCGACCGTCTCGGAAGCCATATCCAATGCAGCCAAAAGCGAGGGAAAACAGCCGTTGATTTCGCAAAACCGATTAATTGTATTCGGACGCGAGACAGCGAAAAGCGGTCTTTATACGCATTTGGACTATTTTGTCCGTAATGCGTCGACGCGTTTAACCGTTCCGGTTGCCGTATCGGACACAACAGCAGAAGAGCTTGTATCGGCAAGCCTCGGGGAAAACGTCTTGACGGCGGACAGTATCACCGATATTTTAGACGGGGCGCGCTACAATACAAATATCGTATCACAAGCTCTTTACGAATTTGTCAATCAGCTTTCCTCCGAGCTGACGGATGCTTTTATCCCCGTTTTGCGTATGGAAGAAGCGGGCGAAGAGAACAAAATTTCCATGTACAGTGTCGGCGTATTCCAAGACGACCGCATGACGTATGAATTATCGGCGGACGATGTGACCGCGCTCATGCTTCTGACCGATAAAGCCCAAAGCGGGTATTTTTCTGTGGATAACGAAGCGTATAGTGCGCAGACCGTTTTAAGAATCAAAAAGACCGGTACAAAGATTCAAAGCAAAGTGCAGAACGGAAAAATTCTTTTTAATGTGCAGGTCAAGATGACGGTCGATATTTTGGAGACACGTTCCGACACGCCTTTTTCTTTGGATAAAGCATATCTGCTGCAAACTGAAGCCTTAGCGCAGCAGCGTATTAGCGAAATGATTGAAGCCGCTGTGCGTCGCTGTTTTTTGGAGCAAAACTCAGACCCGTTCGGGTTCGGACAGCGCTTTTGGAAAAAGTATCCCGCGCAGTTCAAATCAGACGTCGTGCATTGGCGAAATGCATTGCCGACTGTAGAAGTGAAGACCCAAGCGGATGTATCAGTAGAACGTGTCGGCAACGGCGTGGAAAATCTGTAAGTCGTCCTTGCAAATCATCACTTTTTTCGGTATGATAAAAGCGGTGATTCAATGTCTGTTTTTGATAAAATATATGAAACCGTCAAAAAGATTCCGAAAGGATATGTTTCCACGTACGGTGACATCGCCTTTGCTGTCGGTAACCCTCGTTTGGCGCGTGTAGTCGGCTACGCGCTGCATGCCAATCCCGATCCGCGAACCATCAAATGCCATCGCGTGGTCAACCGGTTCGGCAAAGTGTCCGACGCCTTTGTGTTCGGCGGCAAAAACCGACAGATCGAGCTGCTGCGCGCAGAGGGTGTAGCGGTCAGTGATGACGGATATGTTGACCTGCAAAAATACCGCTGGCAGTTTTTAGCGTGACAAAAAACGAGCTTCCCTTCATATACAGGGAAGCTCGTTCACGTTAAAATTGACTCGCTTACAGAATTATTTTACCTTTATCCATATCAAAGCTGAAATGCTTCTGCGCGCCGTTTTCAGTGTAATCAATATCAATTATGCGGCGCGCAGACGGTCGGAATTCCGCACGCTGCACCTGAATGTCATCCTTTGCGAACGTTTTGAGCAGTAGCTGCATCTGCTGCGCGTTGTAATCCCCGACGTTGTCAGAGGTGAACAACACACTCCCGAACAGCTTATTGACCGTCGCGATGATCTCTCGCTGCTCAAAGGTGCAGTGCATGTTGTTTTCCCGCATCAGGAAAACATCCGGGTCGTTGCGGAACGCACGGCCGTCCAGCGCACGGCGGAAGATCGTATTGCCCAGAGTGTTGATCGTAGAAACGTTTTCGCGGTGGCTGAAGGTCGGACAGTTCCAGCGAAGCCCCATATCTGCACCGATTCGGCAGTATTCCACTTTGCCGAACGCAGGGAACAGGGGGACGCCGCAGCCGAGGATCTGCTTATCCCCGACACACTCCCGCAGGAAATCCATTGCCTCGCACATCAACTGACCGCGTGTTTTGCCGTGGTTCGGAATGATCGCGGCGGCATACAGGAAATCGAGCTTGACAAGATCGTACCCCCAGTCGTTGAGGATCACGTCAAAAAAGTGGCGAACGTATTCGCGCGCTTCCGGGTGCTCAATGTCGAGTGCGTAAAAGCCGCCCCAATTCAAACCGCAGCGCACGGGCTTGCCGTTCGGATGGCGGATGATCCAATCCGGATGTGCCTTTGCGACTTCAGACATGTACTGCGCACCGAAGGGTGCCAGCCAAAGCCCTGCCTGCATCCCTTTCTGATGGATCTTGTCTGCAATGACCTTCATCCCGCAGGGGAATTTCTTAGAGTCCACGGAAAGCCAGTCGCCGACATTTGTCTGGTAGCCGTCATCGATTTGGAAAATGTCAATATCTGCGTCTACCTTTGACAACGCTTCCAGATCGTCGGATACGATTTTTTCATTGATGTTTGGATAGTAGTTGTACCAAGTGGTGTAGCCGTTGCGCACCGGCGCCGACGCTTTGGGAATGTCAAGCAGCGCAAACCAACGGTCGAATACTTCGTCCATCGAGCCCTGCAAATTTACAATATCGAGCACATCGTATTCACCGTCAATGGCGATGCCGTCCAGATCTTTTTCCACGGTGATCGTGTTTTTAGGGCAGTTGAAACGGAAAATTGTGTAGCCTGTTCTCTCATTGAGCGAAGCGAACAGATCATACTGTTCGTTTCTGCGAACATAGGCGTAGGAGAAACCGTGGAAATACCCGGCCTTCGTACCGTATTTCGTAAAGGTATAGTCACCGGAGGAACGGAACGACGAAGCCATGATAAACGGTTTATAATACGGCTGCAAGTACGAAGGCTTATCATCTATAAACAGCTCGCGACAGTCCGTCCAGGATTGATAGCCGTTTAAAAACAGGAGGTCGTCATGATCAAATGTATAGGGGATCGTGATCTGCAGCTTGTGGATACGCACGGGTACAGGCGTCTGCATAGTCAGCTTGATGTGATCGCGAAACGCCTTACAGTGCATACGAAAATGCTCAGTTTCAAACAGGTTGGTCACATAAGTTGTTTTTGCGACCTGATATTCGACAAACAGCTTGAATTTTTCCATGATGACCTCCGCAAAGAGTAATGTAACCAAAGTATACCATAAAACATCAAGAAGTGTACCCAAATTTATTTCCGTTTTTTTGTTGATTTTGCAGCACGCTTGCAGTAAAATATGTTCGTTAAACAAGCTTAGTGAGGTGTTTTATGCGGTATTCGGAGCGTTATAATGAATGGCTGCTGTTTGATGATGAAACCAAACAGGAGCTTTTGAAAATCACGGATGAAAAGGAGCTCGAGGATCGTTTTTACAAAGATTTGGAATTCGGTACGGGCGGGCTTCGCGGTATTATGGGTGCCGGTCCGAACCGTATGAATGCCTATACGGTCGCCAAGGCGACGCTTGGGCTGGCCGTTTATCTGCTTGCGCATTTTGAAGGGGAAAAGCATGTTGCCATAGCTTATGACTCGCGGCGGAATTCACGTGTGTTTGCAGAATGTGCCGCACAAGTGCTTGCGGCTAAGGGAATCACGGTGCATTTGTTCCGAGAGATTACACCGACCCCCGTATTATCCTTTGCCGTTCGGTATTTGCACTGCTGTGCAGGAATCGTGATCACAGCGAGCCACAACCCTAAAGAGTATAACGGCTACAAGGTCTATGATGAGCACGGCTGCCAGCTTGTGCCCGCCCTTGCAAATGAGGTCATCGCCTGTGTCAATGCTGTGACCGACCTTCGCGCGGTGCCGCAGCTTGATTTTGAAGTGGCGAAGTCCAGCGGGCTTGTGCGCTTTATCAGCCCCGAGGTGCTCGACGCCTTTTTGGACGCCGTAAAAACACAGTCGCTCTATGCGGAAAACCGTGATATCAAGGTAGTCTACACACCGCTGCACGGTACAGGTAATATCCCCGTGCGGCGCATTCTTGCAGACTATGATGTTTCCGTCGTGCCCGAGCAGGAGATGCCGGACGGCGACTTTACTACCGTTCGTTCTCCAAATCCGGAAGAACGTGACGCGCTGACTTACGCACTTGCACAAGCGCGTAAAGAACAGGCGGATCTGGTGCTCGGCACAGATCCCGACTGCGACCGTGTGGGTATTGCGGTACACCACGACGGGGACTATGTACAGCTCACGGGCAACCAGGTCGGCGCGCTGCTTGCTGATTTCATTCTGCGCTTTAAGAAGGACACCCTGCGCCCGGGCGCGACACTCGTAAAAACCATTGTCACCAACGACCTCGGTGCAAATATCGGGCGCAAATACGGGCTGGAGATCCTGGAAACGCTTACAGGATTTAAATATATCGGCGATCAGATCACGAATTTTGAGCAAAGCGGCGATCGTTATTTTGTTTTTGGTTATGAGGAAAGCTATGGGTATCTTGCGGGCACGCACGCGCGCGATAAAGATGCCGTCGTTGCCTCCATGCTCCTCTGTGAAATGACTGCCTATCATAAAGCGAACGGCAGAACGCTTGTTGATGCCTTGGATTCGCTTTACACGGAATACGGCTACTATTTGGATGCACTGGATTCCATAACGCTCAAGGGTAAGGACGGCGCGAGCCGCATCCGTTCGATTATGCAGGCGTTTCGTGAGGCGGGGGCGGCTGCCTTTGACGGGGTACGGGAAATTTTGGATTATTCGGTCGGTATCGGCGCGCTTCCGAAAGAAAACGTGCTGAAATACCTGTTCGAGGACGAAAGCTGGCTTGCGATCCGCCCGTCGGGTACGGAACCGAAGCTGAAAATCTATTATTCTGTTCGCGGCGCGGACAAACCGAGTGCGCAGGTGCGGTTAGACATTTTGCGTGCCGCGATTCACGAGGCGATAGGGGAATGAGCATGGAACAATACATTGAAACCGTTATCCGCCCCAAGATCCAGGGCGACGGCGGCGAGGTGCGTTTTGCGGAACGCCGCGGCGACGAACTGACGCTCGTGTTTCAAGGCGAGTGCTCCAAATGCCTGATCTTGGACCGCTGTGTGCATTGGATCGAGGCGGAGATCCTAAAGGATCTCGGTGAACCTATTTCTGTGCGCGCGATTCGTAAAAAGCCGTTCTTCTGGGACACATAAGGAGGTAACTATGGCACATATACAAGTCGTCCGCCGCAGTATGCGCCCCGAGGAGTGGACAAGGCTTCGCTTCGGCTGGCTGAAACGCCATATTTACAAAAAGAAATATGAAATCAAAACCCTGCAAATCCGCGAGGCGCGGCAGATCTCGGAAATGGAATTTGAATATTATTCCGACGATTATGCTCCGCTTTGCAAGGGTGACATGTATTTTACCCCTGACGGCACGGCGTTTATTCGCGGGGATGTCGTCATCCCTGATGATTATCGCGGCGAAGAGCTTTGGCTGACGCTTAAAACCGCAGCGGAGATCATTGTCAAGCTCAACGGCAAATATGTCGGCGGCGTAGATCCGAACCGTGAACGTATTTTGCTTACGCCCTATCTTGCGCCGAATACAGAAAAGCTGCATTTTGAGATGCAGGGGTACAACCGTTCCAAGCCCGACGATGAACGCAATCCGGAGTCGCTTTCCGTGCGCGGCTGCCGTCAGATTTTTGAAGGCGCATATCTTGCCGTGGTCGATCATGCTGTTCGGGATCTTGTTTACGACTTGGAGCTGTTTCTGAACATTGCAGACTGCGAATTGTTTTCGGAGGATTATCGCGCCTTTCTCAACCGCGAGCTGAACAACGCCCTCAATCTCATCGATTTTGAGGACGACACGCTTCCCGGGCTTGCGGATGCGAAACGGTATGTGGATGAGGTCATCTACGCAAACGATGATTATAAGGGCAGCGGCGACGTAGCTTTGCTTGCGCACTCGCATCTGGATATTGCCTACTATTGGCGGCGCATCCACGCTGTGCAGAAAAATTTGCGCACGGTGCTCATTCAACTGCGCTTAATGGACCGTTATCCGGAATTTAAGTATATGCATACGCAGGCGTTTACCTACGAAACGCTGGAAAAGTATTATCCCGAAGTGTTTGCGGAACTCAAAACACGCATTGCCGAAGGGCGCTTTGAGCCTGTTGGCGCCATGTATGTGGAACCAGACTGCAATATTCCCGCTGCGGAAAGCCTGATTCGGCAGTGTTTGTACGGACAAACGTATTTCCGCGAAAAATTCGGAAAAACGGTAAACAACTGCTGGCTGCCTGATGTGTTCGGCAACAGCTGGATCTTGCCGCAGATCCTCAAAAAAAGCGGTGTGGAGTATTTTGTCTCCAACAAAATGTCCACATGGAATGATACGAACCGTTTCCCGCACAACAACTTTATATGGCGCGGCATAGACGGCAGCGAGGTATATGCCTGCGTGCCGCCGACGCATTTCATCACGTGGAACATGCCGTCCCAGATCCAAGAGAATTGGGAGGCGTATCAAGACAAAAACACGGGCGGACAGACGCTTTCCATGTTCGGCTACGGCGACGGCGGCAGCGGTTGTACGGAGGAAATGCTGGAGCTTATGCGCCGCTTTGAAAAAGTCTCCGTGATGCCGAAAACCGAGCATGTGGGTGCGCAGGAATTTTTGGAAAAGAATTTAAAGGGCAATCCTAAACTCGCCAAATGGGACGGTGAGTTGTATTTGGAAATGCACCGGGGTACGTTCACAACGAAAGCGGAGATCAAAAAAGCGAATCGCCGGCTGGAGTTTAAGCTGCGTGAGGCGGAGATCATCTCCACGCTTCGTGCGCTCGGCGGCGAGCCGTATCCGGCACAGGCATTGAAAGACTGCTGGAAAAAGCTGCTGATCAATCAGTTCCATGATATTCTGCCCGGCAGCCATATCACGCCCGTTTATCGCGATACCATGGCGGATTACGCGGAAATCAATGAAAAACTGGATGCGATCATCGGCAGCGGCGAGCAGCATTTTAACTCGCTGAACTTCCCGCGGACACAGCTGACCTTTATTGAAAATGAAAACGGCGACAGCACGAGGTACGGCAAAAAAGGGTATTGGTGCATTCCGAATCTGCCTGCGCTCGGGCACGGGGAGATCCGCCGCAGCGTCGGCACGGCTGAGGAATGGTGCTTTGTCGGTGAACGGGTAGAAACACCGTTTTATGTGGTCGATTTTGCCGATGACGGCAGTATACGCAGTTTGTATGACAAAGAGCTGTCCCGGGAATGGGTGGATGGCTCGTTCAACGAGCTTTGCGTGTATGAGGATAAGCCCGGCGTGTATGACGCATGGGACATCCTGCCCAATTACAAAGACCGCCGTGTGGCGGTCGAGGTCGCAACACCACTGCACCTTGCCGAGAAGAACGATGAGGTCGCCGTATTTGAAACGGAGCTTAAAATCGGGCAGAGCACTTGGAAACGGCTGATTCGCTTATTCCGTCTTTCCCGTGGCATCGAAGTGGAAAACGTCGTGGATTGGCGCGAAAAGCACAGGCTTGCAAAGGCGGAGTTTTCCTGCAATGTGCTTTCTCGTGAAGCGCTTTGCGACATCGGCGCGGGCTTCATCTGCCGCGAGACGCACAAGAATACAAGCTGGCAGCAGGCTCGGTTTGAGGTCTGTCACCACAAATGGTGCGATCTTGCTGAAACGGACGGCGGTATTGCGCTCCTAAACGACTGCAAATACGGTGTTGGCTTTGATGAAAATAAAATTTCGTTAAGTCTTTTGCGCGCAACGATCCGCCCCGATCCGACAAGCGATATGGGGCTGCACCGCTTCTGCTATATGATCCTGCCGCACGCCGGCGATGCGGTGTCGGCGCATATCAACCGCATCGCGCTTGAGTATAATATCCCGATCGTGAAAGCAGACGTCTCTTGCCAAAACACTTTCCCCGGGCTGTTTTTGCAGGCGATGAAGCTGTCGGAGGACGGCAAAATGGTGGTTGTCCGCCTGACCGAGACCGAGGGGCATCGCGGTATGCTGCGCTTGCCGAAAAAGGTATGGCTTTTGAATATGCTGGAGGATGAAGAAGGCGAGTCCGATTGCATTGCATATAAACCCTTTGAAATTTTAACGATCGGCATCCCTCTGGAGTAAAAGCACATAAGGAAACCGCGGAAAGCACAGGCTTTCCGCGGTTTTTAGCTTGATCTGCAAAATTATAAAATATAGACGCCGGAATCCAGCTGGACAATCTCCTTGCCGCAGGTACGCACATAGCGGCGAACGGGTTCATCAAATGTACGGAAATCACGTACGGAATAATCTTTCAGATTGACCGTGCGGATTTTGTAGGAGCCTGCGTTACAGATAAACAATTCGTTTCCGTACTTGGAAAGGGAAACCGGTCGGCTGAATGCTGCGGAATTTTCACCGCCGATGCGCATATAAAACTTTTTGTGCGCAACGGAATAGCTGATGATCGCATTCTGATCCGGTACGGTGCACCAGATCTGGTTCCCGTCGGAGGCAACGTCCTGTACGGGGCAGTCATGGTAGAGCAGATCGCCTGCCCAAATGGGCTTTCCCTCATAATCGAAGACGCCGGTTTCCCCTGTCGGGTACACGATCACGGTTCCGTTGCCGGAAAAGCTGTCCGCATCACAGTTGAGATAATCACCGACCTCATCGACGATGCGCTGGTAGCCGTTTCCGAACTTGTTGAGCATGTACACACTTCTGGTCACAGGCGCATTGCGCATCTTTTCCATATCAAAGCCGTAAAAAGTAACTTTGCATTTATCATCGGGTAAAATTTCTTTTCTCGGGAACAGAATGCCGCAGGAAAAAGGGATAATGTCAATAATTTCGATCTTTTCAAAATCAAGGATTTTCTTCATGTTTCTCACCGAATATATATAAAAAGCAGAAAATTTAAGTATTTCTTATTTATTCTACTAAATTTTTTATATTCGGTCAACCGTTTGCGGCTATTTTTGCAAAGTTTTAGAAATTTTCAGGCTTTTTTGCAGCTGTCGGATGCATCGGCACTCTGCATCATCACATGTGTCCCTGTGTTTGCAGTGGATGGCATAGGTGCCATCCTCATAATGATGCTCCTCCAAAAGTACGTTTTGATTTTTGGATACACAAAACTGCTCGTACGTTACGATCGCTTTTCGCATAAGATCCCTCCGCAAATTTGTCTCATTTAAGTATATTCCTTAAAAAAAGAAATAAACAATCGGAATAAATCATTTTTCGTCTTTCATAAAATGTACAAAACGCACGGGAGACGATAGAATTGACAGGATGGATCTATGCCGCGCTGGGGCTTTGCGGCGCATGTATTTTGATTGCCATGATACGCAGCGGAAGGTTTGTTTCCGCACTGCTGTTAACAATAGTACAGGGCGCAGCAGCATTTTTTGCAGCGAACTTTTTGGGTGGATTTTTCGGCGTTTCGCTCCCGTTAAATCTGCCGAGCCTTGCCGTTGCCGCGCTCGGCGGCATGCCCGGCGTGATCCTGCTGCTGCTCGTGCAAACGATCTGCCGGCTGCCGTAGCAAATTCGAGAAAAACAGACGCTGTGAGGGTTACTACACAGCGTCTGTTTGTATATTTTTCGTTATTCTTCCGTCGGCAAAACGCCGGACTGCATATCTGTCAAGGTTTCATAAATGCCGAGCGCGATCGCCTGCGCGTACGCATCCAAATTTTCATCAAACAAAGCGTTGTCCTCGTCACTCGTTACAAAACCGACTTCTACAAGGCAGCTTGGCATTTTCGTGTGGGCGTTCACGTAATAATTGCCGTCTGGATTGTGGACATACCCCGTTTTTACGCCGCGGTTCTCGGAAATACCGACATTTTCCATTTGAAACAAAATGTTTTCCGCAAGCGCCCAATCAATTTTGCCGGGCGTATTCTGTACCCAGATCTCTACGCCTTTTCCGCTTTCGGCGCTGTTGCGGTGCAGGGCTACGAACAGCGTGCTGTTGCGGCGGTTGGCATAGTCGCATCGTTCCTGAAGCGAAAGAAAGGTATCGTCCGAACGGGTCATATACACTTTAACGCCTTTGGCTTCCAACGCTTCTCGAACACGCAGTGCCAGTCGCAGGTTGTCGTCTTTTTCGTAGCGTTCACCGTTTACGGCGCCGACGTCATGTGCGCCGTGCCCGGCGTCCAAACAAACGGAAATTTCCTCTTTCTGCGACTGCCAATATACCGCTGCGACACAGAACAGCACAAGCACCGCCGAAAAACAACCGATGAGCAGCAGCCGCAGTATTTTTTTTGACTTTATTTTCAACCGTTTCCGCATCCGCATCACCGCGTTCAATATAGCACAAATCCGTACCGTTTGCAATGTCTTGCCGGTGCAATAGTATGTACGTTTTTTCGGACTTATGCAGCCGGACGCAGTTGTCAAACAAGAAGCCCTGTGGTAAAATAATATAACCATTTGAAGGGAGGCAGGCGTATGCTTCGCTTTTTGCTCGGCAGAAACGGCAGCGGAAAAACCAAGTATGTACGCGACACATTGGCAGATCGATTGCGGGCGGGGGAAAAAGGTTTTATCCTGCTTGTTCCCGAGCAGTTTTCTTATGCGTCGGAGCGCGCCATGCTCGCTCGCGTGGGTGCAAAGCATATGCAGGAACTTGAAATCCTCAGTTTCACTCGCCTTGCCGAAACAGCGCCGGAAAACGAGCCAACTTCCGCAAAGCCCGAGATCGATGACGGCATGCGTGCAGTGCTGATGCGCTTAGCGCTTGACGCGCTCGGTGAGCACACGCGCATATACAGGCGTTATGCAAAGCGTCCGAATCTTTTGCATACGCTTGTCGCATTTGCCAAAGAGCTCAAACAATGTGCGGTTTCCGTCCCTGAATTGCAGATTGCAGGCGAGCACTTGGAAAACGGTGCGCTGAAAGAAAAGGTATCGGAGCTTTCTTTGCTTGTGCAGATGTATGAAGCACTTTTGCACGAACGCTTTGACGACGATGCGGACAAGCTCACAAGGCTTGCAAATGCCATTTTGACCGGCTCCTATTTTGCGGATAAAACCGTGTTTGTGGATGCGTTTGCCGGTTTTACAAAACAAGAACGCAACGTGCTGGAAGCATTGATGCGTGTTAGCCGCGACGTATACGTTACGCTTTGCTTGCCGCAGCCTAACGAAGAAGTCAACGCCTGTGTATTTGACAACATTGAGCGAGAAATGCAAATGCTTAAAGCGGCTGCTGCGCGGCAATCCGTACAGGTGGCAAAGCCAATTTGGTTTTCCGCAGCAAGTGACAGCAAGCCGGCGGCCCTTTTGCATTTGGAGCGCAATCTGTATTGCTGTACGAAAAAACCGTTTTTGGAAAAGACCGACTGTATTTCGCTTTGCGCCGCGCCGAACCGCGCACAGGAAAGCGATTATGTGGCGCGGCAGATTCGCGTGCTTTTGCGGGACTATGGTTTTCGCGCGCGTGATATTGCCGTGATCCAGCGGCGCAAAGATACTTATGACCATATGCTTCGCGCCGCATTTCGAAAATATGGCGTGCCGTATTTTGAAGATCGTCGTCAGCCGGTCGCCGCGGAGCCTTTGATGCAGTTTGCCGACGGTTTACTTATTATGACCGTAAAAGGCATCACTACGGAAGCGCTGCTCCGCTTTTTGAAAACGGGACTTTGCGGGTTGAACGCTGAGGAAATCGCCGCTTTGGAAAGCTATACCGTGCTGTGGGGCATTGAACGCGCGCAATGGAGATCCGATTTTACGGAGAACCCCTCCGGGCTGGGCGTTATCATGCAGGACGGCGACACGGCGCGTTTACAATACCTTAACGAATTGCGGCAGCGCGCTGTTGCACCCGTTCTGCATTTCAGAAAGGCTTTTGCCGAGGGTGACGGTGCTGCAAAGGCTCGAGTGCTTTACGAGTTTCTAATACGCATGGGGATACCTACCGCGCTTGAAAAACTCGCAAAAGAACTGTTGGAGGCAAATTTTTACGAGCTTGCCGAACAGCAAAACACAGTTTGGGAGCTGCTCATGCAAATGCTCGATGCGCTCGCCGCTGCCTGCGGAACGGGGGAGATCACTCCGGCTCGGTTTTATGAACTGTTCCGTATTCTGCTGGACAGCGCCGACATCGGGCAGCTGCCGCAGGGCTTGGATACCGTGACTGTCGGAACGGCGGACCGCATACGCATGGATGCGCCGCGTGTTGTATTCGTTGTCGGTGCAAATGACGAGATCTTTCCCGAAAACCCGCCGACCGACGGCGTTTTAAGCGATTCTGACCGAAAAACCTTATCCGCATACGGTGTCGAGCTTTCGGACACAGCAGAATACAAAACTGTGGATGAGCGCAGCTTTGTCTACGATGCGCTCACCCTCCCGCGCGAACGGCTGTATGTCTCGTGGTCGGTTTCTGACTTCCACGGCGGTTCTTTGCGACCGTCTTCGCTTGTGCGGGAAATTCGGGATATCTTTCCTTCCGTGCGTGTAGTGGATGATGCGCTGACTGCCCCGATCGACCGTGTGCAAAGTCCCGCTGCCGCTTTTGAGACGCTTGCAGAGGAATTTTTACAGCAGGATACGCTTTCCGAAACGCTTCGCGCGTATTTCCGAGACGATCCTGCTTTTGCTGCCCGGCTTTCTGCGCTGGAGCGAACCGTTTCCGACAGGCAAGCTGCGTTTTCCGACCGAACGGTTTCCGAAAAGCTGTTCAAAAAGGATATGGTCATTTCCGCTTCGCGCGCGGAGACCTATTATAAATGTCCGTTCTCCTATTTCTGCAAATATGGTTTGAAACTCAAACCGCTGAAGAAGGCAGAACTTGACCCCGCGCAAAGCGGCACGGTCATCCACTATTGCCTTGAAAACGTGCTTTCCTGTTATGACAGGGACACGCTTGCCGCTATGTCTGCTGAACAACTGCGAGCGGCTGTGGAAGATACCCTCTCCGAATATGCCGAAAACCGTCTCGGCGGGCTCGATGGGAAGGATGCGCGCTTTGCGCACATGTTGGACCGTCTCACGGACACGGTAACAGATGTTCTGCAGCGGCTTGTCAGCGAATTTGCGGTTAGTGATTTTGTGCCGGCTGCCTTTGAGCTTTCGATCGCCCCGGACGGTGAGATCGCGCCCTACCGTCTCCCGCTTGAAAACGGCGGTTCGCTTCGCATTGTCGGCTCCGTAGACCGCGTGGACACCATGAAAAAAAACGGGAAAACGTATTTGCGCGTCGTTGACTACAAATCCGGCGGCAAGACCTTTGATCTTTCTGAGGTGCTGTCGGGCTTAAATATGCAGATGCTTATCTATTTGTACGCCATTCAGGAAAACGGCGCGGAAAAATTCGGCGAGATCGTGCCGTCCGGCGTGCTGTATCTGCCTGCAAAATCCGTGGAAGACAAGTTGGAACGCAATGCCGACGAAACAGATATCGAGAACGCCAGGCTGCAAAACAGCCGCATGAACGGCGTGGTGCTGGACGACACGGACGTGATCCTCGGTATGGACCGCGAAGTTTCCGCCCGTTTTATACCGGTCAGTGCTCGCGGTGAACGGTTCGTCGGGAAGCTATTGGATCGGATGGAATTTGACGCATTGAAAGATAAGGTGAACGATAATCTTTGCAGTATGGCATCCTCCCTGCAAAACGGGCGCATACCCGTACTGCCCGCCGTACAAAACGGCAAAAATATCGCCTGCACGTACTGCGATTATGCTTGTGTCTGCGGCTATGAAGCCGGGGACGATGCACGCGACCTGATGCATTACGGCAAGTTTGACGATGTGAAAAAATTGCTGAAAGGGGAGGAGCAGGGATGAGTACCGTTCGAACTTGGACGCCAGAACAACAAAACGCCATATCTGCGCGCAGCGGCGGGCTGCTCGTCTCTGCGGCCGCAGGCTCCGGCAAGACGGCAGTGCTTGTTGAACGTGTGATCCGCTTAGTCTGTGATGAGTCTGCGCCGTGCCCGCTGGATCGTCTGCTTGTCGTGACCTTTACCAAGGCGGCGGCGTCCGAGATGCGCGAGCGTATCGGCAAGGCGCTGGAAGCGGAGCTTGCGAAAAAACCAAACAGCACATATCTGCTGCGGCAGCAGATGCTGCTTTCTTCTGCGCAGATCTGCACCATGGACAGCTTTTGCAGCACGCTTGTCAAGACCTATTTCCATGAGGCAGACATATCGCCGGATTTTCGTATTCTGGATGACAGCGAACGCCGCGCTATGGAGGAGGAGACCGCTCAAAGCTGTCTGCAAACGCTTTATGAGAATAACAGTCCCGCCTTTCAAATGCTTTCGGGCCTTCTGATGCAGGGCGCAAATGACGGGCGGCTTACAGATGCGGTTTTAGACTTATACCGCTATGCGCAGGCCTATCCGGATCCTGAGATTTGGCTACAAAGCATTCCGTCTTTTTATGACGAGAAAACGTCGCTTGCCGAAAGTGTTTGGGGAAAACGGATCCTCGAGAGTGCAGCGGTTCGCGTGCGAGACTGTGTGCGGTTATTAAAAAAAGCCCTGCAGCTTTTGGAGACGGAGCCGCCGCTTTTCGAGGCTTATGCGCCTGCGCTGCAATCGGATCTCCTTTTTGCGCAAAAGCTGCTGGACGCCGTTTGTACGCCCGATTGGGACGCAGCGAAGCGCTTGACCGAATCTTATTCGGCTGATGCTTTTCACCGTGCTCCGAAAGGGTATACAGGGAACCGTACCAAGGAGATCGTTGCCGCGCTGCGCAAAAAGGTGAAAAACAATTTCGGAAAACTGCAAGACCTGTTCCCTGCGACAGAGACGGAGCATCGGGAAGATATGCGCACCCTGCGCCCGATGGTGCAGGTGCTCATTGATACGGTGCTGGATTTTTCTGCACGGCTTCTGGAAGCCAAACGCTCAGAAAACGCTTATGACTTCGGCGATATTTCACACGCGGCGCTGCACGTGCTCGTGCAAAAGGACACAGACGGCAATATTCTGCGCACGCCGCTTGCCGAATCGCTGCGCACACAGTACAAAGAGATCCTTCTCGACGAATATCAGGATACCAACGAAGCGCAGGAACTGCTTTTTACGGCGCTCTCCGACAATGAACAGAACCTCTTTTGCGTCGGCGACGTAAAACAGAGCATCTACGGCTTCCGTCTTGCCATGCCTGAGATCTTCCTGCGTCGCAGAGCGGCGAGCGCGGATTATGACGGCATACATTTTCCCGCGCGCATTACGCTTGGAAATAACTTTCGTTCCCGTAAAACGGTGGCAAACGGCATCAACTACCTATTTGAACAGTTAATGACCGAAGAGACCTGTGGTGTGGAATACGGTGAGACGGAGCGTTTATATGCCTCTGCCGCTTATGATTCGGCAGAAGACGCCCCTGTAGAGCTGCATTTGCTGCCCGAAAGCGCCGGAAGGGTAGATCGCATTTCGCCTGAGGCGGCGCATATTGCGCAGTGTATTCAAACCATGATCGCCGATAAGACGCCCGTCTCGAATGAAAACGGCGGCACCCGCCCCGTGCGCTATGGGGACATCTGCATTCTGATGCGCTCGCTTACGGGTGGCGAACAGTATTTTGACGCGCTTGAGGAAGCAGGCATTCCGGCGTTTTATCAAAAAAAAGGCGGCTTTTTTGCCATGCGGGAAATTCGTACCATGGTTTCTCTTCTGAAAGCGCTCAACAACCCGTATGACGATGTCCCGCTGTGCGCCTGTCTGTTTTCGCCGATCTGGGGATTTACGCCTGACGAGCTTGCCGAAATCAAAATGCTCTCGCATGATGAGCCTCTGTTTTGTAAGCTTTCACGTGCGGATCTGGACAAGTGCCGCAGATTTTTGGCGGATTATCGTGAACTGCATGCACTTTCCACCGCGCTTACGCCCGCAGCGCTGCTTCGCAGCATTTATGAGACGACCGGTTTTCAAGCGATCGTCGGTGCAATGCCGGGTGGTGAAAACCGAAAACTGAATTTACAGCTTTTGCTGCGCTATGCGGAAAGCTATGCCGAAATCGGCAATAACAGCCTTTCCGGATTCTTGCGGTACTTGAATCGTCTGCAGGACAATGAAGCAAATGTGGAGGCGGCAACAGGCGTTTCCGAATATGCCGACGTTGTGCGTATTATGACGATCCACAAGAGCAAAGGTCTGGAGTTCCCTGTAGTATTCCTCGCCAAATGCGGCGCAGCTTTCAACGCCTCCGATCAAAGGAAGCCATTGCTGATCCACCCAAAGATGAAACTCGGATTGAAAATATATGATCCGAATGGGCGGCGCAGCTTCCCTTCCGTTCCGTATGTAGCGGCAAAGCTCGGGATTCAGGCGGACGCACAGGCGGAAGAGCTGCGGGTGCTGTATGTTGCGCTGACACGTGCCAAAGAACGGCTGATCCTTGTAGGCTCTGGAAACGGTCAAACCGGCACGGCCCGCATCGCCCAAAAAGCGGCAGAGGATGTGCTCGGTGAGACGAGCGTTTCGACTGCATATGTGCAAAGCATGAATAACTATCTTTCCTGGATCTGCGCAGCATATATGAAACACCCTGACGCCCAAGCACTGCGCATTCTGGCAGATTATACAGGAGAAAAAGAGGCGAAGACCGAATTTCGTTTGCATGTCGTCGTGCCGCGAGATGCAGTGCAGGAAGACCCATCCGTGGAAGCCGCGCAGATTTATGCAAAAGCGGATCCTGTGCTTATGCAGACACTGAAAGAAAGGATAGAATATGTTTATCCTTTCCTGCCTTTGCGCGCCTGTCCGGCAAAAATCAGCGCCTCTGCGCTCAATGCGCGTGATGATGTGTTTTCATTCTTCGCCGAGGCAAGACCTGCGTTTCTCGGAAAAGGCGGTATGACGCCTGCTATGCGTGGTACGGCGACCCACACCTTTGCCCAGTATTGTGATTTTGCAGCTGCAAAGCAGGATCTGGAAGCAGAGATCCGCCGCCTTTGCCAAATCGGCAAGCTGACGCAGGAAGCCTGTGAAGTGCTTGATCGCGCGGCACTGACAGCGTTTTTACATTCTCCGCTGCTTACGCGTATGGAAAAAGCGGATTTTGTCTGCCGCGAACAGAAATTTACCGTTTTTTTGCCTGCGAAAAAAGCAATTGAAAAAGATGATCCGGCGTTTGAAAATGAACAGGTGCTGCTGCAGGGTATAATCGACTGTGCGTTCGGCGAAAACGGTGACATCGTGCTCGTGGATTATAAGACAGACCGTGTCCGTGCGCCCGAAGAGCTTGCCGCCAGATACAAAACACAGCTAAGCGTTTACGCTTATGCTGCAAAGCAGATCTTTGAAGCGGAAGTGCGGGAGGCATATTTGTATTCCTTTGCGCTTGGGCAAGCCATTCGCGTAAATATTTAGTACTTTTAGAAAAAAAGACTTGCTTTTTTTTCGGCGTTGTGGTAAAATCCCTATGCTGATTTGATGGAATCCCGAAAGAGGTGAATGAAAATGAAACAGGGTGTTCATCCCGAATACAAAACCGCGACTGTGAAATGTGCCTGCGGCAATGAATTTGAGACGCGCTCCACAAAATCGGAGCTGCGCGTGGACATTTGTTCCAAATGCCATCCTTTCTTCACCGGCAAGCAAAAGCTTGTAGATACCGGCGGGCGTGTGGATCGCTTCAACAGAAGATTCAATCTGGACGCAAAGAAATAAGCAAAAAGCGGTGCAGGTTTGTGCCGCTTTTTTCTTTGGGGTGACCTTGTGAGCGAAACCTATAAAACCGTGCATCAAAACGCCGTTGCCGAATTCACGGAAAAGCGGTCGCGCTTCATCGGCGCGGTTGCACCCGTCAGAGATGAATTGCAGGCACAGACTTTCATAACTGAGATCCGCCGTCAGCATCGCGACGCGCGGCACAATGTGTTTGCTTATCGGCTCAGAGCCGGCGGTGTGAAGCGGTACAGCGATGACGGCGAACCGCAGGGCACGGCGGGCGTACCTGTTTTGGACGTTTTGGAAAAAGCGGATATTTTGGATGCGGTTATCGTCGTTACACGCTATTTCGGCGGGATTCTGCTCGGCGGCGGCGGTCTCGTGCGCGCATATTCCCACTCGGCACATTTGGCGCTGGAAGCGGCCGGGATCGTCGTCATGCAGCAACAGACGGTTTTTCGTGCAAATGTCGACTATGCGTTCCATGGGAAACTATTGAAGCTTTTGGAGAGCTTTGACGCCAAGGTGCTTAAAACCGAATTTACGCAAGACGTCACGCTTGAGATCGTTCTGCCCGGCGAAAAAGCAACGCTGCTTTATGATAAAGTCTTCGACCTTTCGGCAGGTAAGGTCAAGCTCGAAAAACTCGGTGAAAAATTTGCCGAAAAATAAAGGGAAATTTCTTATTTTTGCGTATTAAAAATCAGATGTGTTTAAGGAGGTCATGTGCTTGGCGAAATCCATTCGGGAAAGAACGCTTGAGATCGAAGAACTTACGCTTTCCGAAAAAGCCTGTCATTGCGCAGATACGCGCGGCAGATTGCGTGAAGAGCCGGAATGTGATGTTCGAACAGCGTTTCAGCGTGATCGGGATAGAATTCTTCATTGCAACGCATTTCGCAGACTCAAGCACAAAACGCAGGTATTCCTTTCTCCTGAGGGCGACCACTACCGTACCCGTTTGACGCACACGCTGGAGGTCTCCCAAATCGCGCGTACGATCGCGCGGGCGCTGCGCTTAAACGAAGATTTGACCGAAGCGATCGCACTCGGACATGACCTTGGGCATACGCCGTTCGGCCATGCGGGCGAGCGCGCTCTGGACGAAATATACGACGGCGGCTTTCGCCATTACGAACACAGTCTGCGCGTGGTGGACAAGCTCGAAAAAGGCGGCAGGGGCTTGAATCTGACCTTTGAAGTGCGCGACGGCATCGTTCGCCATACAACCGGTGAGCAGGCAGCCACGCTGGAAGGCCGCATTGTCCGCCTGGCGGACAAGATCGCCTATTTAAACCACGATATTGACGACGCGGTGCGCGCGGGCGTCATGGCGGAAAGTGATATCCCGTTGGATGTGCGCACAACGCTCGGCGAAAACAAATCAAAACGTATCGATACGCTGGTGCGTTCCGTCATTGACAACAGTACAGGCTCGATCGCTATGGCGCTCGATGTGGAACAGGCGCTTTCCGAGCTAAACCGCTTTATGTTTAAAAATGTGTACACGAATCCTGTTTGCAAAGGCGAAGAAAAAAAGGCCGAAGCGCTGATCAAAAGTCTGTATACATATTTTTCGGAGAATCCGAACCTTATGCCGTCGTCCTGCTGGCTGACGGTTATTGAAGAAGGGGCGGCACGCGCGGCGTGCGATTATGTTGCCAGCATGTCTGACCGCTATGTGCTGAGCGTGTATCAGCGTTTGTTTATCCCGACCGCTTGGTTAGAAAAAGGGCTTGGATAATTTTTGATATTGAAAAGAGGTGACGGCCATGGCTTTTTCAGAGAACTTTTTGTCGGAGCTTCGCGCGCGCGCAGATATGGAGTCCGTGGCGTCGTCTTATGTGACCCTTAAGCGTCGCGGGCGAATCTTAACGGGACTTTGCCCGTTTCACAATGAGAAAACGCCGTCCTTCACCGTTTACCCCGAAACACAGTCGTATTATTGTTTCGGCTGCGGCAACGGCGGTGATGTGATCACCTTTATTAAAAATATTGAAAATTTAGATTACACCGAGGCGGTCCGTTTGCTTGCGGATCGTGTCGGGTTGGCCGTTCCGCAGGACAGCGGTTATGATGCGGGGCTGTATGAAAAGCGGCGCAGGATGTTTGAGGCGAACCGCCTTGCCGCGCGCTATTTTCACAACACCCTGTATTCCCCGGCAGGCGAGGCGGGGCTTACCTATTTTCACGAACGCGGGTTAACGGATAAAACGATTCGCAAATTCGGGCTTGGCTTTGCGCCCCCCGGGTGGGAGAATCTGCGCCGCTATTTAAACCACGAGGGCTTTTCCGACCGTGAACTGTATGAAGCCAATTTGCTGCGTATGCGTGAGCGCGGCGGTTCTAAAAGCTATTATGATGCTTTCTCCGAACGTGTCATGTTCCCGATCATAGATCTGCGCGGCAACGTTTTAGCGTTCAGCGGACGTGCGCTTGTCAGCGGTGCACCGCGCAAGTACGTTAATACAAGCGATACGTTGATTTATAAGAAAGGTGAAAACTTGTTTGCGCTGAATTTTGCACGCAAGTCCAAAGCCGGAAATCTAATCCTGTGTGAGGGAAACATGGATGTGGTGGCGCTCCACCAAGCCGGTTTTGACAACGCCGTTGCGGGCTTGGGTACGGCGCTGACCGAGCAGCAGGCGTCGTTGCTTTCCCGCTACACTTCGGAAGTCCTGCTTTGCTACGACAATGATGAGGCAGGTCAAAAGGCGGTACGCCGTGCGCTTTCCGTGTTTGAAAAGACGACGATTCATGTGAAGGTCATCCGTATGCAGGGCGGCAAAGATCCTGATGAGATCATTAAAACACACGGACCTGAACGTTTCCGTGCGCTGTTGAATGATGCGGCAAACGATGTGGAATACCGTATTTTACAGGCACGTTCTGCGCACGACGTTTCCACGTCGGACGGGAAAGCTTCTTTTTTGGAGGATGCCTGCCAGGTGCTTGCCGATGTTGCAAGCCCCGTGGAGCGCGATATTTACGCCGCACGGCTTGCCGATGAAACTTCTGTCTCTAAAGATGCGATCCTGTCAAGGACAAAGACGATCCGAAGCGGAAATGTGAAGCGTAAAACCCAAAACCGACTGCGTGACATCCGCGAGCTTTCCGCTCCTGCACAAAAAGCGGTGGATACGGTGAATCCCGAACGTGCAAAGCATTTGCGCGCAGCGAAAGCCGAAGAAACGCTGCTCGCGTCTTTTATGCATAATCCGGAGTTTTTCAGTCAAATTAAGGAAGAAGTAAAGACTGAAAATTTTGTGACCGCCTTTAATGCACGCGTGTTTGATGCTGTTGCGGGCTGTATTTCACAGCATGGGCATTTTTCGCTCTCCATGTTGGAGGATTCGTTCACCGCTGAAGAAAAAAGCGCAGTCGCCGCGATTCAGACGCTCATCCCGAATCTTGCCGACACGCCTGAAGAGTGCCGGGATTGTATCCGCGTGTTGGCGCAGGAAAAGGCTAAGTCCGGGCTTGAAGATCCGGCGGCGCTTTCCGATGCTGATTTCTTAAAGCTCTTTCGCCCGAACTGATTTCGGAGCTTATTATTTTGTGTGAGGACAGAATATGGACAATACGAATAAAAAATCAGTTGTCACTGCACTTTTGGAAAGAGGTAAGGCTGCCGGAAAGCTGACAACACAGGAGATCGATGCAGCGATTTTGGAAATGGATTTCGACATGGAAGACCTCGACCGTCTGTACGAGACCATTGAGGCGCAGAATATCGAAATCGTAGATGACATGGGCGATTCGGTGCTGGACGATCTAAATTTCGACAGCGAGATGCCCAAAGGGCAGGAGGCTGCCGCTGCCGAGTCGGAAAACCGCACGGCCGCCATGGACGACCCTGTCAAGGTCTATCTCAAAGAGATCGGCCGCGTGCCGCTGCTGACGCCGGAGGAAGAAATCGAGCTTGCCATGCGCATCAGTGAAAACGACCAGCAGGCCAAGCAGCGTCTCGCGGAAGCGAACCTTCGACTGGTCGTAAGCATTGCAAAACGGTACGTCGGGCGTGGCATGCAGTTTCTCGACCTGATCCAGGAGGGGAATCTGGGGCTTATTAAAGCCGTGGACAAGTTCGACTACACAAAGGGGTTCAAATTCTCGACCTACGCAACGTGGTGGATCCGTCAGGCGATTACGCGTGCCATTGCCGATCAAGCGCGCACCATCCGTATTCCCGTACACATGGTTGAAACGATCAACAAGGTCAAAAAGACGAATACGCAGCTGCTGCATAAAAACGGGCGCGACCCGACGGCGGAGGAGATCGCGGCGGAGCTGAACATGCCGGTGGACAAGGTGCGTGAGATCCTGCGCGTTTCGCAGGAGCCTGTTTCCCTGCAAACGCCCATCGGTGAGGAAGAGGACAGCCATCTCGGCGATTTTATTCCGGATGAAGACGCGCTGGCGCCTGAGGATGCCGCTTCGCGCATGCTGTTGAAAGAGCAGCTTTCCGAGGTGCTCAAAACGCTGACGCATCGGGAAGCCAAGGTGCTTTCCCTGCGGTTCGGTTTAGAGGATGGGCATCCGCGCACGCTGGAAGAGGTCGGCAGTGAATTCGGTGTCACACGTGAGCGAATCCGGCAGATCGAGGCAAAGGCGCTGCGCAAGCTGCGCCACCCGACTCGAAGCAAAAAGCTGAAGGATTATGTGGATAATTTTACATAAGGTGTAAGGAGATAATATGGATAAGAACGATAAGAAAACGTCTTTGCAGGCGCTTTTAGAGAAAGGGAAAGCAGCCGGCAAACTGACGACACAGGAAATCGACGCGGTCATTATGGAAATGGACGTCGATATGGATGACCTCGACCGTCTGTATGAGACCATTGAGGCACAGAATATCGAAATCGTGGATGACATGGGCGATTCGGTGCTGGATGATCTGAATTTCGACAGTGAGATGCCCAAAGGGCAGGAGGCCGCCGCCGCCGAATCGGAAAGCCGTACAGCCGCCATGGACGACCCTGTCAAGGTCTATCTCAAAGAGATCGGGCGCGTGCCGCTGCTGACGCCGGAGGAAGAGATCGAGCTTGCCATGCGCATCAGTGAAAACGACCAGCAGGCCAAACAGCGTCTTGCGGAAGCGAATCTTCGTTTGGTCGTAAGCATTGCAAAACGGTACGTCGGGCGCGGCATGCAGTTTCTCGATCTGATCCAAGAGGGGAATTTGGGGCTTATTAAAGCCGTGGACAAGTTCGATTACACAAAGGGGTTCAAATTCTCGACCTACGCAACGTGGTGGATCCGTCAGGCGATTACACGTGCCATCGCCGATCAAGCGCGTACCATCCGCATCCCCGTACACATGGTTGAAACGATCAACAAGGTCAAAAAGACGAATACGCAGTTGCTGCATAAAAACGGGCGCGACCCGACGGCGGAGGAGATCGCGGCGGAGCTGAACATGCCGGTGGACAAGGTGCGTGAGATCCTGCGCGTTTCGCAGGAGCCTGTTTCCCTGCAAACGCCCATCGGCGAGGAGGAGGACAGCCATCTCGGCGATTTTATTCCGGATGAAGAGGCGCTGGCGCCCGCAGATGCAGCTTCCATGACACTTTTGAAGGAACAGCTCTCCGAGGTGCTCAAAACCCTGACGCGGCGGGAAGCGAAGGTGCTTTCCCTGCGATTCGGCTTAGAGGACGGGCATCCGCGCACGCTTGAAGAGGTCGGTAGCGCGTTTGGTGTCACGCGCGAGCGCATTCGGCAGATCGAAGCAAAGGCGCTGCGCAAGCTGCGTCATCCGAGCCGCAGTAAAAAGCTAAAAGATTATTTAGATTGATTTCCAAAAGGCGCTCTGATCCGGAGCGCTTTTTTTGTGAAATTTTGCTTGTGCCGCAGACTTAGATATGCTACAATAATAAAAAATAGCTTCGGGAGTGAAAAGCATGGAGAGACGGGACAAAATCAATTACTATCTTGACCTTGCGGAAATGGTTTCCCAGAGGAGCACCTGTTTGCGCCGCCACTTTGGCGCTGTGCTCGTGCAAAACGATGAAGTGATCTCAACGGGGTACAACGGCGCGCCGCGCGGCAGGAAAAACTGTACCGATCTCAATTACTGCGTGCGTCAGCAGCTGAATGTCCCGCGCGGGGAGCGCTATGAGCTATGCCGCAGCGTTCACGCCGAAGCCAATGCGATTATCAGCGCCTCTCGAAAAGAGATGCTCGGAAGCACCTTGTATCTCGTCGGAAAAGAGTGCGATTCAGGTGAATATGTGGCAAGCGCCAGCAGCTGCCCCATGTGCAAGCGGCAGGTCATCAATGCAGGCATTATGCATGTAATTATTCGAGATACCAAAGATGAATACCGCATCATCAATGTGCAGAAATGGATCGAGGATGACGAATCCTTGAGTGGTGCAAAAGGGTATTGATTTTATATTTCAGCAGCTTAGGAGACAATTATGGCACGTTTTCGGAAAGGCTTTACAGCGTTGACCGTATTTTTTCTTTGCATTTTGGTTTTGTGTTTTGCTTGTCTTTTGCCCTCGGGTGCGGCGGACAACGGTTTTTCCCTTTCTGTGGGCGCTGTTGAAGACGGCGGGATCGTACGCCTGCGTGTTTACGCGGAAAAAAACAGAAATTTCGGCGGCTTTTCGCTTTTGCTGCATTACGATGATACGCTTTTGCGATATGACAGCAGTTCGGTTTCCGACTGCGGTGGTATTGCTTTGGCGGAACCCACGGGGAATGGAAGCGTAGCGATTGCTTTTGTGACCGTTGCAGAGGATATACTGACCAACGATGAACCGATTTGCGAAATTGTGTTCCAAATCGCGGAGGGCGCGGTCGGCACGGCAGAGATTTCCTTAGAGGTTCTCGAAGCTATTGACGCAAATTACAACCCCATCGGCGGGCTTACCGCTGACCCGGTCTACATTGACATTTCCCAATCCTCACTCACGCTTGAAAGCGAACCGATGCAAAAATTCTATTTTTGCGGGGATACTCTGAATACGGAGGGTCTGCGTGTAGTAGCCACGTATTTCGGCGGTGCGCAGGAGGTGCTGTCGGAATACGCCATCAGCGGGTTCCAGTCCGACGTTCCGGGCACAACGACCGTCACCGTGCGCAGCGGGAAAAACCGCGTTTACTTTTCTGTTGTGATCGTGGTCAAAGGGGATGTGGACGCGGATAACAACGTGAATTCTGATGATTACGAGCTAATCGCTGCACAATCGGCAGTGCGCGCGGAGCTTTCGGATGAAATGCATTTTCGTATGGATGTCAACGGTGACGGTGCTGTGGACGGTTTTGATGCCGCCTATGAGGATCTGTTGCTACAGGGCGTGGTATAGTTTCACAGATGTGCAGCCCTCATACCGACAAATTGCCTAAAAACCGATATATTGCGTACTGCAAAATTCATAAAATCACTTCCGAAAATATGCAACTTTTCTTGACAAATTGGTGAAAACCATATATACTGTTTCCGTTCTTAATCTATGTCCAATATGCAGGAGCAGATCTTCTTTCCTGCAAAACTATATTGGGAGGCTTTTCTATGAAAATGAAAAAAGTTCTTGCCGTGCTCATGGCGCTGGCCCTTGTGGTTTTGTGCTTTGCAGCATGCGGTTCCGATGATGCCGCTTCCGGCGGCTCGACGGGCGATACTATTAAGATCGGTCTGAGCGGCCCGCTGACCGGCGACAATGCGCAGTACGGCATCGGCGTCCAAAACGGTGCGCAGCTTGCAGTCGATGAGATCAACGCTGCCGGCGGTATTAACGGCGTTCAAATTGAATTCCGCATGGAAGACGATGAGGCGGATGCTGAAAAAGCTGCTAACGCATACAATGTTCTGAAAGATTGGGGTATGCAGCTTTCACTCGGTACTGTCACCTCCGGCGCATGCATCGCGTTCCAGGGGCTTGCTTCCGCCGACAATATGTTCGTTCTGACGCCTTCCGCAACAGCCGTGGAAGCGATCGAGGGCGACAATGCGTTCCGTGTTTGCTTCTCTGACCCGCAGCAGGGTGTTGAGGCGGCGGATTATATTGCGGAGAACAACCTCGCAACGCAGATCGCTGTTATTTATGATTCGTCCGATGCCTATTCTACCGGCATTTATGACCGCTTTGCCGCGGAAGCTGCTGCGAAGGGGCTTAACATCGTTTCCGAGCAGTCCTTCACCGCAGATACGGCTACAGACTTCTCCGCGCAGCTGCAATCCATCCGTTCCTCCGGTGCGGAGCTTGTTTTCCTGCCGATTTATTACACAGAAGCTTCTTTGATCATCAAGCAGGCAAATTCGGCAGGGCTTGATGTGAAATGGTTCGGCTGCGACGGTCTGGACGGGTTGCTTCGAATCAAGAATTATGATTACTCCATCCTGGAAGGCGTCATGCTTCTGACTCCGTTTACGCCTTCGTCGACCGACGAGCATACCGTGAACTTTGTGAAAAACTATACGGCAAAATATTCCGATACCTCCACACTCAACCAGTTTGCTGCGGATGCATATGATGCAATCTACATCATCAAACAGGCTGCCGAGCAGGCCGGCATTACACCGAACATGACGGCTTCCGAAATGTGTGATGCAATGAAGACCGCAATGACAAGCATCACCTACACCGGTGTGACCGGTCAGGGCATCACCTGGGGCGCGGACGGCGAGCCCTCAAAGCCGCCTATCGTTGTTCGTATTGAAAACGGCGATTACACTGTTCTTCAGTAACGTTTGATCTTCATTCGAGTATGCCGTATGGAGAAACCTCCATACGGCATACTTTGAAATTTTCAGAAAGCATATGTGTTTTGAAAAATTGCACAGGATGCAACTTTTCAAAACACATATGGGAGGATGGATATGGAATTTCTTTCCTATTTGGTTTCCGGCATCAGCCTTGGCAGTATCTATGCGCTGATCGCGTTGGGGTATACCATGGTGTACGGCATTGCTAAAATGCTGAATTTTGCACACGGTGACGTTATTATGATCGGTGCGTACATCATATATATTCTGGCGACAGAAGCCGGCGTGCCGGCCTTTGTCAGCGTGCTTGCTTCCATTCTTTTTTGTACGGTTCTGGGTGTAATCATCGAAAAAGTCGCCTATAAGCCGCTGCGCAATGCTTCGTCGCTGGCGGTTTTGATCACGGCGATCGGCGTAAGCTATTTGCTGCAAAATGCTGCACTGCTGATTTTCGGTTCGGACACAAAAAGCTTTACTTCTGTGATCACGCTGCCCGCTGTTACGCTGTTTAACGGCGCGCTGCACATTTCCGGTGAGACGATCGCCACCATTGCGATTTCCATTGTGTTGATGATTGCACTGACGCTCTTTATCAATAAGACCAAGCCCGGTAGGGCCATGCGTGCTGTCTCGGAGGATCGCGGCGCCGCGCAGCTTATGGGGATCAACGTCAATGCGACCATAACACTGACCTTTGCCATCGGCTCGGCACTTGCAGCCGTAGCAGGCGCTTTGCTTTGCTCCGCATACCCCGCGCTCTCTCCGACGACCGGTGCCATGCCCGGTATCAAGGCATTTACGGCCGCGGTGTTCGGTGGGATCGGTTCCATTCCCGGCGCTATGCTCGGCGGTGTTTTGCTCGGCGTGATCGAGAATCTGAGTAAGGGCTATATTTCCACCCAGCTTTCCGATGCGATCGTATTTGCCGTTTTGATTTTAGTGCTCCTGATTAAGCCCACGGGGCTCTTAGGCAAGAAAATCAGTGAGAAAGTGTGAGGTGAGATAGTCTTGGCTTCTAAAAAAAGAACGTTGAAAGCAACGACCAAAAACGACCTGATCACCTACGCTATGCTTGCCGCGATGTTTATTATCGTGCAGATTTTGCAGGCGACCGGGAGTATGTCCAGTCTCTTTTCCGGGCTGCTTGTGCCGTTGTGCACCTATTCCATCATGGCGGTCTCGCTGAATCTTGTCGTCGGTATTCTCGGTGATCTTTCTTTAGGGCATGCAGGGTTTATGTGTGTCGGTGCATATATCAGTGCATTTTTCTCCGTTACCTTTGAAGAGACGATTCAGCCCGATTGGCTCCGCTTTTTGATCGCACTGCTGCTCGGCGGTATATGCGCCGGGATCTGCGGCCTTTTGATCGGTATTCCCGTATTGCGCTTAAAAGGTGACTATCTTGCCATCGTTACGCTTGCGTTCGGCGAGATCATTAAGAATATTGTGAACCTTTTATATGTCGGCATCGACGAAAACGGGTTGCATGTTTCTTTGGAAAGCACAAGTGCGCTTGGGCTTTCTGAGAACGGTGAAGTCCTGATCAAAGGTGCACTCGGTATTACGGGTACGCCGCGGGATTCTTCTTTCTTGATTGGCTTTATTTTGCTGCTTCTTACGGTATTTGTCTCACTTAACTTGATCCATTCCCGCACCGGGCGCGCGGTTATGTCCATCCGTGACAACCGTATTGCCGCTGAAAGCGTTGGGATCAACGTTACAAAATATAAACTGATCGTATTTACCGTGTCCGCGTTTTTTGCCGGGATCGCAGGCGTTTTATATGCGCATAATTTGTCCTCTTTAACCGCAACGACCAAGAACTTCGGATATAATATGTCCATTACGATTCTGGTCTTCGTCGTGCTCGGCGGCATCGGCAGCACACGCGGCTCGATTATTGCCGCAATCATTCTGACCGCGTTGCCAGAGCTTCTGCGCGGGATGGACAGCTACCGCATGCTGATTTATTCGATTGTTTTGATTTTGATGATGCTTGCAAATAACAATGAGAAGATCAATCTTTTCAGAGAGAAGATCTCCATTATGAACCTGCTGCAGAGCAAAAAGCGGGGCAATAGATTGGATAAGGAGGCGAATTCCTGATGGCATTGCTGGAAGTAAAAAACCTCGGTATCCAGTTCGGCGGGCTTCGTGCTGTGGACGATTTCTCAATGCAGATCGAGGCAGGGGAGCTTTACGGCTTGATCGGTCCCAACGGGGCAGGTAAAACGACGGTATTCAATATGCTCACCGGTGTTTACAAGCCGACGGAGGGCAAGATCTTTCTGGACGGTAAAAACATTGTCGGAAAGAAACAAATTGAGATCAACCGCATGGGGATCGCAAGAACCTTTCAGAACATTCGCCTGTTTCGGCAGATGTCTGTGCTTGACAACGTAAAAGTCGGTCTGCATAACCAGATCAAATACAGCACGCTTTCCGGTGTGCTCAAGCTGCCGTCTTACTTTAAAAAAGAGCGGGAAATGGACGACCGCGCCATGGAACTGCTGTCTGTGTTCGGCTTGCAGGACGATGCCGAATTGCTTTCCTCTAATCTGCCTTACGGCAAACAGCGCAAGCTGGAGATCGCACGCGCGCTGGCAACCAATCCAAAGCTTTTGCTGCTGGATGAACCGGCGGCAGGGATGAACCCGAACGAAACCTCTGAGCTTATGGATACCATTCGATTCGTGCGGGATGAATTCCACATGACGATCTTACTGATTGAACACGACATGCATTTGGTCTCCGGCATCTGTGAAAAACTGACGGTTCTGAATTTCGGTAAGGTGCTCGCCTGCGGCGATACCGCAGAAGTTCTGAAAAATCCGGAAGTCATCACCGCATATCTCGGAGAATAAAGGAGGGTAACGGCATGGCGATGCTTGAAGTCAAAGATCTGGAAGTCTGCTACGGCGTTATCCGTGCGGTAAAAGGCGTTTCGTTTTCTGTTGAGAAAGGTGAGGTTATTGCCCTGATCGGCGCAAACGGTGCAGGTAAAACGACGATCCTGCACACCATTACGGGGCTTATCCCGGCAAAAAGCGGCAGTGTCGTTTTCGAGGGAAAAGAGCTTACCAAAACGCCTGCGCATAAGATCGTAGGCATGGGGATGGCACATGTCCCGGAAGGCAGGCGCGTTTTTCAACAGCTGAGCGTGCTGGAAAACCTGCGTCTCGGCGCGTATACACGAAAGGATAAAGCCGGTATCCGCGAATCCCTTGAAAAGGTTTATGCTCGTTTCCCGCGATTGGAAGAACGCAAGAACCAGATCGCAGGCACGCTTTCCGGCGGCGAACAGCAGATGCTTGCCATGGGCAGGGCTTTGATGAGCAATCCGCGCATCATTTTAATGGATGAGCCTTCCATGGGCCTCTCGCCGCTGCTTGTCTCGGAAATTTTTGACATTATCCGTGTCATCAGCGAAAGCGGCACGACCGTTCTGCTGGTTGAGCAAAATGCAAAAAAGGCGCTTGCCATCGCAGACCGTGCCTATGTTTTGGAAACGGGGTCCATCACGCTTTCCGGCAAGGCGTCGGATCTGATGCATGACCCGTCCGTGCAAAAAGCCTATTTGGGAGAATAAGTCCGGAAAGGCAGGGTAAATATGGGCGAAAATTATGTGATCACCATTGCGCGCGGCTACGGCAGCGGCGGCAGGACCGTCGGCAAAATGCTGGCGAAAGAGCTGGATATTCCGTTTTATGACCGCGAACTTTTCTACTTGGCTTCAGAAGACAGTGGTATTAATCTTTCGCTGTTCGGTGAATCGGATGAAAAGATCAAAAAAGGAATTTTTTCACCTTCTACCCATAAATATACGGGGGAATTGATCCCACCCGAAAGCAGTGACTTTGTTTCCAATGAGAATTTGTTTAACTACCAGGCGAAGATCATTCGGGAGCTCGCTGAAAGCCGCTCCTGTGTGATCGTTGGGCGCTGTGCGGACTATGTGCTGCGGGATTTTGGGAACCTCGTGGATGTGCTTGTCTGGGCACCGCCAGAAACCTGTGTGCGGAACATTGTGGAGATCGAGGGCCTAAGCGAAAAAGAAGCAGAGCGTAAGATCAAAAAGATCGACAAACACAGAAGCGATTACTATCGCTATTACACCGGGCACGATTGGAACGATGTTCGAAACTATTCCTTATGTATCAACAGCGGGCGCATCGGTTTTCAAAAGACCGCCCAGGCGATTCGGCAGTTTGCCGAGCTCAAGCTGGGAAGAAGCTTATAAAATATAGAACAAACAGACATGAAAAAGCACCTCCGATCGATATCGGAGGTGCTTTTTCTTATCCTTCTGTTTATTTTGAATCCGTATCCTTTTTACGGTCTTCTACAATGATGTCCAAATCCAAATACTCGGCTATAAAATTATCCTGCGGCTTTGTTGGCGGCAGTAGGAGCGTTTCCTGACTCGTCAGCGTCTTCCATTTTTGCGTATATTTCGGTTTATACCAAAGCCATTCACGCCGACGGCAGATTACAAGAAACGTTCCGAAAAGGATAGCGATGCAGGTAAAGATCGCGCCGGTATAGAACCCCGCAGAAACGTAACGCAGCGTAATCTCGTGTTCTCCTGCACCGATCCTAAAGCCCAAAAGCCCTTCGGAAATCGCAAAAATATCCTCCGAATAAATCGGCTGCCCATCTACATAAATCTGCCAATTTTCGTCATAGGGGATGGAGGTGTAAACGATCTCGTCTTCGCCGGCTGTCAGCGTTCCGTGCAGGTAGGTATCGCTGTATGCGTCTATGGTCAGCCCGCCGTCGGCAAGCATTTCATACCCTGTCTCAAACGCAGCTGTATCTATGGTATAGGCGTAAAATTCCATCGTTCCGTTTTGCGCCGTACTTTTTAAGGCGACATCCACATAAATGGTTTCACCCGCGTTATGTGTTCCAAGGTCAAGGATATAGCCGTCAGACGGTGTGACGGATTTTGAAAACAGGTTGGAAGAAGAAGAAAAGGTGACGGTTTCAGCTTCGTCCGATTGAATGTAGACATACACATTACCGGTTGTCTGCGGCGAAAATTCCATTGTAAAGCTTGCGCCCGCGCTTGCGTCGAGTTTTTGATAGGATACAGAGCCGCTTTCCACTTCGCCTTCCAAAAATTCTGCAATGTTGTTGTAGCTGATGTAGTCGACATTGAGCCTTTCGAAGACGGAGGGGATGCCTGTCGCTGCCGCAAACCAATTTTCCTGTGCCGCAAACGGATCCGTTGTTGCGCCCGCATCCCAAGATGCAACTGCCGAATTGCAGGCAAACGCGACGGGTAAATCATACAAATTTTCATAGGCGACAAACCCATCTGTCGAAAATAGTCTGCGGTAGAATTGTGTACTCATATTGTTGTTATCGTTGTCTACAATGTATTTCAGTCCAAACATGGCGTTGTACACGGGCGTTTGAAGGTTATAGGTATAGCTGTTGATGTAGTTGCTGAATAACCCGACATCGCTTTGCAGATTCGCCGTTTTTTCATACGCCATGGAGGAGAATACGGAAACGCCGTTGTAGTTGTACCAGCTCGGATCCATGCGCGTGCGCAAATTTGTCAATTCCATACGGTAAAAGCCACCGTCATATTCGTCGAGCTGTGTTTTCAACGCACGGAAATTCTGATAATCCGATGTGTAATTGGTTTTCGATTGATTCATGGAATACTTGTTGGTATCCGCAAGCGCGACCTCCGAGAGCACCGTGCACAACAGCAGCACGGAGACAGCGGACGCTGCATACTTTTTGTTTTTAAAAATATGCAGGATCACAACATACCCAACCGCAAACACAAGGCTCAAAAGCAGCGAAATGTCATCAACATTTTTGGAGGTCAGTTCCTCAACAAAAATGATAAACACCACAAGCGCTACGCCAGCAGCGAGGATTTGCCGCATGGAAAAGGCTTTGAGCTGCGTAAATGCGCGGTATGCCAGGCGCAGCAGGATAAAGGAATACATGAAAGAAAAGCGATACGGCAGATCATTCGGAAAATGCAGTCCATGCCAAAAGAAATTTAAGACATTCAAGTCAAAGCTCAGATAAAGAATGCCGAGCAGGCAGATGTGCGACGCTTTTTCGCGCGCGGGAATCGTCTTGCAGAACAGATACAACGGCACAAGGATGAGTGTTAAAATACCACAGTATACGTTCGGCAGGACATCCGTGCCGCTGCTGCGGATCGTCGGCTCCGTCGCCGCAAAGTGATTGGCAAGAAAATCAAAAACGGAAAAATACTTTTGCAGGCTTTCCGGTGCGCTGCCCGAAGTCGCAGAGCTGGATGACAGAACCTCAATAAGCGGGAACAACAGCACGCAGCATAAAGAAACGGCAAGAACGGAGTAAAAAGCAAACTGCCAACCGGCACAAAAGAATACGGAATTTTTAAGCCGTTTTACGATCGACGGCTTCGGTTCCCCTTCGGCGATCGGGTGGAATTTTTCGGTGAGAGCGTATTTGGAATAATAAAAGGTTAAAAAGTACAGGACGGAGAAAATGCAGACCATATACGCCATATAGTAATTTGTGATGAAGCAAAGCGCTAAAGAGACACAGTAAAGTCCCGGTTTGCCGTGACGGATGATATTTTCAATTCCCAAGATCACCAGCGGGAACAGGTACATGGCGTCGATCCACATCACGTTCCAATAGTACGCCACAAAGTAACCGCAAAACGCATATAACACACCGAATGCGGCAATGCTTGCGTCGTTGCGGCCCATGCTTGCTTTCAGATAGTATGCGAAAGTGCAGGCAGACGCAACGGATTTGAGTAAGATCATCACAGAAATCGCTTCCGTGATATTTTCATGCCCGAAAATAAAGATCAGCAGGGTAAAGGGGCTGGAAAGATAATTCAGAAAATTGCCGAGAAAATTCCCGCCCAGCCCCGATTGCCATGAATACAAAAGCGAACCGCCCTCGGTAACGCGGTCATATAATTCCGCAAACAGCGGGCCGTACTGATGATACAGATCCATGCGCAGGATCGTCATATCTCCGAAAGGCACCAAATCATAGCAAAAAAAGACAAGCACCATGATGCCTGCGGCGCAAAGCCCCGCAAGATATACGAAACGGTTGCGGTAAAAAACGGATTTAATGGTTTTTACATTCTCTTTAGCCATAGCTTTATCCTTTGAAATCTGTCAAAAAAATTTATATTTAGTATACCACAGGCGGCAAGGCCATGCAACAAATTCTTGTTCTATTTCGGGACAAGTAACCATATATTGAAGTGAGGTGAACGAGAATGCAATGCCAAGAAGGAACGGAGCTTTCACAGGTGCTTTCTGTTTTGCCGCTACATTTGCAGGAAATGCTGTGTCGCGTCAACGAAAAGACGGCTGACGCGCTTTCAGAGATCCGGCTGCGCAGCGGTCGTCCCATTGTACTGGTCACGCCGCAAAACACTTATTTTTTGACAAAGACCGGCAAGACGACTTGTATTTGTTCGGATAATTTGCCGACGATTTCGGAATCCGAGATTTCGGATATTGTGGCACGCGCCTGCGGGTTTTCGGTGCACAGCCATCAGGAAGAACTGAAAAACGGCTTCCTGACACTGCCGGGCGGACATCGTATCGGCGTTTGCGGTACCGCTGTGCGGCAAAACGGTTGTGTTGCGGGGATCCGCAGTCCGACTGCACTGAATATTCGCATTGCAAGAAGAATCCGAGGCGCAGCGCACGAAGTACTGAACACCTGTTTTCAAGCCGGTTTGCAAAACATCCTTTTAGCAGGTCCGCCGATGAGTGGGAAGACAACCGTTCTGCGCGATCTGGCAATCCAAATCTCGCAGGGCTTTTCGGGCAGGCTTTATACCTGTGCCGTGATCGATGCGCGCTATGAGTTGTTCCCTGCAAGCCATGACGGTGCGCTTTCCGCTGCTTTTATGGGCGATGTTCTGTATGGGTATGAAAAAGCGGAGGGGATCGCGCAGGCTGTGCGGACACTGTCACCGGACATGGTTTTTTGCGACGAGATCGGCTCAAGTGAAGACGCAAAGGCGATTTTAGAGGGCTGCCGCAGTGGGGTGCATTTCGCGGCTACGGCGCATGCTGATTCACCTGAGGATCTGGAAAGACGAGTCGGGATACGGGAACTGCTTGCTGACGGAGGTATAAACACCGTCTTGTTTCTGGGAACAGGCAAAAACGTGGGCAGAATCCGAACAACGGTTCAGGTTGGTGAACGGGATGCTCAAAACGATCGGGCTTTTGCTGATTCTGGTAATATGCGTGTGGACGGGCGCATACTATTCCGCCCGGGTGCGCAGACGTCCGCGTGAGATCAATCGATTTATCCGACTGTTCACAGTGATCCAAAGTGAAATCGAATTTGCGCTACGTCCAACGAATGCGCTGCTTGAAAAGCTGGCGACGCAAAATGAATTTGCAGATTTTCGTTTTTTACAGACGGTAAATCGACTGTTTCAAAGCGGCGAATCCCTGCAGTATGCATGGGAGCAAGCCACTGAGGAACTGCAAAATTCCGGTGCACTGCAGCAAGAGGAGATAACGCTCATCCGGTCTTTTTGCTCCGCTTTCGGCAATACGGATCGAGCCGGTCAACGTGCGAATTGTACGTATTTCATTGCACAGCTGGAGACGGTCGAGGCAACGGCACTTGCGGCTGGTCAAAAGAAAGTCGGGCTTTACCGCACGCTTGGCGTACTCGGCGGCGTTTTTCTAGTTATTCTCTTTTTGTAAGCGGTGCACGGTCGGAGGACATATGGAAATTGAGTTTATCTTCAAAATAGCCGCGATCGGCATCATCGTCGCGCTGTTAAATCAAGTGTTATCAAAATCAGGACGGGAGGAATACGCCATGCTGACTGTCCTTGCCGGGATCATTCTGATTGCCGTTATGCTTCTTCCGCAGCTGAGCAGTCTTTACGAGGTTGTTCGCTCGACATTCGATTTGTAACGATGCTGAAGATCGTAGGGCTGTGCACAGCAGCGCTTGCCGTTATCATCGTCTTGAAAAACGTTCGGTCGGAGTACGCCTTTTTTCTCAAGCTTGCTGTGCTGCTGCTGATCGGCGTGCCTGTAGTCGGTATTGCCGCAGAGGCGATCGGTCAGCTGCAAGCCTTAAGTGCACAAGCAGGTATTGACAGTGATGTACTTAAGCTCTTGGTCAAAGCGCTCGGGATTTGTCTGACCGCACAGCTTGCAGCGAATCTCTGTCGGGACAGCGGTGAGTCGGCGTTGGCTTCTGCTGTGGAACTTTTGGGACGCGGTGCGATCCTTTTAATGGCGCTGCCGCTTGCAGCACAATTGATCTCCTGGAGCCTGACATGGATAGACGTATAAAACCAAGAATCCGGAAATATATACTTCTTGTGGCTTTGGTCAGTGTGTTCTGTTTGGTGGGCATTGTACCCGCTTTTGCGGCTGAAAGCGATTTAAGCGAAGCAGAGGCGGCTTATTCGGAGCTTTATGATGCGTTAGACGATGAAACGGAAGAAGCGCTTGAAGAGATCGGCGTCGCATCCGGGAGTTATGAGGAGCTCGCTTCTTTATCACCGAGAAAAGTCGTAACGGCAATTTTGGATATTCTGAGTGGAAAAGCAGCACATCCGCTTCGCTGTATCGGTTTGGTCTGTGCCTTTTTGGTGCTCGGCGCGGCAGCAGACGGCTTCCTGGAGAAAAAAGAGACTATACGCACGGTGTTTTCTCTGTTTTGCATACTTTGGATCGTTCTGACCGTTTTACAGCCGATCACGGAAAGCATAGCACAGGCTTTGTCTGCCGTGAAGCTCGGCGCGGATTTTCTGCTCGCTTACATACCTGCATTTGCTGGCGTCATTGCCATGAGTGGCAAACCGCTGCTTTCTGCGGCATACAGCTCTGTGATGCTGGGGCTTTCCAATCTGCTTTCCTTTATCAACGGCAAAGCATTGCTGCCGCTGGTGCAGGCATTTTTCATGCTGCACATTGTTTCATCTTTGCATGAAAAGTATACCTTTGATGCCATTGCAGCTTTTTTAAAACGCGTCGTCTGCATCGTGCTTGGATTCGGCTCTACGATTTTTACCGGGCTTTTATCAATCAAAGGGGCCCTTGCCGCTTCCGGGGACAGCGTAACGGTACGTGGCGTAAAAATGCTCGTCAGCGGTACGCTGCCCGTTGTCGGCAGTACGCTTTCGGAGGCGTACACCTCCGTACTCGGCTCCATGGGGCTGATCCAAAACGCAGTAGGTGTGTTTGGGATCGTTGTGATCGTCTTGATGCACCTTCCTGTCATTCTTGAATTGCTTTTGTGGTACCTTGCGCTTATGTTTGCTGCGGCGATCGGCGGTATACTCGGTCAGACACAAATCAAAAAGTTGTTGGAAGGAATCGCTGCTACCGTGTCGCTTGTCAATATTTTTGTGATATTCAACGGCTTCCTGCTGGTCATCTCCACAGGCGTGATTTTACAATTCAAAGGATAGAAATGGATACCATTCAAAGCTGGTCTGTAACGATTTGTGTTTTTTCCGTTTTAGTCTTACTGTTTCGGATGCTGTTCCCCTCAGGCAACGTAAAGAAAGCGGGGGAAACTGTGATTTCACTTTTAATGGTTTTTATGCTGATCTCTCCCTTTGCTGATTTGTTAAGCAGCGGCGAGCTGACTTTTCCCCAGATAGGGGAGGATGACATCTACGACGTCGGACAGAAGCAGGTCTATGCGCACACTCTGGAAACGACGATCACCGAACAGCTTTCCGCCTCCGGTATTGAAGTGGAGGATCTCACGCTGCAAACGGAGCTTGACGAAGAAAACTATTTGGTACTTTCTTCGGTGCGTCTTGTGACAGCTTCCGAGAAAAGTGATGATGAGATCTGCGCCTGTTTGGAGGATGCCCTCGGAATACCGGCTGCAATCATTACGATCGAAAGGTGAGTGTATGGAGGCGCTGCAAAAGCTTAAAGTACGCTTAAAAACCGAAAAAAAGGTTTGGATCCCCGTATGCATCGGTATTCTTGCGATTTTTCTGTTGGCACTTTCCGAATTTTTGCCGCAGGGACAGACCGAAAGCAAGGAAAACACGATAAGCACCGAGAGTGAAGACGCTTATTGCGAGGCGCTGGAAAATCGCTTGGCTGCAGTGATCTCCGAAGTGGAAAATGCAGGACGCGTACGTGTGCTGCTTACACTGGAGAGTTCCTCCGAGACGGTTTATGCTACCGATGTCAGCGTACAAAGCGACCGCGACGACGGCGCAGTTTCAGAAAGCAGAGATTCGGAGTATGTGCTGATTGACAGCTCCGGCGGCGACGCAGGCATGGTACTGCGTACACAGACGCCGGAAGTACAGGGCGTGATTGTTGTTTGCGACGGGGCAAACCTGCCGGAGGTCGCAGGCGCAATAACCCAAGCGGTCAGCACTGCGCTGGGCGTTGGGACAGACCGAGTAAGCATATTAAAAATGAAACCTGAGGAGGAATAAATATGTCTAAAACTGTCAGTAAACGTCAAATCGTCTTTTTCGGGCTGGTCATCGCGCTCGGCGCGGCGCTGTACGTGAATTGGTATTATACACGTCCCGTTAATGAGATCCAGCAGAGCGTGCAGGCTCAAACAACAGCCGAGGCCAACCTCGGGCAGGCGCAATACGTCAACGCCGAGGGCGGGGAGGATTATTTTGCAACCGCTGAACTCAATCGCTCAAAAGCATTGGACGAATCTAAAGCGACCTTGCAGGCGGTGATCGATGATTCTGCGGCAGATGCCGAAAGCAAACAAAAAGCACAGGCTGCATTAGAAGCCCTTTCGGAAAATATTAAGGCACAATCTGAGATCGAAAACCTGATCACTGCCAAAACAGGCGGAAAAGCGCTTGTTTCGCTCGGGGATACGGCGGAAGTGATCTTGGCATCTGGCACGCTCAACGACACAACCGCCGTACAGGTTAAGGAGATCGTGATCAATAAAACGGGGCTTCCCGCAGAAAAAATTACGATAGTTGAAGCAAAATAGTTGAGTATTTTGCAGTTTGTGGTATAATAGGGAAAAGAAAGGTGGGCTTTCCCTATGAACACAAATGAGAAAACCGCCGGCGGCGAGATCGTAATTTCCAACGATGTGATCGCCTCGATCGCGCTCAATGCTGCGAAAGACGTGGAGGGCGTAAGCGCTTTTGTTCCCAAAACGCCGGATCTGATTTCCCGCCTGCGCAAAAGCGAGTGCGGCGAGAAAGCGGTTCGCGTGTTTAATCTCGACGGCAGTGTGCGCATCCACATCTATTTGCGGGTAAAAAGCGGCGCGAATATCCAAACGGTCAGCAGCGCTGTGCAGCGCAGTGTGAAAAGCGCCGTGCAAAGCATGACCGGCAAGGTCGTAGGCGAAGTAAACGTCAGCGTGCAGGGGATCGACTTTGACGCCGACGGCGCCGCCGGAGCATAAACCAAACATTCGGCTCTCCGCACGTTTAGGCGGAGGGCTTGTTTGGCTTTTACGGGAGGAACATATGACAAGGAGCGAAGAAAGAGAACAGGCGTTCATCTTGATATTTGAAAAAGCGTTCAATATGGACGTGCCCGAAGATGACATCATCGGATTTGCTGCGGAAGCGCGGCTTATGGAACCGACTGTATTTTCTACTTATCTTTTTAAGCAGGTGTACGAAAAGCTCGCGGAGATTGACGCTGTGATCGAGCAATATGCCATTGGATGGAAAAAAGAACGGATTTCCAAGGTGGCGCTTTCTGTTTTGCGGCTCGCCATTTGCGAGATTCTGTTTGTGGATTCCGTCCCCAGCGGTGTTTCTGCCAATGAGGCGGTAGAGCTTGCCAAAAAGTATGCCACGACGGATGATGCAGCTTTCATCAACGGCATTCTCGGTACATTTATCAGAAGCAGGGAACAAGATGCAGTACCTCGGGATTGATACGAGCAATTATACCACTTCCGCCGCCCTGTATGACAGTGAAAAAGGTACCGTGGTGCAGCAGAAAATGCCGCTGCCCGTAAAAAAAGGAGCGCGTGGGCTTCGGCAAAGCGACGCGGTATTTCACCATACGGTACAGCTGCCGCAGGTGCTCGAAAGGCTGCTGCGCGACCGGCCCGTGCATTTGGACGGCGTTGGCGTCTCCGTGTTCCCGCGCCGTGCGGAAGGCTCCTATATGCCTTGTTTTTTGGCCGGAAAATCGGCAGCGAAAGCGATCAGTCTTGCCTGCTCGATCCCTTGCTTTGAAGTATCGCATCAGGAGGGGCATATTGCTGCGGCGCTATATTCCGCCGATGCGTTTTCGCTTCTCCGCGCGCCGTTTTTGGCGTTTCATGTTTCGGGCGGCACGACGGAAGCGCTGCTCGTCACGCCGCATAAGAGTCGCATTTTTGAGGTGCGTTGTGTTGCGCGATCGCTGGATCTGCACGCCGGACAGGCGATCGATCGTGTCGGGGTGATGCTGGGGCTTGCTTTCCCGTGTGGTCCCGCTCTGGAAAACCTTGCCGCACAAAGCACCCGTACATTTTCGGTAAAACCGACAATGAAAGGTGTAGACTGCTGCCTTTCAGGAGTAGAAAACCGCTGTCAAGCCATGTTTTCCAATGGGGAACCGGCGGCAGATATTGCGAAATTTTGTATTGAAAGCATTCGGACGGCGCTTGAGGGTATGCTCCTGGCACTTTTGCGCGAATACTGCAATTTACCCATCCTGTTTTCCGGCGGTGTTTCTTCCAATCGCACGCTGCAAGGCAATTTTTCTGAAAATTACGGCGCAAAGTTTGCCGAACCCGCTTTTTCTGCGGACAATGCCGCAGGCGCTGCCGTACTTGCCGCGTTGAATCACAAAGGATATGAATCACATGCTGTATGATGCTCCGTTAGTTTTGTCGGTCGCGCAGCTCAACCGCTATGTAAAGTCCAAAATGGACGCCGACGAAAATCTGAATCATATTTTTCTGGTCGGCGAAATCTCTAACTTTAAGCGCCACACCTCCGGCCACTTGTACTTTACGCTCAAAGATGAAGAGGCGCAGGTACGCGCTGTGATGTTCCGAAATGCAGCGTCACGGCTTCGCTTTCAAGCGGATAACGGGATGCGCGTGCTCGTGCGCGGGCGCGTATCGTTATATGAAGCGGGCGGCTCTTATCAGATATTTGTTGACGATATGCAGCCGGACGGTGCCGGTGCACTTAGTCTTGCATTTGAACAGTTGAAGGAAAAACTCGCGCGGGAAGGGCTGTTTGCCCCTGCACATAAGCGGCCTTTGCCGCGTTTTCCGCATACCGTCGGTGTGATCACCTCCGAAACGGGCGCCGCCGTGCATGATATTTTGCGTGTTTTACAGCGTCGTTTTCCGGTGGCTCGCGTCGTTTTTGCACCGGTCGCCGTACAAGGGGAAGATGCACCTGCACAAATCATTGAGGCGCTGGACACCTTCAATCGTCTGCAATGTGCCGATGTGCTGATCTTGGGACGAGGCGGCGGCTCGGCGGAGGATCTTTGGGCATTTAACGATGAGCATCTCGCGCGCGCCGTATACCGTTCCAAAATTCCCGTGATCTCCGCTGTAGGGCATGAAACAGATTTTACGATCTGCGATTTCGTTGCCGATCTGCGCGCGCCGACGCCTTCGGCTGCCGCTGAGCTTGCCGTGCCGGATCACGCGGCGCTCGGGACGCAGCTTTTACAAACCAAAGCGCGGTTGAACACGGCAATGCTGGACGGCCTGTCTGATCGCCGCAGTGCGCTTACCGTGCTCTGCAGTCGCGGCGCATTTCAGCAACCGCAGTTGTTTTTTGATGAAAAACGTATGCGGCTGCTTATGGTTACAAACGCATTGCAAAGTTTGCAGCAATCAAGCTTTCATGCCGCGCGTGCAAAGCTTGGAGAATTGTCTGCGAAATTGCACTCTTTAAGCCCGCTTGCCGTACTTGCGCGCGGTTATGCACTTGCAAGCGACCACAGCGGCGCACCGATCAAGTCCGTTGCCGCCCTGCACGAAGGCGATCCGCTGTATGTACGTCTTGCCGACGGAACGGCGGATTGCACGATCACGGACATTCACCCACGAAACGTTTAAGAGGAATCAACATGGAAAAGATGACTTATGAACAAGCGGTCGCAAGACTCGAGGAGATCGTAAAGCTACTGGAAAGCGGAACCGCTTCTCTGGATGATTCGCTGCAGCTTTTTGAAGAAGGAACACACCTTGCGGCGTTTTGCAGCAAGACGCTTGACGCTGCCGAGCAGAAGATCCGTACGCTTTCTGAAGTGCAGCACGAGACAGAAGGTGACGAGATATGAAACATGTTGACACCATCAACCGCGCATTGTCGGAATATTTAACTATTCCCTGCGAAGGGCAGGATATTGTACCGAACGCCATGCGGTACAGCGTCGAAAACGGCGGAAAGCGTGTGCGTCCCGTGCTCACGCTGGAATTTTGCCAAGCTTGCGGCGGGGAGGCGGAAGCAGCACTGCCTTTTGCGTGCGCGATAGAAATGGTACACACCTATTCGCTGATCCACGACGATCTGCCGTGCATGGATGATGATGGCTTTCGGCGCGGGAAGCCTTCTTGTCATAAGCAATTCGGAGAAAGCTATGCGCTGCTCGCTGGCGACGGACTTTTGACACTGGCTTTTGAAACGCTTACTAGCGCACAGTTACCGACTGAGGATATTTGCCGTGCCGTACAGACCCTTGCTTCCTGTGCAGGTGTTCGCGGCATGATCGGCGGGCAGGTGCTTGATCTGCTTTCCGAAGCGGGTACGCCCGACTATGCACTGCTCGAAAAAATCGACCGGCTCAAAACCGGTGCACTGATGGAAGCAGCAGTTTTGCTTGGCTGCATTGCGGCCGGTGTCACGGATGAAACACTTTTAAATTCTGCGCGCACATATGCCCAAAGTCTCGGGCTTGCTTTTCAAATCGTGGATGATATCTTGGATGTGACAGGGGATGTGTCCCAACTCGGCAAACCAACAGGCAGTGATGAGAAGAACCAAAAGGTGACATTTGTCCGTTTGCTGGGACTCGAGCAGTGCCGCATGCTTGCGGACAAGCTGACCGACCGCGCAATCCGGGCACTGGATGCTTTTCCCTGCGATACTGCGTTCCTTGCATCGTTTGCACGGGAGCTTGCCGTGCGCAAGAGCTAACGCTATCCTGTTTTGGAGTTGTCAGAATGAAGTATCTGGATAAAATACAGTCGCCGTCCGATTTAAAAAAGCTGGACGAATCGGCGCTGCCCGAGCTTGCGGACGAGATCAGGCAGGTGCTTATTGATACTGTTTCGCACACGGGCGGGCATTTGGCATCTAACCTTGGCGTGGTTGAGCTTTCAATCGCGCTGCATCGGGTGTTCGATTCTCCGAAGGATAAGATCGTTTGGGACGTCGGACACCAAATTTACACGCATAAGCTGCTTACGGGTCGCTATAAAGATTTTTCTACTTTGCGGCAGGAAAACGGCCTTTCCGGGTTTTCTTCACCGCGAGAGAGCGAGCATGATATGTTTTTCAGCGGGCACTCGAGCACTTCGGTCTCTGAAGCACTCGGCCTTGCTACAGCGCTTGCGCTGGATAACGACAAGCATACGGCGATCGCGGTGATCGGCGACGGCGCGCTGACAGGAGGGCTTGCTTACGAGGCGCTCAATAATGCGGGACGTTCCGGCAAACGCTTGATCGTAATTTTGAATGATAATGAGATGTCGATTTCCAAAAACGTCGGTTCCGTAGCGCGTTATCTTGCCGTTTTGCGTACCAAGCCCGGATATTTCCGCTTAAAGGCGCAGACAGAAAGCTTTTTGCAAAAGATCCCGCTGATCGGGCAGCAGCTTTCTAAATTTGTTTTTCAAATCAAGACACGTTTGAAAAACCTGATTTACAAGAGCACGTTTTTTGAGGACCTCGGCTTTCGGTATATGGGACCTATTGACGGGCACAACATAACACTTCTCACGGAAGCGCTTGAAGGTGCGAAAACCATTAAAGCGCCCGTGCTTCTGCATATCAGCACCGTCAAAGGCAAGGGCTATGATCATGCCGAAAAATCTCCAAGCACGTTCCACGGTGTTTCCGAGTTTAATATCGATACCGGCGAGCCGCTGTATTCCGGTGCGAACTTTTCCTCCAAATTTGGTGAGTTCCTTTGTGAGATCGCCGCAAAAGATAAACGGATCTGTGCTGTGACTGCCGCTATGTCCTTGGGTACGGGGCTGGAGGATTTTCGCAAAACCTATCCGAAACGTTTTTTTGATGTCGGTATTGCAGAAGAGCATGCCGTAACCTTTGCTTCGGGACTGTCGCGCGGTGGGATGATTCCGATTTTTGCAGTATATTCGACCTTTTTGCAGCGCAGCTTCGATCAGCTTGTGCACGACGGTGCCATGCAGGGGCTGCATATGCTTTTTGCGATCGACCGCGCAGGTTTTGTCGGTGAGGACGGCATTTCGCATCAAGGGATTTTAGACACCGCCTTTTTAAATGCCATTCCAAACATAACCGTATTTGCGCCATGTACCTACGATGGGTTAAAGCATGCGTTTATTGAGGCTGTTTACCATCGTTCGGGCGTAGTGGCTGTTCGATATCCGCGTGGACGTGAACGCGACTATGAAGCTTCTGTGGAAGAAACTTTTACACCGTATGAATGGATCGGTGACACAAATGCATCCTGTGTGCTTGTAACATACGGCAGAGTACTTTCTGAAGTACTAAAAGTTCGTCAAACACTGCTCATGCGCGGGCATTCATGCGCCGTGCTCAAGCTGACGCAGATCATCCCGCTTTTGAGTGAACCCATAGAGCGAGCCGCCCACGCAAAAGATGTTTTCTTTTTTGAAGAAGGAATCCAATCGGGCGGCATCGGTGAAAGCTTTGCCGCACGCCTTGCGGAATTCGAGCACGCACCGCGTTTCCACTTGACCGCCGTGCCTGATGAATTCGTTCAGCACGCTTCTGTAGATGCGCAGCTTACGCGATATAAGCTTGATTATGCCGGTATACTCAGTGTCACGGAGGAGTACGGCTATGGCGCAGAATAAGGAACGCCTCGATGCCGCCGTATTTTCGCGCGGGCTTGCAGAAAGCCGCAGCAAAGCCTGTGCGCTTATTATGGCAGGCCAGGTATATGTCAATGGACAAAAGGCCAGTAAAGCGGGGATGTCCGTTACGCTGCAAGACAAAATAGACGTGCGCGGCGAAAAGCTCCCGTTTGTCAGTCGCGGCGGTTTGAAGCTTGACAAAGCGATCCGTGTATTCGCATTACGGCTTGAGGGCTTGGTCTGCATGGATATCGGGGCGTCTACGGGCGGGTTTACGGACTGTATGCTGCAAAACGGCGCAAAGAAAGTGTATTCTATTGATGTCGGCTACGGTCAGCTTGCGTGGAAGCTGCGTACCGATTCGCGCGTGGTCAATATGGAGCGCACCAATTTTCGCTATCTGACCCCTGAGGATATTCCGGAAACGCCGGATTTTGCAAGCGTTGACGTTTCGTTTATTTCCTTAAAGATCATTCTCCCCGTTCTGTATACACTGCTTAAGGAGAACGGCAGCTGTGTCTGCCTTGTCAAGCCACAGTTTGAAGCGGGGCGCGAGCATGTCGGCAAAAAAGGCGTGGTGCGCGACCCTGCGGTGCATCGCGAGGTGCTGCAAACCGTAGCTGACTTTGCTTTTACGCAAGGGTTTTCCGTGCTCAGTGCGGATTATTCGCCGATCCGCGGCCCTGAGGGGAATATCGAATACCTTTTACTTCTTCGAAAGGAAAATCATCCGAGCTTTGCCGACTTGGACTTGGATGCGCTTGTAGCGCGTTCACATCATACTTAAAAGCAGGTGAATGCTGTTGAAAATCGCATTACTGCCCAATCTGACCCGGCACTGTGCTTTACAGGTCACAAAGGACGTTTGTGCTTATCTTGATTCGCTGGGCGTGACCTATGGCTTTGAAGAAACGCTTCGCGGGTGCTTGGAGACACGCGGAAGCTTTCTGCCAACCGAAACGTTGCTTTCCGATGCGGACGCCGTTATTGCTATCGGCGGGGACGGGTCGTTGATTCATGCCGCAAAAAAAGCGGTGAAATACGAAAAACCTGTACTTGGTGTAAATGCGGGCAACCTTGCCTTTATGGCAGGCGTTGAGAAAAATGAGCTGCATTTGCTCGGGGAGCTGATCTCCGGCAATTATACGACGGATCGCCGCATGATGCTGGACGTATTCTGTCGCCGCAAAGGAGAGGAAACGCCGCTTTATCTCGGACACTGCATCAACGATGTGGTTGTGGCACGCGGGGAACAGATCAAGCTTATAGACCTGATGGTTACAGCGGACGGAAAGCTTGTAAATCGTTATTATGCGGACGGGATCATTCTCTCCACCCCTACGGGTTCAACCGCATATTCGCTTTCCGCCGGAGGCCCTGTTGTGGATCCGCGCATTGAAAGCATCCTGCTCACGCCGATCTGTACACATTCTCTGTTTGCACGCTCTCTGATCTTTGAAAGCAGTGCCGAAATTTGCGTGGAGATCCCGCATGATGGTGAAGACATATATATTTCCTGTGACGGGGATGCATCCGTGCGTGTGGAACCGGGCAGTACGCTGATTGTAAAACGCGCACAGAAGAGCGCTGCGTTCATCCGCATCAAGCCGGATTCCTTTATTGACGTACTCAACAGCAAACTTTCGCAAAGGAGGGCATGACCTTGAAAAAGAAACGCCATGCGCTGATTCTACAGCTTGTACAAGCACACGATATCACTACACAGGAGGAGCTGCTCGAACTTCTGCGGCAAAACGGATTTGACGTGACACAGGCCACCGTTTCCCGCGATATCAAGGAGCTGCGTTTGGTTAAAGCGCCCTCCGGCAACGGTCCGGCAAAATATGCGGTCAATGCATCAAAGACAAATGACAGCTTTCAAAAGTTTTATGAAATATTTGCACATTCCGTACTTTCTACAGACAGTGCGGGCAACCTTTGTGCCGTGAAGTGCTATGCGGGCACCGGCAACGCGGCAGGCGCCGCTATTGATTCCATGGATCTTCCCGGCGTCGTTGGCACGCTCGCGGGAGACGATACGGTTTTTGTGCTTTGCCGTACGCCGGAAGAGGCTGTGCATCTGAAAGAACAGATCGATACCATGTTAAGCGGTGAGACGCATGCTCAGTGAACTGCAAATCCAAAATATAGCCGTTATCAAGGAAGCTGTTCTTACATTTACGGACGGCTTTAACGTGATGACCGGCGAAACCGGCGCGGGAAAATCGATCGTTATCGATTCGATCAACGCCGTGCTTGGCTGCCGTATTTCACGCGAACTCATCCGCACGGGGTGCGACAGTGCATTTGTCTCTGCACTTTTTTACACAAAAAGCCAACGTATCACCGATATGCTGCAAACGCTCGAAGTCCCCGAGGAGGAGGACGGAAGCGTGCTGATTCAGCGCCGTATGTTTGCCGATGGCCGCAACAGCTGCAAAATCAACGGCGTTACGGTCACGGTTTCTGCCATTCGTCAGCTTGCAAGATTTCTTGTAAGTATTCACGGGCAGTCAGATAACCAAACCCTGCTCTCTCCTGAGTACCACTGCGGCTATATCGACAGCCTTGCGCAAAACGAGGCGCTTCGCACACGCTACAAAACGGCGTATGACGCATATACAGATGCAAAGCGCCGGCTTTCTGCGCTCAATACCGATGAAAGTGAAAAGCAAAGACGGCTGGATATTTTAAACTATCAAATTGCAGAGCTGGAGGCGTCGGAAATCACCGAGGGCGAGACCGCGCAGCTTGAAGAGCGCTTAAATGTCCTGCGCAATGCGGAACGTATTTCCGAGCTTTTGCAGCAATCCTACGCGGCGTTGAACGGTGCGGAAGGAGAGGGCGGTGCGTCTTCACTTACTTTTTCGGCTGCTGACGCGCTGGATCGCGCCGCCGCTTTTTCTGCTGAATTCTCCGAAGCCGCTGCCGGCGTGCGGGAAGCTGCCTATGCGCTTTCGGAATATGCGGACACACTGCGAAATGCATTATATTCCGACGATTTTGACCCCGCTGCAGCGGATGCAATTGAGGAACGGCTGGATACACTGCATACACTGCGCCGCAAATATGGTGAAACGGAAACAGATATGCTTGCTTTTCTCGAAAACGCCAAGCAAGAGCGCGAGCAAATCGAGATGTCCGATGAGATCCGCGAGGAGCTGACCGCTTTAGTTTCAAAAGTGAAAGCAGAAGCTGCCGAAATTGCCGCTGCGCTTTCCGATTCCCGCAAAAAGGCAGCGGATCTGTTTTGTGAGAACGTCCGCGAGGAATTGCGCTTTCTGGATATGCCCTCCGTGCAGTTCTTAGTACAAAACACCCCCGGTGAACTTACGGAAAACGGCGCGGACAATCTTGAATTTCTTTTGTCTGCAAACGCGGGTGAAGCGCCGAAGCCGCTTGCGAAAATTGCTTCGGGCGGCGAACTTTCACGCATTATGCTTGCGATCAAAAGCGTGCTCGCCGAAAAGGACGAGGTTGAGACCTTGATTTTTGACGAAGTGGATACGGGTGTGAGCGGGCGTGCCGCACAGAAGATCGCCATCAAGCTGGCGGAGCTTGCCAAGTCCCATCAGATTTTGTGTGTAACGCATCTTGCGCAGCTTGCCGCATTTGCCGACACGCACTTCCGTATTGAAAAATCAGAGCGTGACGGGCAGACCTTTACTGACGTGGAGGCGCTGGACGACATTGGCAGGAAGCACGAGTTGGCACGTATCCTCGGCGGATTGACGGTAACGGAGCTCCAGCTGCAAAACGCACAGGAAATGCTTGAAAATGCTAAATTACAAAAAAATCGTTGACAAAACGTAAAAAAGCCGCTATAATCCTGCTATCGGCTGTGACGGGAAGAAGTAAAACAGACGTTTCGGCAAAGAGAGCTTTCGGCCGGTGTGAGAAAGCGCGAAGCCCTGTTTGAAATACATCCCTGAGCCGCGGGGAAAAACGCATTTGCCAGTAAGCCCCGCCGTGTGCGAGCGTTAGTCGCAGAGTGATGTTGGTCACTCGTCAAGGTCGTTTTCGCGAGGGAACGGCGAATGAGGTGGTACCGCGTAGATTTACGCCCTCTGTTTTAGCAGAGGGCGTTTTATTTTTTATATTTGGAGGAAGAAAAAATGGGAGTTTACGAAGAACTGCAAGCGCGCGGGCTGATCGCGCAGGTCACAGACGAGCCGGAAATCCGGGAGCTTGTCAACAACGGTAAAGCGACTTTCTATATCGGTTTTGACCCCACTGCGGACAGCTTGCACGTTGGGCATTTTATGGCGCTCTGCTTGATGAAACGGCTGCAAATGGCCGGCAATAAGCCCATTGCGCTCATCGGCGGCGGCACAGGGATGATCGGCGACCCGTCCGGCAGAAGTGACATGCGCCAGATGATGACCCCTGAGACCATCCAGCACAATTGTGACTGCTTTAAAAAGCAGATGAGCCGCTTCATTGACTTTTCCGACGGCAAGGCGCTGATGGTCAACAATGCGGACTGGCTTTTAGATCTCAATTATATTGATCTTTTACGCGAGGTCGGCGCATGCTTTTCCGTCAATAATATGTTGCGTGCTGAGTGCTATAAGCAGCGTATGGAAAAGGGTTTGAGCTTTTTTGAGTTCAACTACATGATCATGCAAAGCTACGATTTTTACGAGCTGTTCCAAAAATACGGCTGCAATATGCAGTTCGGCGGCGACGATCAGTGGAGCAACATGCTCGCAGGCACCGAGCTCATCCGCAAAAAGCTCGGTAAGGACGCATACGCCATGACCATTACGCTGCTTTTGAATTCCGAAGGCAAGAAGATGGGCAAGACGCAAGCGGGGGCGGTCTGGCTGGATGAAAACAAGACCTCGCCGTTTGAGTTTTATCAATATTGGCGAAATGTGGACGATGCAGACGTGCTTAAGTGCATTCGGATGCTGACGTTCCTGCCGCTGGAAGAAATTGAAAAAATGGAATCGTGGCAGGGAAGTGAGCTCAACCGAGCCAAAGAGATTCTGGCATATGAGCTTACCGCACTCGTTCACGGCGAAGAAAAAGCACAGAAAGCACAGGAGGCGGCACGCGCTTTGTTTGCGGGCTCGGGCAGCAGCGAGAATATGCCGTTTGTTGAGCTGCCGAAAGACGCGTTCACAGATGGCAAGATCCAGCTGCTTGACGTAATGCTTCGCGCAGGGCTTATCAAATCCAAGGGTGAGGGGAGGAGACTCATCCAACAAGGCGGCGTTTCCCTGCAGGAGGAAAAAATCAGCGATCCGCTGTACATGATTTCCGCCGATGCGTTTGCCGACGGTGATCTGATCCTTAAAAAAGGGAAAAAGGTTTTTTATCGTGTAACGCTCGCATAAAGGAGGAATTCCGGTGTTTCGACCGATGCGCCGCGGCAAGCAGGCGTTAAGTGACGAGGAAAGCCGAAAAATATTGTCTGATGCTTCCTCCGGCGTGCTAGCTGTTTTGGGAGACAGCGGTTATCCGTATGCCGTGCCGCTTAGCTTCGTCTTTGACGGAAACGACCGGCTGTACTTTCACTGTGCTGTATCCGGACATAAGCTGGATGCGATCCAAAACGAGTCAAAGGTTTCATTTTGCGTAATTGCACAGGACGATGTACACCCGTCGGAATTTACGTCTTATTACAAAAGCGTGATCGCTTTCGGGAAAGCGCGCATATTGGAAACAGAAGCGGAAATCATCCCGGCGCTTCGTCTGCTCGGTGAAAAATACATGCCTGCTGACCCAAAGGGAACTGAGACAGAAATCGACCGTTTCCTTCGCAATGTACGAATTATTGAAATGCAGATCGAGCATTTGACGGGCAAACAGGCAAAGGAACTGATCCCGAACGGATAAGGCAAACGAAAAAACGGTGTGGATACTTAAGCGTATCCGCACCGTTTTTGTAGTTAACCTAGCTTTTGTTATGCAAAAGCCTTTTCGATTGCAGCCACAGTATTCTCCATGTCTTCTTTCGCGACCAGCAGAGAAATGTCCACCTCGGACGTCGTGATCATGATAATATCCGCCTTTGTTTCGGCAACTGCCGCGAACACACGGCTTGCAATACCGGGACAGCCGCGCATGGCTTCGCCGAAAACGGAGATCTTGCAGTGCCCGCCGCTTACAGACAGCTTAAGATCAGGATGCTGCGCACGAAGTTCTGCAGAAACCGTCATAACACGCCCCATATCCTCACCGGAAACCGTAAAGGAAATGTCGGGGATGTTGCGATGCGGCGGCGTCTGTGAGATCATGTCCACATCCACGCCCGCTGCTGCAAGCTTTTCAAAGATATCGGCGAGTGCACCGATATCGACAGGGGAATCGTGCAAAGAGACCAGAGTGACGTCTTCCACGACGGATATGCTTTGAACAGTTTTCATAATAAGCCCTCCGTTTATTTTTCAGCAATCAGTTCGCGCATGGAATAAATACCGGGCGTTTTTCCCTGCAAAAACAGGGCGGCATTGACCGCGCCGACGGCAAACAGCTCTTTGGAGCGTGCTGAATGCGAAATCGTGATGATCTCGTCAAGCCCCGCAAAGATCACCTGATGCTCGCCGACGATCGTGCCGCCGCGCACAGCGTGAATGCCGATCTCGTTTTTATCCCGTTTGGCGCGCTTGGAATGGCGGTCAAATTCATAATGCGGCTTCGTCTGCATCGCATCTGAAATCGTATCCGCCAGCATCAGCGCCGTACCGCTGGGCGCGTCGATCTTCTGATTGTGGTGCATTTCTACGATCTCCACATCAAACGAGCCCTCCAGCACGCGGGCGGCTTTTGCGGCAAGCTCTGCGATCAGATTGACCCCGATCGACATGTTTGCAGAGAAAAACAGCGGGATCACATTAGCTGTTGCTTTGAGCTTTTCGACCTGTGCGGGCGTATAGCCCGTTGTCGCCATAACGGCCGGGATCTTTTTCTCGGTCACATAGCTGAGAATCCCATCAAGTGCGGACGGATGCGAAAAATCGATCAGCACATCCGCCGATTCCTGCACATCGGCAAAGCTTTTATATACAGGAAAATCCGCTGTGCCGCTGCCGATGTCCACACCCGCGACGATCTCACAGTCGCTGCGTTCTTTCACGCAGCCTGTGATCACACCGCCCATACGGCCGAAACAGCCGCTCAGTATTATTCTCGTCATTTTCTTTTCACATCCCGTTGCATTCGAAAAAACTTAAATCAGCTTATATTTCTGCATAACCGCACGTAGCTTTTCGGTATTGGCCTCCGACATATCGCAAAGCGGCATACGCAGCGGGCCTGCGTCAAAGCCCATCATGCGCATGGCTTGCTTCACGGGAATGGGGTTAACATCCATAAACAGCGCATTGCAAAGCTCTAAGTATTCCAGCTGCAGCTTGCGGCTCGTTTCAAAATCACCTTTCAGCGCCGCGGCAGCAATGTCGTGCGCAACCTGCGGTGCGACGTTCGAGAGCACCGAGATCACACCTTTGCCGCCGAGCGACATGATCGCCGTGATCTGGTCGTCATTGCCGGAATACACCGAAAAATCGGGTTCACAAAGCGAAACGGTCTTGGCAATCGAGGAAATATTGCCTGATGCTTCCTTCGCACCATAGATCATTTTGTGCTTCGAAAGCTCGGCATAGGTTTCGGGCTGCACATTGCAGCCGGTACGGCTCGGCACATTATAAATGATGATAGGGGTGGAAACACGGTCTGCCAAGTAGGTATAATGGCGAACCAGCCCTTCCTGTGACGCCTTGTTGTAATACGGCGTGACCATCAGAAGACCGTCTACGCCGATCTTTTCCGCTTCGTTGGAAAGGTGCAGGGCATAAGCGGTATCATTGCTGCCCGTCCCCGCGATAACGGGGATGCGATGTGCAACGGTCTCCACTGTAAAGCGAATCGCTTCTGTATGCTCTTCGTGCGAAAGCGTTGCGCTTTCACCGGTCGTACCGCAGATGACGATCGCATCCGTGCCGTGCTCGATCTGATATTCTAAAATGGTCTTCAGGGCGGGGTAATTCACCTTATTGTCCGCCGTGAACGGCGTAACAATGGCTACACCGGCGCCTGTAAAGATCGGTTGCTTCATATCGCTTCCTCCTGTTAATCCATATAGCCTTCCGCGCACAGCAGCTCCGCAAGCAGTACGGCGCCGCCCGCCGCGCCGCGCAGCGTGTTGTGCGAAAGGCAGACGAATTTGTAATCATACTGCGTATCCTCGCGCAGCCTGCCGATGGAGATCGCCATGCCGTTTTCAAGCATACGGTTGAGCCTCGTCTGCGGCATATTGTCCTCTTCAAAATAGTGCAGGAACTGCTTGGGGGCGCTGGGAAGCTCCAGCTCTTGCGCTCTGCCCTTGAAATTCTTCCAAACCGAAAGGATCTCTTCTTTGCTCGGCTTGTTCTGGAAGCGCACAAAAACCGCGCCCATATGCCCGTTGGAGACCGGCACACGCAGACACTGTGCCGTAAAATTCGGGGAAGCAGCCGGTTTGATCACATCACCGTCGATCTTGCCCCAGATCTTGAGCGGCTCCTGTTCGCTCTTTTCTTCTTCACCGCCGATATAAGGGATAACGTTATCCACCATTTCAGGCCAGGTCTCAAACGTTTTGCCAGCACCGGAGATCGCCTGATAGGTGCAGACCAAAACATCCTGCACGCCGAACGAGGACAGGGGATAGAGGGCGGGCACATAGCTTTGCAGCGAGCAGTTGGATTTAACGGCAACAAAGCCGCGCTTTGTACCAAGGCGTTTTCTCTGCGCGGGGATGATCCCGATGTGCTCGGCGTTGAGCTCCGGGATGACCATGGGCACGTCGGGCGTATGGCGGTGCGCGCTGTTGTTCGATACAACGGGGCATTCCGCCTTTGCATAACGTTCTTCAAGCGCCTTGATCTCGTCTTTTTTCATATCCACGGCGCAGAACACAAAATCCACCATGGAAGCGATCTTTTCCACATCGCCTGTGGCATCCATCACGATCATGTCACGGACATTTTCGGGGATTTCCACATCCATGCACCATTTTTTACCGACCGCTTCATGATACGGCTTGCCCGCAGAGCGCGGGGAAGCGGCGACTACCTCCACTTGGAACCACGGGTGATTGCAAAGCAGCGTCAAAAACCTCTGCCCGACCATACCCGTTGCTCCGATTACACCGACTTTATACGTTTTTTTCACTTGAGTTTCCCTCCAAAACGTGTTATTCTATTTCCTGCACAAAAAAGACCGGTCAAAAACCGGTCATCAGAAAAGGGGATGGCAATCACAGCAATCATTTTGTGATTGCGATAGCACTCCACCAAATTCTGATGACAGTGACGCAGCTTTCGCAATGCGCCCCCAAACCGCCGCACAACCGACATGCACGGTCTTCGGCAAAATGCCCTTTCGCGCGCTCTTGCGGCAGTCGGCTGCCTAAAACACGCTACTGATGCATTTCGCACCTCTATCGCAGTTACTGTCATCATAGCATTTTTATGCGCGTTCGTCAATCATTTTCCGAAGATTTGTAAAGAACGCGCCGTTTGTCAGGAGAAACAGCATGAAAAAGCAGGATTTTTATTACGATTTACCAAAAGAACGCATTGCCCAGACCCCCGCAGAGCCGCGTGACAGCTCACGTCTGATGGTTGTGCACCGCGACACAGGGAACTTAGAACATCGGCATTTTTATGATATTTTAGAGTATCTGAATCCCGGAGACTGCTTGATCCTCAACAACACCCGTGTGCTTCCCGCACGGTTGTACGGCGTTAAGCAGGATACCGGCGCGCATGTGGAATTCCTGCTGTTAAACCAAAAGGAAAATGACGTTTGGGAAGTCATCACCGGACCCGGCCGACGTGCAAAGGCAGGCGCACGATTCTCGTTCGGCGACGGGCTTTTGAAAGCAGAAATCATGGAGGTTTTGGAGAACGGCAACCGTCTTGCGAAGTTCCAATATGAAGGCGACAGCATTTTTCCCGTGCTCGAAAAGATCGGCGAGATGCCGCTGCCGCACTATATCACAAAGAAGCTTGAAGATAGTGAGCGCTACCAGACGGTATATTCCAAGGAGCTCGGTTCAGCGGCGGCGCCCACAGCGGGGCTGCATTTTACAAAGGAACTTCTGAAAAAAATCGCAGATAAGGGCGTAAAAATCGGCTATGTCACGCTGCATGTCGGCATCGGAACCTTCCGTCCCGTAAAAGCAGAAAACATTGAAGACCATGAAATGCATTCGGAGCATTACCATATTTCCGAAGAAACAGCTCAACTGATTCATGACACTAAGGCAAACGGCGGGCGTGTGGTCGCGGTTGGCACGACTGCCTGCCGCACATTGGAAAGCGTAGCTACGCTTTACGGCGATATACAAGCTGCGGACGGCTGGACAAGCATTTTTATTTATCCCGGCTACACCTTTCGCTGTATTGACGCTCTGCTTACCAATTTTCATTTGCCGGAAAGCACGCTGATTATGCTGGTGTCCGCTTTTTATGATCGTGAAAAGATTTTAGAAGCATACAAAACCGCCGTTAAAGAAAACTATCGGTTTTTCTCTTTCGGCGATGCAATGCTGCTGCTGTGATATAGGAGAATATATGGAGCAACTTTTTCAAGTATTACAAACCCAAGGTGAAGCACGGCTCGGCCGGTTCTTCACTGTGCATGGCGAAGTGCAAACGCCCGCTTTCATGAACGTCGCCACTGCCGGCGCTATAAAGGGCGGGCTTTCCGCGTATGACTTAAAGGAGATCGGCTGCCAGGTACAGCTTTGCAATACGTACCATTTGCATGTGCGTCCCGGAGATGAACTGATCAGATCCCTTGGCGGTCTGCACCGTTTTACAGGTTTTGACGGCCCCATTTTGACAGACAGCGGCGGGTTTCAAGTGTTTTCCCTTGCAAAGCTTCGACAAATTCGGGAGGAGGGTGTGTATTTTAACTCCCATGTAGATGGGCGGAAAATCTTCATGGGGCCCGAGGAGAGCATGCGCATTCAGTCCAATCTCGGTTCCACGATCGCCATGGCGTTTGATGAGTGCATGCAAAACCCTGCGGAATACAAATACGCCCAGAATTCCTGTGCGCGCACTGTGCGCTGGCTGGAACGCTGTAAAACGGAAATGCAGCGTCTTAATGCGCAGCCGGATACGGTCAATCCGCACCAGCTCTTATTTGGGATCAATCAAGGTTCTGTGTATGACGATCTGCGTGTCGAGCATATGCAGCAGATCGCCGAGCTTGACTTAGACGGCTACGCGATCGGCGGGCTTGCGGTCGGCGAACCGAAGGCGGATATGTACCGCATTATATCCGCTGTGACGCCTTATATGCCGCAGAATAAACCGCGGTATTTAATGGGCGTAGGCACACCGGGCAATATTATAGAGGCTGTCAGCCGCGGTGTCGACCTGTTTGATTGCGTTATGCCCAGCCGCAACGCACGGCACGGACACCTTTTCACGAAACGCGGTATTATCAATATAAACAACGAACGTTATAAAGCAGACCTGTTACCGATCGACGAAAGCTGTGGCTGCCCAACCTGTCAACGTCATTCCCGTGCCTATATCCGCCATTTGTTCAAAGCAGGTGAAATGCTTGCTATGCGTCTGTGTGTCATGCACAACCTCTGGTTTTATAATACGCTGTTGGCAGAAATTCGCGACGCACTGCAAGTGGGAACCTTTACCGAATATAAGCAGCAATATGTGGAAATTCTTGACACTCGGATATGATTTTTCTAAACAGGTGTGTATAAACTGTTAATTTTTGCATTTTGCTTGCAAATCGGACAAATTCTATGTATAATACATTCGTTGAATTCAATTTTGGAGGAAAAACTATGTTTGAATTGCTTACCCTTGAGGCCACAAGCACAGCTACCGGTTCTGGGAGCAGTATCGGTATGATCGTGCTGTTGGTCGTGATGGTTGCCGGTATGTATTTTCTGATGATCCGTCCGCAGCGCAAGCAGCAGAAAAAGGATCAGGAAATGCGCGAAAGCACCCAGGTCGGAGATGAGATCACCACCATCGGCGGCATCATGGGCCGTGTTGTTACGGTTAAGGAGGATTCCTTGATCATTGAAACCGGCGCCGACCGCAACAAAATGAAAATCGCACGCTGGGCGATCCAGGTGAACAACACCGCTACAGAAAAAATGCGCGCGGAGCAGGAAGCTGCGAAAGCCGCAGCCGCGAAAGAGCGTGAAGAAAAGGCTGCAAAGAAAAAGAAAGGCAAGAAGGCCGATTCTGATAAGGCTTAATTAAAAAACGGTATAAAAATAAACACCCCCGCATACCGATTAGTAGGTTACGGGGGTGTTTTTTATGCCGAAAAGAAGAAAAAAACGGGCTGTGCAAAACCGAAACACCAAGAGTGGGTTTCGACCGATGCTCTTTTATGCGCTTCGCGCAGCTGCAATCTCTCTTGTGATCTTTTTGCTTCTGACGCTGCTGTTGGCTGCCGTCTATTTGAAACGCCAGCCGTCAGAATTGTTTTTGCAGATTGCCGCTTTCGTTTGCTGTGCCGTCGCATTTTTCCTTTGCGGAATTTTTGCCTGCCGTAAAAATTCTTTCCCTGTGGCGCAGATCGGCCTGCTAGCCTCGCTGTTCCTGCTTCTTTTTATTCTTGCAATTCTGCTAATTATATCAAAGGGTATGCTTTCTTTGCATGTGCTTATCGTACTCGGCTTTGCACTCCTTTTGCCGATTGCGGGCGGACTGCTCGGCAAAAGGCTGTAAGTTCCTTGCATGTTTTGAGGAAACCACACATATATATGCCTTGAACGGGCTTGTACAAAGCCTGAAAGTGGAAAGCAAGGGAGTAAAAGCTTATGAGGCGGAAAAAAAGACGTGCTACCATCATTGCAACCGGGCTGCACCGCAGAAGCCGAAAAAAAACAGTGGTTCTAAAAAACCATCCCAAGCTGGTTTTGCTGACCGCTATTTTGATCTGTGGCTTATTTTTAGGCGCCGTCACGGTACGCAACGCAAGCGAACAAATTGCAGAAGCTCTGCGCACCGTGATAGAAAATGAGATCCAAACCGGGGCTGGGCAGCCGATATGGAAGAAGTTCCTTTATTCACTTGGTACAGAAACACTGTATATGCTTATTGCCCTTATTTCAGGGCTTTGCGTTGCGGGCGAACCCTTGCTTTGGGCGCTGCCGCTTGTTAAGGGGATGGGCGTCGGACTGATCGCCGCCTATCTATATAAAACTTATACGATCAACGGAATGCTGTATTTTTCCGCTGTATTTCTGCTCCCATCCGTGATTGCCGCCGCAAGCTTCCTGTTTTGCTGCAATGAGAGTATCCTGATGACGCGGGATCTGAACCGTATTCTCCTTAAAAATGAAAATGCAGGCGCGGGCGGTGAAATGCTGCGCCTGTATTTTCTGCGGTACACGGTTCTGTTTGCAAGTTTGGTATTTTCGTCTGCCCTCAGCGCGGTACTCGCCGCGTTCTTTTCAGATAGGATTACGCTTCTTCTTTAGGCGTATTCTTTTTATGGGTCTGTCGCACTTTTGCAAGCGGGTTGGCTTTAGACGCTTCCTGTAGTTGTTCGTCCACAACATGTGTATAAATTTGCGTTGTACCGAGGTTTTCATGCCCCAAAATTTCTTTGAGCACCAAAACATCTACATCGCCGTAGCGATACATCAGAGTCGCTGCCGTATGGCGCAGCTTATGCACGGAAAGCCCCCGGTCACCGAGCCCGCATTTTTCCAAATAGTCATATACGATATGCTGCACGGTTTTCGGGCTGATGCGTTTTTTTCGGCTGCTTAAAAACAGAGCGGTTTTGTCAGCTGCCGCTACACCGTCCACAGGACGAACTGCCATGTAATTCTTGATTGCCGCCATGCAAGCGTCGTTTAGATAAATGGTGCGCTGTTTATTGCCCTTGCCGGTTACGACCAAAGTGTTGTTGTCTTTGATATCCGTATAATTGATGGAAACCAATTCCGCTAAGCGCAGACCGCAATTCAAAAACAACGTCAAGATACAGTAATCTCTTTCTTTATATTTTCCATCTACCGCCTCCAGCAGTCGAAGGCTTTCCTCCAAGGTCAGGTACTTCGGCTGCGTTTTTTTGAGTTTCGGCGTTTCCAGCTCCTGCATGGGGTTTTCATCCAAAAGCTTTCTTTGCACGGCAAGATATTTAAAAAATGCGCGAATGCTGCTGGTTTTGCGCGCACGGGCTGCAGCATCGTTGTCGCGTTCCATTTTACAATAAGACAGAAATGCGTATGCATCGCCGAGCGTTATGGAACGAAAAAATGAAATGTCCAAATCGGAAATATCCGTTTCTTCAAGCGAAAGGGCAGGGGAAGCTCCCGACCTTTGGCACTTCAAATACCTGAAAAACAGAGAGAGATCCAGTATATATTCATCCACCGTTAATGCAGATTTATTGCGAATGGCGTATTCATGATTGACAAAATCACGCAACAGCGGCGGAAGATCCGGCGAATTTGCATATTTTAAGGGCATTTTATCACCTCTATTGCGTGAAACTGTTTCACACTGTTGTGCTTTATATTTCTTTATACCTGAACTTACATCAACTTATATCATATATAATATCACTTTTTTTGTGTTTTGTCATCTAAACAAGCAATGGACAGGCCAAAAAGGGGTAAACCGTTCTTAATTCTGAAAAATATAATTTCAATTACATTGTTTGCTACAAAATCCGCTGAAGTCTTTATATCATAAAGCGTACACGCCCAAATAGTACGTTAATTAACGTGATCCGAAAAAATTTGAATAAAATGTAAAAATTCTGTTCTACAAAACAAAACAGGTGTCAAATACAGCCGATAGAAATTTTTCTGATAAAGCCTGGTTTATTTGCAGTAAAAGGAATGGATGACTTCTGAGTAAGCTATCAGCTACCGAACCAAACAGTAATAAAAATATTAAATAAAAAATGTGAGACAACTAAAAAATGATTCGAGCATGTGCAAGACGAAATTTGAAAAGGTAAAACGATAAAAGTAAAAGCTTTTATAGAAAAAGTAAGACAACGTGAGATAATAACTAAAGGTGCATACATTATTTATAAGAATGTGTTCTATAAAATCCGCTTATTTCCAATGCAAACACAAAATTCACTCCCCTATATTATACAAAATATTAATTTTGTATAATTAATTGTGGGTTTGCACAAAGCCCCTTCAGCGCGACTCAAATAAATCTCATCTAACCGTTGTTCGCTCTTTTGTAAAAAGTTTGATACGTTTGATTTTTGGTCAAAAACATGCTATTGTAATATAAAACTATAATTCGATGTTTAACACGACTCTTTGAATTCGAAAAAATATATTAATATCTTCTATGCTATTTTGAGATCTATTCGCTAAAACATCATCCACATCCGGAAAATGTCGAATCGTCGCTATGATAACTCGACTTAAGATTCAGATGTTTTTGAAAGCGTGATCATAAGCTCTGCAAAGGATTAGGAAATTTAACTTAATTCACGAATTGAACGCATAAGCTGTTCATAACGCCGCATTCTAACTTGAGATTTATAGAAAGCTTTCTCCCCTTTTGGTTTTGTCAAAAAATTGCTGCAAGGAATGATCACAAATGCGCGCTCCGTTTCAGATTCTTGCTATACCTTACCGATTTGATCATGCGCATCGGCTTTACTGTGTCTTCCACCGTGCCGACTGCGATCAATGGCAATTTGTTTCGGGCGGCGGTGAGGATGACGAATCCCCTGTCGACGCCGCTGTGCGGGAGATTTGTGAGGAATGCAGCATAGAAAACGTAAAATTATTGCCGTTGAAATCGGTTTGCAGCATTCCGACGAACGTATTTGCAGAAAAATACTTGAGAAACTGGCCGGCAGATACTTACGTTGTGCCGGAGTACGCTTTTGGATTTTTATGTGATGTAGACATTCATCTATCCGAAGAGCATGATGATTATGCCTGGATGTCCTATGAAGCAGCATGCAAAAGGCTTTCCTTGGATTCCAATAGAACGGCTTTATATGAGCTTCATAAGCGTTTGGAGGCAAAACCATGAGCAAAACGGAACCCGTACTTTTTACGAATATGTGCATGATCTCGGACGGTAAAGGCAATGTGCTTGTAGATGATCGGTTGAACCCCGATTGGCCGGGCATTACGTTCCCCGGCGGGCATGTGGAATACGGCGAATCTTTTACGGACGCGATGATTCGGGAGGTTTTCGAGGAAACGGGTTTGACGGCTTCAAACCTGCAACTGTGCGGCATCAAAGATTGGACGATGCAAGACGGCACACGATACATGATCCTGCTTTATAAAACAGATACTTTTTCGGGATCGTTGCGCTCCTCTGAGGAGGGGCAGGTTTTTTGGACGCCGCTGGAAAGCTTTCTAAAATTACCTTTGGCAGACGGTATGCCGATGACGCTCCGTTTGTTTTTAGATGACAACCTTTCTGAGCACTTTTTTTCCAAAAAGGAAGTGGGAAAGGATGAATGGGACGAGATGCTTAAGTAAAAAATTACAATTATTAAACGCCCGAATGCATAGTTCGGGCGTTTTTATATAACATTTAGTTTTCTGTGTCTTTGGACGATGTTTTGGAGCATATATTGTCCAAAAAGCATTGCAGCTCGGCAAAACTGCCGTTCGGGAAAAGCGAAATATCCTTTTGGCTGCGGTTGATCAGACAATCGGACAGCAGAAAGACCCGCATGCCGAGTGTCTCGGCAACCATATCCTCATCCACATCGTTGCCGACCATCAAGCATTCCGACGGCTGACAATCGAGTTTTTCGAGAATTTCAAGGTAGTATTTCGGGTTTGGCTTGCAAAAGCAGGCGTTTTCATAGGTGGTGTACAATGCAAAATCCTTGGGATCAAGCCCTGCCCAGCGGATACGGCTTTCCGTCGCAACACGTGGGAAAACGGGATTGGTCGCAAGAACGGGCATCATCCCTTTTTGCTTTACAAGATCAATGATCTCTTTTGCATGTGGGGTGAAGCCGCACGCCTTTGCAACCTCTTGAAACTCGTTTTGATAATAGGATTCAAAAACAGGCTTGAGTTCCACGACTTGCGTGCCAAAAATGGAGATAAACACACGCCAGAACGCAGTTTCATTGGTACAGCTGCCATCATTTTTGGTCTCAGCACCTACGGCTTTCCACAAACCCTCCTCCAGCGCCTTCGGTTCAAATCCATAGGGTAGTAGCTTTTCACCCAATCCCTTGAAATACGCATGTACAAAAGTCTTTTGGTCCATCGGCAGCAAGGTGCCGTCTAAATCAAATAATACGGTACGAATCATAAAATACGGGTGCAGCTCCTGGGTCGCTTATTTTGCTTGATCGGAAAGACAGGCATCAGTTACGCGGCGGAAGCGCGCGGTAATATCCCGCGGGCGTGTGACTGCCGAACCGATCACGACCGCATAGGGATTTGCATCCCAAACTTTTTCTAACTGCCCGACTTCCCAAATACCGCCCTCCGCAATGACATGCGCATGAACGGTTTGCACAAGCTGTGCAATAAAGTCGTAATCCGGAATAGAAATCCCCTTTGTAGCAGCCGTGTAGCTGCGCAGCGTGCAGCCGATATAGTCAAAGCCGAGGGAATCCGCGTACTTTGCATCCTCCATGTCCGCAATATCCGCCATGATCTCCACCTGTGGTTTGTTGGAACGGATATAGCGCACAAGATTCTCCAACTTCTCCCCGTTCGGCCGGCTGCGGCGTGTTGCGTCGAGCGCGACGACCTCCGTATCCGTCTCCTCAAGAAGCGCCTGGACTTCCTTTAACGTCGGCGTGATATAGACCTCACTGTCGGGATATTCGGCTTTTATGATGCCGATGGTCGGCAGATCGACCTCCGCTTTGATGCTGTTGATGTCCGAAACATAGTTGCAGCGGATGACGTCTGCGCCACCCTCTTTTGCCGCCTTTGCCATCAGGTGCATGATATTATACCCGTAAAGCGGCTCCCCTTTTACAGCCTGGCAGCTGATGATCAGACTGCCCTGTTTGATATGCGCCAAAATTTACACCCCGCTTGTGAGTCTGTCGGCAATTTCCTTTGCCTTTTTCTTTCCCTCCGCGCTCAGCGGCAGGAACGGCTTTCTGCAGCCGCCGACATGGATGCCGAGATTGTTGAGGATCTCTTTTTCCATTTGGAACGTGCCGTACGGGATGATCGCCGTGATGATCTCGTCCGCCTTTTCCTGCGCCGCCTGTGCAGCCTGGATATCGCCTTTTACGAAATTGTTGTAAATATCGAGAATGATGCCGGGCATAAAGTTGTAGGTACTGCCGATACCGCCGTCCGCGCCCATGGAAAGCCCTGCGACGAGCATTTCATCAAAGCCGTTAAACACGAATAACTCGCGCTCCAGATGCTTGAACTGCTCCAGTTCGAAGAGGTTTTGCGAGGTGTGCTTGATGCCGAGCAGCTTATCGTCATGGATAAAGGAATTCACAACGTCCAGCATCCCGTTAAAGCCGCCCGCATTCGGGAAGTTGTACATCAGCATGGGAAGAGAAGTCGCATGCATAATGTCCCCATAATACGTCTGGATCGCCTCAAGCGGAAACGAATAATAAAACGGTGCAACCGCGCTGACAGCGTCAAAGCCGCTGTCCTCCGCAACCTTCGCCATACGAATAGCGCTGTCTGTGGAAATAGCGCCGACATGCGCGAACAGATTGCATTTGCCCTGCATCGCCTTACCGACAATGCGGAACACCTCCATGCGCTCCTCTTCCGTCAGCAAAAAGCCCTCGCCCGTGCTGCCGCCGACATAAAGCCCTGTAAGCCCTGAATCGATACAGTGCTCGGCAAGGCGCACAAGTCCTTCCTTATCCAAGCTGCCGTCTTCGTGAAACGGGGTCATCAATGCAGCATAAACGCCTTTAAAATCTTTCATGTTGTTTCCTCCATACTTTTATGCTCGCTCTCCTCCGCAAAATACGGAGAGAGAAATTCGACAACTTTCGGGTTGTTCAGAACAAGCCTTTCAAAGGCATATCCCGCCAAATGCGACCAGTCTGCGCGAAAAGCAGTGTACTTTTCGCCGTATTTTTTCTGCATGTGGCGCGCTGCGGCGGCCGTTACAAGCAGCGTCGTACTGCCAAGCACCGCGCCTGTAAAATTGCTCCATTTTGTTTTGCGCATAGACTTCCTCCCAGCGGCTTGTCCATTAAATGATCGCTTCAAATGCCTGACGAATATTGCTTACGCCGATGACCTCAATATTTGCCCGCAGAGATTTTTTGATCTTGACAAGATTATATTTAGGTACGACGCATTTCTGAAATCCGAGCTTTTCCGCCTCGCGGATACGCTGTTCGCAGGCGGTCACGGCACGGATCTCGCCGCCCAAGCCGATCTCGCCGAATGCCAGCACATCCTCGGGTACGGGTACATCTTTTAATCCCGAAACCACGGCAAGTGCCACGGAAAGGTCACAGGCGGGCTCGTCGATCTTCAAACCGCCGACGACGTTCACATAGCAGTCCATATTGCCCACAAAATATCCGGCGCGCTTTTCGAGCACCGCAAGCAGCATAGCTACGCGACCGTAATCCACACCGGTCGCCATACGGCGCGGCGTACCGAAGCCCGTCGGCGTCACAAGGCTTTGCACTTCCGCCATGATGGGTCGCGAGCCCTCCATAATACACGCCACGCACGAGCCCGAGACATTTTTCGGGCGGCCCGAAAGCAGCATCATAGACGGATTTTCTACCTCAACAAGACCCTTGTCCTGCATTTCGAACACGCCGATCTCATTGGTCGAACCATAGCGGTTTTTCACAGCGCGCAAAATGCGGTAAGACAGATTGCGATCCCCTTCAAAATACAGAACCGCGTCTACGATATGCTCCAGCACCTTAGGGCCTGCGATATTGCCGTCCTTATTGACGTGTCCGACAATGACGATCGGGATATTGAGCGTTTTTGCCGTGCGCATAAAAAGATTGGTCGTTTCGCGTACCTGCGTTACGCTGCCGAATGAAGAATTCAGCTCCGGGATATTCATCGTCTGAATGGAATCCACCATGACGATGTCAGGCTTTTCGGAAGCAAGCACTTCACAAATATACTGCGCATCCGTCTCGCAAAGCAGTGAGAGGTTGTCCGTGGAAACGCCGAGCCGAGCCGCACGCAATTTCAGTTGGTGCGCCGATTCCTCACCCGACACATACAGTACGCGCATTCCCTTGCCAAGATGCTCACAGATCTGTAAAAGCAACGTGGATTTGCCGATCCCCGGATCGCCGCTTAAAAGCACTAAAGAGCCCTTCACAAGCCCGCCGCCAAGCACACGGTTGAGTTCACGCAGTCCCGTATCAAAGCGATGCTCTGTGTCTGCCGTGATCTCTGACAGCTTTTGTACCGTACTGCGGTTTGCGTTAGCGGCCGTGCTGCGTCGTTTGGCTGTCGGCGTGACCGGTGCACGCAGCTCTTCCTCGAGCGTGTTCCATGCGCGGCATCCGGGACATTGCCCATACCATTTGGAAGACTCATACCCGCAGGCCGAGCATACATATACGGTTTTTGCAGTTGATGCCATATTGATTCCTCTGCTATGTGTTCAAATATTCCAAAATGCCAGCAGCAATGCAAAATGCCAATTGCTTTTGATAGGTCTCATCTTTCAGTTTTCTTAAATCTTCCGCATTTGACAGGAAACCACATTCTACAAGCACTGCAGGTTTTTGCGCATAGTACAGCAAATAGATGGAGCTGCCGGATTTTTCGATCTCACGCGAATTTTTAGGCTGTAAAAGCGTTTGGACACTGTTTTGAATCGTTTGTGCAAGCTGTGCGCTTGCCGTGGTGTTCGGCGAATAAAAAACCTGTGTACCGTTCAGTGAAGTGTCGGAAAATTTATTTTGATGGATACTGACAAAAATACAATTCTCCGTTTCCTCCATAAGCTGCATGCGGTTGTGGATATCCGATACCTTTTTTTCGCGGATCGTCTGCGCGCTGCTGTCATGGATGGAATCGTCTGCGGTGCGTGTCATAGCGGTTCGGATGCCCATCGCGCCGAGCTGCTGCTCTAAAAGCAGGGCAATCTGCAAATTGATATGCTTTTCTTCCGTACCGTCGCCTGCTACCGCGCCGCCGTCCACACCGCCGTGCCCGGCGTCGATGAGAACCGTGAAATCCTGTTCGGTTTCTGCGGGATCGGAGGAAACGGAATGAGAAAAATGAAAAGAATACAGAAAATAAGAAAAACAGATAAGCAGCAACAAAACGGCTGCCGCCATTTGTAATTGCGCCTTTTTCCGCATAGAATCACCCCGAAAATACTATGCGAAAGACGTTTTAATTATTATAGACGATTGTCCCCGGAAAGACAAGAGATTCAAGAAAAAATCCGTAAAAAGATACTGTTTTTCATAAAAAAAACAGCACACGCAAGCTGCGTGTGCTGCAGAAGATCGTACTATTATTTCATCATGCCGGCAACTTCTTCGGCAAAGTTGTCTTCACGCTTTTCAAGACCTTCGCCTTTCGCATAGCGGATAAAACGCACAACCTTGATATCCGCGCCGAGGTCTTTCGCAACAGAAGCCACGTATTTCGCAACAGACATGTCGCCGTCCTTAACAAACGCCTGATCAAGCAGGCAGTTTTCCTTAAAGAATTTGCCGATTTTACCGTCAACAATTTTAGCGAGTACCTGCTCAGGCTTGTTCGCCATTTTGGGGTCCTCTGCAAGCTGAGCCTTCATAATGCCCTTTTCATGCTCCAGAACATCTGCCGGCACGCTCGCCTCGTCAAGATACGACGGGTTCATTGCGGCGACCTGCATGGCAACGTCCTTGCCCATGACCTTAAACGCATCCTTAGCAGCAGTAGCATCGTCGGTATCGAACACGACCAGCACACCGACCGTGCCGCCGCCATGGATGTAATCAACCGTAATGCCTTCTACGCGCTCAAAGCGGCGAATTTTCATATTCTCGCCGATGGAAAGCACCATATCCTGCAGGTTTTCCTGAACCGTACGGGTATCACCTGCAAGCGGTGTAGCAAGCAAAGCGTCCACATCCGCCGGGTTAGAATCTGCGATCGTCTTAGCAACAGCGGCAACATAGTTGACGAACTTTTCATTCTTTGCTACGAAGTCTGTTTCAGAGTTTACTTCGACAAGCACGCTGACTTTCTTGTCCGTATCGGTATATGCGTAAACAATGCCTTCTGCGGCAATTCTGCCCGCCTTCTTGGCGGAAGCGGCGAGACCCTTCTCGCGAAGAACATCGATAGCCTTGTCCATATCGCCGTCGGCTTCTGTCAAAGCTTTTTTGCAATCCATCATTCCGACGCCCGTCTTTTCACGAAGCGCCTTGACATCTGCTGCGGTAAATGCCATAATCAATTCCTCCGATTCTAATCTTTGTAAAGCTGCCCGTACAAAAAGTCGCACGGGCAGTTTTGATTTCTTATTTCTCTTCCGCTTCTTCGGCGGCTTCGGGAGCTGTATCCTCTTCTTCGGCAGCAGCGCCCTGCATACCCTGCTTGCCCTCAAGCACTGCGTCCGCCATTGCGCCGGAAATCAGCTTCACGGCACGGATCGCGTCGTCGTTGCCGGGGATAACATGATCGATCTCGTCGGGGTCACAGTTGGTGTCCACGATCGCGATGATCGGAATGCCGAGCTTGCGCGCTTCCGCAACGGCGATGCGCTCCTTGCGGGGGTCAACGATGAACATCGCGGCAGGCTGCTTTTTCATTTCGGTGATACCGCCGAGGAATTTCTCCAGCTTTTCGATCTCGAGCTCAAGCTTTGCGGCTTCCTTCTTCGGCAGAAGATCAAACGTGCCGTCCTCACGCATGGTCTGCAGCTGGGCGAGACGCTTGATTCTCTTTTTAATGGTGACAAAGTTCGTCAGCATACCGCCGAGCCATCTTGCATTGACATAGGGCATGCCGCAGCGGGTCGCTTCATCCTTAATGGATTCCTGCGCCTGCTTTTTGGTGCCGACAAACAGGATTTCGTCGCCGTTCGCTGCAACATCGCGGACAAACATGTAAGCTTCATCCAGCTTTTTGACCGTCTTCTGCAGGTCGATGATGTAGATCCCGTTTCTTTCGGTGAAGATGTACGGCGCCATTTTGGGGTTCCATCTTCTGGTCTGGTGCCCGAAATGCACACCGGCTTCGAGCAACTGTTTCATGGATACGACTGACATAAGTTTCCTCCTTATTTATGCCTCCGCGCGGTTCAGCTTGGCGGCAAGACACATTTCGTGCAATTTTGCCGCAATCCCCGCGCGTGCGAATTGCGTATAGTATTATAGCATTGAAACCCGTTAAATGCAAGCATTTTTTACCGTTTTTCCAAGATTTTTTTCTGAAGTGCCGCAAGTTTTTTTCGACGCTTTTCGGTCTCTTCCGTCAAAACCGAGAAACTTCCGTCCGCGTTTTTGCAGCACGCATCCCCTTCTTGCACCGATACATCTTGAAACGAAGCTTTTGAGACGCTTACAAAGCCGCCCTGCGGCGTTTCAAGTACGACCAATTCCCCTTCCAAACGATCTACGATCCAATAACACATATCATTTCTCCGTCTGTACCCCAACGCGCTCGCCGTCGCTTGTCACGACGATCGTGCCGTTTCGATCCGTGCGCCGATAGTCGATGCCCATAGCGTCGAGCCGGTCTAAAATCTCCGTGCTCGGCAGATTGTAGCTGTTCCCCTCTCCGCAGGGAATCACGGCAAGCGTCGGCGAGACAGCCCGTAAATATGCTTCACTTGAAGCGGTTTTCGAGCCATGATGGCCGAGCTTGATCACATCCGCCTGCACGGGAAGCCCCGTTTCGAGAATGTCCTCCTCTGACGGCGTTTCGGCGTCACCCTGGAACAAAAATGCGGTATCCTCATAAACCGCACGCACCACAACGGAGGTGTCGTTGAGCTCCGTGTAGTCTCGGTTCGGCGCAAGCACAGTAAAACTGAAAGCAGTCAGGGTATATTTTTCGCCCGGCTGCGCTGCAAATACCCTTGCCCCGCTTGCGTCCAGGGCATACAACAAATCCTCATAGACAGCTGTCGTCGGCGTATTCTCTTCTGTATAGCGCGGCATGATCACGTTTTTGACCGTGTAGTTCTCCAAAACTTCATCCGCACTGCCGATGTGGTCGGCGTGCGCGTGCGTCAAAATCAAATAGCGAAGGCTTGTGATCCCCTGCGACTGCAAGTATGCATCGATGGTGCGGTAAGCATCCACGTCGCCCGCGTCAATCAGCACCGCGTCGTCGCCGCAGATGATCAGACTGCAGTCCGCCTGCCCCACATCAATGTAATGCACAGAAAACGGATATTCTTGGGCAGAAACCGTTTTATTGAGACCCGCCGCACGGAAGATCTCTTCCCAGCTCGGCAGCCCCAGCTGCGGAAAGAAGGAAATCAGCGCCGATACCAAAAGTATACACGCTGCGGCAATGGCGAGGAAAAGGCGCGGCAGCTTACGCTCCCGGGTTGTTCTGCGCTTTGCCATGCTTTCTCTCCCTCCTTTATATCCGGCTTAAAATGGTGCTTCAGGCGCTTCCTGCTCCTGCGCGGGCGTTTCATTCTCGGAATAGTCCCGTCCCGCGCCGCCTTGCGCGAGCGCGTTCATTTCATACCACTGCTGCTTGGAAATCAACACCTTGCGCGGCTTACTGCCCTCGTAAGGCCCAATGATACCGCGCTCCTCCAGGTTTTCAATGATCCGTGCAGCGCGCGCATAACCGAGCTTCAGCTTGCGCTGCAAAAGCGTTGTAGAAGCCATCTGTGCCTCTACGACGACTTCAATGGCTTTCGGCACCATTTCATCGGCCTCAGATTCTTTTTCACCCTCGCCGGCAGCACCGCCGTTTTTCTTCTTCTCCATAGCGGCCTGCCGTTCGATCTCCTGCATGACCTCGTCGTCATACGCCGACTGCTGCTGCCCTTTGATAAAGTCTACGACTTTTTCGACCTCGCCGTCGGACAGATAGCACCCCTGCACGCGGACGGGCTTTGCTATATCAACAGGGTAAAACAGCATATCGCCGTTGCCCAAAAGCTTTTCCGCGCCTGCCGCGTCAATGATCGTGCGCGAGTCAATCTGTGACGAGACTTTCAGAGAAATACGGCTTGGGATATTGGCTTTGATAAGACCTGTAATAACGTCCACGGACGGGCGCTGGGTAGCAATGACCAAATGCATGCCCGCGGCGCGCGCCATCTGCGCCAAACGGCAAATGGAATCCTCGACTTCATGCGGTGCCGCCATCATTAGGTCGGAAAGCTCGTCGATGAAAATCACGATCTGCGGCATTTTCTTTTCACCGATGCTCTCACAGATGCTGTTGTAGCCGTTGATGTCGCGTACATTATTGTCGGAAAACGCCTTGTAGCGTGTCAGCATTTCCGTCACAGCCCAAGCGAGCGCGCCCGAAGCTTTGCGCGGGTCGGAGACCACGGGCGCGATCAAATGCGGGATGCCGTTATAAACTGTAAATTCGACCTGCTTGGGATCGATCATCAAAAGCTTGACTTCGTCCGGCGTGGCGTTATACAAAAGACTTACGATCATGGAATTCAGGCACACAGATTTGCCGGAGCCCGTTGTACCGGCCACAAGCAAATGCGGCATTTTGGCAAGGTCGGCATAGGTGCAGTTGCCCGCAATATCCTTGCCAAGCGCAACAAAAAGCTTGGATTTCGCGCTGCGATACTGATCGGTATCGATGATCTCGCGCAGCGTGACCGTGGCGCGGTTCTTATTCGGCACCTCAATGCCGACCGCAGCCTTGTTTGGGATCGGCGCTTCTATGCGCAGCCCGCCGGCAGCAAGATTAAGCGCAAGGTCGTCGGTAAGATTGGTGATACGGCTGATCTTTACGCCCGCCGCAGGCTGGATCTCATACCGCGTGACAGATGGCCCCCGGCAAATGTCCACGATGCGCGTCTCTACGCCGAAGCTTTTGAGCGTATCCACAAGCTTCGTCGCGTTCGCCTTCAATTCATCCTCATATTTCATGTTGCGTGCGGCCTTGGGCGGTGCAAGGCAGTCAAGCGGTGGTTTGACATATGTTTTCTGCGGTTCTTCGTCCGTCTCCTGCTCCGCTTTGCTTTGTGTCTCCTCCGACGGCTTGTCCGTGCCGAATTTTTCCGAGGCAATTGGAATAATGCCGTCAGCAGGGAGCTTTGGTTCGGGTTCTTTCATCTTATTGATGATGTCATCCAGCAAAACAGGCTTTTTGTCGGCATCCTTCGCAGGCTCCTGCGGCGTCTGCGAAGGTTCAGATACAACTTGCGCAACTTCCTCGTTCTTTCTGCGGGAGCGTTTCTTCTTTGGATTCTCTGTTACAGGCTCCGGACCGAGATCCACATCCACGTTATATTCCCGTTCACGCTTCTGTGCGAGCTCTTCGAGCTTTTCTTCGCGGTATTCCCCGGCTTTCTGCACGGGCTTTGCGACGCCGCGGAACAGACGAATAAGCGTCATTCCCGTCATCAGCATCACGCACAGGAAGATCAGAATCAAAACGATCGCGATCGCTGCAGCTTTCCCGCTGCCGGTCGCGAGCAGAATAAGCCCGCCGAACACCGCACCGACCGCACCGCTGCCGGTAAAAGAGCCTTCTAAACGAAACGCATTGAAAGCATCAACGATATCCGCACCGAAATCAACCGTACCGCTGAACGAAAAAATATGTATTGCGGAAGCGATCAAAACGATCAGCAGGATTGCTTCCGTAACCTTTGCGCCGACTTTTGTGCCCGCCTTGTCCAAAGTAGCCATAACAGCCACATAGATCAGCAGAAGCGGGATCACAAACGAGCAGAAGCCGAAGAGACCGAACAGGCCGCTGCGAAGTCCGCCCCAAAGGCCGCCGCCCGGGATAAAGCACAGACACAAAAACAGCAACGCCACACAGAACAACACAACGGCAGCAAGCTGTTTTTGTGCAGACCTGCGCTGCTCCTTTGCCTGCTGTGCCGCTGCACGCGTGCCCCGAGACGGGGGTGCAGTTCTTTTTTTACCGGATGATGCAGCCATCAATTTCCCTCCAAGGATGGTATCCGCGAGGTTTCCCCCGCTGCACGTTTCAAGATCATAGAATATAAACAGTCGAGCGCATCCGAAAGCCCGCCAAGCCGGTCGACCATGCCGGACTCCACCGCCTGCTTTCCTTCCAGCACCGTTCCTACATCTGTTGCAAGCTCCCCGGTTGCCAGCATATACTCACGAAAGCGCTTCGGCGGCATATTGGAATTGCGTGCGACAAAATCTACGATACGCTCCTGCATTTTCTGAAAATACGAAAACGTCTGCGGCACGCCGAGCACAAGCCCGTTCATGCGCACAGGGTGGATCGTCATTGTGGCGGAAGGCACAATAAACGACTGTTTGGCCGCAACAGCCAGCGGCACGCCGATCGAGTGACCGCCGCCGAGCACCAGAGAAACGGTTGGCGTCTGCATTCCGCTGATGAGTTCCGCGATTGCAAGCCCCGCTTCAATATCGCCGCCAACCGTGTTAAGGATCACAAGCAGTCCTTCGATCTCACTGCTCTCCTCAATCGCGACAAGCTGCGGAATAACATGCTCGTATTTTGTGGTTTTATTCTGTGCAGGGAGGATATAATGCCCCTCGATCTGACCGATCACGGTCAGGCAATGGATCAGATGTCCGTCTTTGGAAACGGTAATGGAACCGGTCTCGACGATCTCGCGGATCGGCGATGCCTCCTCATGTTCGTTTCCTTCCTCGTCCTCCTGCGATTCAGGCGTCGGCGGAACAGAAGCCATCATGGTTTGAAATAAACTCGCCTGTTTTTTTGTACGCATACTTTAGCACCCTCACATTTCTGTTTTTGTCCATAGTATGCGCAAAACGCGCGTGTTTTTGCGCGCGAAAGTATTGTAGCACAAACATTGTAATGAATCAATCCCCAAGCGCCTGTCGAAAAATTTTATTTGTTTTGTTCGCAAATAAAATTATCCAACAGGAATTCTTGTCAAAAATCTTTGCCGATTCATTGACAAACTTTCTTATAGGTATTAAAATATGTTCGTAAGATTGTTAAAAAAATGAAAAAGTTAGGAGATCCGAAAACATGGGATTGACAGTTGCACAGAAACTGATCCAAAGCCACCTCGTTTCAGGCGATATGACACCGGGCAGCGAGATCGGCCTTCGCATTGACCAGACACTCACGCAGGACGCTACCGGTACAATGGCGTACCTTGAATTTGAAGCGATGGGCATTGAGCGCGTGCGCACGGAGCTTTCCGTGGCTTACATCGATCACAACACGCTGCAAACCGGCTTCGAAAACGCCGATGACCACCGCTTTATCCAATCTGTCGCAAAAAAACGCGGTATCCGCTTTTCGCGTCCCGGCAACGGCATCTGCCACCAAGTACACTTGGAGCGCTTCGGCAAGCCGGGCAAAACGCTGATCGGTTCGGACAGCCATACCCCGACAGGCGGCGGCATCGGGATGCTCGCTATGGGCGCGGGCGGACTGGACGTTGCAGTTGCTATGGGCGGCGGCACCTATTATATCACGATGCCGAAGATCGTAAACGTACACCTTACAGGCAAGCTTTCTCCTTACGTTGCGGCAAAGGATGTGATCTTGGAAGTCCTGCGCCGTATGACCGTCAAGGGCGGCGTCGGCAAGATCATTGAATATACGGGCGAAGGCGTTAAGTCGCTTTCCGTTCCTGAGCGTGCAACCATTACAAATATGGGTGCGGAGCTTGGCGCGACGACTTCCGTGTTCCCGTCCGACGAAGTAACCAGGGCATTTTTGGAAGCACAGTGCCGTGTCGAGGATTGGACAGCCTTGGAAGCGGACGCAGATGCCGTTTACGACGAAACGATCGAGATCGACCTTTCCGCACTCGCCCCGATGGCGGCAATGCCGCATATGCCCGACCGCGTGAAATCCGTTACGGAGATCGGCAAAATTAAGATCGATCAGGTCTGCATCGGTTCCTGTACAAATTCCTCTCTTATGGATATGCTCAAGGTCGCAGCAATCTTAAAAGGCAAGACGGTTTGTCCGACCGTCAGCCTTTCCATTGCGCCCGGTTCCAAACAGGTGCTCAACATGCTCGCCAAAGACGGCGCTTTGGCCGATATGATCGATGCAGGTGCGCGCATTCTCGAAAGCGCCTGCGGACCGTGCATTGGTATGGGTCAGTCGCCGAATTCCGGCGGCGTTTCGCTGCGCACGTTCAACCGCAACTTTGAGGGTCGCTCCGGCACCGCGGACGCGGGCATCTATCTTGTCAGCCCTGAGGTCGCTGCTTATTCGGCGCTTACGGGCGTCCTTTCCGACCCGCGCGAGCTCGGCGAACCGCTGCACATCGACATGCCGGAGAAATTTGACGTCAACGACAACATGATCGCCATGCCTGCTTCTCCCGAAGAGGCGAAAGACGTGGAAGTTCTGTACGGGCCGAACATCAAGCCTTTCCCGACGACCGACAAACTGCCTGATTCGATCGAAGCAAAAGCGGTACTCAAGGTTGGTGACGACATCACGACCGACCACATTATGCCCGCCGGCGCAAAGATCCTCCCCTATCGCTCCAATATCCCCTATCTTTCGCAGTTCTGCTTTGCGGTTTGCGACAAGACCTTTGCCGAACGTTGCAAACAAGAGGGTAAGGGCATTGTCATCGGCGGCGCGAATTACGGGCAGGGCTCTTCGCGTGAACATGCGGCGCTTGTGCCGCTGTATCTCGGCGTTAAGGCAGTTATCACCAAATCCTTTGCGCGCATCCACTGTGCAAACCTCATCAACGCAGGGATCCTGCCGCTGAACTTCCAAAACGAAGCGGATTATGACAAGATCTCGCAGGGTGACGAATTGAGCCTTCCGAACATCAAGTCGGAATTGGAAAACGGCGCACCCGTAACGCTGGAAAATAAGACGACCGGCGAACGCTATATGCTTACCTATTCATTGTCCGAGCGACAGAAAGACATTCTGCTCGCAGGCGGGCTGCTCAATTATACAAGAGAATCTTTATAAACATTAGAGGTGCAACCCATGACTGAAGCAAATCTGCAAAAAGCTCTGCAAGCCTTTGAAGCGCTGGTGCGCGAGCAGTCGGCGCGTTCCGACCGCATTAAAGCCCAAAAGGATTTTGTGGACTATGACAAGCTGGACAAGATCGTTATCGGCGTTTGCGGCGGCGACGGCATCGGCCCAATCATCACAAAAGAATCCGCGCGCGTGCTCGCCTATATGCTTGCTGACGACGTAAAGGCGGGCAAGATCGAATTCCGTGAGATCGACGGGCTGACCATTGAAAACCGTGTAGCGGTGATGAAAGCGATCCCGGATGATGTGCTTGAGCAGCTGAAAGCCTGCCACGTTATTCTGAAAGGCCCGACCACCACGCCGCAGGCGGGCGATCCGTGGCCCAACATCGAAAGTGCGAATGTTGCCATGCGCAAGGCGTTGGATCTGTTTGCAAACGTTCGCCCCGTCAAGGTGCGTGAGCTCGGCATCGACTGGACGTTCTTCCGTGAGAATACGGAGGGTGCGTATGCGGTCGGTTCCAAAGGCATTGAAGTGGACGATGACCTCGCGATGGACTTTGTTGTTACAACCAGTGAGGGCACGGAGCGCATCGCGCGGCTTGCCTATGAATACGCACGTAAGAACGGAAAAGACCGCGTTTCGATCATCAACAAGGCAAATGTTATCAAGACGACGGACGGCAAGTTTTTGCGAATCTGCAAAAAGGTCGGCGAGGAATATCCCGAGATCACTACGGACGAGTGGTATGTCGACATCACCACCGCCAAGCTGATCGACGAAAAGCGCAGACGCGATTTCAAAGTCTTTATTCTGCCGAACCTGTACGGTGATATCATTACCGATGAAGCCGCGGAGTTCCAGGGCGGCGTCGGCACGGCCGGCAGTGCAAACCTCGGCAAACGCTATGCCATGTTTGAAGCCATTCACGGTTCCGCGCCGCGCATGGTGCGTGAGGGACGCGCGCAATATGCCGATCCCTGCTCGATGCTGCGTGCAAGTGTGATGCTCCTGTCGCATATTGGAAAGCAAAAGCAGGCGGATCTTCTGGAACGTGCTTTGGATATCTGCATGTTTGAAGAAAAGAAATTACAGATCACCGGCCGCGAGGATGGTGCCACTTGCAGCGCGTTCGGCGACTATGTTATGGAGACCGTTCGGTCACTCAGCGAATGAGGTGAGTTCATGCCAAAAAACGACGTTTCCCTTTCGGTCATCAAGCGGCTGCCCCGTTATTACCGTTTTTTAGGGGAAATGAAGAAAAACGGATTACAGCGTATTTCCAGCAGTGAGCTTTCCAAGCGGATGGGCTTTACCGCCTCCCAGATCCGCCAGGACTTAAACTGCTTCGGCGGGTTCGGGCAGCAGGGATACGGCTATAACGTCAGCCAGCTTTATGCGGAGATCGGCAAGATCCTCGGCGTCAATAAAAAAGCCAAAACCGTGCTGATCGGCGCAGGCAACCTTGGCAGAGCTGTTGCGGCACATATGTCCTTTGAGGAACGAGGCTTTAACCTGATTGGGATCTTTGACCGCAACGAAGCGCTGGCGGGGCAGCTTGTGCGCGGCTTGCCGATCCGGCAGATCAGCGGTCTTTACGATTTCTGCCGCGAAAACGCCCCGACCGTTGCTGTGCTGTGTATTCCAAGTGAAAGCGCTGCCGAAGTCACACAGGAGCTGGTCAATCTCGGTGTAAAAGGCTTTTGGAATTTCACGCACTACGACATTTCAGCGAATTACCCGGGTGTTGCAGTTGAAAATGTACATCTGTCCGACAGTCTTATGACACTCAGCTACCACCTTAATAATCTCTAAGTCTTATTAATTCAATTTTAAATGCGCCGTGCAGATTCTGCACGGCGCATTTTTATGCCATTTTTGAATTTTAGCTTTCGTCTGAATCGATGTCTGTATCCGGCGGGAGCTCCTGCGCAAGCAGGTCAAGCTTATGCAAACAGTCCTTACAGATCTTCATGCCGTGGTACTCCACCGTATTGTCCGCATTGTCACAAAAAATACAGGCGGGCACATACTTCTTCAAAATAACACTGTCGGCTTCGGTGTAAAATTCCACATAGCTTTTGTCATCGATCAAATGCAAAAGCTTCCGAATCTCCATAGGCAGAACAATCCTGCCCATTTTATCCAGCCCGCGGACAATCCCGGTTGATTTCATCAACGCACCTCCATTTTACAAATTGAAATTGCTTTCGTATCATTATTGCATTTTTTGACATTTTTGTCAATATTAGCATAATTTTATGCTCGACAAAATAAACTGTATCGGTGATAGATATGATGAATTATATCTGGTCAGGCATGATCGTACTCGCGATTATTTTCGCCGTTTGCAGCGGAAACACCCAGGCGGTGTCAGACGCTGTATTTTCCTCGGCTGAGGAAGCTGTAACCGTAACGCTTAAAATGCTTGGTATGTTCTGCCTTTGGGGCGGGCTGATGCGCGTGGCACAGCAAGCCGGTTTGACAGACCGTTTCGCAAGGCTGCTCTCCCCGCTTTTAGATCGACTGTTTCCGGGGATTCAAAACGATTCGGCAGCTAAAAGCGCGGTTTCCATGAACATCACCGCCAACCTGTTTGGGCTCGGGAACGCTGCAACACCGCTCGGTATTGAGGCAATGCGGCGGCTGAAGCGGCATGCGCCGTTTCAAGATACAGCGAGCAACGACATGATCCTGTTTGTTGTGCTCAATTCCGCCTGCATTCGTCTGATCCCGACTACCGTAGCCATGCTTCGCCATGACAGCGGTTCGCATGCACCTATGGAGATTTTACCTGCAACGCTTTGCGTATCGTTTCTCAGCTGTGCCGGTGCAATACTGCTTACAAAGCTGTTCGGGAGAAAACACGGATGAGCGAGATCGGAACCTTTGTTCTCCTGTTCTGCATCGGGGGCATCTTGATTTACGGCGCATGCAAGCGCGTGCGGGTATTCGATGTGTTTTTAGAAGGAGCAAAAGAAAACATATCCTGCGCCGTCGCCGTCCTGCCGGCCTTCGTCGGGCTGCTGCTCGCCGTACAAATGCTTACGGCGAGCGGTGTTTCGGACGCGCTTACCGCCGCACTCACACCCCTGCTTTCCAAGCTCGGGTTTCCCGCAGAGGTGCTGCCGCTTTGTATTTTATCGCCGATCTCCGGAAGCGGGTCTTTAAGCGCGTTTCAAAGTCTGCTTACAACCTACGGCGCAGACTCCTTTATCGGGCGTACAGCCTCAGTCATTGCGGGATCGACCGAAACTACATTTTATACCGTTACGGTGTACTACGGCGCGGTCGGGATCAAAAAAATTCGGCACACGGTGCTTTGCGCACTGTGTGCCGATGGGATCAGCTTTTTGCTGTCTGCCGTTTTTGTACGGTTATTTTTCGATTAACGAAACGCCGGTCATCTCTTTTGGCTGTTCAAGTCCCATGATGTCCAGCATCGTCGGCGAAAGATCACAAAGCCTGCCGCCGGTGGCTTTAAGCTTGCAATCCTTGCCCACGATCACCAGCGGAACAGGATTTGTGGTGTGTGCCGTGAACGGTGAACCGTCCTCTGCATACATCTGGTCCGCATTACCATGGTCGGCGGTAATCAGGATCACACCGCCCATCTGCATGACCGCATCGGTCAGCTTACCGACGCAGGTATCCACAGCCTCCACTGCTTTGACAGCCGCATCAAAAATACCTGTATGCCCAACCATGTCACAGTTCGCGTAGTTTAGGATCACAACGTCATATTTGCCGCTGAGGATCTCCTTACAGGCGGCATCACAGACCTCATAGGCGCTCATTTCGGGCTTGAGGTCAAAGGTGGAGATCTTCGGGGAATCGATCAAAATGCGATCTTCCCCCGGATAAACCTTTTCCTCACCGCCGTTATAGAAGAAGGTTACATGTGCATATTTTTGTGTTTCGGCGATGCGAAGCTGCGTTTTACCGAGCTTGGACAGATACTCGCCCATGGTGTTGACAAGCCGTTCGGGCTTAAAAGCAACCTCTACGTTCGGCATTTCCTCGTCATACTGCGTCATGCAGACATAGTATAACGGGAAATACGCCTTGCGAGCAAAGCCGGTAAAATCGGGATCCACGAACGAGCGCGTGATCTCACGGGCACGGTCGGGACGGAAGTTGAAGAAGATCACGGAATCATTCGCCGAAATCGGTGCGCCGCCTGCAATCACAGTCGGCATCACGAATTCATCGGTCAGGTGCTTGCCGTCTTCATCGATCGAATCATACGATTTTTCCACAGCGGCGATCGCATCATCGGCTTCGATACCCTCACGGTTGACCATAGCATTGTATGCCATACCGACACGATCCCAAATATTGTCACGATCCATCGCGTAAAAACGACCCATGACCGTAGCGATCCTGCCGACGCCGATCTCCTGCATTTTCTGCTGCAATTCGCGAATATATTCTACGCCGGAGGCCGGCGGCACATCTCTGCCGTCCAACAGGCAGTGCACATATACGTCGGTAAGCCCGCTGTCTTTGGCAAGCTTTAAAAGCGCATACAGGTGTGTGTTATGACTGTGCACACCACCATCGGATAAAAGCCCGATCAGATGCAGCGCCGTACCGTTTTTCTTGCAATTGTCCACTGCGCCTACAAAGGCTTCGTTTTGGAAGAAATCCCCGTCTTGAATGGACTTGGTGATGCGCGTCAACTCTTGATAGACGATACGTCCTGCGCCGATATTGGTGTGCCCGACCTCAGAGTTACCCATCTGCCCGTCGGGAAGCCCGACATCCATGCCGGACGCGCCGATATAGGTCATGGGGTTGTTTTTCATGATTTCGTCCAGACGCGGCGTTTTTGCAGCGCGAATGGCGTTGCCGTAATCGGACGGGTTGTAGCCGAAACCGTCCATTATACACAAAACAACAGGTTTTTTCATGGTAGTTCGGTTCCTCTTTCTTACTTCGATGCAGCGGCAACGATAGCGGCAAAATCCTTTGCTTTCAGCGATGCGCCGCCGATGAGCCCGCCGTCTACATTTTCTTTTGCCAAGAGTTCTTCCGCGTTGCCCGCATTCATCGAGCCGCCGTACTGCACGGTAAGCGCTTGCGCAGCATCCTCGCCGTACACTTCCGCGACAGCCGCACGGACAAAACCGTTGCCCTCGTCCGCCTGTTCCGCAGTCGCGGTCACGCCGGTGCCGATTGCCCAAACCGGCTCATAAGCAATAATAACATTTTTAAGCTGTTCAGCCGTCACGTTGGTCAGCGCCATTTTGGTCTGGAACTTCAGCAAGGTCTCGGTATAGCCGAGCTCACGCTGCTCCAGCGTTTCGCCGACACAGACGATCGCTTTCAGGCCCGCATTCAGCGCTGCAAGCGTGCGCAGATTGACGGTCTGGTCCGTTTCACCGAAATAGGTTCTTCTTTCGCTGTGCCCGATCACAACATATTCCACACCGGCTTCCGTCAGCATGTCAGCGGAAACCTCACCGGTGTAGGCGCCGGAAGCCTTGAAGTGTACGTTCTCGGCACCGATCTTGATGTTCGAGCCCTTTGCTGCTTCAACTGCGGCAGGAATGTCGATAAAAGGCACACACAGAACTACATCGCAGCCGGCGTCTTTGACCAGCGGCTTCATTTCTTCGATCAATGCTTTCGCCTCAGAGGGGGTTTTGTTCATTTTCCAGTTGCCGGCGATGACCGCCGCACGTTTTGCTTTATTCATGTTGTCTTCTCCTTATCAAAAATTGAGATACAGGTGAACGCAAGCGCCCACCTGTATACTGCATTATTCTTTATCGTCCAATGCGGCAATGCCGGGCAGTTCTTTGCCCTCAAGGTATTCGAGAGAAGCGCCGCCGCCCGTAGAAATATGCGACATTTTATCCGCAAAGCCGAGCTTTTGGATCGCCGCAGCGGAGTCACCGCCGCCGATGATCGAGATCGCACCGCTGTCCGCAATGGCGGTTGCCACGGCAATGGTGCCGGCAGCGAAGTTCTCCCACTCGGAAACACCCATCGGGCCGTTCCAAATGACGGTACCGGCGCCCTTGACTGCATCTGCAAACAGCTTCTGCGTTTCAGGGCCGATGTCAAGGCCCATCCAGCCATCCGGGATCTCGTCGGAATTAACGACCTTGGCTTCCGTATCGGGCTTATATTCCTTACCGACCTTGTTATCTACGGGGATAAGGAACTTCACGCCCTTATCCTTCGCCTTCTGCATCATTTCAGCAGCCAGCTCCACTTTATCCGCCTCCAAAAGCGAATTGCCGATGCTGTGACCAAGTGCTTTCATAAAGGTATATGCCATGCCGCCGCCGATGATCAGGGTGTCACATTTGTCGATCAGGTTGGTGATCACGCCGATCTTGTCGGAAACCTTTGCGCCGCCGAGAATAGCGACCAACGGGCGCTTCGGATTTTCAAGCGCACCACCGATGAATTGGATTTCTTTCTGAATCAGGTAACCGCAGGCGGAAGGCAGGTAATCGGCAACGCCCGCCGTGGAAGAATGCGCTCTGTGCGCCGAGCCGAATGCATCGTTGACATACAGATCCGCCAAAGCCGCAAACTTCTTGGAAAGCTCGGGATCGTTTTTGGTCTCGCCGGGTTCAAAACGGACATTTTCCAACAGCAGAACTTCGCCGTCCTGAAGCGAAGCGTCAAGCTCCTGCGCGCTCTCGCCGACTACGTCTTTCGCAAGCTTCACGGGTTGACCCAAAAGCTCGGACAAGCGTTCGGCAACAGGCTTCATCGAAAATTCGGGATTAAACTCGCCCTTCGGTCTGCCGAGATGCGAGCAGAGAATGACTTTTGCGCCGTTTTTGATCAAGTACTGAATGGTCGGCAGAGATGCGACGATACGCTTGTCGCTGGTGATCACGCCGTTTTCCATTTTAACGTTGAAGTCGCAGCGTACAAGGACACGCTTGCCTTTTACGTCCAGATCTTCAACCGTTTTCTTGTTCAGTGCACTACTCATATTTTTCATCCTTTCCGATTTATAGCGGCCTTTCCGCAACCTTGATTATTTTATAACAATCTTCCTTTTTTTTCAAGAGGCAGGTCGGACAATGCATAAAAAATTGCAAAGTTTTTTTGTCTATTGTGCACAAGGGCTTAAATTTTATACACGCTCTCGATCTCCTGTGCCTTTTCAAGCAGCAATTTTTTGAGGCTATCCGGCTTTTTGACGCGGACTTTCGCGCCAAACTGCATGATCCACGCGACAAGCCCATCGTTGACCGCTGCCTGCGTGCGCAAACCGAATTTATCCTCCCCCGCGCGGTACAAACGCACATCCTCACCAAAGCGATCGAGCACCTGTTCCAAAAGATCGTTTTGACAGATCAGCTCTACGCTTTCGGGCATGCCGGAAAACATGTGAAAATGCCGCTTGGCATAATCGGCGGAATCAAAGGAGGTCTTATACGGTGACACCTCGGAGAAATGGCGTGCCCGTTCATTTTCGAGTACCTCCAGCTTCTTGATGCGGTCAATGCGCAAAACCATTAAATTATCGTATTTCGCTTTGTTGCACACCAGATAATAATGGTCATCCGCCCAAATCATCGCGTAAGGGCTGACGGTGTGTAAGCGGTCGTCATACTCCACCGCATTTTGCTCCGTGATCTTGCGGCGACGGTAAAGCACCTGTACCTGACTGCCGTTTTGAATTGCACGGTTGAGCTTGTCGATATGATAATAGATCTCCTCGTTGACAGATTTCGGACGGTTGTCCACGTAGACCTGGCTTTTGATCTGCCGAGCCTGCGGGGCGCTGACAAGTGTGAGAATCTTATCAATGAGATGCCGGCTCTTTTTCGGTGAGATAAATCCTGCGGCCTGCACGGCATCACACAGCAGACGGATCTCGGCGACCTCAAAATCGCGCGAAGCCAGAAAATAACCGCCAGAAGCGCCTTTGCTCAGCAGGATATCCAAGCCAAATTCCTTAAGCACCGTAATATCGCTGTAAATGGATTTGCGCTCGCATTCGATGCTGTGATTGCGGAGATACAAGAGGATACGTTCCGTATCTACGGGATGCTCTTCATCGCTTTCGTTGTAGAGCAACTCCAAAATATACAAAAGCTTCAGCTTGGAATTCGCCATATACCCCTCCCCTTTTGTTTACAACGTCATCTGACGGTTGAGCTCGATCAAAGTCTGCTCGTCGATCTTCAGTTCCGCGCGGTCATAGGTGTAAATGCCGTTGACCTCGTTCTCCACATCGCTCAGCTGCGTATAAATCGTCCCGGAAAGCCCTTGTTCTATAAGTGGGATCACCTGCCTTTGCAAAAGGCGCGCATAGGCGGCGGTCAGCTTTGCTTTGTCCGGGAACATCAGATAGCCGAATGCCTTTTTCATATTCCATGTGTGCCCCGGGACCTTGCGGGAATAGCCGCCGAATTCCGTAATGACAAAGGCGCGGTCATCGAGCTTGCGCATACGAATGGGTAAAATGTACTTGTGCATGCTTTGAATATCGCCGCCGCCCTGGTCGTACCAGCCGCTCGCATGGTCGATCACACGGCTTGCATCCTGTTTTCGCACACGGTCACAGATCTCCAGCGCGTCAAACTGCCCCCACGCCTCATTGAAGGGCACCCAGGCGTACAGGGAAACCGCGTTGTACAGCAGGTCGATCATCTCGGAAAGCTCACGGCGGTAGTCCTCGCGCCATTCCGGCTTGGTTCGCTTGAAGCGTGCGTAGTTTTTGTTGTCCTTCACATGCAAAATGCCGATGTTCGGCAATACGCCTGCATAAAAATTGCCGATATACTCTCCACCGCTGACCATATCCTGCCAAACGAGCATCCCAAGCCTGTCGCAGTGGTAGTACCAGCGCAAGGGCTCTACCTTGATATGCTTACGCAGCATATTGAAGCCAAGTCGCTTCATTTCGGAGATATCAAAAACCATAGCTTCATCCGTCGGAGCAGTAAGCCCGCCGTCGGGCCAGTACCCCTGATCCAGAAGTCCTTTTTGAAAGTACGGTTTATTGTTTAAGAAAAGCCGCGGCTTGCCGGATGCATCCTTGTCCACGTGGAATTTACGCATGCCGAAATAGCTTGTGACGGTGTCCGTGCACTCGCCGTCGCGGAAAACCTCAAGCTTAATGTCGTAGAGATTCGGCTCTTCCGGACTCCACAGCCGAGGCTCCGGGATCGGAACGATTGCATCGCTTTCTACCTCGCCTTCAAACACTGTAGTTCCCTCAAAGGCAACAGACAGCTTTAAAGCAGTGCCCTCAGTATTATTCAGCGTTGTTTTAGCAGAAACCGTGCCTTGATCGATATCCGGCAGCAGCTTTAAGCTCTTCACATAGCAATCGCTGACCGCCTCCAGCCAAACGGTCTGCCAAATACCGGAGGTCGCCGTATACCAGAATCCGTGCGTTTTTATGACCTGCTTGCCGCGCTGCTGCCAGCCGTTGTCAGTTGGGTCATAGACGCTGACAACCAATTCGTTTTCACCGGGCAGCAAAAAAGCGGTTATGTCAAAGGAAAATGCGCAATACCCGCCTGTATGCTCCCCAACCAGAGCTTTGTTGATATACACGCGGCATTTCCAATCCACTGCGCCGAAGTGCAGCAGAATAGTCTTACCCGCCATGCGCTCGGGAAGCGTAAAGCACTTTCGATACCAAAGCTGTTCATTTGGGAGCAGCGGTTTTTCCACACCGGAAAGCAGGGATTCCACGGCAAACGGTACCAAGATCTCACCGTCGTATTGCTCGGGCCACGGCAGCGACTGCGGCAGGATCGCGTAAGAAAAAAGTCCGTTTAAATTTATCCAATTCTCGCGTACAAGCTGCGGGCGCGGGTATTCGGGTAACGGGCAGGCCCTGTCCACTTGATCTGTCCAGACGGATTTCACACAAAACACGTCCTTTCAAGGATTCTTTTATATGTATTGTATACCAAGCTGCGGATTTTGTCTATCCAAAACTTGGAATTCCATATTGAAAATCAGACATAAATTTGTTATAATCTTGGCACAACCGATTTGCGGATATGGTGGAATTGGCAGACACGCAAGATTTAGGATCTTGTGCGCAAGCGTGCAGGTTCAAGTCCTGTTATCCGCACCAGCGTAACGCCGAGCTCACTTTTGAGTTCGGCGTTATTGTTATGTTTGGATGCATGAAGTGTTTGCAATTCAAATAGGTTTTCGAATAGAACATAATCCTTTCGGCATAATGCTTTACGCATCATTGATGTGCATATACACAGACCTTCTCCCATGCATGCTTATCACAAAATCGGTCAAAATAGAGAGAAGGGAGATATGCTTCTATGAAATAAACAATAAGCTAACGCTATGTAGAAACAGGGAAGCCAGATGTATGGCTTCCCTGTCAGATTTTATTTTTTATTTCGTTTACAGCGGTTGATGCGCCGCGATCCAATCCACACAGGATTTCAAACCTTCTTCCGAAAGCGGAAATTGCTCAGCCTGCACGTCTTTTGCACATTCATAGCAGACATCCTGTGTCCAAAACGAGCCCGTAAGTCCGTTTTCTTCTTTGGCTATGCGGAATCGGTAGCTTTGGCGGATACTGCCCGTATACACGTTTCCGCTCTCAAAAAACGGCAGGGCGGGCACATCCGGCTTTTGTATTTGATCCATAAAAACCTCTGTGCGCACTTACGCGAGCTTGACCTGTTCCCAAAGGCGCGAAAGCAGATCCTGCGTATCGCGGTCCAAGTTGTAGAAATACTCGGTTTTGACCTCTTGCTGCGGATACAGCACTTCATTATCCCGAAGCGTGTAGCGCTCATCCTCGAGCACTGCCGTGTGCGGGCATAGATAGCAGAGATACTCGGCGTTTGCAAGTGCGATCTCCGGCTCGCACATAAAGTTGATGAACAGCTCCGCTGCCGCCTTGTTGTTGGCGTTTGCGGGAATGCACATCGAATCCACAAAGATATTGGTGCCCTCTTTCGGATACACGAAAGCAAGGGCGGGGTTGATGTCCGCCATGGTCAGGTAATCGCCGCCGTAATATGCCGCGATCGCAGCCTCGCCGCTTTCCATTTTGTCGAACACTTCGTCCATGACATAGGACTGCACCACGGGCTTTTGCTCGATGAGCTTATCCGCCGCTGCCTGCCACTGGGCCGCATCCGTCGTGTTGACGGACTGCCCGAGCAGGAACTGCGCAATGCCGAATGCGTCGCGCGGGTTGTTAAACATCAAAATCTGCCCCGAATACGCTTCGTCCCACATGATCTCCCAGCTGTCCGGCGTGCCTTCGACCATGGTGGTGTTGTAAATAAGACCGACCATGCCGCCCGTATACGGTACGCTGTAAGCGTTGTCGGGATCAAAATACAGGTTTTTGAAGTCGTCGGCAATATAGGAGTAGTTGGGAACGTTCGCAAAATCAATCGTTTGCAGCATACCCTCCTCGATCATGCGGGCGATCATATAGTCCGAGGGAATGACCACATCGTAGCTTGCGCCGCCGCTCTTCATCTTCGCGTACATATCCTCGTTGGAATCGTACATCGTGTAGTTGACCTGAATACCCGTTACGTCCTCAAACGCCTGAATGACGTCGAGCGTGTCCTCGGAACCGTCCGAAACATACTCGCCCCAGTTGTAGACGTTGATCTCCGTGCCGCGCAATTCCGGCACATCATAATTTCCGACAAGCCTGGAGGTATCCAGCTCTACCGTTTGTGTGCCGCCGCAGCCCGACAGCGCAAGGATCCCTGCGCAAAGCGCAAGCGCCAAAACAACAGAAATGATTTTTTTCATGGTTTCATCCCCTTTTTAAAGTCTTGCGGACTGCGCCTTTTTTTCTTTCTTTTCGGCGCGCGCCTGCATAATATTCATCAGCACCAACAAAAGCAGCACGGCAAGGAAAATCAGCGTGGAGAGCGCATACATGTCGGGCTTGACTTTCTTTTTTGTCATTGAAAAAATAACGATCGGCAAGGTTTGGAATTTCGGCCCGCTCACGAAATAACTGATAATAAAATCGTCGAGCGAAAGCGTGAACGCCATAATAAGGCCCGTAATAATTCCCGAAGAAATATTCGGCAAGATCACTTTGAAAAATGCCGTGACCGGCGGACAGCCGAGGTCCTGCGCAGCTTCTCCTAAGTGCCGATCCGTTTGCCGCAGTTTCGGGAGCACCGAAAGGATGACATACGGCAGGCTGAAAGTGACGTGTGCGATGAGCAGCGTCGGGAACCCGAGCACATCGCTTTTTCCGACCAGCCGTCCGACAAACACGAACAGCAGCATCATGGAGACGCCGGTGACGATCTCGGGATTGACCATCGGGATATTGGTCACGGTAAGTACCGATGTTTTTAGCCACTTCTTTTTCATGGAATGGATACCGACCGCGGCAGCAGTACCGAGCACCATCGCGATTAAAGACGAAGTGACCGCAAGAATCAGCGTGTTGGTAAGCGCCTGTAAGGTCACGCTGTCTTTGAGAAGCTCGCCGTACCACTTGGTCGAAAAGCCGTCCAGCACGCCTGTACTCGAAGTACCGTTAAAGGAGAACACCACCATCACAAGCATCGGCGCATACAGAAACAGCATGATCAAAGCAATGTAGATGTTCGAGAGTGCGCGTTTCGGTTTCAAAACAGCATCGCCCCCTCCTGTGCATCATCCGTAAAGCGGTTCATAATCAGCATACAGACGACGATCATCAGCATCAACACCAGTGACAGCGCCGCGCCGAGATTATAATTGTAGGCGGATTGAAACTGCATTTCGATCGCGTCGCCAACCAACATAAATTTGCCGCCACCGAGCTTTTGGCTGATGTAAAAGGTACTGACCGATGGTACAAAGACCATGGTGATGCCGGAGATCACGCCCGGCAGGCTCTGCGGAAAAATAACGGTTTTTAAGACTGCCCTGCCATTACAGCCGAGATCCTGCGCGGCTTCAATCAAGCTCTGGTCGAGCTTGGACATAACCGAATAGATCGGCAGGACCATATAGGGCAAAAAGTTATAAACCATACCCAAAATGACCGCGCCCGGCGTATTGATCATCTGTACGCGTCCGATGCCTATCGCTTCAAACAGCGTGTTGAGGATGCCGGTGTTATTTAATATCGTGATCCATGAGTAGGTGCGGATGAGGAAGTTCATCCACATCGGCAGCATGATGAGCATCATCAGCGTGCGCTGCTTGGAGACTTTCGAGCGCGCCATGATATACGCCAGCGGATATGACAAAAGCAGACAGATCACAGTCGCAAGAAACGCATACCAGATTGAACGCCCGAACGTTTCCGTGTAATCGGAAAGCGAGGTCAAATTGGACAGTGTAAAATTGCCGTCGCGGTCGGTCAGCGCGTAATACACGACCATGATCATCGGCGCAAGAATAAAAAGAATCGACCAGACGATGTACGGCGCATTAACGAGTTTCGCCGTCAGCGAGGTTTTTTTCATAGCTATACCTCCGCCGGAGCATCATCGGACGACTCGGAGTCGGGATCCGAAAGCTCATCAAACTCCTCGCTGAACGAACTGTAATCGCCGTACAGCCCGGAATAGGCACTCTTCTTCATAACTTGGATTTCATCAGGCTTAATAGAAAGCCCGATCTCATCGCCGACTGCGGAATATCCGGTCGTCTGCACCATCCATTTAAAGCCGTCAATGTCCACAATGATCTCATAATGTACGCCCTTAAAGGTCACGGAGGTCACGACACCGCGCAGCATCCCCTCTTCGGGCGGTACGATATCGACGTCCTCCGGGCGCACAACGACATCCACAGGCTCGTCTTTGCCGAAGCCCTTATCCACACACTGAAAGCGCATCCCGTGGAACTCCACAGAGAAGTCCTCGTGCATGATGCCGTCTAAGATATTGCTTTCGCCGATGAAATCCGCCACGAAAGCGTTTTTCGGCTCATTGTAAATGTCGGTCGGCGTACCGATCTGTTGGATCTCGCCGTTATCCAGCACGACAATGGTATCGGACATCGACAGCGCCTCTTCCTGATCGTGCGTAACATAAATAAACGTTATGCCGAGCCGCTGCTGGATATTTTTAAGCTCCACCTGCATATCCTTGCGCAGTTTCAGATCAAGCGCGCCGAGTGGTTCATCCAAAAGCAGGACGCGTGGTTTGACTGCCAGCGCACGCGCGATGGCAACGCGCTGCTGCTGCCCGCCCGAAAGCGAGGAGATACGACGCTTTTCAAAACCTTTGAGATTGACAAGTGCCAGCATTTCCTCTACCGTTTTTCGGATCTCTGCCTTAGGGAGCTTTTTCTGTTCCAGCCCGAACGCGACGTTGTCGAAAACGTTGCGGTTCGGAAACAGAGCATAACGCTGAAAAATGGTGTTGACCTGACGCTTGTGCGCCGGCACACCATTGATGACTTTCCCTTCAAAAATGACTTCGCCGCTGTCCGGCGCCTGAAAGCCGGCAATGATGCGAAGCGTTGTGGTTTTTCCGCAGCCGGAAGGACCGAGCAAAGTGACAAACTCCCCGTCGCGGATGTACAAATTGATGTTTTTAAGCACCGGTTGCCCGTCAAAACTGACGGAGATGTTTTTCAGGTCAATGATCACTGCGTTTTTTTCCAATTATGCAGCCCCTTTCCAACCGATAGATATAGTTGGGATCACGGAAATTCGTGCCCTATTTGGTATGATACACATATTAGAGAAAATTCGCAAAAAAGTCAATAATTTTACAAAAATTCGTAAAAGAATTTTCAGCAAAAAAGAAGGCGGCTCGGAAGCCACCCTCTCGTCAAAAATTCATTTACCCGCGCGGCTTACAAACATCGATCCAGGCACGGTATCCCGAACAGCGTTCAAGCTCCGGGATCGTCAGTTCCACGGCGCTGTTGGCCGTCCCGCAGGCGGGGAAAACCGTTTCGAAGCGTTTGAGCGATTCATCCAGATACACACACACACCCTCATTCACCCCAAAGGGGCACACACCGCCCACGGCGTGGCCAACCAGCGATTCGACCTGATCCGCAGGCAGCATAACGGCTTTCGTATGAAACTGCGCTTTGTACTTCGGGTTGTCAATTTTTACATCCCCTGCCGCCACGATAAGCACCGGTGCGCCGTCCACCAAAAAAGAAAGGGTTTTGGCGATGCGAGCTTCCTCTGTGCCGAGCGCCTTAGCGGCAAGCTCCACCGTGGCACTGGAAACGGAAAATTCCCGAATCCGATCTGCTAAGCCGAATTGCGCAAGCCATTTGCGCGCACGTTCCATAGACATATATTTTTCCTCCGTTTACAGCTGGTAAAAACCGACCTTGCGCATGACCTTGCGCAGGGTTTTGTTCGCAACGCGCGCCGCTTGTTCGGCGCCTTTTGCCATGCAATCGTTCAAATATGCCTTGTCCGCGATCAGGCGGTCAAACGTCTCCTTGACGGGCGCCAACTCCTCCACAACCGCCTCAGCAACGGCGGCTTTGAAATCGCCGTAGCCCTTGCCGGCAAAGTCTTTCTCGATCTCGTCAAAGGTCTTTCCCGTACAGCAGGCATAGATGCCCATCAGATTGTTCACGCCGTCCTTACCCTCGGCATAGTACACACGTGCCTCGGAATCGGTCACAGCGCTTTTGATCTTGCGCACGATCGTATCCTTGTCGTCCAACACGGAAATGAACGCCTTAACGTTGGTGTCGGATTTGCTCATTTTCTTAGTGGGCTCCTGCAGCGACATTACACGCGCTCCAGCTTTGCCGATAAAAGGCTCCGGCAAACGAAACGTTTCGCCGTACAACCCGTTAAAGCGTTCGGCAATGTCGCGCGTGATCTCCAAATGCTGCTTTTGATCCGCACCGATGGGCACATAGTGCGCCTGATAGAGCAGAATATCCGCCGCCATAAGCGTAGGATAAGCGAAAAGCCCGACGTTGACATTTTCCGGGTGTTTTTCGCTCTTGTCCTTAAACTGCGTCATCCGCGCCGCCTCGCCGAACTGCGTATAGCAGTTGAGCACCCAGGCAAGCTGCGCGTGCGCGTTCACATGGCTCTGTACAAAAACGGTATTCTTTTCGGGGTCAAGTCCGATCGCCAGCAGCAGCGCATACATCTCAAGCGTTCTGCGGCGCAATTGTGCGGGTTCGGGTCGCACGGTAATAGAATGGAGATCCGCCACTGCGTAAAAGCAGTCGTAATCCTTCGCCATCTCTTTCCAATTTTTCAGAGCACCGAGATAATTGCCCAACGTAGGCGTACCCGTTGGCTGAATCGCGCTTAATACCACTTTTCTTTCGCTTTGTGTTTCCATTTGAATCTTCCTTTTACCAGAATACGGGAGTATAGTATACCATCATCTGCAAATTTAATCAATAAAAATGGATACATATTCTATTCTTTAGCAGATTTTTCATTGCTTTTACAAAGTTTTGGGTTTATAATATCAGTTAAATTGTTTACGGAAAGAAGAGAAATGTGCATATGCTGACGCTTGATAAGATCTACCACGCCTCCTATCAACTGAAAGACGTGATTCGGCGCACGGACATGATCATGGCACCCGACATCAATCCCGATTGTGAGATCCACCTGAAAACAGAAAATTTGCAGAAAACGGGTTCTTTCAAAGTACGCGGCGCGGCATACAAAATTTCACAGCTTTCTGATGAAGAAAAGAAAAAAGGCGTAATTGCCTGCTCGGCGGGCAACCACGCACAGGGTGTGGCACTTGCCGCGACCAAAAACGGAATCAAATCACTGATCTGTCTGCCGGACGGCGCACCGATCTCCAAGGTTGAAGCCACGCGCAAATTTGGCGCAGAGATCTGCTTGGTTCCCGGCGTGTATGACGACGCATACAACCGTGCCTTGCAGCTCAAAGACGAAAAGGGATACACTTTTATCCATCCGTTCAACGACGAAGATGTTATTGCGGGTCAGGGCACCATCGGGCTCGAAATCTTAGAACAGCTTCCCGATGTGGACGTTGTGATCGTCCCGGTCGGCGGCGGCGGGCTGATCTCCGGCGTTGCATATGCCATTAAAGCGCTGAACCCGCAGGTCAAGGTTTACGGCGTACAGGCGGACGGCGCGCCGAGCATGCTGCGCTCTATTGCTGACGGCAAGATCGAGGCACTTGACGAGGTCTCGACCATTGCAGACGGCATTGCTGTGAAAGAGCCGGGCGATCTCACCTTTGCCCTTTGCCAAAAATATGTAGACGGCATTGTTTCGGTTTCTGAGGACGAGATCGCTGCTGCAATTTTGGCACTCATTGAACAGCAGAAGCTGATTGCAGAGGGCGCAGGTGCAGTATCTGTCGCCGCTGCCATGTTCAATAAAGTGGATCTCAAAGGCAAAAAGGTCTGCTGCCTGGTTTCGGGCGGCAATATTGACGTGACGATCCTGTCGCGTGTAATCAAGCGCGGTCTGCTGAAATCCGGGCGCACATTCTCCATGACGGTAGAACTGCTTGATAAGCCCGGTCAGCTGCAGGATGTAGCGGCGGCGATCGCCGCTGAGGGCGGAAACGTCATTTCCGTCCACCACGAACGCGCTTCGGAAGGGTCGGATATCAACGGCTGCTACCTGCGTCTTGTGATGGAAACGCGTAATTTCGAGCATATCGAAGCCATTAAAAATGCGCTGATCGCACGCGGATATAAAGTGCAGGCGTATTGATGCAAATTGTTCTCCGAAGGAGTGTTTGATATGATCAAAACTTTACACACAGACAATGCGCCCGCTGCAATCGGGCCGTATTCACAGGCAAAGATCGTCAACGGTATCCTGTATGCCTCGGGTCAAATCGCCATCAATCCCGCTTCCGGCGAAGTGGAAGCGGATACAATCGAGGGGCAGACGCAGCAGATCTGCGAAAACATCGGCGCAATTTTGGAAGCGGCAGGCACGGATTTTTCCAAAGTCATCAAAACCACCTGCTTTTTGAAAAACATGTCCGACTTTGCCGTATTTAACGGTATATACGGCAGCTTTTTCACCTCAAAGCCCGCGCGCTCCTGCGTGGCTGCTGCTGCGCTTCCGAAAGATGTGCTTGCTGAGATCGAGGTCATAGCCGAAGTATAACACATACATTGCATCTAAAATACATAAAAACCGACGGTGCGGAAACGCACTGTCGGTTTTTTCATAGATTTAGGGTTTACAGCACTTTGGACAAAAACTCTTTTAACCGATCATTTTGCGGATGGTTGAAGATCGCGTCCGGCGTCCCCTCTTCCAAGATCCTGCCTTCATCCATGAACAAAACACGGTCCGCAACCTCGCGTGCAAAGCCCATTTCATGCGTCACGACAACCATTGTCATACCGCTTTTGGCAAGATCCTTCATGACCTCCAGAACCTCGCCGACCATTTCCGGGTCGAGCGCCGATGTCGGTTCGTCAAACAGCATGACCTCCGGCTGCATGGCAAGCGAACGCACGATTGCTACGCGCTGTTTCTGCCCGCCGGACAGCTGTGAAGGATACGCATCCGCCTTGTCAGAAAGCCCAACGCGCTCCAAAAGCTCCATGGCGCGAGCCTTATTTTCTTCTTTGATCTGCTTTGCGGATTTAATTTCAGCGCCCGATTTCCTGCGCAATTTCAGCTTTCGCATCTGCTTCTTCTCGATATATTCGGGCGCAAGGGTTATATTTTCCAGCACGGTTTTGTTGTTGAACAGATTAAAATGCTGGAACACCATCCCCATTTTCTGCCGATGCAGATTGATATCCACCTTCATATCCGTAAGATCCACACCATGAAACAGGATGCTGCCGGAAGTAGGATCCTCCATACAGTTGAGACAGCGTAAAAACGTACTCTTGCCCGAACCGGACGGCCCGATCACAACGACCTTTTCGCCCTTTTGAATGGTGGTACTGATGTCCTTGAGGACATGCAGATCCCCGAACGATTTATTTAAGTTAACGACCTCGATCACTTTTACGCAGCCTCCTCTCCACGAGTTTAATGAGCGCGGTAATCAGCAGCACCAGCACAATATAAATCAGCGCCATAACAATATAAGGCACCATAAACTCATAGGTGTTTGTACCGATCTTTCGGAAAGCCACATACAAATCCGTAGCGCCGACGAAGCTGACGACCGAAGTTTCCTTGACAAGCGTGATGAATTCGTTGCCAAGTGTCGGGATAATGTTTTTGATCGCTTGTGGAATGACAATCTTCATCATTGTCGTGCCAAAGCTCAAGCCGACAGAACGACCGCCCTCCATCTGCCCGGGGTCGACCGACATGATCCCGCCGCGCATGATCTCGGATATGTACGCACCGGAATTCATACCGAACACGGTGATTGCGACCGCTACGGAGGAGGCGTGAATTTCCATCAGCGGCAGTGCAACATAGTAGAATAACAGTAACTGCACCACCATAGGCGTCCCGCGGAAAAAGCCGACATACACGCCGCAAATGGCGTTAAGCACCCGCGGCAGCCGCTTATATTTCGGCATGACACGAACAGCGGCAATCAGCGTACCGATGACGATACCGATGATAAGTCCCAGAACCGCTATTTTGACTGTGTTCTGTAAACCTGTCAAAATATCGGAGATATAGGCGTCCGCACTGCCACCCTGGAAAAGGGATATAAATTTTTCTACCCTTTGACCGAAATTATCCATGATCCAAATCCTTTTGCCACACGCATAACAATAGCCTCACCTGACGGTGAGGTTATTGTCAAATGCTATGCGGCTTTCAAGTTTCTTTATGCTGTGACGCCGTTGACAGAATCCGCAATGGACTGTGCAGGTGCAGCATCAATGATGACATAATCCAGATTGCCGTTGACCATGGCCTGTACTGCCAAAGCGCCACTCTGGTAGCCGGTCGCCGTTACTTTCAAGGCGTTGCTTTCATAGTCGTTCGTCGACTCCGTATATTTTTGCCCCGTAGTGCCGGTTTGGTAGCCGATACGTACACTGGAATCAAAGCCCTGCAGAATGGACAGAACCTCATCCGCCGTAGTGCAATTATCAAAAGTCGTATCGCTTGCAGGAACGATAAGCTTTTGCGATGCCTGATAATAAGAATCCGAGAACATAACAGCTTCTTCACGGTCCGTAGCAATCGTCAAGCCCGCTAAAGCGATATCGCACATCTGGCTGCCGACAGAAAGGCAAACGGCATCAAAGTCCATGTTTTGGATAACCAGCTCTTTGCCAAGCTTCTGCGCAAGCAGGGCGGCAAGTTCCATATCTACACCGAGATAGCTGGTACCTTCCGTATATTCAAAAGGCGGGAATTCCGCATTGGTCGCGACGACAAGCTGATCTTTGCTTTCGTCAAGCTCCGCAGAGGTCACAGGTGAAGGCGTGCCGCCTTCGACAAAGTATTTGTCAAAAATTTCCTGCAGCTGCCCGTTTGCTTTGATCTCCGCAATAAATTCGTTCACCTGCTCAAGAAGTTCCGGCTGGGTTTTGTCCACGCCGAAGCCATAGTACTCCTCGGTCAATTCAATGTCAATGACTTTTACCAGCGCTGCATTCGCAGCAGGCGTCGTGGTATCATTCGCAGTGTCGCTGCCGCAGGCGGCAAAACAACCGACAACCAGTGCAAGTGCGAGCAAAACAGACAAAGCTTTTGTTACGGTTTTCATGGTTTGTTCCCCTTTCTAAGATTATAAGCCATTATACACCCGCTTGAGGCAAAAAGCAAGAAAAACGTATATTTATACAGAGATTTTATGTGTTCTCGTGCGTTTCGCCGGGATCGGCGCTTTGAGAACGTTGCTTGCGGAAAATCACGAGCTTGCTGAACACGTAGTTCGAAAGCACCACAAGAATCTGCGCAACGGTCTTGGTCAGAAACTCGCCGAGCGGCAAGGCAGTCGCAGAGATCACGATGATGAGGTGTCCCGCGTGCAGCAGATCCATGCCGACAAACATCACGGCAAGCTCCAAAACCAGAGAAAGCAGCCGTGCCCCGACAAACAGTACGATTTCACGAAGTACGGCACGCACGCCGCAGCTTTTGCTTTCAAACACCCATACGCGGTTGACGACATAAGCAAAGCCGACGGCTACAAGCCAGGCAACAACCGTTGCGGGCGAATAAGATAGCCCAACCGCCTTACAAAGGAAGTAAACCACATAGTTGACAAGCGTCGTCAGCCCGCCGAAAATAACATATAATATCAGTTCTTTATGTTTTTTGAGCAGACTGCGGACGTTTTGCATGTTTGCCTCTTGCCTTTCTTATGCCTGCGCCTTTGTTTCATCCTCGGCTTGCGCCGCTGCGCGGCGTTTGGCGAGCTCGCGCTCGACACGTGCTTTTTGTTCTTTGGAATAGCGGATACACAAAAACGGGATCAAATACAAAGCCGAACCGAGCGCAGGCAACAGCATGAACAGCGGCCACTGCGCGCGATAGAAGATCTCAGGCTGCCCGGCATTCCCCAAATCCGCACTAAAGCCGAGGGCTGTAAGCACCAAACCACTGGTCATCAGCTTGAGTGCATCCGTCAGTTTGTTGGTGAGGTTCTGTAAAGAGTTGCTGATACCCTCCGTACGTTTACCCGTTTTCCACTCCACATAATCCACCGCGTCACAGAGAATGGAACGCTGCGCAATGCCAACCATATTGACGGGTATGGAGGAAATGGAGATAAGAAGCACGACAAGCAGCATCTGCGGCAGCGTTTGGAAGCCGACAAAATACGCTGCAACGCGGAAAACAATATTCATAAGTTGTGCTAAAATCACGATATTCCGCATGCCGCCGATCTTATCCGACAGCTTGACGGCAAAGAACATGCTTACGGCAGACAGCACGCTGACTAAAATCCCGTAGTAAAATTGAACGGTCTCACCGTTGAGCGTTGTACTGCCGACCTGCACAGAAACACAGTACTGGAAAAAATAAATCTGCGGCACCGCGCCGTTAAGGAAATTTAAAATCTGCGCAAGCAGCAGCAGGATCAAAATTTTGTTGTGCCGCAGCAGTGCCAAGTCCTGCAACAGAGACTGCTCACGGCGGTTCTCCACATATGCAACGCGTTCCTTTGTTTTACTCGCAAGGATCGATAAGCATTCTCCGCCGAAGCCAAATACGATACCGAACAGTAAAAACAGCGTTTTTTCACTGATGCCGATCGCCTCACGCGCCCCCATGATAAGCGGCACAAGGCTCGTTACACCCCACGCTGCGCCGACGCCGATGTTCAGCCACTGCGAAACGCGGGAACGCTCATGCGGAAGCGGCGAGATCAGAGACATCATACCCCAAAGGGCAACATCTTGGAAAGAATAGGTCACATCCCACGCAATGTAGACACAAAGCAGGATCACAAGCGCCGCCGTCTCCCCAACGCCGAAATCCACGAACATCAGCGCCGTCAACGCACCGATGGCAATCGGCAATTTCCCGAGATACGGGTGCAGCTTATTGCCGTCTTTGCATTTACGGCGATCCACTATAGCGCCGACGATAGGATCATTGATCGCGTCCCAAATCCGCGTGAAGCCTGTCAGGAAACCGACGCGCGCAGGTGAAATGCGCAAAATGTTTGTGCAGAAATAGAAAAGCCACTGCGACACAAACACATACGCCATATTCTGCCCCGTCAGTGCGGCAGAATATGCCAGCAGCTCACGGTTCGGCACGCAGCCCTCTTCGGCATCCTTGCTGAAAGGATTCCAAAAGCCCTTTTTCGTTTTAGTCGCTTTGGATGATTGCATGGCAGCCTCCGTTTCTCCCGCTTGTACCTTATATTCTTGCCTTAAATAAACTTTATGCGCTTGTCGCCTTGCAAAAGGCAGACAGCGTGTGCGGCAATCCCCTGCTTTGTACCCGTAAAGCCCAGTCCCTCTTCCGTTGTCGCTTTTACGCTTACCGCATCAAGCGGCACTTTACACACCTGCGCAATATTTTTGCGCATATCCGTAATATACGGTGCGAGCTTCGGTGATTGCGCCAACACGGTCGCGTCGATATTCCCAACCGTAAATCCCTGCTTTTTCAAAAGTTGAACGACTTCTCGCAAAAGCGCCAAACTATCGGCATCCTTATATCGCTCGTCCGTGTCGGGAAAATGCTTGCCGATGTCACCGAGCGCCGCCGCGCCCAAAAGGGCATCCGAAATTGCATGTAACAGCACGTCTGCGTCGGAATGACCCAAAAGCCCAATATTACCATTTGGAATCTCCACGCCGCCGAGGATCAGCTTGCGTCCCTCCACTAATTTATGTACGTCGTAGCCGTGCCCGATACGCATCATGGCTGTTTCCTCCCTGCCAAAATCCCTTCGGCAATCCAAATATCTTCCGGTGTGGTAATCTTTATATTTTCATAGCTGCCCTCGACCATGTGCACCGGTATGCCCGCCGCTTCCAGCAGCTTACAGTCGTCGGTAAACAGGACGCTGTCGGACACTTCACGCGAAGCGCGCAGATAGGTTTCTTTTTCAAACACCTGCGGCGTGTGTACCGCCCAAAGCGTGCTGCGGTCGGGTGTATCCACGATCACGCCGTCAAGACTCACTACTTTTACGGTGTCTTTGATACGCACGCCTGTTGCCGCCGCACCGAATTGAAAAGCCGCTTGGATAGTGTCCATCAATATCCTGTCGGTCACAAGCGGACGCGCGCCGTCGTGGATGGCAAGGAATTCGCTTTGCGCGTCGCAGCGCGCCACTGCCGCAAAAACGCTTTCCTGCCGCGTATCGCCGCCGCGAACGATATCCTTGACCTTGCGCACACCGGCACCGCGCAGCAGCGCTGCCATCTGCGGAATATCCTGCTCGCGTGCGGCAATGACGACTTCATCCACAAGCGCGCACGCTTCAAATACGCGAACCGTCCGCAAAAGCACAGGGGCGCCGTCAAGCTGCAAAAACTGCTTATTGACGCCGCCCATGCGTGTAGAATTCCCTGCGGCGACCAGAACAGCCGATACAAACGGACGCACAGAAGCCGCGGAAATATTCTCGATATTTTGTTTTTTTGAATGCATACGCATAGAAAACCCCCGCAGGAAAATTGAGCTACGGGAAAGCCCTATGCCTATCTTATACCTTTTCCGTCATTTTTTCAAGTGTTGCAAGGCGAATTGCAAGACAAAGCACCTCGACTGCCTTTTTAAGCTCTTCAATGGATGGATACGTCGGCGCAATGCGAATGTTACGGTCTGCTTCGTCCACACCGTAAGGATAAGTCGCGCCGACGGGTGTTAGCACCACGCCCATTTCCCGGCAAAGCTCGCCGACGCGCTTCGCGCTGCATTTCGTGGTGTTGAGGCTGATGAAGTAGCCGCCGTTAGGTTCCGTCCAGCGCGCCAAATCATTTTCGCGCAGTTCTCGGTCGAGCGCGTCGAGCACAATGCGGAATTTCGGTGCAATGATCGCGGCATGCTTTTTCATATGTGCCCGCACCCCTTCGGCATTTTTCAAAAACTTTACATGCCGAAGCTGGTTCATTTTGTCATAGCTGATCGTCTGCATGGCAAGCCGTGCGCGGATCGCGCGGATATTGTTGTCCGATGCGGCAAGTGCCGAAACGCCCGCGCCCGGGAACGTGATTTTGGAGGTAGAGGTGAACTCTACGAACATATCCTCACTGCCGTAAGGCTTGCAGGCTTCGAAAATATTCAACAGATGATCCGGGTAGTCTGTGAGGTGATGAACGATATACGCGTTATCCCAAATCACGCGGAAATCCTTAGCCGCAGGCTTTAATGCTGCCAGCGCGCGAACCGTGTCATCCGAATAGGTGATACCGTCGGGATTTGAGTATTTCGGCACGCAGAACATGCCCTTTACACTTTCATCCTTAACCAATTCTTGGATCTTTTCTATATCGGGGCCGTTTTCGGTCATTTCCACATTGATCATCTCAATGCCGAAGTGCTCACAAATGGTGAAGTGACGGTCATAGCCGGGTACGTTACAAATGAATTTAATCTTCCCCTGCTGCATCCAGGGAGTGCCGCCCGCGCCTTTTGTCATGCACTGGGCAATATAGTCAAACATTAAATTCAGGCTTGAAGCGCCGCCGATGATCACATTTTCGGGTGAAACCTCCATAATCTTCGCAAACAAAGCGCGGCATTCCGGAAGGCCTTCCAAAGCGCCGTAATTGCGGCAGTCCGTTCCGTTTGCAGCTTTGCAGTCACAAACACCGATGACCTCTTTGAGCATATCCATGGAAAGGTCCAGCTGATCGGGGCCGGGTTTACCGCGGGACATATCGAGCTTTAAATTCAGCTTTTTCATTTCCGTGTACGCCGCCTGTGCTGCTTGCTTTGCAGCGAGGAGCTGTTCGGCGTTCATCTCTGCATACTGCATGATACGCACCTCCAAAATGCATCTTTTACAAATTCACGGATAAATTCTATACCATTTCCTACGAATTTGCAACCATCGTTTGCTTTTCCTGCAAAAATTCGATAAAAGAACCAAGGTGTTCCTCTTTTTCATAAGCTTTTCGTCGAATACATCCAAAAATCCGTTATTTTTTTCGAACGAGCACCGCAGGCAAGATCTTGGGTGTCTTTTCCCCTGCGCGCTCCATTTCCTGCACAAGCATTGCGCGAAGGCGTGCGCGCACAGATGCATATGAGCCGCTGCGAATAAGATTATGCGCTTCGACCGGGTCTTGCGCAAGATCATATAAATAATCCTCAAAATAGACCTTAGCGCTGTGGCGCGTGAGCCCGGATCCGGTTGCACGCACGGCGTATTTGTAGCGTGCGGTGCGGATGGCCCTGCCGCACTGGCTTTCACTGATCTGCATAAACACGAAATCCCTCGGCTTCTCTTTCCCAGCGTACTGTGCAACAAGGGAGCGTCCCATATATTCAGGCGGCACATCCACGCCTGCCAAATCTAAAATCGTCGGCGGCAGGTCGATAAGGCTTACCAGCCGTTCGTCATGTCCGCCGCTTCGGAACGGCCCGCCGCAGATAACAAGCGGCGTATGCGTACAGCTGTCATGGCAGCTTCGCTTATACTCCATATTGCGTGTTTTAAAGTGTGAGCCGTGGTCGCTTGTGTATATGAGCACTGTATTTTCATAAAGCCCTTTTTCTTTTAGCTTACGCACCAGACGTGCTACATTCTCGTCAAGCGCACGGATCGCCGCCAGATAATCGGGATACATTTTCTCATAGTCCCCGGGCAGAACGGAAAGGTCATTTGGGATTGGAGCGTCTTTATACTGTGCAAGATACTCTTTTTTCCCCTCGTAACAGCCGTGGTCGTTCTGGTGGTGCGGCTCAAGCTGGGATACAAAGAGAAAAAACGGCTTATCCGACGTCTTTTGGTCAATGTACTCCAGCGCAAAGTCATTGATACAGTCTGCACGGTAGCCTTTAAAATCAATTTGGTTCCCGTCGCCGTCAAACACATAACCGTCGTAGCCATGTGAGGTGAATTCCAAAACATCCGCCGCGCGCCAATAGTCCCGGTAACCCCCCTGCCGCGTTTTGGGAACAGCGGAAGACTCACAGTGCACACCGATCCCCGGATACCGGTCGGAGGCGAGGTGCCATTTGCCGACATAAGCCGTCTCATAGCCGGCTTCGTTGAGATGATCCGCAAGTGTTTTGGTGTTCTCCGGCAAGGCAATCCCGTTCCAATAGCAGCCGTTCTGCGTGGCGTATGTTCCCGTTTGCAGACAGGCACGAGCAGGTCCGCACACAGGCTGGCAGGTAAAGGAATTGTCAAAGGTCACGCCGTCGCGCGCAATCTCTGTGAGATTCGGCATACAGTCGGCGTTCAATGTGTCCCACCGCTGTTGATCGCTGAAATAAAAAATGATGTTCGGCCGCGTATCCGTTTTTTTCATTTTTGTACCACCTTTCGGCTGATATTTCACACCGCACATTTCATTATGAAAGGAAACAAAGCGCGAGCTTTTCTTGTATTGTAGCATAAAGGGTACTGCCACGGCAAGTTGGTACGGAAAATTTACGGAACCTTTTTCTACCTTGTTGATTTCCCCGGAAAACTTTGCTAAGATAGAACAAAACAATTATAGGGAGACAGCAATATGCTTTTACAATTACAGCCTGCATTCAAAGATTATCTTTGGGGCGGCACACGCTTAAAAACAGACTTCGGCTTTCAAACAGATATGGATCCCGTAGCAGAAGGCTGGATGCTTTCCTGCCACAAGGACGGGCAGAACACGGTCGCAAACGGCATACACAAGGGAGAAACGCTCTCGCAAGTCATTGCAGAAGAGGGAAAGGACATACTCGGCACGCATTGCGCGGGCATGACGGAATTCCCGATTTTGATCAAGCTCATTGACGCAAAGTCGAATTTGTCCGTACAGGTGCACCCAAACGACGATTATGCACGCCGTGTGGAGGGTGAGCCGGGCAAAACGGAATGCTGGTATATCCTCGATTGCGACGAGGGCGCGGAGCTGATCTATGGCTTTAAGCAAAAGATTTCCAAAGCGGAGTTTCGCGAGAGAATCGAAAACAACACCTTTTTAGAGGTCGTAAACCACGTAAAGGTGCATAAGGGGGACTTTTTCTTTATCGAGGCAGGCACGCTGCACGCCATCGGCGGCGGGATCCTGCTCGCGGAGATTCAACAGAATTCCAACACGACCTACCGCGTTTACGACTACGGCAGGCTCGGCGCGGACGGCAAGCCCCGTCCACTGCATACAGAAAAAGCACTGGACGTGACCGTAACGGCACCACCCGAACGCGCCTGTAAGCCGGAAGGCCACATTGTACACAAAGACGGTTATACCGAACAGATGCTGACAGCCTGCGACATGTTTACCGTACTTACCGTAAATGTTGAAAGCGTATACAACAATGTTGCGGACAAGACCTCGTTTGTATCCGTCCTTATTACTGAGGGGAATGGCGAAATCAGCTGCAACGGGGAAAAGCTTTCCTTAAAGAAAGGAGACAGCATCTTCCTTGCAGCAGACAGCGGCAACTTTCAAATCAAAGGCAGACTTTCCTTAGTAGAGACAAGGATCTAAACCATGTTTAAAAAGCGTTTGAAAAAAATAATATTGGCTGTCGTCTGCCTCTGCCTGCTTGGCGGTGCCGTATTCGGTAGCATAAATGCAGCGGTCGTACTGACCGCGTGGCCGCACATTTTAACCGAAGAAGAAGCGCGCACGCTGGATGCAGACTGCATTTTGGTGCTCGGCAGTTCCGTATACGGCAATACGCTCGGCCCCACCGTAGAGAACCGTGTTTTAACGGGTCTTGCTCTGTATGAAAGCGGTGCTTCGGACAGGCTTTTGATGAGTGGAGACCACGGGGAAAAGGACTATGACGAAGTCAACAGTATGAAACAATACTGTGTGGACAAAGGCGTAGAAGCAAACGTTATATTTTTAGATCACGCCGGGTTTTCCACCTACGACTCCATGTACCGTGCGCGCGATATTTTTGGCGTTCGCAAAGTCATTATTGTGACACAGAGTTATCATCTTTATAGAGCGATTTATATTGCGCGCGCATTGGGAATGGAGGCATATGGCGTTGCGGCTGACGGACCGGATCATTCATTTCTGTCTGACCTTAGAAATCAGGTGCGGGAATCTTTGGCACGGGTCAAAGATTTTGTAATCTGTATTATAGAGCCCGAACCAACCTATCTCGGCGAAGCCATCCCGATCAGCGGCTCTGCAGAACTTTCCGATGACAAGGAGTATGTTTAATTTTATGCAGCGGACCTACAAAGGCACAACCATCGCCTGCTATGCGGGTTATTTCGTGCAGGCTATTATCAACAACCTTTCCCCCATTCTGTTTATCATTTTTCAGGAGGAATTCGGCATATCGCTCACACAGATCGGCAGCCTGATCCTCATCAATTTTCTTTCCCAGACTGTTGTGGATCTGATTTCTGTCAAGGTCGTGGATCGAATCGGGTACAAAAAAGTTATCCTTGCTTCGCACGCCTGTGCAACAGCAGGACTCATACTGCTCGGCACGCTGCCGCGCTTCGTGTCCGCACCGTTTCCGGCACTGGTGCTCGCGACGGTGATCTCCGCCATGGGCAGCGGCATGATCGAGGTGACCATCAGCCCGATTGTAGACGCCATCCCGAGTAACAAAAAAGAGGCGGACATGAGCCTTTTGCATTCTTTTTATTGCTGGGGACAGATGACGGTTGTGGCGCTTTCCACCCTGTTTGTCTGGTTTGCGGGCAATTCCTATTGGTATGTTTTGCCGTTGGTCTGGGCGTGCGTGTCGTTTGTGAACCTGATAAATTTCACAACACTCCCTTTTCCGAAAACGCTTAAGGAAGAAGAAAAGATCCCGCTCGGCAAGCTGTTTTCCGAACGAAACTTCCGCATTGCCATGCTGCTTATGCTGTGCGCGGGCGCTTCAGAGCTTGCGATGTCGCAGTGGTCGTCTTTCTTCGCCGAAACAGGGCTCGGCGTCACCAAGGTGATGGGCGACCTGCTCGGTCCCTGTCTGTTTGCCGTTTTTATGGGTCTTGGGCGGCTTTTGTTCGGTATTTACGGCAATCGCCTTGACTTAAAAAAAGCTATGTTTTTTTGCGCGGTTTTGTGCATTGTCTGTTACACGACCACCGCAGTCTCGCCGAATCCCCTGCTTGCGCTGTTCGGCTGTGCGATCACGGGCTTTTCGATCAGTCTGTTTTGGCCCGGCACATTCAGTTTGGTATCGGCGCTTTATCCGAACGGCGGCGCGGCAATGTTCGGTGTGCTTGCGATTTTGGGCGATATTGGCTGCTCGGTAGGCCCCTGGATCGTCAGCTTCGTCTCCTCCGCCGCACAGCGCGCAGATGCAGGCCTTACGGACGGTGCTGCACTGAAAGTCGGATTGGGCTTCGGCAATCTTTTCCCGATCCTCGCTATTTTAGGGCTGATTCTTTTGGGCGTGTTCCGAAAATCAGCCGGTGCACGGGTTGACAAAACAAAATCATAAGCATATAATGGCATTACAAATCAACAGCTGTCTTCAAGGCGGGGTGGAAGTCCCCACCGGTGGTAAAAGTCCACAAGCTCTTTGCTGATCGGGTGCAATTCCCGAACCGACGGTCAAAGTCCGGATGAAAGAAGATGCTTTTTCTGCACTTTCGCCTCGCAAGACTTTTCTTGCGGGGCTTTTTCTTTTGGACAGCCGCATTTGAATATTCTTTGAAAGGGACGATGTATAATGTCCGAACAAGCTGTCCGATCCACGAATAAAAAAAAGGTCTTTTCCGGGGCGCGCATCCGTAAACTGACCGTTACTGCGCTGCTCGCCGCCGTATCCGCTGTTTTGATGTTTTTGGATTTCAGCGTACCGCTGATGCCGAGCTTCATCAAAATGGATCTTTCCGACTTTCCTGCGCTGATCGCCTCATTTTCTTTAGGTCCTTTGAGCGGCGTTATGGTCTGTCTGTTGAAAAATCTTATCAATCTGCTGACCACCTCTACAGGCGGCGTCGGCGAGCTTTCCAATTTTATTTTGGGCTGTTTTCTGGTGATCCCAGCAGGACTCATATATAAGCACAAAAAGAATCGAAAATTTGCGTTTCTCGGGGCGCTGACGGGCGCTTGCTGTATGGCAGTATTCAGCCTGTTCACCAACTATTTTATCGTGTATCCCGTTTATACCAACTTTATGCCTATGGACGCGATATTGGCTGCGTATCAGGCGATCCTGCCTTCTGTTGACAATCTTTGGAAAGCGCTTTTGGTCTTTAATGTACCGTTTACCTTCATCAAAGGGATGCTTTGCACCGTAGTCACCTTTATTTTGTATAAACGCCTATCTCCCGTTTTAAAAGGGAAAGCGGGCTGAACGGAGGAAAACCATGCCGAAAAAGGACGTCCTGTTTTTAGATGCCTGCGTACGCGGGGAAGCTTCGCGCACACTTGAGCTCGCCAATCGGTTATTATCAAATTTGGCAGATGCACAGATCACACATTTGAAGCTCGACACGCTCGGGCTGCAGCCGCTTGACAAAGCGCGTCTGCACGAACGCGATCACCTTTTGCATGAAGGTAAAACCGACACGTCCTTTTTCTTACATGCCAACACCTTCCGAAACGCACAATGGATCGTGATCGCAGCGCCGTATTGGGACTTTTCTTTTCCTGCGCTTTTGAAGCTTTATGTGGAAAATGTGAGTTGCTCGGGGGTGACCTTCGCCTACGACGAAACAGGCAAACCCGTGAGTCTCTGCCGCGCGGAACGGCTGATTTACATCACGACAGCAGGCGGATACATCGGAGAAAACGATTTTGGATTCACCTATATCCGCGCCGTTATGGAACAGTTTTTCGGCGTAAAGCAGTCGTTTCATATCGCTGCCGAAGGGCTTGACATCATCGGCAAAAACCCACAGGCGATACTGGCCGCCGCCGAGGCACAGTTTCCCGCCGTGCTCGGTTGAGAAACGCTTCGGGAAATTGTCAAATTTCCGCAAAATGTGTCTGTCGGCGGTTGACAAGCCGAACGTTCCGTTATACAATATTCACTGACAAACGGATAGACATTCCTTATAAAGAGTGACGGAGGGACAGGCCCTGTGAAGTCCGGCAACCTGCACAAAATGCAAGGTGCCAAATCCTACAGCCTTTCGGCTGAAAGATAAGGTGACGAACCACGCACCTTGGCCTGCGCCCGGGTGCTTTTTTATGCGGGAATGACATCCTGTGGATTTTTCAAAGGAGACCGTACAACATATGACAAAGCATCTTTTTACATCCGAATCCGTAACGGAAGGGCATCCCGATAAGGTTTGCGACACTGTTTCCGATGCGATTTTAGACGCAATTTTAGCACAGGATCCGAACGGCCGTGTTGCGTGTGAGACGACCTGCATCACAAACCGCTTGATGGTCATGGGCGAGATCACAACGACCGCCAAGGTAGACATTGAAAAAATCGCACGCGACGTCGTTTGTGAGATCGGCTATGATAACGACGACACCGGCTTCAACGGGCACAACTGCCGTGTAGATATCGCTATCGACAAGCAATCGGCAGACATTGCCATGGGTGTAGACGCTTCCTATGAACTGAAAACCGGCAAACAGGACGACTACAACCTGCACGGCGCGGGTGATCAAGGCATGATGTTCGGCTATGCCTGCTGTGAAACACCGGAATTGATGCCGCTGCCCATTGCTTTGGCACATAAATTGGCAAAGCGGCTGACCGACGTGCGCAAGGATGGCACATTGCCGTATCTGTTCCCGGACGGCAAAACGCAGGTTACGGTTGAGTACGATGACAACAAGCCTGTTCGTGTTGATACAATCGTTGTTTCTGCGCAGCACCGCGCAGAGATCCCGCTTACACAGATCCGTTCGGATATTTTACAGCATGTCATCAAACCTGTTGTGCCCGAAAACCTGTTTGACGAGGACACGATCATTTATGTCAACCCTACAGGCAGATTTGTAACGGGCGGCCCCGCCGGGGATTCGGGGCTTACGGGCAGAAAGATCATTGTCGACACCTACGGCGGCATCGGCCGTCACGGCGGCGGCTGCTTCTCAGGCAAGGACCCAACCAAGGTGGATCGTTCCGCCGCATACGCGGCGCGGTATGTTGCCAAAAACATTGTTGCGGCAGGTCTTGCAAGACGTTGTGAGATCCAGCTTGCCTATGCCATCGGTGTTGCGAACCCTGTTTCCGTTATGGTGGACACCTTCGGCACGGGGGCGCTCTCGGATGACGTATTAAGCGAGATCGTCACCGAGGTCTTTGACCTGCGCCCGGCGGCAATCATCGAATATCTCGACCTGCGCCGCCCGATCTACCGTCCGCTTGCCGCTTACGGCCATATGGGCAGAACGGATCTTGATCTGACCTGGGAAAAGACCGACCGCGTTGACGCTTTGAAAAAAGCGGCCGGTACACTTTAATAGACAAAATTGTAAAAATTTTGAAATCGTATATCCACGCTGTTTCGAGCTATACTATCAATAAGCATTGATAAGGAGTTGAGAAATATGCTGGATAGGATCGCGCTGATTCTGGTCATCATCGGCGGCATCAACTGGGGCTCCATCGGGCTTTTCCAATTTGATATTGTCGGCTGGATCTTCGGCGGGCAGGACGCCGTAATCAGCAGAATCATTTATACGCTTGTCGCCATTGCGGCGGTTTGGTGCATCTCCCTGCTCTTCCGCGAAAGCGAAGTCCTTGCACCCGCCAACAACGACGAGTAACCGAAACGAAATCCGAAACGACGCTGTGCAAAAACACAGCGTCGTTTTATATGCTTATAATTCTTCTTTCGGCTCGGTAGGCGTAACATAAATGGTATTGTAAGTGTTGTAGATCACCTTGCCGGGCTTTGCGCCGACAGGCTTTTTGATATTCTTGACACGGGTATAATCAACAGGCACCTTTTGCGCGTCGCGCGCGCTGCTGAAAAACGCGGCGATCGCGGCGGCTTCGGAAATGGCTTGATCTGTAATTTCACGATTGTCCGATATTAAGATCGTATGCGAACCCGCATAATGCTGCGTGTGCAGCCACATATCGTAATTTTTTGCCGTTTTCAGCGTCAGCTTATCGTTCTGGACATTGTTGCGCCCGACAAGTACCGTAAAGCCCTCACTCGTCTTGAATTTGTGCGGCGGAAGTTCTTTCGGGAGCCTCTGTTTGCCGCCTTTTTTGCGTTTCAGGTATTTGCCGTCGATCAGCTCCTGCCGAATGGCGGCAAGGTCGCTTTCCGCCTCGGCACGGGAAAGCGCATCCTCCACAGAAGCAAAATAAGCAAGTTCCTGTTCGTCGTGGGCAATGAGCTCTGCAAGCATTTTTTCCGCCGTAGACGCTTTTTTGTAAGCCTTATAATATTTTTGCGCGTTTTGCGACGGCGACAACGCAGGATCAACGGGGATACGCACCAAGCGGTTTTCGTCATAATAATTTTCCAGTTCATAAAAGCTCGCGCCTTTTTCGAGCGCGTACTGATTGGCTTGGATCAGTTCTCCAAAGATGCGCAGGCGCTCTTTTTCGGCGCTGTCTTTGAGCTGTGCCTGACGATTCGCCATTTTACGCGCGGTGCGCTCGCGCAGCGTTTGCAGTGTTTTATGCAAATCACCCGCCCTGCGCTTGGCACGCAGCAAGCGGTCACGCTCCGCGTAAAAATCGTCAAGCAGCGTGCAGAACGAAGCGTATTCGATTTTTTTGCAAAAGCCGCCGTATTGCAGAATTTCTAAAAAAGAAAAGTCAAAAGGTTTCTCTTCTTCATCGCAAACGACACAGTGCGCCGGGACATTTTGCAGGCAAGAGCTAAGATATTCGAGCGCCGCGCGCACACGCGCCTTCCCTGCTTCCTGCACCGTACAGGTGCAGTCGCCTGCGGCGCGAAACGCAAGCTCACGGCTGACAATGGGCGAAATTCCCTCAATATTTTTCATAAACGCCGCAGGAAGCTGCTGCTCGGGGTTCATAAACAGCCGGATAAGGCAATTGGAAATATTATCCTTTGCTAGCTGTATTTTATCCTGCCGCGGCGGGAGCTGATATGCTACACCGGGTAAGATCTCTCGGTACGCGGATTTAGAGGAATCTACACGCTTGACCGCATCTAAGATCATACCATTGCCGTCGATCAATATGATATTGCTGTGCTGGCCCATAATCTCTACACAGAGGGACAGCCGCACCTTGTCGCCGATTTCATTGGTCGCGTCAAAATCTAAAAACAGCACGCGGTCAAGGCCAGATTGCCGCAAGCCAACAAGCACAGCACCGCTTAAATGCTTGCGCAGCAGCATGCAGAGCATAGGCGGATTCTGCGGGTTTTCACTCGGTCTTTGTGTAATGTGGATGCGCGGCGAGGCAGACTCCGCCGAAAGCAGAAGCCGATACGCGCCGCTGCGCGTGCGCATATGCAAGGTGAGCTCGCATTTCGCAGGCTGGTGTACCTTTTCCACGCGCGCACCTAAAAGAGTCTCTTCCAATTCCGTTTTGATAAAATGCAGCGTAATGCCGTCCAGTGCCATGATTTGTTTCCTTTATTCAATGATTTGCATGGGAGAGGTCTGCTCAGAAAGCAGGCAGACCGTTTCAGGGAATGCTGCCTGAATTCGCTTGCAAAGTGCGCGAACAGCGGGGTGTTCCGTTTCAAAATGCCCGGCCGTGACTAGCGCGATATCCAACGCGGCGGCTTCGAGCATTTCGTGGTGCTTGGCTTCGCCTGTGAACAAGAGGTCTGCCCCCTTCTCTTTTGCCGCCTGCAAAAAAGACGCACCTGCACCGCCGCAAACCGCGACTATACGCACTTGCTTTTGCGGCAAGGCGACAAATACGGGCGCATGCAGCGCCGCTTTTGCCTTTTGCGCAAAATCCTGTGCCGTTATACACTCGGTTCTGCCGATACGGAATTCGCCGCATTCCGACGCGTGTACACCGGCAAGGCCGACTTTCTCCGCCAATACATCAGCAACACCGTTCGCTGCAAAATCATAAGATGTATGCGCACAAATCACAGAAACGCCGCGTTTTGCCGCGAGATACGCGGGATCGGATTCCGTAAAAGCCTTTACAGCGCTGAACAAGATCGGATGGTGCGTTACAAGCAGCGCGCACTCCTTTTGCACTGCTTCTTCGATCACCTGCGGTGTAGCATCGAGTGCAAACAAGATGCGGTCAGCGCTCGCGCCCCGTTCCCCGACCAAAAAGCCGCTGTTGTCCCATTCCGCCTGTCCCGCAAAGGGCGCGACAGAGTCTATGTAGTCGTAAATTTCACCTGCAAGCATCAGAAACCTCCCGTATGATTTCGTTCAAAGCCGCAGCCTGCCGATCGCCTTTTTCGCGCAGCGCATCCGCTTTTGTTTGTAAGCGGCGCAATACATTTTGTAAAAACAGACGGTCCGTTTCTATCTCGTGCGGGCGAAGCGCACCGATATAATCGTTGCCCGCCGTTACACGCGACATTTTTATATCATCCCACGCAGCAGAAATCACCAAATAGATACGCCTGCCCTCGGCGACCGTGGTTTCAGTCATCTTGAAAAAGCCGTTTTCGCGCAAAGCGCGCCGCACGTCCTCGCTGTGTGTCATGGGCTGCAATACAAGCTGAATCCCCTTTTGGCGCAGCCAGAGTGTCGAGTTCAGCATTTCGGCGATCTGCTCGCCGCCCATGCCTGCAATTATGATCGTCTGCGCTTCACCCGCACATATGTTTTGAAGTCCATCGGAAAGACGCAGTTCCACACGATCTTCCAAACCATAGCGTTCAACAGAACGGCGCGCGTTTTCCAAAGGCTGTTTATGAATATCCGCAGCAATCGCACGGCATACCTTGCCTTCTTGCAAAAGACGGATGGGTACATATGCGTGGTCCGTTCCGATATCTGCAACACAGCCGCAAGGCTTGACCGCATCGGTGACTGCCGCGAGTCTCGGTGTTAAATGCAGCATAACGCTCCTTAATAGCGCAAGCGGGGCGCGGCTTTTCGGCGCGCGCCCCGAAGGCTTAGTTTATTTGGACTGCAAAAATGCGTTGATCTTTTCAACCAACGCGTCCGCGTCCACGCCATGCACCTCGCACGCCTGCTCAAGCGTTTCGCCGCGAGAAGCGGGGCAGCCGAGACAGTGCATTCCCATTTCCAAAAAGAAAGGAACAGTTTCGCGGTCGGCGTCCAAAATATCGCCAATGGTCATGTCTTTTGTTACTTCTTTTAACATAATGGTCTCCTTTTATGCTTTACAAACCGACAGTGTGACTTTACTGCCGGAAATTTCGGCTTCTTTTACATAGTCCGCCGACACAAGCGGTGAACCAATGCAAATCTCTTCGGCAAGCAGCTCGTTTTGCAGATAGTCTGCTTTTTCGGAAAGCGCATCCGCGATCTGCGCATTGTCCGTGCAGATCGAAACACGCACACGCTGCTCGACCTCATAGCCAGCTTCCTTGCGTGCGATCTGGCACTGGCGCACAACATCGCGCACAAGGCCTTCGCGGATCAGCGTTTCGGTCAGCTTCGTATCCAGCGCGACCACGGCAGTACCGTTCGCGAATTCTGCGGAAACGATACCCGCCTTGGTTTTGGTGGAGACGTTAAACAGCCCTGCGTCAAAGCTCCCGTCAAAGCCCGGGATCGTGACCTCGCCGCCGGCTTCTACTGCGGAAACGGCAGCAGCCATATCCGCGTCTGAAAGTGCTTCAAGCGTCTGCTTCATCTTATTGACGTTCTGCTTGAGCACCGCACCCGCGACCTTAAAGTTCACGGTCAGGTATTTATCTTCCAGCGCGTCGGCAGACTCCAAATAGTGAAGCGTTTTGATGTTGAGCTCATCGAGAATATTTTTCTCAAAGGTTTTCAGTTTATCCGCGGACGCTTTATCACAGCAGACATACATAGCGGCAAGCGGCTGGCGAACCTTGAGCTGCTGTTCATTGCGAAGCCGCATGGCGACCGCAATGGCTTCGCGTGCGAATGCGGTCTGCTCCACAATGCCGTTGTCTTCAAAATCCGCAAGCGGCTGCGGCCAATCACTTAAATGCACGGAAAGCGGCGCGTTCGGCAACACCTTGCGTGTGAGCGTCTGCCAAATGTATTCCGTCATGAACGGGATCACGGGCGCCATGACCTGCACAGCAGTGTTGAGCGCGTGGAACAGCACCCAATATGCCAGCATTTTGTCCTGCTCGTCGTCGGCCTTCCAGAAGCGGCGGCGGTTGGTGCGGACATACCAGTTGGAAATATCATCTACAAAGACTTCAAAGTCCTTGACCAGCAGATAGACTTTGTAGTCATCATAGCAAGCCGTAGCGCGCTTCAAAAATTCGTTGGTGCGCACGGTGAGCCAAAGGTCGGTGGGCGTCATTTTGGATTTATCGGGCACATATCCCTCAAAATTCGGCTTGTCGATCTTGGCATAGGTCTCAAAGAACGTATAAATGTTCCAGAACGACAGCAGCTTGCGGCGCGCTTCGTCACCCAAGGTATAGCCAAAACGCACATCGCTTGCCACGGGAGCACCCGCATACATATAGCGCACGGTGTCCGCGCCGATCTTTTCCGCCGCCTCGTCAAACTTGATCATAAATCCGGTTTTGGAGAATTTAGAACCATCCTCCGAAACGACCGCGCTGTTGGTCAGTACGCGCTCATACGGTGCTCTGCCTTCGAGTACGACGCTCATGAACAAGAGCGAATAGAACCACAAACGCACCTGCTCGTGCATTTCGGTGACCCACTCGGCGGGGAAATTCTTTTTCCAGTATTCCTTATCGCTGAAATACTTGAGCGTGGAAAACGGCACGATACCCGCATCCAGCCACACGTCGCCGATCTCGGTCACGCGCGAAACGGGCTTGCCGCAGTGGGGGCATTTGATTTGAATCTCATCCACCCACGGACGGTGCAACTCGGGCAGCGCGTCTACCTTTGCAGGATCTACCGCAAGTTCCCGCAGTTCCTTGCGCGAACCAACCACCGTCACATGCCCGCAGTCACACGGATAAAACGGCAGCGGCATACCGTAATAGCGTTTGCGCGAAATGTTCCAATCGCCCATATTCGTCAGCCAGTCGTGCATACGCTTGCCGTTGGAGGCGGGCTCCCATTTAACGGCAGCGGCAGCTTCGATCAGCTTGGGCTTGACTTCCGCAGTACGGATATACCACGCGGGCACAAGGCGGAACACGACCTCGGACTTGCAGCGCCAGCACACCGGGTAGCTGTGCTCGTGCGGCTCGACCTTATACAGCTTATTATCCGCTTGCAGGTGCTCGAAAACCTCGTCCGCAATGGTATGGCTGTCCTTACCGGTCATCCAATCAAAACCTTCAAGGTAAATACCCATGTCATCAATCGGCATCACCTTCGGAAGACCAATGCGCTCGCCGAGCTCAAAGTCCTCGATACCGCAGCCGGGCGCGATATGTACGACACCCGTACCCTCGTCAGCGTCTACATCCTCCCACGCGACGATCTTATGCTCGATGCCGGCTTGTGCAGGCAGATACGGGAAGCAGGTCTCAAAATGCAGCCCAACGAGCTCGCCGCCCTTAAAGGCACGCAGGACTTCAAGCTTATCGTCCCCAAGATGCTTGATCGCATTTTTTGCAAGAATCAGCGTCTGCTCGTCGCTTTTGATCTTGACTTCCACATAGTCAATGTCGGGATTGACCGCCAGCGCCACGTTCGAAGAAAGCGTCCACGGCGTAGTTGTCCAGACAAGGATCTTGCTGTTAAGCTCTTTTACGGGCAGCTTAAAGTAGACGGAATTGTGGGTCATCAGCTTATACGAGCCGGTCATTTCATGCTCGGAAAGCGACGTGCCGCAGCGCGGGCACCAGGGCATCGGCTTGTATTCGCGCTGGATCCAGCCGTGCTCGTCGCACTTCTTTAAGAAGTGCCAGATCCCCTCGATGTTTTCGTCGGTATTGGTAAAATAGGAATGGTCCCAGTCCATCCACTGTCCCAGCCGCTTGGACTGCTCGGTGATGATGGAGGAAAAATGCTTCACGCGGTCTTTGCAGGCTTGCGTGAACTTGTCCATCCCGTAATTTTCAATATCCTTTTTGGTTTGAAAGCCGAGCTGCTTCTCCACCTCGACCTCGACCCAAAGTCCCTGAGAGTCAAAGCCGTTTTGATAGCGGCAGTCACACCCGTTCATGGCATGGTAACGGATAAAAATATCCTTAATGCTTCTGCCCCACGCATGGTGAATCCCCATGGGATTGTTTGCGGTAATCGGGCCGTCTAAAAAGCGGAACATTTTGTTGCCTTTATTTTTGGCAACCAGCTTGTCAAAGCAGTGCTCCCGTTCCCAAAAATCCATGATCTCGTGCTCAAGCTCTACGAACTTGTTTTTTTCGTCAGCCACGCGGCGCGCCACCTTTCAGAACTTTTATACAGACAAATATTATATAAAAAATCAGCCGTCAATACAAGGCTTATTTTGAATTTTTTTGCACAATGCGGACGGATTTGCACACCCTGCGCTTATCCGCGCGCGGCAGGGTCGTCGTCCACGTCGCTTTCTGCTTCTTCCGGTAAAATATCCGTCTCGTCAATGATATAGTGCGGACGGCGCTTTACCTCCATGTATATGCGGGATATATATTCCCCCAAAATGCCCAAAGAAAGCAGGATCAACCCGCCGATGATCAGGATCGCGCAGATCGTGGACGGATAGCCCGGCACGTCGCTGCCGTAGATCAGCGTGCGCACAATGATATAAAGCGCATATGCGATACCCGCAAGGCTGCAGATCGCACCGCACAGCAAAGATATTTTCAGCGGCGCGGTGGAGAAATTCACGATACCGTCCACGGCATAGGAAAACAGCGACCAAAACGACCATTTGGTTTTGCCCGCCGCACGCGCGCGGTTTTCGTGCGGGAACCATTTGGTTTTGAACCCCACCCAGCTGAAAATGCCTTTTGAAAAGCGGTTGTATTCGGGCACTTGCAGCACGGCGTTGACGACCTTGCGCTTCATAATGCGGAAGTCCTGCGCGCCGGCTTCTATATCGGCATCGGAAATGCGGCTGATGATCTTATAAAACAGCTTGGAAAAACCGCTTTTCAGCTTTGCCTCCCCCGTGCGCGTCTCGCGCCGTGCTGCGGCAATGTCGCAGCCTTCCTCCGTCAGAGCACGCAGCATTTCAGGCAGAAGCTGCGGGGAATGCTGCAAATCGGCGTCGAGAATCCCGACAAATTTCGCAGTTGACGCGCGCAGCCCCGCAAGCATAGCCGCCTCTTTTCCGAAATTGCGAGAGAATGAAATATACCGCGCGTTTTCATTCGCTTCGCAAAGCGTACGCAGTACCGACAGGGTGTTATCCGTGCTGCCGTCATCCACAAAAATCAGGCGCGTTTTGGTGTCTGTTAGCTGCGGAAGCACGTCCTGCACAGCAGAAAAAAACAGGGGCAAAGCCTCCTCTTCGTTATAGCAGGGTACAATCAAATCCAAAGTGTGCATCAAAAGCGCCGCCTTTAACCGTTTTTGCAATCTGTTATGCTGCCTTTCGCCATATCCTGCGGTTCACCGCAAGGGAGAGCGTCGGCAGGCATTGGCTTCGTACAAAATATATCAGCGTTATTGTACCATATTTTTTGCGCGAAGCAAAGAAAAAACTGCGGCCGACAGCTTTTTACTGTCGACCGCGATATTATATTCGTTATTTCCGCATTTCTGTCGCTTTATATTTTTCGCGTGTGGCAAGCCCACCGCGGATATGTCTTTGCGCCTTGTTGACATCAAGCACCTCGCGCACCTCATTATAAAGTCCGGGGCTGATGCGCTGCAGGCGCTGGGCAACGTCCATATGTACCGTGCTTTTGCTGATACCGAAAACCTTTGCCGCCGCGCGGACGGTCGCTTTATTGTGCACGATATATTCGCCGAGTTCCACGGCGCGATCTTCCACTGTGTCTTTCACTTCGAGCCCTCCTTACCTATGTCAATAATACATATGTAAGGAGAAAGTCGGATATGCAGCCGTTTTATTCGCAGATTTTATACTTGACTTTGCATTTTTTTGACAGCTTTAGAATTTATTATCAAGGATATTCTGTTTTGCGCATCACAGAATAGTACTGCAAACGCAAATACACAGCAAAGGAGTGTTTACAGTGGCAAGCAAAAAGAACGTTGTTCCCGAGGCTCGTGCGGCGCTTGATAAGTTCAAGATGGAGGCTGCTTCCGAAGTGGGCGTGAACCTCAAGCAGGGTTATAACGGCGACCTGACCTCGAAGCAGGCGGGTTCTGTCGGCGGCCAGATGGTTAAAAAGATGATCAAGGCCTATGAAGACGGCATGAAATAACTTCACGGTTCGTTTAAATTCTTTCGGACAAAAGGCGGTCTGCCGGGGTTACCCGACAGACCGTCGCTTTATCTTTCAGCATTTCTCTTATGCCTGCGAATAATCTTTCAGGAAATCGCGCAGCGCGTCCGCGGCAAAGGAGAGCTCCTTGACCGTCGGCAGATACACGATGCGCACGTGGTCGGGCTGCGGATAATTGAACGCCGTCCCCTGCACGAGCAAAGTTTTCTTTTTGCGCAGGAACTCTAAGACAAAGCGTTCATCGTCCTTTAAATTGAATTTGCGCATATCAAAGCGTGGGAAGATATAAAACGCCGCTTTCGGCTTCACGGCGGAAACGCCGTCAATGGAATTGAGCGCATTATATATAAATTCTCGCTGTTCATACACGCGGCCGCCGGGGCACAACAGCTCGTCCGCGCTCTGATAACCGCCGAGCGCCGTCTGGATGATATGCTGCGCGGGCACATTGGAGCAAAGACGCATGGAGGAAAGCAGATTCAGCCCCTCGATATAACCGCGGATCCGCTTTTTGTCGCCGCTGACAACCATCCAGCCGCACCGAAAGCCCGCCACGCGGTGGGATTTGGAAAGCCCGTTGAACGTAATACACGGCACATGGGGCGCAAGGGACGCAATAGAAATGTGCTGTAAGCCGTCCATGACCAAGCGGTCGTAAATTTCATCCGAAAATAGGATCAGTCCGTATTTGTCGGCAAGGCGAACAATCTCCTCTAAGATCTCGCGCGGATACAGCGCGCCTGTCGGGTTGTTCGGATTGATAAGCACGATACCCTTTGTGTGCTTTGTTATCTTGCTTTCCATGTCGGCGATGTCGGGGTTCCACTCGTTTTGTTCGTCACACATATAGTGCACCGGCGTACCGCCCGCAAGCGATACGGCAGCCGTCCAAAGCGGATAATCGGGCGCCGGAAGCAGAATTTCGTCACCGTCATCGAGAAGGCCCTGCATAGACATGGTGATCAGCTCGCTGACGCCGTTGCCTGTATAGATGTCATCCACATCGACATCGGCAATACCTTTGATTTGGCAATACTGCATGATCGCCTTTCGCGCAGAAAAAATACCCTTGGATTCCGAATACCCTTCCGCACTGCGCAGCGTATAGATCATATCACGGATGATCTCGTCCGGCGCCGTAAAATGGAACGGCGCGGGGTTACCGATATTCAGCTTCAAAATATCTACGCCGTTTGCAATCATACGGTCGGCTTCATCAAGCACAGGCCCGCGAATATCGTAACATACATGATCTAATTTTTTGGATTTTTCAAATGTGCGCACAGCACTCACTCCTTTTGATTATCCCTATTTTAACCATTTTGCAAGGTTTGTCAATGTTTTTGACTTGCGGAAAGGCTGTAATTTCGGTATAATACCAACAGATACAACAAATCCATTGATGAGGTTTTGCCATGAACAGCGGATTTTTAAAAGTCGCAGCCGTTTCGCCGCGCGTGACGGTGGGCGGTATAAAGCAAAATTTGGAAAACGCCGTACGGGAATTACGTGCCGCCGAGCGTGATGGCATAAAACTTTTGGCTTTTCCCGAATTGTATCTTTCGGCATACACCTGCGGCGATCTGTTTTTGCAGCGCACGTTGCAGGAGGATTGTAAAGAAGCCCTGCTCACACTTTGCGGCGAAACCAAAGGCACAGATATAGTCGTGTGTATCGGCGTACCGATGGTTTGGAAAGCAAGGCTATACAACTGTGCTGCCGTGCTGCAAAACGGGGAAATCCTTGCCGTGATCCCGAAAACGTATCTGCCGAATTACAACGAATACTATGAAAAGCGCTGGTTCGCAAGCGGCGACGGTGTGCGGGGTACATTGACACTCGGCACCCAGACTGTACCGTTCGGGCAAATGCTTGTACGCCTGTCAGAGCATGCAATGCTTGGCGTGGAGCTCTGTGAGGATCTTTGGGTGCCCGCGCCGCCAAGCACCTCGCTGTGCCTTGCAGGCGCGAACATCATTGTCAATCTTTCCGCAAGCAATGAAGCTGTTACGAAAAATGATTACCGCCGCAGCATTATTGCAACGCAGAGCGCCAAATGCTTTTGCGCATATGTATATGCTTCGGCAGGCGTCGGCGAATCTTCTACCGATCTTGTATTTTCAGGTGCGTGCACTGTGGCGGAAAACGGCACAATCCTCTCAGAGGGCGAGCGCTTCGCCTTTGACGGCAGCCGCGCCGTTGCGGATATCGATTTGGACAAGCTCCTCGCCGAACGGCTGCGTGACGGTTCGTTTGCCGACAACGCCGCGCACCTTGCCGACATTCCCGCTGTAAGCACCTGTGTACCTGTTCCCGAAACGGCGTTTGCGCATGTCACGCGCCGCTTTGACAAGCATCCCTTCGTTCCCTCAGATGAACGGGAAAAGGACGCGCGCTGCCGCGAAATTTTATCGATCCAAAGCCACGCGCTCGCAAAACGCCTTGATCACACGGGGCTTCAAAAGGCGGTCGTCGGCATATCTGGCGGGTTGGATTCCACGCTGGCACTGCTTGTGTGCGTGCGTACCATGCAAATTCTAAAGCAGCCGACGGAAAATATTCTTTGCGTCACAATGCCGGGCTTCGGCACAACGGACCGTACCTATCACAACGCCTGCGATTTGGTACGCGCGTTCGGCGCGCAGCTCATGGAGATCCCGATCCGTGACGCGGCGCTCGGGCACATGCGCGACATCGGGCACGATCCAAGTGTGCAGGACGTGACCTATGAAAACACGCAGGCGCGCGAGCGCACGCAGATTTTGATGGACCTCGCCAACAAGCACGGCGGGCTTTTAGTCGGCACGGGTGACTTAAGTGAGCTGGCGCTCGGCTGGTGCACCTATAATGCAGACCATATGAGCATGTACGGCGTGAATGCAGGTGTGCCGAAGACGCTTGTGCGCCATTTGGTCGAAAACGAAGCGGAGCATCTGTCCGAGAATGTTGCCTGCATCCTGCGTGATATTCTGGATACGCCTGTAAGCCCTGAGCTTTTACCGCCCGACAAAGAAGGAAATATTCAGCAAAAAACCGAGGAAGCGCTCGGGCCCTATGAAGTACACGATTTCTTCCTGTATCACTTCCTGCGCTTCGGGACACATCCTGAAAAATTGCTGTTTATGGCTGCATGTGCTTTTGAGGGAACCTATTCGAACGAGCAGTTGACACGTTGGCTCAAGTTGTTTTTACGCCGCTTCTTTGCTAACCAATTCAAGCGTTCCTGCTTGCCGGACGGGCCGAAGGTCGGTTCCGTGAGCCTTTCGCCGCGCGGAGACTGGCGGATGCCCTCTGATGCGGACAGCGCGGATTGGATGGACTTCTGATTCACCTGCACAGTATAAAAGAACAGCCCGTTTGAAGCGGGCTGTTCTTTTATTTATATGTTCGTGTCCTTTTTGATTCGAAATAACCAGCGCAATATCCCACCGAGCACCTTCGGACTTTTGACCACAACGACCTTCATACCATAGCCTCCTCAGCAATTTTTGCACAGCAGGATGCCGCTGACGATCAAGGCCAAAGACAACGCAACCACCAGAAATCCGGAGGGAAAGACCAGCGCGAGGATCAAACCAGCGCCGAGCATGGCAAACATCAGTCCCAGATTGCCGCCTCTTGACCTTCTTCTCATGCAGACACCGCCTTTACCGTTGCTATTATCACTATATGCGGCGTCAAAAAATGTGTTAATGATCTTTGTCGGTTACAAATATGAGGGCCGTCCCCGTCTGCACTTCAATCTCAGCTTTCTCGGCGGTTGTCTCGTTGCTTACACCGAGCCCGCAGAACGGTGCGAAGGTGTAATTTTGCAGCGGATAGGCAAAGCCGCGCAGCGACACGGTGCATGCGCCGCCGACGGCGAAAACCGAAACATATTTTCCGGCGTCGCCGTTTAGGACGCATGTCTCGTTTTTCAGGGCAAAGATCTCGTGGTGATCGTCCACGACCGTCAAACCCACCCCTTGCGTTTTGGCATGCGCGCACAGGTCGAAATTTGCAAACGTATGGTCAAGCCGCCCGCCCGTGCCGCCGAAAAGCACGATGTTTTTGTACCCGCGATTGACAGCCTGCGCATATGCACAAGCGGTGTCGGTATCGTCCTTGACGGGATTTAGGCGGACCACCTGCATATTGGGATTCTCAGAAACGGTTTCGCCGGAATCAAAATCCCCGATCACAAGATCCGGCTGCAAGCCGCAGGCAAGGCACAGCTTATATCCCGCATCCGCCGCAACAAGAAATGCATCATCCTGTAAAAATTCCCGTACGCGTGCAGGTGAGACGGCGCTGCCTGCGGCAAAGATCGCGCAATCCGCTTTTTTTATGTTTCCCATGCTTTTTTATCCTTTACCGCATTATACATTTGCACATAGCTTTGGTGGCGGGAAGCGTCGATCTCACCGTTTTGCACTGCTTCCAAAACCTTGCAGCCCTTGTCGCAGGTGTGCGAGCAAGAGGTAAATTTACACTGCCCCAAAAAGGGACGGAATTCGCGGAAACAGTCGGCAAGCTCTTCCTTTGGGATCCACTCGGTTTTTTCAGGTTCAAGCGCTGAGAAACCGGGCGTATCGACAATATAGCCGCCGCATGTCTTGAAAAGCTCCGCCTGGCGGGTCGTGTGCCTGCCGCGGCCGAGCTTATCGCTCACTTCACCTGTCGCCAGAGACAAAGAGGGATCGAGCCGATTGAGAAGCGATGTTTTTCCTACACCGGAGTTGCCCGTAAAAGCACTGACTTTGCCTTGCAGAACCTCGCGTACGGCGTCTACGCCATCCCCTGTTTCGTTGGAGACAGCCAAGCAGCAGATCCCCGCGGCTTTATAAATCGTCGCGAGATCATCCGCGGGCTGCTCGTCCGTTTTGGTGAACACAACGATCGGTTCCATCGCCTTATATTCCGCGATGGCGATGAGCTTGTCGATCAACAGCGTCGACGGGCGCGGCACGGAGGTCGCCGCCACAATGATCAGGTTGTCGATATTCGCCACAGGCGGGCGCAGGAGAAAATTTTTGCGCGGCTCGATTGTGTCTATGGTGTTTTCCGACCTGCCGTCGGTCACGGTGATGCGCACGCGGTCGCCTGCAAGCGGCGTTATCTTTTCCTTGCGAAACGCGCCGCGGGCACGGCACACATATACCGCATCGGCGGCTTCCACCGTATAGAAGCCGCCGACACCTTTTAACAAGATTCCGTTCAATTGCCTGTCATTCATACTTTTGTTTACCGTTATCGGCGTACCGTGAGTGTGATTTGCGTGGAGGGAACGACTCTTGTACCGCCCACGGGGGTTTGTGCAATCACAACACCGGTCTGTCCCGGGATCTCTTTGCCGCTTTCATCCACAAACCTAATATTTGTGAATCCTGCAACCGCCAAATCATCTGTCGCCTCTTCCACTGGCGTATTATCAGAAACATCCGGCACTGCAACAGGATATTCCTTCGTCACGGAAGTAAAGGTAGGCGGATTCTGCGTAAAATCGATCGTGCCGCTTTGGATCTCCGTATCATCGATCACTACGGAATATGGTACGGCATTGCCGGAGCCTTGCAGTGTGATCTGCGTGGTACCGCCGTCGAGACGGACTTCGATCGGATAGCCGTCCACCAGCGCCCCGTCGAGATAGACGCGCATGGAACCGCTGGTGTTGGCATTCGGGCGCGTAACGGAAATGGTTGCGGAGGAAGCCGGAGCTTTGCCAGAGCTGACGACCAAGCTCACTGCGCCGCCAGCATCGGTCTGCTGGTCAGCCTCCGGCGACTGCGAAAGGACGATGCCGGCGGCCTTGTCACTGTCCTGCTCGGTCACATTGCCGACCTTCAGTCCCGCACTGGTAATTAACTGTTCGGCAACCTCACGGCTGTACCCTACAACATACGGTACGGTTGTGGCATCCGGGTTTTCATTCGTTGCAACATAAATGGTCACAAGCGAACCGCTTTCAGCATAGGAACCCTCAACAGGATAGGTGTCATACACGATCCCCTCCTGCGCGTTCGGGTCATAATTCACGATGGTATTGACCTCAAAGCCGCTTTGCCGCAGCTTGGCTTCCGCTTCATCCGCAGTAAGCCCGATAATACCGGTGATCTGGATGCTGTCGTCATTATAGGCGATCTCAAGCGTGATGGTGCTGTGGATGCGTATACGCTCCTCCGCCACAGGATCCTGCGAAAGCACCGTACCGGGTTCCGCGTCCGCGCTGTAAACCGGTGTGGTCTCAAAAGTGAAGTTATCCGTATATTCCGCATTGTTCGCAATCTCATCGTTGTAGTTCAAGCCGACAAAATTCGGGACATCCACGCGCCGTGCGGTCACGCCGAAATAAATGCCCACAAAGATCGCGACGAGAACAACAACACCCGCAAGCACGCCGAACAGGATCGGCAGCGTCTTGGTCGATTTCTTATTTTCCTCTTCTTCGCTTTCCTCCTGCGGCTTCACCGGCTGCGGCTTGGCAGGATTTTTAACGGGCGCAGATGCACCTGCGCCGCCGACAAATTTGGTGGGCTCATTATCCACAAAATAGTTATAATCGAATTTGATAGACGGGTTTTTACGGAACTCGTCCAGATCCAGCAGCATTTCCGAAGCGGACTGGTAGCGATTCTTCGGGTTCTTCTGCATAGCGCGCATGGTGATCTGCTCAAGCCCAAGCGGGATCTCGGGATTGATCTCACGCGGACGCTTGGCATCCTGCTGAAGCTGCATGATGGCGACGGAAACAGCGCTGTCCGATTGGAACGGCAGCTGACCCGTGAGCATTTCATACATCACCACGCCGACGGAATAAATATCCGCCTTATCGTCGGTGATCTCACCGCGCGCCTGCTCGGGGCTGATGTAATGTACAGAACCGATGGCGCTTTCGGTCATGGTGCGCGTATCCCCGCGAGAGAAGCGCGCAATGCCGAAATCGCTGACCTTAATGGTGCCGTCCTGCAAGAGCATGATGTTCTGCGGCTTGATGTCGCGGTGGACAATCCCCTTGTCATGCGCATGCTGAAGCGCTTTCAGGATCTGATTGACAAAGTGAACGGCCTCTTTCCAGTTAATGACCTTTTGCTGCTCAATATACTCTTTGAGGGTAATACCCTCAATATATTCCATAACGATATACTGCAGACGGTCACCGAAGCTCACGTCATACACCTTAACGATATTCGGATGAGACAGAACCGCGATCGCTTTTGCCTCATTTTTGAAGCGCCGGCGGAACTCCTCGTTCGCAAGGAATTCCTCTTTGAGGATCTTAATGGCGACGATGCGGTCGTCGATGTTGTCGTAGGCTTTATAGACCACCGCCATACCGCCCACGCCGATGATCTCGCGGATCTCATATCTGCCGTCTAAGCGTTTGCCACAATAATTTTCCATCATTTCATCTCCTTAATATGCAAGCGTTACTGCGGTGACGTTGTCACCGCCGCCGTTATCGAGCGCTCTGGAGACCAGACGCTCCGCGAACTCATAATAGGTACCTTTGGAAAGCGCACAGATCTCCTCGCTTTCTACAAAGTTGGTCAGCCCATCTGTGCACAACAGCAGAATGCCGTCATCCGCCATGGCTTGCTCGAAGAAATCAACACGCACCTCCGGGTGGACGCCTAGCGCGCGTGTGATAATGTTTTTGTGGGGATGCCGTTTGGCTTCGGACTGCGTGATCTTGCCCGTCTCCACCATATCCTGCACCATGGAGTGGTCGCGCGTCAGCTGAATCAGTTCGCCGTTTGTGAGCATGTACGCGCGGCTGTCACCCGCATGTGCAATGTATGCCATGTGCTCGGTCACGATTGCACATACGACCGTGGTGCCCATACCGGCAAAGGAAGAATTTGCCTGTGCAATATCATACACGCTGATGTTTGCGGCGTTTATGGCAGAAACCAGCAGATTTTTGATCGACCTGCCGCGCATGGAAGTTCGATATGCCGATGTGATACGCTCGGAGATCACTTTGACCGCCGTGGTAGCAGCGATGTTTCCGCCTGCCACACCGCCCATGCCGTCGCAAACGACCGCCCACGCGACACCTTCGGGCAATTCACCGGTCGCGTATGCATCCTGATTGCTTTCGCGAACCTTGCCGACATCGGTTTTTGCAGCAATTTTCAAACCATCACCTTCTTTGCGGGATGTTTTTATATTGAAATTTGAGATAGTAAAACGGTTATGTCTGCATCTTTGCAGCTCGCAGCTGCCCGCAGGAGGCGTTGATATCCTCCCCGAGCGTGCGGCGCACCGTGACGGTGAGCCCGCGCTTTTCGAGAATCTCGGAAAAGCGGCGCAGACGGTCTGCGCGGCTCTTTTGATACTGCTTTTCCCGAACGGTATTGACCGGGATCAGATTGACGTGGCAAAGCATACCGTGAAGCCTTGCGGCGAGTTCTTCGGCGCAGGCATCGCTGTCGTTGACGCCGTCGATCATGGTATATTCGAATGAAATGCGTCTGGATGTTTCCTTTGTATAAAAGCGGCAGGCGCGCAAAAGCTCGTCGATCCCCCATGTACGGTTTACAGGCATAAGCCCGGAACGGATCTCATCGTTCGGCGCGTGCAGCGAGACGGAAAGCGTCAGCCCAAGGTGTTCTTTTGCAAGATCATAGATACGCGGGACAATGCCGCAAGTCGAAAGCGAAATATGCCGCATGGAAATATTTAAGCCGCGTTCATCGGTCACAAGCCGTAAAAAGCGCAAAACATTTTCATAATTATCCAGCGGCTCGCCCGTACCCATGAGCACAATATGCGAGATGCGTTCGCCGAGGTCCGCCTGCGCGGTATAAATCTCCGAAAGCATTTCCGACGAGCGAAGCTGGCGACGGAAACCGCCGATCGCCGATGCGCAGAACGAGCAGCCCATCTTGCAGCCGAGCTGTGTGGAGATGCAGACGGAAAGCCCGTATTTATACCGCATAACGACGCATTCGGCGTATTCACCGGGCTGTAGCTCGTACAGATATTTGACCGTTCCATCCGATTCGGAACAAAGTTTGGTATCGATCGAGCAGTTATACAGCTTATATTCCTGCTCCAACGCTTCGCGCAAAGATTTCGGGAGGTTCTGCATCTCCGAAAACGAGCCTACGCCCTTTTCATGCAGCCATGAATAGATCTGCGCGGCACGGAACTTCGGAAGCCCGCGCGAGGTGATCAGCGCCTGCAATTCTTCAAATGTCAGCGAACGAATATCAGCTTGGTTCACGGTTCGATTCTCCGAAGCCGCGCGATGAAAAAGCCGTCCGTTCCATCTTTATGCGGCAAAAGGGTTTTGTAATCCCCGTCCTTTTGAAACGCGGGATTCGCGCGCAGAAAGCGGTCACAAACGCCTTCGTTTTCGGCGCGGTTGAGCGTACAGGTCGAATAGACCAAAAGTCCGCCCATACGCAGATATTTTGACGCATGGACTAAAATATTATACTGTATTTCCGTCAAATTGTCAATAAATGTAAGCTCACGCAGACGGATCTCGGGCTTTCTGCGAAGCACCCCGAGCCCCGAGCACGGCACGTCGCACAAAACGCGGTCTGCCGTTTTTAGGAGCTCCGCATGAAAAACAGAAGCATTCTGCGGCTGTGCGTCAATTATGGATATTCCGAGCCGTTTTGCACCGTCCGCAATCAATCGCACGCGATGCTCGTGCAGATCGAACGCCAATATCCTGCCTTGATTTTGCATAATTTCCGCTGCGGTAAAGCTTTTGCCGCCGGGCGCCGCGCACACGTCCAAAAGCGTCTGGCCGGGCTGCAGCCCCAACGCCTGCACACAAAGCGCGCTGGCTGTATCCTGAACATGGAAAAGCCCTTCCCGATATGACGAAAGCTGTTCAATAGCGCCGCCGCTTTGCACGACCAGTGTGTTTTCCAAAGTGCCCGCGCTCGTTTCTATGCCCTCAGACTGCAATCGGCTTTGCAGATCTTTTGCTGTGGTTTTCAGCGTATTGACTCGCAAAACGGTCGGCGCGCCACCGAGAGAAGCAGCCAAAATACCTTGTGCGTCCGCCGCACCGTATTCCTTTACAAGTCGCTCCACAAGCGCCTTTGGGCAGGCATACCGAATGCTCCAATCCGAAACGAGGTCACCGGTCTCGGGATATGTAAGCGTTGTATCTGAAATTTTACGCAAAACGGAATTCACAAGCCCCGAAGCATATGCGCAGCCGTTTTTCTTTACCAGCTTTACGCTCTCGTTGACGGCAGCAGACGCGGGCACCTTATCCATAAAATAAAGCTGCAAAACGCCCATGCGCAAAATGACGCGCACCTCGGGACGCAATTTGCGAAGCGGTTGGTGAAGACACTGCTGTAATACAAAATCAAGCGTGATCTGTCGCTCCAAAGCGCCGTAGACGAGTGCCGTCACAAAAGCCGTCGGCGCACCGTTTGCAGAGCGTTTCAATTCAGCGTCGAGCGCCAAATTGGAATATGCCTTTTCCCGTTCCACACGCAACAGCACGCGGAACGCTGTCTGCCGTCCATCCATAGCGCTTATTTCCTTCGATTATTGGCAAGCAGCAAAAGCCGCAGCAGATTCGCGGCAGTCACGGCAAACGACGCCACATAGGTCATGGCAGCAGCACGCAGCACCTTAACTGCGCCGTCGCGCTCTGCGCCTGCAAGTAAGCCCGTTTGCTCGATCACGGAAACCGCGCGGCGGCTGGCGTTAAACTCCACGGGCAAAGTGATCAGCTGGAACAGCAGCACGGCCACGTAGAGAATAATCCCGAACAGCACCAGCGGCTGAGAACCGAGGAAAAGCCCGATAATCGCCAGCGGCCATGCGGCGTTGGAACCGATCTGCGCAGGCATAAGCAGTGAATTACGAATTTTAATGGGGCTGTACCCCAGCGCATACTGCGCGGCATGTCCCGCTTCATGGCAGGCAATGCCCACTGCTGCAACAGAGCAGCTTCCGTACACACCGTCCGATAAGCGGATCACGTTCGTCCTCGGGTCATAATGGTCGTTCAGCTTACCGCGGACATGCTCGATACGCACGCCCTGCACGCCGTAAAAACGCAGAACAGCTTCCGCCGCCTGTGCGCCCGTAAGTCCGTGCATATTCTGTACGGCGGAATAGCGCCGATACGCTGAATTCACACGCGACTGTGCAAGCAGGGAGATCAGCAGAGCCGGTACAACAAGCAAAAAGTAATAATATAAATCCAAAAGACTCACCGCCTAAATTATTCCAAAAGGGTGCCGACGGGCAAATTGTGCCCGACCAAAAATGCGGATGCAGACATACGCTTTTTTCCCTCCGGCTGCAATTCCGTAATGTGTACAAGGTTCCCATCGCCGCAGGCTACGGCAATATCACCGTCGCAGGACACGACCGTACCGGCTGGGAACGCTTTGTCAGCAGTGCCGCCGAGTTTGCTTCGAAACGCCTTGACGCGCTTTCCCGAAAGAAAAAACGTCGCTGCGGGATAGGGTGACAGCCCGCGGATCTGATTGTGTACTTCCTGCGCCGACTTGGAAAAGTCCAGTGGGCAAAGCGCCTTCGTGAGCATCGATGCATAACTGCTCTCCCCCGTCTGCGGCATTGGTCGAAGCGTCCCGTTTTCCAGTGCCGAAACGGTTTCGGAGAGCACCTGCGCGCCGAGTTCTGCCAAAACATCATGCAGTTCGCCTGCGGTCATATTTTTTTCGATTTTTGTTGTCTTATGCAAAAGCATGTCGCCTGTGTCGATGCCCTCGTCCATCAGCATAGAGGTCACGCCTGTTTCGGTTTCGCCGCAAAGGATGCTCCACTGGATCGGCGCCGCACCACGATATTTGGGCAAAAGCGAAGCATGGATATTGACCGAATGATATTTCGGAAAAAACAAAATCTCCGCCGGCAGAATCTTTCCGTACGCCACAACAACGATCAAATCGGGCGCAAGGGAACGGATGATCTTTTCCGCCTCACCGTCACGCAGCGTGGTTGGCTGAAAAACGGGAATACCATGTTCTAACGCCACTGATTTCACGGGCGGCGGTGTAAGCGTATAACCGCGCCCTTTCGGCTTGTCCGGCTGTGTGAACACGCCCACGACCTGCTCACCGTCTGCGATTAGCTGCGAAAGACAGGGAACGGCAAAGTCAGGTGTACCCATAAATACAATACGCATAGGGTTAATCCTCCGTTTCGGGGTGTTCCTGCCGGATGCGGTCAAGCGCTTCTTTCGGCGCAAGACGCTGGGTGTAAAGGATCCCGTCCAAATGGTCGATTTCGTGGCAAAACGCTCTTGCCAAAAGATCCTCCCCTTCGAATTCACACACATCTCCCGCACGATCCTGTGCGCGCACACGCACATACTGCGGACGGAGCGTGATACCGCTCTCGCCGGGCAGCGAAAGACAGCCTTCGGCTTCCATCTGCTCGCCGCGCGTTTCCACGATCTCAGGGTTGATTAACTCTATGGGGCCGTCGCCGACATCGATAACGACCACACGCTTAAGAACGCCGACCTGTACGGCAGCAAGACCGCAGCCGTCGGCGCGATACATCGTCTCACGCATATCGTCAAGCAAAGTGCCTAGTCTGCCGTCAAAACGTTCTACATGGCGGCTTTTCAGTTTCAAGATTGGGTCACCCTTGACCCGAATATTTCGGATTGCCATAGTCTAACCTCAATATATGTTTTCGGGGTTGATGTCCGCTGTCACCGAAACCGCTTTGGAAAACGCGGACTGTTTTGCAAAATCTTTCAGCAGCTCTGAAATGAAAGCACGGAAGCGACGGTTATTTCTGCCCTTGAGCAGCACACGAAAGCGGTATTTCCCCGCCGCGCGGGCTATACGCGGTGCAATTGGCCCGAGCGCGATCAGCTGCATATCGGCATACTGTTCACGGTGCAGCGTTTTTAAGTGCTCTAAAAATACTTGCGCTGCCGATTTTACACGCGCTTCCTCCGTTCCTGTAAACCCGATCGCGCAAAGATCACAAAACGGCGGATAGATCATTGAACGCCGGATCTGCATTTCCAGTTCAAAAAAAGCAGGAAAATCCTGCTTTTGCGCAAGGCGGATGATCTCGTTATCGGGAAACGCCGTTTGAATCACGGCACGACCGCGTTTTTCACCGCGCCCGGCGCGCCCGACGACCTGCGTCAGCAAGTCAAATGTGCGTTCAGCACTTTTATAGTCGTCGTTATACAGCATCTGGTCAACAGAGACTACCCCCACCAGCGTGACATTCGGAAAATCCAGCCCTTTTGCCACCATTTGCGTACCGACCATAATATCATACTCGTAATTTGTGAACTTTTTTAGTGCTTTTTCAAAAGAATATCTGGAAGCCGTTGCGTCCGTGTCAAGCCGTAAAATGCGTGCAGCCGGCAGTGCGGATATCAGCTCGTCCTCCAGCCGCTGCGTACCGTAACCGGAATATGCCACCTGCTTTTCACCGCAGAAGCGGCAGGTTTCCGTAAACGGCTCGGAATAGCCGCAGTAGTGGCACATCAGGCGGTGGTTGCGCACATGGTAGGTCAGCGAAATGCTGCAATTCGGACAGGTCATCACCTTTCCGCAGGCGGCGCAAGCCGCAAAGGTGTTATAGCCACGGCGATTCAAAAGCAGAATGGCCTGCTGCCCCGCGTCAAGCGTTGCATGCAGTTCTTCAAGCAGTTCACCGCTTATCTGTGACGCATCGCCGGGATGCATCGGCATGGAAACGGTGTGTACTTTAGGAAGAATCGCACCGCCATAACGGTTTTGCAGCGCATACAGCGTATACATGCCGTTTTTGGCGCGTGCATAGCTTTCCAAGGATGGTGTAGCGGAGGCCAGCAACAGCAGCGCATGATGCTCCGAAGCGCGCCGGCGCGCCACGTCGCGCGCATGGTAGCGTGGTGTCATTTCGGATTTATAAGTGTGCTCCTGTTCTTCGTCTAAAATCAGAAGCCCGATGTTTTCCAGCGGTGCAAACACGGCAGATCGCGTGCCGAGCGCAATTTTTGCATCTCCATTTTTCACGCGTTTCCATTCATCCAGCCGTTCCCCCATGGAAAGCGCGCTGTGGAAAACGGCAACCGTGCTGCCGTAACGCTCGTAAAACAGTGCAAGCATCTGCGGTGTCAATGAAATTTCCGGCACCATAACGACTGCAGTGCGTCCGCACGCAATGCAATCATCCAACAGCTTCATATAAATCTGCGTTTTACCCGAGCCCGTGACGCCGTACAGCAGCGCCGTACCGGGTTCCTTCTCCTGCATCTGTACGCGCAGCCCATTATAAACTGCGGACTGCTCCTCAGTCAGCCGGATCGGCTGAGGCTTGGACGAAGTGCGCTGAAACTGCGGACGGCGAAGCACCTCATTTTGAAACAGCTCCACAACACCTTTGCCCGCGAGCGTGGAAACAACGGCAGGCGTTACACCCGTAAAATAACAGATTTCTTTAATCGAAGCCGAACCGACATTTTCCAACAGCGCGACGACGTCCTTTTGCTTTTTGGTCAGCTTGACGGACAGCTCCTGCTGCAAATACGCTTCGGTCAGGCGCGCCATTTTTACGGTTGCATCGCCGACGCGGCGGTGCGCATCCGTATTGCGTAAGAGGAACCCTTTGTATACCATTTCTTCAAGGATTCGAGAATCCTGCGGCAGGCCAAGATCCTCAAGCAGCTTTTCGCGGCGCACAAAAATCTCTTTTTCGCACAAATAGTCAAAAACCGTTCGTTCGGATTCCGACATCACAGATGCCGCTTTCTCTGCAATAATATCCGGATTTGCAAGATACGACAAAACAAAACGAAGCCCTATTCCCGACGGAAGCATGGCTTTTGCAGCTTCAAACAGCGTACAAAAAGTATGCTCCTTCAGGAATACGGCCAATCGTAAAAGTTCCGCATTCAAAAGCGGCGTTTGATCTAAAACCTCGGCGATCGCTTTCAGTTTTTTTTCAGGATGCTTATTTTCGCGCAGGGCAAACACTAAACCCTGTCGTTTACGGCTGCCCTTACCGAACGGCACGACCACCCGCACGCCCGGCTGCACCTGCGCGAGGTGCTCCTCGCGAATCGCGTAATCGAATGCGTCGTCAAAGCTGTAAGCGGCATTTTCCACAGCCACTTTCGCAATTACCTCCGTCACTCGATTCACCTCACGTTCAGATATCGCGGATCTCCTCGGGCTCAACGATCACATACTTGCCCTCCACCAGCTCGTCAAGCGCAAGGCTGACGGGCTTTTCAGTCATGATCTCGCCGTCTTCAAGTGCTTGATCGGAGATCTCGCGCGCGAGCTTTGCCGTTGCAGTCACAAGCGAATAGCGGCTGACATGGTCTTTTAAAACATTCTTCAAATCCGGGTTAAACATAAAGATCCCTCACTTCATTGAATTGCAGTTGTATCCAAAATGGTCAAAAACTCTTCGGCAGCGCGTTCCAAGCTGTCATTTACAATGCGATAATCATAGTTTTCGCTTTTACGGATCTCATCGCAGGCGATACGCATGCGGCGTGCAAGGTCTTCCTCATCCTCTGTGCCGCGGTCGCGTAGCCTGCGCTCAAGCACCTCCATAGACGGCGGCAAAATAAATACGGAAAGCGCCTGCGGATAAATGTGCTTAATCTTTTCCGCGCCCTGCACCTCGATTTTCAGAATCACCGTTTTCCCTTCGCGCAGCCACTCGTCCACAGGTTTTTTTGGCGTACCGTAAAGGTTTTTGCCGTATTGGGCAAATTCCAATATATCCCCTGCGGAAAGCAATTCCTGAAAATGTGCCGGCGTTACAAAAAAGTAATCCACGCCGTCCTTCTCCCCGTTGCGGCGCTTCCGCGTGGTTAGGGAGATCGACCGCTGCAAAGCGGGACGTTTTTGGGTGAGCAAATCCAATAGCGTGTCCTTGCCCACACCCGACGGGCCCGAAAACAAAACCAACTTACCGCTGCTCATTTGCCGCCTCCTGCTCGCCGACTTCAGAATTGAACCGACTTAAGATCGTTTCCGTCTGCAAATAAGTCAAGAGCACATGATCGCTGTCTGTAACGAGCACTGCGCGGGTACGGCGCCCTTGCGTAGCATCAATCAGCAAATGCCGTTCGCGCGCCTCCTGCACCATACGCTTTACAGGGGCGGAATCCGGCGAAACCACCGCCAAAACGCGGTCGGCGTTGACCGCGTTGCCAAATCCGATGTTGATCAGTCTCATACCTTCGTCTTCCGTGCCTTTCCTGCCCGCAATTTGTGCTGCATCATTCGATGTTCTGCACCTGCTCGCGGATTTTCTCGACTTCCGCTTTGATATTAATTACGGCTTTTGCGATCTCAACATCCTGTGCCTTGGAGCCGATCGTGTTCGACTCACGGTTGATCTCCTGCACAAGGAAGTCGAGCTTTCTGCCAATGGGCTCGTCTGCACCCAGAAAGTCATGCAGCTGGGACAGGTGGCTGTGCAGACGAACCGTCTCCTCATCCACCGCGACCTTATCGGCAAAAATCGCCGCTTCCGTAAGCAGCCGCTGCTCGTCCACGTTTGCATCCCCAAGCAATTCCGCCATACGCCGATGCAACTTCTCGTTATATTCACGCACCGTCTGCGGCGAACGGGATTCCACAAAGGCGACAAGCTGCGCGATGCGGTCGGCGTGCGACAGGATGTCCGCACGTAGCTTTTCGCCCTCCGTCTGCCGCATGGCAAGGAACTGCTCAAGCGCAAGTTGTGCAGTCTGTTGCACGGCGTTCCACACACGTTCTTCATCCGGCTCCGCCTTATGTACGGTCAGCACATCAGGAAAGCGCGACAACTGCGAGGCGGTCGGTTGTTCGTTAGTGCCGACCAAATCCGAAAGTGAACGGATCGCAGCGGCATAGCCGCGCGCAAGCGCCGTATTGACAGTGACCTCGACCTCATCGTTTTCCGGGTTTTCAATACTGACGTAACATTCCGTTTTGCCGCGCGCAACCGTAGCGTTTACAAAGCTCTTGAGCTTTTCCTCCAAAAAACCGTAATTGCGCGGTACACGGGCGCTGAATTCAAAATAACGGTGGTTGACGCTTTTGAGTTCGACGGTAATGGTCATGCCATCCACCGTTGACTGCGCCCTGCCAAAGCCGGTCATACTTTTGATCATAAGACTTCACCTTTTTGCAATATCGGTTTATTGTACACCGCTTTTCTTTAACTGTCAACCATTCTGCGGATGGCAATGTGCGCAGCTGCCCTGCAAAAGGGTCGGGATCTCACCGAGAAAATCGCCGTCATGCTCCGAAAAGCCGAGCATCAGCAGCGTATCTTTATACGCATATAGTGCACAATACGCGAAAAAAGCGCCGCGATTGGCGGCAAAATGCAGCGATGCGCGCACAAGCAGCTCGCAAAGCAGCGCGTCGGAGGACTGCGTCTCGATCCGAAGAATGCGACAGCTATTTCCCTCAACGCGCACAAGACTTTTCCCGAGTGGCAGGTCGCCCTCCAATGCGGTATACGCCCCATAGATGCCATTAGCATCCAAGCTTTCCGAGGGGAACAGCATGCGGATCTCCGAAAGATCCGTATACGGTTTACAATACAGCATGGTGCTTTCTCCTTTTTTCCGCGGCATTCGTCAACGCACGGACCTCTGCTTCGGTCAAACGCCGCCATGCACCGACTTTGAGCATTCCAAGCTTCACAGAACCAACCTTTGTGCGCTTGAGCCGCGCCACCTCAAGACCTACCGCCTCACACATCTTTCGAATTTGCCGGTTTCTGCCCTCATGTATCACAATTTCCAACACGGCGCCGGTGCTGTTTGCATCGAGTATGCGCACGTCGGCGGGCAGCGTCCGCTTGCCGTCGATCAAAACGCCGGTCGAAAGGTCTGTAATTTGCTCCTCCGTCACAGCGGAACGCACAGTTACACGATAGGTCTTTGGAACGTGCGACGATGGGTGAGCAAGCAGATTAGCAAAATTGCCGTCGTTTGTCATAAGCAAAAGCCCTTCGGATTCTCGGTCAAGCCTGCCGACGGGGTATACACGCTCAGGGATGTCGCCAACCAGCTGGGCAACGCATTTTCTGCCCTTTTCATCGTGCATGGTCGTGATATACCCGCGCGGCTTGTGAAGCATATAGTACGCATTTTGCACTTGCAATCTAACCTGCTTGCCGTGCACCGTAACGGTGTCATTGGGACAGACCTTATCCCCCACACAAGCTTTTCGACCGTTGACACGCACTGCACCCGAAGCGATCAAATCCTCGCATTTTCTGCGGGAAGCAACGCCGCAGTCCGCCATGAATTTTTGCAGTCTGATTTTTTCGTCCGCCATATTACTCCCGTCCGAATATGCTTTTGATCCGCTCCCAAAGAGAAGGCTTATCTGTTTCCTGAGCCGCTTCTTGCTCCGACGTCGTGCAGGAGACATCACTTTGAGCAACAAGTGGTACTTCTAAAATCGTTTCCCCGTTCAGCGAATAGCGCACAGAGCCGATACAGTCCCCCGCTTTGAGTGGGGCATACAGAAACGGCTGCACAAATACCTGCGCCGTGATCTGCGGTGTGCTTTGCGTAACATCTATGGAAGGTGTTTCGGCAAGCACGGCGCGCACCGTCGATGCATCCCCGCCTACTACGGGAACATGCGGCAGCTGTGCGGTCAGTTCGGTACAGTTCCGTGCTTCTGCAACTGAAAAGCCGTAATCCAAAAGCTTTCGGTGATCCGCCCAGTCGTTCGGCGCATTGAGCGTCACGGCAATAAGCGTTACGCCGTCACGCTCGGCTGCGGACACCAGACACCTGCCGCTTTTTTTAGTATAGCCCGTTTTGATGCCAAATGCACCGTCATAGCTTTTCAGCAAGCGGTTATGGTTGGAAAGCGTACGCGCGTACGGCGGATTCCCGTAATATACACGCTCGCTTTCCAGCGAGCAGATTTGCCGAAACAACGGATTTTCTATCGCACAAGCCGCCAAAAGCGCCATATCGTAGGCTGTTGAATAATGATTTTCAGAATCCAGCCCGGACACCGTTTCAAAATTCGTGTTCTGCATGCCGATTTCCTGCGCTTTTGTGTTCATCAACTCCACAAAGGACTCGATCCCCCCCGCCACGGCATATGCCGTTACATTGGCGGCGTCATTGCCGGATTCCAGCAGCATGCCGGACACAAGCGTCCGCAATGAAATGGTATCACCGGCAAGCAGACCGATGGAGGTGCCTTCGACACGCACCATTTCATCGGTCACAACGATCTCACGCTCCGGGTACCCACTCTCGAGCGCCAAAAGCGCCGTCATGATCTTAGTCGTGCTCGCCATGGAAAGGCGTTCATCCGCATTTCGCGCATAAAGCACTTCACGCGTTTCAGCAACCATTAAAACACAAGCCTGTGCGGACAGATCCCCTGGCGAAGCCGCAGCGCTTTTCACGGGGAAAAGCGCAAGCAGCAGCGCCGCGCACAAGCAAACAGAAAAGATTTTTACAGACAAATCCACCACCTGCCAAAGCTTGATTTTCCGCACGGCAGCAAATATGCGCCGGGCGGAAAATCAAAGTCTTAATAAGTATATGCAGGCAAGGCAAGTCCTATTTTAGTTACGCCTCAGGCTTTGCGAGTTCTTCCATCGTAGCGCTCACCAGCGCATCGTCTGCCGCTTCCTGTGCAGCTCTGGCTTTTTCTTTCTTCGCCTTGTTGACCACGGAAGTTACCTTATCAAACATTTCGGGGACAAGGTTGACCACGCGCTCAGCAGCATTATCGAACGCCGTGATATGCTTGAGCGTGACTTCGCCGTCGGAGATGACAAGGAACGCGACCGGCGTAATGGTCACGCCCGCGCCGCCGCCGCCGCCGAAAATCTCCTGATTGCTTTTCGAGGGAAAATCCGAACCGCCCGAAGCAAAGCCATAAGTTACTTTGGATACGGGGATGATCGTCATGCCTTCGATTTGCATGGGGTCGCCGATGATCGTGCTGACGCTGACAAGATTCTTAACCTTCTCAATCGTCGTTTCGAGGATCCCGGCTGCAGATTGTTCTTTCATACAGTTGCACCACCTTGTATGTTTTCATTGTCTTTATTTTCTAAGGTTTCGGGCGCAGGCTTTGCGCGAAGCACCTTCAAAACCACTTTGAACAAAAATCGTACCGCCAAAACAAGGGCGGCGTTGATGAGGAAAATCGGGCGGATCGATACGGAAAAAGAGAACTGTGCGCTGCTGAACGTACCGAGAAAGTCCGGTTCGACTTCTACATCATATTTTTTGACTTTGAGATTCGAGCAGATGAAACCCATAGCCGGGAAGATCTCCCGACAAGCCTCCCCGTATTCGATTGCCGTGCGTGCGGCATCGTGGTTGTGCGAAACGATCACAAACAGGAAAAGCTCGTCTAAAATCAAGTGCTTTTTAATGCTTTTCATCAAAGAGCCGAGCGCATCCGCTGTGTCACGGATCAACTGCTTTACGCCTTCATACCCCTGGTTTTCATAAAATGTCTTAAAAGGATTCGGCTTTTTGGGCTTGGGTTCTTCCGGCGCTTTCGGTTCTTCCTCTTTTGGCTTTTCTTCTTTCGGCTTTTTCTCTTTTTTGGGTTTTGTCGGGTACAGATCAAAAGACAAAAACGCCCAGCGCAGCTTTGCACGGAAGCTGTCTATGTACTCCGCATCCACACGAACTTTGACGCTCAACAGCAAAATCAGCAAAGCTACAATCCCAAGAAGGATATACAATGCGACCAAAAGAACACCTCCTTTTCCGAATATTATCTATTCGGTTTTCTATTCTGTAAGCGGCTCGTTGGGCTCTTCCGAAACTGCCGAAGCGTCGTCCGAAACGGCTTCACCGGCTGTACCCGCATCGTTGGCAGCCTCCTCTTTGTTCGGAAGCTGCGGGAGCTCGTCCAGTGACGAAACGGAGAAGCAGCGGAGAAAATCCGGCGTTGTACCGTATAGAAGCGGCCTGCCGGGCAGGTCGAGCCGCCCTTTTTCTTCGATCAATCTTTTCTGGCAGAGCGTCGCGATAACGCCGGAGCAGTCCACACCGCGTACCTGCTCAACAAAGGATTTGGTGACGGGCTGATTATACGCGATGACCGCGAGCACTTCAAACGCCGCCTGCGACAGCGGGGCGTTGCGCCGCACTTCTAACACGCTGCGGATCTGTGGAGCGAACTCCGTACGGGAGGCAAGCTGGTATTTGGAACCGAGCTTTAAAAGGCAAACCCCGCTGCCTCGCTCGTCCAGCGCGGCGGACAAATTCAAAAGCACCTGCTCGGTCAGCTCCTCATCGATCTCCAACGCCTCTGCAAGCCGCTGTATCTCTAAGGGCTCGCCGACCGAAAATAAAATCGCCTCTGCGGCAGCCTGTAAGGTTTTTGCACGAGCCAAAAGCGCCCTTACCCCCATTCTTTGGAACCGAAGTCCCCAAAGTCTTCCGTTAAAAGCTCAACATCCGTTGTATCGCCATCCCCCTGCACACGCAGTTTCTTGGCTTTAGCAAGTTCGAGCACGGCGAGGAAGGTCGCTACCAGATCGGATCTGGACTGCGCATCGGCAAACAGCGAACGGAACCGCTGTTTTTTGCCTTTACGCTTAAGTGTATAATAAATAGACTTGATCTTGGACTCCACTGAGACGATCTTAGTCGCCACAATGCCGCGGAATGCCTCTACAGGCGGCGGAAGCTTACGAAGCCGCTTACCGACCGCGCTCATATACGCCCGTAAAAGCTCCGAGGGCTCATGCAGCCGCGTGTAGGTGGGGTCAGCTTCAATCTCAGTAGGCTCTCGTACAAAGCGGTCAAAGCCCTCCGTTTGATGTGACAGCTTTTCCGCCATCAGACGGCAATCCCGATATTCAAGCAGCTCGCCTGTCAGCTCTTTTTTCAATTCTTCCGCTTCTTCATAGACAGGCAGGAGTGAAACGGTTTTAATGTAAACGAGGCGAGCCGCCATTTCCAAAAAGGCGCTGGCGACATACATGTCCTCTTCCTGCATACGTTTGACATAATCAGTATACTGCTCGACAAGCGTAAAGATCGGAATGTCGTAAATATTCAGCTTGTGTTTGGAAATGAGGTGCAAAAGCAGGTCCATAGGGCCCTCAAACACCTCTAATTTATAGGAAATCTCCTCCATACAGCGACCTCTCAGCGAAACGGATACCCAATGACATAGTCCAAGCCGTTGAAGATCACCGTCTCCAAGTATGCCAGCGGACGACTGAGCACACCGAAAAACAAAAGTGCAAATACGATCAAGACAATATAACGCTCATATTGCAGAAATTTATAATAATATTTGGAGGGGATCAGCAGCTGCAGTACACGCGAACCGTCCAGCGGCGGTATAGGGATCAGGTTAAACACGGCAAGACCGATATTGATGATCGCGGCATACGTGAAAAAGAGATACAGCGCCGTCGCCAACACATTGGTCGCAGGAAACAACCCGACAATATTTTTAAGCAGGATAAAAATCGCCGCCATAAGGAGGTTGGATACAGGCCCCGCCAGCGCTGTCAGCGCCATACCGGTTTTCGGGTTTTTAAAGTTGCGCGGGTTGACGGGGACAGGCTTTGCATATCCGAAGCCGACCAAAATAATCATCAGCGCGCCGATGGGGTCGATATGCTTCATGGGATTAAGCGTCATACGTCCGGACAGGCGCGCCGTACCGTCGCCGAGTTTGTTGGCGACAAAAGCATGTGCACACTCATGCACAGGCATAGTGCAAAAAACCACGAATACGGAGGCAAACAAGCCCGCGATCAAAGCGATCGGATCAAATCCGCCTCGCAGAATATCTAAAAGCATAGCAGAACTCCCAAAACATCTTTGAAATAGTATTATACATGGATTTCTACGAATCTGTCAACATGATTTGCATCATAATGCACACGGCTTCGCGCACAGTCCGAAAAAAGTAAAGCGATCGCTTCACCCTGCCCGTCGCCGCACTCGAACCACAGGCATCCGCCCGTACGTACACAAGGCAGCCAAAGTTCTTTTATGGCGCGATAAAAATCCAAGCCGTCGGCACCGCCGTCGAGCGCTGTACGCGGCTCACAAAGCACCTCGGGTTGAAGTGAATCGATCTCCCCTGCCGGGATATAGGGTGGATTGGAGACGATCAAATCGGGTAAGGGAAGCCCCTCAGGCGGCGGCAAAAGCACATCCGCTTGCACAATTTCGGCATTCTGCACGCCAAGTGTCTGCTGATTTTCAACCAAATACGCCAATGCGGGATTATATTTCTCAAATAGTACGACATGAATATCGGAATTCTCAAGTGCAAGTGTTAGCCCAACGCAGCCCGTACCGGCGCAAAGATCCCAAACTACGGTATATCTGTTTTCCCGTACAGTTCGGGAAGCGTGCTCTGCAAGTTCTTCCGTCTCAGGACGCGGGATCAGAACACCCTTACCGACTTGGAATTCCCTGCCGCAGAATGTCCATTTTCCCAGTATATATTGCAGCGGCTCGCCGGAAGCCCTGCGGCGGACATACGAAAAGAACTGTATTTCAGCCTCCGGCTCTAAAACGTCGTATGCATGCGCAATACGAGCCGCATGCGCATATCCGCAGGCCGCTTCAAACAGACAGCCGCAGTCAAAGGCCGCATCCTCTATTCCGTTGGCAAGCAAAATCCGTTCGCCATTTTGAAATGCTTCTAAAACAGTCATTCTACGTTTTCTCCGCCGAGAACGGGCGGGTCACTGTCGGGTTTCGGAGTCTCCGTTTTAACCTTCTCTCCCTCACCGAGCGCCGCTTTTAAGGACGCAATGCCGACCTCAATGATGTCATCGGTCGGTTCCTTTGTAGTAATCCGCTGCATCCAAAGTCCTGGCGCGGCAAGGATTTTCACGAACAGGTTGTCGTGACGCCCTGCATAACGGATAAACTCATAGCCGAGCCCCATGACGATCGGCAAAATCAAAATCTTTACGGCAATCCACAAAATCCGATTGACCTCGGCAAGTCCCGGGAAGATCAGAACCAGCGCGGACGAAAGCAAGATACTCAACAAAATCATTACGAACATGAAGCTTGTACCGCAGCGCGGGTGAAAACGGCTTTGCTTTCGGACATTTTCCACGGTCAGCTCCAGCCCGTGCTCATAGCAGAAAATGGATTTGTGCTCGGCGCCATGATACATGAATACTCTATGGATATCTTTCATCTTGGAGACAAGCACCATATATAAGACAAAGATGATTACGCGGATGATGCCCTCAAACAAGGCGTGAAACTTCAGAAGCATACCGCGTGTCACTACATCGACCAAAAAAGTCGGCAGCCACATAAACAGGAAAAAAGCAAGTCCAAAGCCGAGCACGGCGGAGATGATGCCGATAATATTCATCATTTTTTCGCCGAAATGGTCGTTGATCCAGCGATCGAGCTTAGAAAGGTTTTCCGTGTCCTCCTCCAAGCCCTGCGTGGATTTTTCGGCGGACTCCATAAGGTAGCCGTAACCCGTCACAAGCGATTCAACAAAGCCGACAATGCCGCGAACAAGCGGGAGTGAAAAGAATTTGCACTTTTCGCGCCACGGCTTTGTTTCTTTATATTCCGTTTCGATCTCGCCGCTCGGCAGACGTACGGACATCGCCGTTCCGCTCGGGCCGCGCATCATAACGCCTTCAATGAGCGCCTGCCCGCCGACCGAGCTGTATTTGCAAGGTTTTTTCTGCTTTTTGGCCAATTTTATTCTCCTTTCGGCAAAGCCGCTTGCGTTTCTATCGGAAAGCGCAGGGAAACGGTCGTCCCCTCGCCAGGTGTGCTGTCGATATGCAGTTCTCCGCCGTGCATGGTAACGATCTCTGCCACCACCGCAAGCCCGATCCCCGAACCGCGCACAGCCGTATTCGCCTTATAAAACTTTTCGGTCACGTGCGGGAGATCCGCCTGTGAAATACCGCATCCGCAGTCTTGAATTGAAATTCGTACAGTGTTTTGGTCGAGGACAGCCTGAACTAAAATGCTGCCGCCCTGCTCAGAATATTTGAATGCGTTATCCAAAACATTTACAAACACCTGCTTGATTCGGTTTCGATCACCGTACATGACCGCGCTTTCAGAGGCGATCTCATAGGTCAGCGTGATCGCCTCGCGTCGGGCGCGCTCATTGAACAGCAGAATCGCCTCACGCAGTGCACCGAATACGTCGAACCGATCCATCTGCATCGAAAGATTGCCGCTTTCCATACGGGAAAAGTCTAAAAGCTCCTCTACAAGCTGCGAAAGACGTTCCGACTCGCTGATAATGACCTTCAAGCCCTTTTGCGTAAGCGACGCATCCTCGTTTGGGGAATCCAGCAGTGTTTCGCCCCAGCCCTTTATAGCCGTCAGCGGCGTGCGCAGCTCATGCGAGACAGTAGAAATAAATTCATTTTTCAGGCGATCCGTCTCATTGAGCTCACGTGCCATATCATTGATCGTAGAACTCAAGCGACCCAGCTCATCCTCATATTCGCTGTCCGCAATGCGTGCGCTTAAATCGCCGTCGGCAATGCGCTGCGCGGTTTCGGTGATGCGCTTGACAGGCTGAACGATAGAACGCACAAAATATAGACCCGAAACAGACACTAAGATCAAAATCACGCCGCACAGCACAAACAGCAAAACAGCAAGTGTGCGAAGCTGTGCATCGATATCTGCAAGAGAAATGATATATCGGACTGCACCGTTCTCTCCGTTTTGCGGAACAAGCATAAAGCTTAGCGCCATAACATGCTCGCCCGAAGATGTATAACCTGTCCAAAACGCCTTGCCGTTTTCTGAAACAAGCGCTTCTTCGTAATCGGGGAAAGGCTCGCCCGCCACCGAAAAGCCGCTGGAGGAGACGACGACGCTGCCGTCACTGCCGATCACCCAAACCTCCATAAGCGTTTTGTCGTTGAAATTCTCTACATACTCATTGGCGCGCATGTTGAAAGACTCTTCAGTTGGCGTGCCGGATGAAAAAGAAAAATAGGAGCGCACAAGGCCGGTCGCGCGCGCGTCCAGTGTTGCGCGCACTGCACCGTAATACTGCTCACGAAACAGCAGCAGCGAGACCAGCGTAACGCCGATCAGAACCACGACGATCACGCAAAGCGTATTAACGACCCAACGCTTTGTGATGCTGCTCTTGCTACGCGTCAAACGACTCGCTCCTTTCCGGCCGCGACTTAAACGATCCACTTATAGCCCATACCCCAGATCGTCACCAAATGTTTTGGCTGCGCGGGTACATCCTCGATCTTGCTGCGCAGGCGGTGGATATTGACATCAATAACCTTGTCGTCTACATAGCAATTTTCGCCCCAAACCTCATTCAAGATCGCTGCGCGCGTCAGGACAGTGTTTGGATTTCGGAACAGATATTCCAAAATCTGAAATTCAATCTGCGTCAATTCCACCGGCTTCGTCCCGATATACAGCAGCCGTTCGTTGAGCTGTAAGGTAAAGTCGCCGAGACGGATGCTCTGCTCGGACTGCGCCTGTGCGTGCCGCGCTTTGACAAGCGCCACACGGCGAAAAATCGCATCGACACGCGCCATCAATTCGGAAGGAGAAAACGGCTTGGTGATATAGTCATCTGCACCATTCATCAGCCCCGTGACCTTGTCGATCTCCTGCGATTTTGCCGACAGCATCAGGATCCCGATCTCCGCGCTTTTGTCGCGGAAATAACGGCAAACCTCCATGCCGTCTTTCTCCGGCATCATAATATCCAAAATCGCAACATCGATCTGCCCATCGCAATCGTCAAACAGAGCTATCGCCTGCGCGCCGTTTTCCGCTTCAAGGACCTCATAACCGCTTCTTTGCAGATTGATGACAATAAACTCCCGAATAGAAGCCTCATCCTCTGCAATCAATACTCGTTTCATTCAACCTCTCTCCTTTACCGCGTTACCGCAAAACGCTCCTGCAACCCGCTCGGTGTAACGCCGAATGCTTCACCCGCCTGTGTGATCTCATACGCATAAGTACGCCGACCGTTCTCCGCGAGGAAAACACGCGCGCCGTTTTCGCCTTTCTCCCATTTTGCAGTCGATGTAACCGACAATGTGAACAGCAGATCCCCGCGCGTTCCGTCCGAAAGCTGACAGTAAAAAGAGCATATCTGTGCAGCCGGCTCATAAACGACTGTGAGAGACTGCAGTTCTGCGGCAGTCAGCTGAAATGCACAGGACGCACCGGTCAGCATCAAGGCGCTTGTTTTCTCTTGCAGCGCATCGCCGTCAAATGAAAGCCACACGGTCAGCGGCAATGTCTGGCGCTCGTTGCCAACCGCTGTGACGGCATTGGAATAAAACTGCTGGGTCGGGATCTCAGGTACGCCGTCCGCATCAACATCCATACAGGAAAGAGACGCCGAACGCGCGGTCTGCGGCACGAGAGCACGGTTATCCTCCGTTAACGGCGCACGCAGGCAATGTGCAGCGGCGTCCCAATAAACGATCTCCGTGACCGCCATACTTTCATTCAGAACACAATCCGCGTACAGCGCAACCGTTGTGCCCTCCTGTGCTTCTGCCGCCCGCAGGGACAGTATGCTGAGCGCCGGGACAAGCTCCAAGCTGTCCATCGCATAGATCCCGAATTCATTGTCCATGGCAAGCACCCTGCCAACGGTACGATTTGCGCCGAACTCAGTGGTGATCAGCATCAAAAAAATCTCATCGCGCCCGTCCGCGTTGATATCTGCGGGCAGCATCTGTGTAATCGGTTCCTGTGCAAGTTCCCGAAGCGAAACGGTATTCTCATCAACACGTGGGGTATACACGGTCAGCACTCTGCCGCCCGTACTTTCAAACAGCGACCAGCAAACCACGATCTCCTGCATGCCGTCTCCGTTCATGTCACAAAAATCGATCTGATATACCTCGCTGCCCTTGCCTTTTACATCGGCCACAGACTCCCAACGCGTCCCGTTAAAATCCAAAACGTGCATATACGCCGTTGTCTCATCCTTGGTGTCCGAGTAAAACGTGATAGCCTCCTGCGTTCCGTCGGCATCAAAATCATAGAGAACATACGCCGAACGGTATTCGCCCGCCGTCGGGGTCTTAACCTGCACGGTTTTATTTTGTGTAGCGAGTTCAAACGCTTCCTGTATCCCGCTGTTTTCCCCGGAAAGGCGGGGCGGGCGCATCAGCTCGTCTACTGTGGTTATGCGCGCCGAGCAGCTGCAAAGCCCAAAGATCAGCAGAGACGAAAGCAACAGTAAAACGCATTTACGTTTCAATGCCTTTGCACCTCCCGCTGCATCTGCCGCTTACCCGTTCTGCGCTGTCGTGCTTTCGGCGGACTGCGCGGACTGTATGCGCACCGTATAGGTGCCGGATGCCCATGCCTTTGTATTGCCGCGCACGATCACATTGACCTGTACGGTCTGCTCACCGACCTGTACATCGTAGTCCGAGAGATCGAGCTCTACATACAGCATATCGTTCGTAAGCGCTGCGATCTCCTCCGGCGTACCGATGACCCGGACGTTTTCGATGCTCGCGGGCACCACCGTTGAAGCAAAGCCCTCTTTTTGTGCAATGATCGACACATTGTTTTCCGGAACGGTAAAGGAAGCGGAAGTTGTACCCCGCATATCGACGGTAACACGGAAACGTGTGGTGTTATCCGTTACAATGTAGTCGGTGATGTCGGCGGCTTCAAACACAAATCGATTGTAACCGATATCCAGCTCCGAAAAATCCAGCGTACCGACGCTGATCGCGGTAACTACGTCAACCTGTTCGATCGGGATAGACGCCTCCACGCTGCTCGGAGAAACGGTAAACGGGATATCATCATTCAAATACCCTGCCGGCGTGTTGCGGAACGTAACCGTTGTCGGCAGTACGACAGTTTTAAGGACGGGAATTGTCATGGTCACTTCACTGTCCCCCGCATTGATCTGCACATTGGACAGCGTCTCATTTGCATCTGTTTGCAGCCGAAGCTCCGGCTGCATCGTCGTGGTGGCAGAAAGCGGCGCATCAAGCACGACTTCTGCGACCACGCCCGTAACGGTATTGACCTCTGTCGCAGGGCCGCTGACAACGACCGTGCTTCTGGAGAACACCGGGTCGCCGAGGGTGCACCCTTCGATCACAGAGCCTTCGTCGGGCGCAACGATTCGCGGTTCGATTGCAAATTCGGCTTCCTTATAGGTGTCAAAATACACATCGATATAATTTTGCGAAAGCCCCGTGATCTCAAAATCCTTGGAGTTCGCCGCAGTTGCGCGAAGCTGTAAAGATTTTGTACCTGCGGAATCGACATAATTGGTCTGCGCCGTCACCGAGATATCCGAGGCGGTAAGTGTAGACGCAACAAAACGCTTGGCGGAAACCGTAACGTCCACGTAATATTCCGTCTGCCCGAACATTTGCAGCTTGAGCTGCGTGGGGACGCTGTTTTCCATATCGATCTGCACAGGGACAGAGCTGATAGTGACCTCTACGACAGGACTTTTTTCGATCGCCACCCAGATCCAAACACCGAATGCAACGATCAGCGACAAAAGCATCATCAGCTTATTGTTGTTGATAAGTCCCCCGCTTTTTTTCTTTTCCGACGCATTTCCCGCATCGGCGGCTGGCTTAGTCTTCAGATGCAGTTTCTTCATGCTTGCGACGTCCCTTCAGCAGTTTCTTTAAGCGGTTGTCCTCGTTGTTATCGGTTTTTATGAAAGTTTGCGTCAGCAGCTCGCGGAGATCCCCGCTGGAAAGCCCCCGCCGCAGATTGCCCTTTGATGCAGCAGAGATCGCGCCGGTTTCCTCTGAAACCACAATGACCAGCGCATCACTCTGCTCGCTCATGCCGAGCGCGGCGCGGTGGCGTGTACCGAGCTCACTGCTTAAATTTGTGTTTTTTGTCAAAGGTAAAATGCACCCGGCAGCGCAAATGCGCGCGTCGCGGATTACCGCAGCACCGTCGTGCAGCGGCGCTTTGGGGTAAAAAATATTGCCGATCATTTCTTCGGAAATCGCCGCATCCACCACAGTGCCCGTATTGATAATGTCACCGAGAATGCTTTCCCGTTCAAAGACAAGCAGCGCACCGATCCTTTTATCGCTCATGTCGGCGCACGCCTTGGTCACGGCATTAATCATGTCCGCCAAACGCTCCTGCCGCTGGATCTCGTCGCCGTGCTTAAAGTTGAACAGATTAAAATTGGACACACTGCTGCGTCCGACACTTTCAAGCGCATGGCGGATCTCCGGCGAAAAAATGATGACGAGCACCAAAAGAATATTAGAAAACAAGAGCGAGAACATGTAGGAACTGACCTCCATGTTCAGCAAATACACCGCCGCATACAGCAAAAGCAGCAAAATGAAACCCTTGGCAAGCTGGATCGCGCGCGTTTCACGGATCAGCTTAATAGCACTGTAGATCACAAACGCGACCAGAAGCACGTCCAGCACGTCCGCAAGGCTGCGGAAACTTAGAATAGCATTACCGATATCCCGAAATGTATCGGCAACAGACAGCGCATGGTACATCCTAACACCCGATTTCGATAAAAAAATACAACATATCGCAAAATGCACGAAACTGTGCATATAAAATCACGATATATTGTATCATACTCAAGCATCTTTTGCAATTTGAAATACAGAATTTAATAAACTTTTTACATCTTGTTCCTTTGTAAAAATCGACGGGCAGATGCGCACCGTTCCTGTTTCCGCAGTACCGTAAGCCTTGTGTGCCAGTACGGCGCAGTGCAGCCCCGCGCGTACAGCAACGCCGCGCCGCGCGAGCGCGGCGCCGACCTCTTCGCTGTGCATGCCGCGAATATTAAAGGAAAGCAGAGGGGCAAAGCGCTCTGTCGGGCTTTCAAGATCCGTATACAGCTGCACATTCGGCACATGTGAAAGTGCCGCAGCAATATGGCGCGCAAACTGCATTTCGCGTGTATAAATTTCGGAAACCCCTCTTTTCTGTACCGCACGAACGCCCGCGCCAAGCCCTGTAATACCCGGTACGTTGAGCGTGCCGCTTTCTAAACGCTCGGGATAGTTTTCCGGTTGGGTGAGCTGTGCGGAGAAATTTCCCGTGCCGCCCTCCATGAGCGTTTCGAGCCGCACGGTGGAATTGCACAGCAGCATACCCGTGCCCATCGGCCCGTACAACCCCTTGTGACCGGGCGCACAGGCAAAGTCTATACCACTTTTGCGCATGGAAAGCGGCAGGATGCCTGCCGTCTGCGCAAGATCCGCCACAAACGGGATACCGTGCGCGTGGGCGAGCGCCGCTAATTTTTCAAGCGGCAGTGCCTTTCCGAACACATTGGAAGCGCCCGTGCAAATGATCGCGGCCGTATTCTTTCGGATGCACGCTTGAAAGCCGGCGACGGTTTCCTCATCCGTTTTTCCTGTTCGAGCGGCTTCCCAAGTGCAAACGCCACGCTGTTTGAGCGTTTCCAAAGGACGCGTAACGGCGTTGTGCTCCAAATCGGAGCAAACAAAATGACAGCCTGGGCGCGCAAGTCCCTTGATGACAAGGTTGAGTGCCTCCGTACAATTTTTGGTAAAAATCACGTTTTCGGGCGCGCCGAGGTCGAAAAATTGAGAAAGTGCGGTTCGGACGCCGTAAATTTCTTCCGCTGCGGCATACGCCATTTTATGACCGCCACGCCCCGGATTCGCGCCGAGCCGGGTCAGCGCATGCTCGACGGCATCCCGTACGGCGCGGGGCTTCGGATAAGTTGTTGCCGCATTGTCGAAGTAGATCATGTCGCCCACTTCGTTCCGAGTATATCTATATTTTCCCGCTGCAACAGCGCGGCGACATTAACCTGCGGATTTTCAACCGAAACAGAATAGCCGCAGCCCTCGTTCTTTTTTGGATTCGCAGTTTTTATAACAGACGCGTGGAGCCCGTTTTGCTGCAGCACGGCCTTCGCTTTCATGGCATAGGTCACAGACCCCACTTGTATAAGCAGCTTTCGCATTCTTTTCCACCACCGAAGTCTTTTAAAAATCAGGGTAACGACGCCCCTGCCTCATCCCATTCTATGCATAAAAAAGACAGGCGGTGCAAGACAGCCGCAGCAAAGGCCGCGGCTGTCAGTTTGATCGTTGTGTAATTTTTTCTTTTTCCGTTTCGGTCAGCAGCCTGCAATCCCCCGGCTGCAAAGCAGGATCAAGCGCGAGCGCACCCATATGTGTACGTGTTAAAGTCTGCACCGGGCAGCCGACAGCGGCGAGCATACGCCGGATCTGATGATATTTGCCCTCGCAGATCTTGATTTGCACCGTAAGCCGGTCTTGTGTGCACACGCGCACCTCGGCCGGCAGGAGTTTTGTGCCGTCGCGCAGCGTGATCCCCACCGCAAGCGCTTTCAGCGCCGCTTCGGAAAGGGGCTCGGAAATCGAAGCAAGGTAGGTCTTTTGAATATGATTTTTTGGGGAAAGGATGCAGTGTGCGAAGTCCCCGTCATCGGTCAACAATACAAAGCCACTTGTATCTTTGTCGAGTCTTCCCGCAGGGAACAGACCCTTTCTGAAAAGCTGTGCCGGTACAAGGTCCAAAACGGTCTTCTGTGTACGGTCACGGCTGGCACTGACCACGCCGAGAGGCTTATGCAGCATGATATAAATATGCTGTTGTGCTGCATAAGTTTTGCCGTCCATACATAATACATCGCTGTCAGGATCAATTTGCATCCCCGCGTTGTGCACTGTCTCACCGTTCACGCAAACACGCCCGTCGCGCACGAAGTCCTTGACTTCCTTACGCGACAAGCCGCAGGTATTCGCGATCCACTTATCCAGCCGCTGTGCGGGCATACACCATCGTCCTTTTTACATCCTGTGTCCAACTCACGCAGCCGCCGAAGTCTCGGCAGTCTGCGTATCTGTTTGCTCTTTTACAAAGCCGTGCATAAAGCCGTCGAGCTGGGTAGAGCAGATATCCCCGCCGATGACCTGCCCGTCATAGATCAATAAAGTCGCCTGAATACAGTCGAGATTTTCACAACCCGGGTAATTGCGTACTCGATAGATCCAACGCTTTACGCGCTTTGCCGAATACAGGGACAAATCAAAGCCCTGCGATTTTTGCAATTCATTGTAGTTTGTATAGGTCTCGTCAAATGTTTCCGGAATAATGACCTCCGACACCTCTACGGGGTCTTCATCCACCTGCCAGCCGAATTGAGAAAGATACGCAATGCGTTCCTCGGCAGTGGAGGCATTGACATTCAAGCCCGTTTCGCTGGAAGTCTCCACGTTATTTTTAGACACGATTGCGAAGGCGATCGCCACCGCGGCAATGCAGAGGATCAAAAGGGCAAGCCGGATCTGTTTTTTATGCACGGAAAACACAAACATAAACTTTCACCTCGTACACATGTATATGCGACGAGGTGAAAGAATAGACAGTTTTCGGGAAGCTTTAGCTCTCTACTTTTTTATGCTGCGCCGCAGCGCGAAGAGATTGGCGTGCCCGGCGGATCTCATTGACGGAGTTCGTCAGGCTCTCGTCGGCTAACGCCACAATGTTTTCGACGTATTCACCTGCGCTTGTACGCATGTCGTTCGCCCACTTCTGCGCCTGGTCGGTCAACTGCGATGCGGTCGCGCGCGCGCCTTCCACGATCTCGCCCGCCTGTGTGCGCGCCTGCGCCATAATGTCGGCGGCGGAGATCTCAGCGCCCTTGGTGATCTCGTGCTCGGCGACAAGCTCCTTTGCGCGCTTGTGCGCCGCTGCGATGATCTCATCGGCGGAATTCTGCGCAGCCGTCAAGATCTCCTTACGTTCGGAGGCGATCTTACGCGCCTGCATCAATTCATCCGGCATGTTCAGACGGATGTCCTCAAGCACACGCTTGATCTCATTGACATCCACGAGCAGGTTTGAAGTAAAGGGCATGCTTTTGCCTTCGTCGAGAATGTCTTCCAATTCGTCGAGCAAGCTTTCTATGTTCATTGCTTGTCACCTCTGCCTCTTAATCTTTTGATAATATCGTCACGAATCTCCTCGGGGACGAAACCACTGATGTCCCCGCCCAATTCGCAGACTTGTTTGACAACGCTGGAGCTTAAAAACATGTTTTCGGCGGTGGTGGTCACAAAGACCGTATCCAGCTCACTGTTCAGCTGCTTATTGGTGAGTGCCTGCTGGAATTCATATTCAAAGTCCGAAACGGCACGCAAGCCTTTGACGACAGCGACCGCCTGTTTTTGCCGCGCATATTCCGCCAGAAGCCCCTCGTATGCCTCCACCTCGACATTGGGAAGATTCTTTGTGCAGCGCCGAAGCAATTCTACGCGCTCCTCGGCAGAAAACGCATGGCTGTTGCGCTTTTGGTAATTGTTCATCACGACCACGATCACCTTGTCGAACATTAAGGCACTGCGGCGGATGATATCCATATGCCCGACGGTCACCGGGTCGAAACTGCCCGGGCAGATGACGGTTTTCATTCGGCGTCCTCCTGCATTCTGTAAGTCGTGAGTTTGGTTTTGGAATATTTATATTCCCGCAGCCGTGTAAGCGCGCCGACACTTTCGGGCAACGTCACTCCCGCCTCAGTCTCGCAAATGACAATAGCACCGGGATTGCAGCAGCGTTCCGCGAACGGCAAAATCTTTTCAACCGTTCCTTTATGGTACGGCGGATCAAAAAGCAGAATGTCAAACCTTTCACGTGCACTGTGCAAATAGGAAAAAGCATCGGTTTGCAGAACGACAGCACGATCCGCAAGGCGCGTATGCTGCAAATTCTCACGCACGGTGTCCACGGCCTGCCGATTTTCATCCGTAAAGACCGCCCGCGCAGCCCCGCGGCTGAGCGCCTCGATCCCGAGCTGACCCGAACCCGCAAATGCATCAAGCACCGCAGCGCCTTCCAATTCAAATTGTACGATGCTGAACAGCGCTTCCTTGACCCGTTCGGCAGTAGGACGCACGATTTCGTCGCCTGCAAGCGTTTTCAGTTTTCTGCCGCGCGCCGACCCCGTGATGACTCGCATGGTCATTCTCCTTACTCTACCCTATTTTTCACTATTTTAGCACAAATGTCAACCGAATTCAGCAACTTTTTAGCTTTAAGAGCATATTTTTTAATTCAGAAGGGGTGCGCACCAGTGTTTTTACGCCTTCCGCTTGCAGCTGTGCCTCCTCTCGAAAGCCCCACAGCACGCCGATCACGTCAAGCTGTGCATTTCGCGCGGTTTGCATATCCACCTCGCTGTCGCCGACAAACACGGCTTCCTCTGCGGTCACACCCATTTGCTCGAGCGCATAGAAAACGCCGTCGGGCGCAGGCTTATTGGGTCTGCCGTCTACGCTGCCGACCACAGTTTTGACATATTTTCCAAACAGCGACCCGCAAAGCGCCTGCGCGGCAAAATCCGCTTTATTGGTGACAATGGCAAGCCGGTAGCCCGCGTCACGCAAAGCAGCAAGCATATCGGAAATGCCGTTGTACTCTGCCGTCTTGTTCTCCATATTGTGTTTATAGTGTTCACAAAAGATTTGATAACATGCTTCCGTTTGTTCCGCCGCAGCGGTATCCGGCACAGCGCGTTCTATGAGCTTGCGGATCCCGTTGCCGACAAAACGGCGGACTTCCTCAATGGTGCGCGTGGGAAAGCCGACCGCCTCCAGCGCGTAGTTCGTACTGTCGCACAGGTCGTCAAGCGTATTGAGCAGCGTGCCGTCCAAATCAAATACGACTGCCTTTTTCATACGGTTTCGTCTTCCTTTCCGTGATAGAAAGCATATATTTTTTCCGCCGTTTTGCGGGAGATGCCCTCCGCTGTGCAAAGCGCGTCCACATCGGCATTCCGTATGGAGGTAAGCGTTTTAAATCTGCGCAGCAGTGCGCGGGCCTTTTTCTCACCGATGCCATCGATCTCGCAAAGCGACATGGAAAGCGTGCGTTTTGCATGCCGATTGTGATGATACGCCACCGAATAGCGGTGGACCTCCTCCTGAATATCGGAGATCAATGTAAACACACGGCGGTTTGAACGAATCTCAATCTCCCCACCGTTTAGGGCAATAGCGCGCGTGCGATGGCGGTTGTCCTTGACCATACCGAACAGCGGGATTTGCAGCCCGAAGCGATCAAGCACGGGTTGTACGGCGCTGACCTGTCCGACGCCGCCGTCCAGCAGGATCAAGTCGGGCAGTCTGCCGAAGCCCTTGCCGCTGTCCTTGTGTTTTTCATACTCGTTGAAGCGACGCGTAAGCACCTCGTGCATGGAACGGTAGTCGTCGTTCCCTTCAAAGGATTTGATGATAAAGCGCCGATAAGCGGATTTCAAAGGTTTTCCGTCAGAAAACACGACCATGCCGCCGACACTGTCCTGCCCTGCAGTATGGGAAATATCGTAGGCTTCAATATAGGCAGGCGCGCTTTTCAGCCCTAAAAGGTCGCGCAGCTCTTCGAGTACGGCGACGTCCCTGCCGCGCACACCGAGCTTCAGCGCCAATTTTTCCTGTGCGTTTTCACGGCACATTTTGACGACCTCGACCTGCTCGCCGCGCTGCGGGCAAAAAATTACGGTCTTTTTGCCGCGTTTTTCACAAAGCCAGCGCTCTAAATCCGCTTTTCCCTCCACCTCACCGTCCACAGTGACGCGGCGCGGGATATTATGCCGCATGGTATAATACGAAGTGATCGCAGAGGTCATGGTCTCTGCGGCGCTTTCCTCTTTTTCAAAAAAGAAATGCTCGCTGTCAAACAGACGCCCGTCCGCGAAGCGCAGGACGGCAAGGCAGACATTATTTTCGCTTTCCGCCATGGAGAACACGTCCTGCTCCTCAACGGATTTAAACACGACCTTCTGCTTATCCTGTAGCTTTTGGATCGCCTGAATACGGTCGCGAAGCCGCGCGGCGCGTTCGAAATCCAAACGCTCAGACGCTTCCTCCATTTGTTTTGTAAGCGTCTGCACCACAGCGCCGCTGTCGCCTTTCAAGAAGCGGATCGCCTGTTCGGCGGCGTCGGCATACTCTTTTTGGTTGACTTTTCCCGTGCAGACGCCGCAGCAGCGGGAAATATAATAGTTTAAGCAAGGGCGTGCAGTCTGCGCCCCACTATCAAAATCTTTTCCGCATTGCGGGAGCATAAATATCTTATTTGCTGCGTCCACGCTTTGTTTCACGGCATAGGAACTGGTAAAGGGCCCGATATACTGCGCGCCGTCATCCTGCTTTTGCAGCACGGCAGAAATCGTTTTAAATTTTACCCCTGCCACACGGATGTAGCTGTACCCTTTATCGTCTTTGAGCAGAATATTGTACTTCGGCATGTGCTGCTTGATAAGGCTGCACTCCAGCACCAGTGCTTCAAATTCGCTGTCTGTGACAATATAGTCGAAATCCTGCACGTTCTCGACCATTTTGCGTACCTTGACCGTATGCGCTTTCGGTGAGCCGAAATATTGGCTGACGCGGTTTTTCAAAGCCTTTGCTTTACCGATATAAATGATCTCGCCAGCCGTGTTTTTCATGATATACACGCCCGGCAGCAGCGGCAGGCGCATGGATTTTGCGCGCAGCTGCGCTCTTCTGTCTTCCGTGCTAGCCACCGCCTTTCTCATACAATAAAAACAGACACACCGTAGAGCCGGCGTGTCTGAAAAAAGCTCTGATGTAAATTATTCGGCGAAGCCGGATTCCACCAGCTTCACAAGCGCTTCAACCGCCTGCACCTCATCGGGACCGCCGGCAATGATGCGGATCGTGGTGTTGCCCATGATACCGAGTGAGAGAACGCCGAGCAGGCTTTTTGCGTTAACGCGGCGCTCGTCCTTTTCAACCCAGATCGAAGATTTAAACTCATTGGCCTTCTGGATGAAGAACGTAGCCGGGCGCGCATGCAGACCAACCTGATTTTGAACAAGAACTTCTTTGACGAACATAAAACATTCTCCCCATATATCAGAGTATTAGCTGTTTTTCCTGCTTTTCGATAACATATTATACCACAAAACTTGTCCGCGTCAACGGTTAAAACACGATATATGGGGGATTTTGTGAGATTTCAGTGGGTGCACCAAAGTCCGTTCCTTCGGCACAAAGAAACTTTGTGCAAAATCACAATGAAAAATGTTTTCAACTATTGAATATATACAAAAAATCGCAATCGGTCAGTTTAGGACCCGCTGATGCGCGGTCGGCGAGGATGCGGTGAGCGCGGCGAATTTGCAGCCGGCCTTTTTATAGTATTCGATGACAGCCGGCAGCGCTTCGACCGTGCTTTTTTTCGGCGAAGCATCATGCATGAGTACGATCACAGCATTGTTGCGCGGAACTTTACGGCAGTTGTTAATAATGGTCTGTGCGGAAACCCGATTGCCCGCCGCGTCGCCGGATTCTACATTCCAGTCAAAATATACATAGCCGCGCGCAGCGACCTCTTTGGTCAAACGCGTCATGATGCCCTTCGAATACTTGCGGCTGACAGTATTGCTGCTTCCGCCCGGAAAGCGGATCAGATTGGTACGCACGCCCGTTTGCTCGTATACGACATCCGAAATCTTTTGCAGATCCGCAAAATAGTTTTCTTCGGATGCATAAATGTTAGAGTAGTTATGCGAATAGGAGTGCAGCGCTATGCTGTGTCCCCCGTTCACAATATCCTTCATATATTGATTATATTTTCCGCCGTTGATGACAAAGAACGTCGCCTTGACGCCGTATTGATCCAAAATTTTTAAGATCTCCGGCGTGCGGGGCGACGGTCCGTCATCAAACGTGAGGTAAACGGTTTTTCCCGAAAGATCCGCTGTTCCCGTCTGCACGGCGGGGCTTTGCGTGACAGGCGGCTGCGTGGTCGCGGCGCGCTTAAGAGAGATCTGGCGATTAAGATCGGCAATCGTTTGCTGAAGCGCGTCCTTTTCACTTTGGTGCGCCTCATTTTGCGCGTCTATCTGTGCTTGATAGGAGGACGCCTCCTGTGCACGCGCCGCCTGCTCACTGCCGAGCGCTTCGGAAAGGCTCGCATAAGCCTCGCCCGCCTGTGCGCCGCTTTCGGAAAGGCGATCGTTTCTTACGGAAAACACCGTCAACGCAACAGACAGCGCAATGATCACGACCGCAAATACCGCAAGCATCACGCGCAGTATTTTGTTTTGTTTTACAGCCTGCATACTATAACCCAATCCTTCGACAAATTTCTGCCTCTTCTCACATTATATAGGCTTTGCCGAAAAAGGCAAGTTACAAATGGTTAAAAACGTTACAAAACTACTAAGCTTGCTTTTTGTCGAAGGAAAGTGTCAAAATCAATGCGTTTTCCTCGGGATCGCGGTAAAAATTTTTGCGTATGCCTGTTTGCTGAAAGCCGAGTTCTCGGTACAGCGAAACGGCGGGGATATTGCCCTCCCGAACCTCTAAAGTCACAAACGCCGCTTTCTGCGTGCGCGCGTATGTCACAAGCACCGATAAAAGCAGCCTGCCAAAGCCGCGGCGGCGAAATTCGGGCAGGACGGCGAGATTGTTCATATACACCTCACCCGAAATGTTGTCCGCACCGATGTATCCCGCAGGGCGGCCGTCCGCAGTCAGCAGGAAAAAGCAGGCATTCGGGTTTTCAAGCGATTCGCGCAGCGCGGTTTCGCTCCACGGATGCGCAAAACACGTCTGCTCTATGGCGGCAGCCACTTTCGCATCCTGCGGCTGCATGCGCCGTACGCCGTCACAGCCGAATACAAAGCGAAACACCGTCGGCATCGCATCGTTTAACTGTTCAGCGCAACACCTATATACCTGTTCATCGCCCATAAAGGGGTCGGAAACGGAAAGAGCTAAAATATGTTCGGGCAAAACGCCCGCGCTGCGCAGCACGGCGGCATGCTGCGGTGTCATACAAACAAAACGTGTATCGGGCGTTATATCCGCACCGATCAACGGTCTTGAGCGATGCGCAGAAATATTCGCGCTAAAGCCCGCTGCTGCTTTGACAGCATTCTCCGAAGGCGGCGCGCCCGCCGCAGCCGCAAGCCCGGCGCTTTCTACTTTGGCGCAGCCCTGAAGACCCATGTTCTGCAAATACAAACGGAACAAGCCCGCCGCCATAGGACTGCGGCAGGTATTGCCCGTACAAACAAAAATCACGTGAAGCACAGTGTCATCCCTTTGCATCATACCAGGTTTTGCCGATATTGGCGTCGCTTTTCAAGCGCACTTTCATCTCGCACGCATTTTCCATTTCGCGCGAGACGATCTGCGCCGCCTTTTGCGCTTCCGCCTCGGGCGCTTCAACAATCAGTTCGTCATGCACCTGCAAAATGAGCTTTGCGCGCATATTTTCTTCTTTTAATCTTCGATAGACACGGATCATGGCGATCTTGATGATGTCCGCCGCCGTGCCCTGAATCGGCATATTGCGCGCCACACGCTCGCCGAACGCGCGCAGCATGGCGTTGGAGGAGGCAAGCTCCGGCAAATACCGGCGGCGTGCAAACCGCGTGGTCACATAGCCGTCCTTTTTTGCCTGCGCGACGACCTGCTCCATATAGCGGTTCACGCCCGCGTAATGATGGAGATAGTCTTTGATATATTTATCCGCCTCGGCGCGCGTAACGCCAATATCTTTGCTGAGAGAAAACGCGCCGATGCCGTAGACAATACCGAAGTTGACCGCCTTGGCGCGGCTGCGCATCAAAGGCGTGACCATCTGCGGCGGCATATGGAACACCTGCGATGCAGTGACGGTGTGGATGTCCGTGTCGGCGTTAAACGCATCGATCATCGTTTTGTCATCCGCAATATCTGCGAGCACACGCAGCTCGATCTGCGAATAGTCCGCGTCCACGAGCAGATTCCCCTCGCCCGCCATAAAGAACCGACGCATTTCACGCCCAAGCTCCTGTCGAACAGGGATATTTTGCAGGTTCGGCTCCGTCGAGGAGATGCGCCCTGTGCGTGTTTCGGTCTGGTTGAAGCTCGAATGGATGCGTCCGTCCTCGCCGATCACCTTCAAAAGCCCGTCGCAATAGGTGGATTTGAGCTTTGTAAGCGTGCGGTATTCGAGGATGCGGCGGACGATCTCGTACTCGTCGGCAAGGTCTTCCAGCACCTCGGCGTTCGTGGAATAGCCGGTCTTGGTTTTCTTTTTGGCGGGCAGGTGCAGCTTATCAAATAAGATCACACCAAGCTGCTTGGGCGAATGGATGTTGAATTCCTCACCCGCAAGCTCGTAAATACGCGCCTGCGCCGCATCGATCTTGCCGGTGAGCATATCGGAAAACCGTTCGATGCCAGCCTTGTCCACCAAAACGCCGACATGTTCCATCGAGGCAAGCACTTCAGCCAGTGGGATCTCCATGTCTTTTAACAATTCGGTCTGCCCGCACGCCTCCAGCCGCACCGCAAGCTTTTCACAAAGCGACGGCAGGTTGGCGCAGGCGTTCGCCGTTTGGTCGTCTGTTTCGGCTGACGCTGCACGAGGACAATATTCCTGCACAAGACGGGACAGGTCGTAGTCCTTGGCGTTGGGGTTTAAAAGATAAGCGGCAAGGGTAACATCCATACAGATATTCTGTGCCTCGGCGCCGTTCTGGAAGGCAAACGCAAATACCTCTTTAGAGGAATAGACGTATTTCGGCACGCTGCCGTCTGCCAGCAGAGACATAAATTCGACTTTCTCCTTGGCGTCCGCAAGATCCGCCGTAACGACTGCCTTCGGAGTTCGGAAATATACGGTTTGTCCGGCAAGCGCAAAATACGCACCGCCGCCGACAAGCAGCTCTTCCCAGGCAGGCAGTCCTGACGTTAAAAACGGTATCTTTTCCGCAGGCTTTGCAGTTGCAGCAGGCTTTTGAGCACCATCAAAATGAAGCTTTTCAAGAATCTTGAACATTTCCAAAGAGACGAGCAAAGCCGTTGCTTCCTGCTCGTTGGGCGCGTCTTTTCGGTAGGCTTCCGGACTTGTATCCACCGGCACGTTCAAATCAATGGTGCCAAGCTTATAGCTTAAATACGCCATGTCCTTGTCGTTTTGCAGCTTTTGGCGCACACCGGGCTTGATATCCGCAGAATCCAACGACGCATAAAGCTCGTCAAGCGTCCCGAACCGTTGGATCAGATCCTCCGCCGTCTTTTTACCGACGCCGGCAACACCGGGGATATTGTCGGAGCTGTCGCCCATGAGCGCTTTCATATCGATCATCTGCCGTGGGGAAACACCATACTCCTCGCGCACGCGCGCGACGTCATAGGCGGTCGTTTCGGAACGCCCGGCTCTGGTGGATGCAAGCAGCACCTGCACGTTATCCCGCACCAACTGCAAGCTGTCACGGTCGCCCGTGGCGATATAGCAGAAATTTTCCGCACCGACATGGGAGGAGAGCGTGCCGATGATGTCATCCGCTTCATATCCCTCTTTGGTAACGATCTTATACCCAAGCGCTGTCAAAAGCTCTTTGAGCACGGGCATCTGCTCGGCAAGCTCCGGCGGCATCCCCTTGCGCGTCGCTTTATAGCCGTCGTAAAGCCTATGACGAAAGGTCGGACCTTTCAGATCAAACGTGACCGCCACCGCGTCGGGCATTACATCCTCCTCAAGCTTCAGGAGAATATTCATAAAGCCGTAGATCGCGTTGGTGTACCGCCCGTCTTTCGTAGTCAACAGTTTGATGCCGTAAAAGGCACGATTGAAAATGCTGTTTCCGTCGAGCACAAGCAGCTTCATGGAAATCACCTCTGCACACAAATTGCTTGTCTGTATTTAATATACCATATGTACTGATGAAATGCACGGGATTTTTCGGTTGTGCGTCAAAATAAAGTGTGGTATACTGCTGGTGTTTGCCGAAACAGACAGGCAAACGGAACGGATGAAAACCATGCAGATCGGAAACACGAAACTAAACGGCTTTGCTGCGCTCGCGCCTATGGCGGGCGTAGCGGACCGTGCGTTTCGCGAGTTATGCGTCAGTTTCGGCGCGGCATACACGGTATCGGAAATGGTCAGTGCAAAAGGCGTTTCCATGGGCGACAGAAAATCCAAATCGCTCATGCAGTTGTCCGACGCTGAGCGCCCCGCCGGCGTACAGATCTTCGGAAGCGACCCGGAGATCATGGCGCAAAGCGTGGAGACGGTCTTACAAATGCGCCCGCAGTTTGTAGACATCAACATGGGCTGCCCCGCGCCGAAGATCGCGGGGAACGGCGGGGGTGCAGCACTGATGCGTGACCCGCCGCTTGCCGAAAAGATCGTCAGAGCCGTTGTACGTGCGTGCGGCGATGTGCCCGTGACGGTCAAAATTCGTATTGGCTGGGACGAAGACCACTTCAACGCCGTGGAAATGGCGCAGCGTGCCGAGCAGGCCGGCGCGGCGGCGATTACCGTACACGGCAGGACGCGGCGGCAGATGTATGCGCCGCCCGTGTTCTTAGAGCACATTGCGCAAGTCAAGCAAAGCGTGAAAATCCCCGTGATCGGCAACGGCGACATCACGGACGGCCCGTCGGCTGCCGAAATGCTGTCAAAAACAGGCTGTGACTTTTTAATGGTCGGGCGCGGCGCGCTCGGACGGCCCTGGGTATTTGAGCAGATCAACGCGTACTTGCGCGACGGCTCCTTGCTCCCCGATCCGCCGGTCGAGGAACGCATGCGTGTGATGTGCACGCACGTGCAAAAGATCTGCGAATACAAGGGCGAACGCATCGGCATACGCGAAGCGCGCAAGCACGCCGCCTGGTATGTGAAGGGCATTCGCGGCGCCGCCAAATACCGTCGTGACCTAAGTATGCTGGGAAGCGTGGAACAACTGCAAAAAATCGCCGAAAAAATCACTTCGGAATGCGCGAAAGACCTCGCTTAAACTATCAAGCACCTAAACAAAAAGCCCGCCCCGTGCTGAAAAAACAGTACGGGGCGGGTTTTTCTTTGATATAAATTCAGGCGATTTTCAGCTGCAGCCGCATTTTATCGCTGATCATGGCAATAAATTCCGAATTGGTCGGCTTGCCGCGGGAATTCTGAATGGTATATCCGAAATACGAGCTGAGCACGTCTACATCGCCGCGATCCCAAGCAACTTCGATAGCATGGCGAATGGCGCGCTCCACCCGTGAGGAGGTCGTAGAGAAGCGTTTGGCAACCGTCGGGTACAAAACCTTTGTTACGGAATTCATCATTTCCGTATCATGAATGGAGAGGATGATCGCCTCGCGCAGATACTGATAGCCTTTTATATGCGCTGGAACGCCGATTTGGCGCATAATATCGCTGACAAGCACTTCCAGCTCCGAGTCGCTGATATGCGGCGAAGCAGATACATCCATTTTCCCGCCCGAAAGCTGCCAGGATGTCATCATCGCAACACGTTCTGCAAGCATCTGTACATCAAATGGCTTGAGAAAATAGTAATCCGCGCCGGCCTGCAGCACTTCATTTTCAAAGCGCTGGTTGTCCACGCCCGAAATCACCATGATGATCGGGCGTTTTTTCGGTGGGTTTTTCTTGAGCTGGTTCAAGACACCGAGCGCATCGACCGAAGCCATGATCGCATCCATGATCAACACGTCAGGCTGCTCACTTTGCAAAAGACGCAAGACTTCCGAACCGTTTTTCGGTGTAAGCTTTACGTCAAACCCCTTGTCTTTGAGCACCTGCGTGCAGCTGCGCCCGAAGCTGTTTTGCTCCTCCGTAAACAAAATTTTCAATGTTTTTTCCAATGAAAACAACCTCCTGTTTTGATTTCTGCCATATTTTACCATATATGGTATTATTTGGCAAGTAAAAATTTGCAAATCACGCAAAAAAATCCGCGATCAAACAGGAAGAGTCAAACCGCGCAGCGCACAGCGATTTTTTGCAAAAAACAAAGGGTGCGCGGTACTGCGCACCGCACACCCTAAGCCACCTGCGCCTTTGCCTCTTGCTCAAGCTCAGCCGTTTCCACGGATTGGGATTCTTTGAGCATGGTTTCTGCAAAAATGCCGTACCCTTGAAGCGCATTGTTGACGAATACGTGAGTCACCGCACCGACGAGCATACCGTCTTGAATAATAGGGCTGCCACTCATTCCTTGGATAATACCACCCGTTTTTGCAATCAAGTCCTCATCTGTGACTTCAACGATCATATTTTTACCGTTCTCATCAGAATTTGGGTAAACCTTAACGATCTGAACATCATAATAGTGCGGCCCGGAGTCGTCAACCGTGGAAATGATTTGCGCGTATCCGGTTTTTACCTCGTTCTTTGTAGCGACGGGCAAAGATACCGCAGAGGTGTCAAACTCCGCCAAGCATCCGTAAACGCCGGCATCGCAGTTTGCGTACAGCTCCCCGAGCGTTTTTTCCTGGAACACGCCGCACAGCTCACCCGTGACCCCGGCGCTGCCCTTATAGCAGCCGCTGATGACCGTTTCCACCGCGACGCCGCTTTTTAAGGGCATGACCGTGCCGGTATCCAGGTCACATATGGCGTGGCCCAGCCCGCCGAACACACCGGTCTGCGGGTTATAAAAGGTCAAGGTACCTACGCCTGCGGTGCTGTCACGCACCCAAAGGCCTGCTTTTAAGCCACCGTCGTTTTCGGAAACTGCAAGTGTCAAAACGGACTCAAAGATCTCGCTGTCACGCCGCACCTGTACGCGGACTTGCCCGGCGCCGCTGTGCAGCGCTTCGGTAAGCGCTGCAGTCGTATCTACGGTTTTGCCGTCCACTGCGAGTATGGCGTCGCCGATCTCAAGCCCCGCATCCTTTGCGGGGTTCACGGCGCCGCTTGCCGTAAACACGTCGTCCATACCGACAACCAGCACACCGTCCGTGTAGATCTTCACGCCGAAAATGTCGCCGCTGGGCACGACATACTGCCGCTTGCTGACCGTAACGGTCGAGGATTTGACCGGGATCGTGTTAAAGACAGAGACCTCCACCGTATAGCTGCCGGGCTTTTCGGAAGAGACCGAAGCTACCGAGGCCGCAGAAGCATCCTTTTCCCCTTCTTGCGAACTCTTCAACGAGTAAATGCCGTTGACATGAATCTCTTCGTTTTCCAAAAGCTGAATACTGTCGGGAATCGTGATCTCGCCGAATAACACGAATGCAAAGATGACAGAGGCGATACATAAGCCGAAAAGGCTGAAAAAATGGAAGAGCTTCTTCATTTTTCACCTCCGCACGCGACCTTGCGGCCGCACTAATACTGTATGCGAATCAAACCGCTTTATTTGCGGTAAAAAAAAGACTTTACGGCGGAAATTGACCTGAATGGTTTTCAATCAGCCGTAAAGTCTATTTTTTGCAGAATTTTGAATTTTAAACGTTCAAAGTGCCAATGTTGCCGTTTTTTGCAAAGCCGAAAGCAATTCACAGACGGCATCTTCCGGTGTGCCCGGATGTACACAAACGGTTATGTCCGCGTAGGTGCTGTAAAGCGGCAGACGCTCATTATAGATGTCAGCGATACTCTCGCCCTTTTTCGCCGCAACGCCGCGCGTTTTTATGTTTTGCAGCCTTTTTTGCACTTCGTCAAGCGGGACATCCAAAAACACGATGATGCCGTTTTCCTTCAGCTTCCGCATCGCTTCTTCGCGAAAGACGACGCTGCCGCCCGTGGCAATGACCGTGTCGGAACAATCAAGCGACAATACCGCATCGCGTTCCGCGTCGAGAAACGCCTCAATGCCGTCCTCGTCAATAATCTGCTGTAAAAGGCGGCGCTCGCGCTGCTGAATAAGCAGATCCGTATCACAGAAGCCGATACCGAGCGTTTTGGCAAGCAGCACGCCCACGGTACTTTTGCCGCTGGCGGGCATACCGATCAGAACGATATTGCGCATCAGATGGAGATTTCGTGCGCGACGCGGTACAGATCGAGATCGATGGACTTTTTCATGTTCAGCGCCTCAAAGATATCGAAATCGAAGATCTGATCCTTTTGCATGGCGACAACACGGTTACCCGTGCCTTCTTTCAGAAGCTCGACCGCGCGGTAGCCCATCTGGCTGCCGGCAACACGGTCGCGCACGGTGGGCGAACCGCCGCGCTGCACATGGCCGAGGATCGTTGCGCGGGATTCCACACCCGTTTCACGCTGAATGCGTTCCGACATTTCCTGCACGCCGCCGACACCCTCGGCAACAATAATGATAAAGTGGCGCTTACCCGCCTTCTGCGTACGGCGCATGCGCTCGATCACATCGCGTTCAAAATCAAACGGCACTTCGGGGATCAGGATCGTCGTTGCGCCGCAGGCGATACCGGCGTTGAGCGCGATATACCCCGCTTTTCTGCCCATGACCTCCACGACCGAGCAGCGGTCATGGGATTCGGACGTATCACGCAAGCGGTCAACCATTTCCATGACCGTGTTCATTGCAGTATCATAACCGATCGTATAGTCGCAGCAGGCGATGTCGTTGTCGATCGTGCCGGGGATGCCGACACAGGGCACGCCGCGCAGCGAAAGGTCGCGTGCACCGCGGAAAGAGCCGTCGCCGCCGATGACGACGATCCCCTGCATATCGACCTCTTTGCAAACGTCGATGGCTTTCTGCATACCCTCTTCGGTTTTGAATTCGGGGCTGCGCGCAGAATACAGGATCGTGCCGCCGCGGTTGATGATATTGGAGACACTTCTCAAATTCATTTCATACATATCGCCGTACATAAGCCCGTTGTAACCACGGCGAATGCCCATCACGCGAAAGCCGTTTTCACAGCCGGAGCGCACCACTGCACGGATCGCTGCGTTCATGCCCGGCGCGTCACCGCCGCTTGTCAAAACACCGATCGTTTTCATCTTTCGTCACCTCATGATATATTTATGGAAATAGATAAAGCCCATGCAAACGAATTACAAAACTTGCGCCGAAAAGCACAAAGAATAAGGCGCTGTTATATAATACACGAATCCGTGCGGTTGTCAAGTAATTCCTGTTTTTTCAACAAAATGCAGTTCAGCGCAGCAGCACGCCTTTTTCCCCGAGCAAGCGGCGTAATTCAGACAAAAGCGGTTCATTCATGTCCGTTCCTCGGGAGGTCACGAATTTTTTGCGCGTATCGTTGTAGCAGAGATACACGGGGATCTGCCCTTCAAAGATTGAAAGCAGGTTCTTGACCTTTTTATCCTGCGCGCTGTTTGCGGAGTCGATCAAAAGGAAAAGCCCCTGCCGAATCTGCTGCGGCTGCCGCTCATTCTGTTTTGCGGCGGCAGGTGCTGCTGCGGAAGCTTGCGGCGAGACGGCGTTTGCATCGGGCGGCGGAGAAATGCGGTCGGGCAAGACCTTCGGGCTTTCATCCTCCCGAAGCGAGAGCCGTCCGCGCACATAAATGACACTTCCCGTGGTCAGCAGGTGCGAATATTGCGCATAGACCTTTGGGAACACCAGAAGCTCTATGCTGCCGTAAATATCCTCGACCGTGACAAATGCCATCGTGTCGTCGTTTTTCGTCGTCTTGCGCTTGACCGCCGTTACAATGGCAAGCAGTGTGACTGTGCTGCCGTCGCGGTGCATGTCCGTCGCGTCTTCCCCCGCCTCCAACAGTTCGGAAACCGGAATTGTACCCAGTTTTTCGGCAAGCGGGGCATATGCCGCCATCGGATGTCCCGAAAGGTAAAGTCCCGTCGCCTCTTTTTCCATTTGCAAGAGCTCCTCGGCGGGGAATTCCGAGCAACGGCTGTATTCCGGCGCCAAAGAGAGGGGCTGAGACTGTCCGATGGAGAACAAGTCCAACTGACCGTCTAAATTGCGGCGGCTTTCCGCATCGAGTGCGGCGGTCACGACGGGCAGGTTTTGCAGCATCTCGCGGCGGTTGAGATCCAAGCCGTCAAGCGCGCCGCTTTTGACAAGTCCCTCGACGGCGCGTTTGTTGAATTCCTTACCGTACAGACGTTTGCAGAAATCATAAAAGTTCGTATACGCGCCGTTCTTTTTGCGTTCCTCCAAAATGGCGGTAATAAAGCCCTTGCCTAAATTTTTAATAGCAAGCAATCCGAACCGAATGGCGCGTCCCTCAGGCGCAAAGGACTGCCCGCTGCGGTTGACGTCCGGCGGCAACGTGCGGATCCCGAGACGCATGCAGTCGGCAATATACAGGGAAATTTTGGTCGCGTCATCGATCACGCTGGTTAAGAGCGCCGCCATAAATTCACCCGGATAATGGCACTTGAGGTAAGCGGTGCGGTACGCCACGACCGCATAGGCGGCGGAGTGGGATTTATTGAACGCATACGACGCGAACGACGACATATCATCAAAAATGCTGTTCGCCGTTTTCTCATCAATGCCGTTTGCCACACAGCCGCAGCACGCTGTGGTGCCGTCCGGATTTTTCAACCCGTAAATAAAGTTATGGCGTTCCTCCTCCATGACCTTATGCTTTTTTTTGGACATGGCGCGGCGGACGATGTCCGCCCTGCCGAACGAGTAGCCCGCAAGGGTGCGGAAGATTTCCATGACCTGTTCCTGGTAGACCATGCAGCCGTAGGTCACGTCCAAAATCGGTTTTAGAAGCGGGGTTTTATAGTGAATGCGGCTCGGATCGTGGCGGTTGGCAATATAATCGTCAATGGAGTCCATGGGGCCGGGCCGGTACAGGGAGATCACCGCGATGATGTCCTCAAGATTGCGTGGTTTTAATCTGGTAAGGACACTGCGCAAGCCCGCGGATTCACACTGGAACACGCCGTAGGTCTGCCCTTTGGAAAACATCTGATAGGTCGCGTCGTCATCCATCGGGATCTTATCGATATCAAAATCAGGCGTGTGTGCGCGGATCATCTGCTCGGCATCGTGGATGACCGTCAGCGTGCGAAGCCCAAGGAAATCCATTTTGAGAAGCCCAAGTTCTTCAATGGCGGTCATGGTGAACTGTGTCACGACCGCGTCGTCGTTGCGCGCAAGCGGCACGTATTCGCGCACGGGGCGGTCGGTGATCACCACGCCCGCCGCATGCGTGGATGCATGGCGCGGCATGCCCTCCACACGCTTTGCCGTGTCAAGAAGCTCCCGAATTTTTTCATCCCGCTCGTACATGGCGCGCAGCTCGCTGTTTTTTTGCAGCGCTTTGTTAATGGTGATGCCCAATTCCCGCGGAATCTGCTTAGAAACGCCATCCACCGTGTTATAGGGCATTCCGAGCGCACGCCCGACATCGCGTACCGCCGCGCGCGCCGCCATTGTACCGAAGGTAACAATCTGCGCCACATGGTCGGCACCGTATTTTCGGATCACGTAGTTGATTACTTCTTCACGGCGCTCATAGCAGAAATCCACGTCGATATCGGGCATACTGACGCGCTCCGGGTTTAAAAAGCGTTCAAAAATGAGGTTGTACTGCATGGGGTCGATGCCCGTAATACCCATACAGTATGCCGCAAGGCTGCCTGCCCCCGAGCCGCGCCCGGGCCCGACGGGGATACCCTGCGATTTCGCATAGGCAATAAAGTCTGCTACGATCAAAAAGTAATCGACATACCCCATATCCCGAATGACCAACAGCTCATGTTCGAGTCGCCGGGTATAGGCTTCGGGCGGGTTTTCACCGCAGTGCTGCCGAAGGCCTGCATAGCAGCGGTCGCGGAAATAGGTAAAATGGTCTTCGCCGTTCGGCACGTCGAAGCGCGGCAGCTTGGTTTTGCCGAATTCAAATTCCACATTGCAGCGTTCGGCAATCAATGCGGTATTTTCCAAGGCCTCGGGCGCAAAAGCAAAACGCTCGCGCATTTCTTCTTCGGACTTCAAATAAAATTCATCGGTGGAAAACTCCAGCCCTGTGTCCTCATCGATGGTGTGGTTGGTCTGGATGCAGATGAGCACCTTTTGTGTTTTGGCGTCCGACTTATGGATATAATGCACGTCGTTGGTCGCGACGCAGGGAATACCCGTTTCTTGCGACAGGCGCACAAGCTGCGGGAGGATCGCCTGCTGCTCGGGAAGCCCGTGGTCCTGCAATTCGAGGTAATAATTCCCCTGCCCGAACACACGGTTGTACCAAAGCGCCGTTTCTTTTGCGCCCTCAAAGTCACCTGCCGTGAGTTTGCGCGGGATCTCCCCGGCAAGGCAAGCCGACAGGGCGATCAGCCCCTCGTGATGAGCTTCCAGAAGTTCCTTGTCCACACGCGGACGGACATAGAACCCGTCCACCCAAGAACGCGATACCATATGGATCAGGTTTTTATAACCTGTCTCATTTTCGCACAAAAGCACCAAGTGATAGCGTTCGGAATCCAGCCCGTGGACTTTATCGGTTAGCTTACGCGGCGCAACATAGACCTCACACCCGATGATCGGTTTGACGCTGTTCGCCTTTGCCGCCTTATAAAATTCGACCGCACCGTACATGTTGCCGTGGTCGGTCATGGCAAGCGAGGTCATGCCCAGGTCTTTTGCGGCAGCACAAAGCTCCCCGAGGCGGCAGGCGCCGTCGAGGAGGCTGTATTCCGTGTGCAGATGCAGGTGCGTAAACGCCATACCGACACCTCGTTTTATGCGTTCAAAACCTTTTCGTAAAATGCGGGAAAGCAGTCAAATGTGGCGAAATAATCCTTGGGCGTTTCGGCGCGGCGGATCATCTCAAAGTCCCCGTTTTCTTTCAGCAGGATCTCCGCTGAACGCAGCTTGCCGTTGTAGTTATAGCCCATGGAAAAGCCGTGCGCACCCGTGTCATGGATATAAAGCAGGTCGCCGATGTCGATCTTCGGCAGCGCGCGGTCCACGGCGAATTTGTCGTTGTTCTCACAAAGCGAGCCGGTCACGTCGTAGGTGCAGGTTGCGGGCTCGTTTTCCTTGCCCATAACCGTGATGTGGTGATATGCGCCGTACATGGCAGGTCGCATCAGGTTAGCGGCGCAGGCATCCACACCGATATATTCCTTATAGGTGTGCTTTTCGTTAATGACGCGCGTTACCAGTGCGCCGTAGGGACCTATCATAAATCTGCCGAGCTCCGTGAAGATCGACACGTCGCCCATACCCGCCGGCACAAGGATGCGGTCATAGACCTCTTTGACACCTTTCCCGATCTCGGCGATGTCGTTGGGCTCTTGGTCGGGGCGATAGGGAATGCCGACACCACCCGACAGATTGATAAAGCGGATATTTGCACCCGTTTCCTTTTGCAGCCGAACCGCAAGATCGAACAAAACGCCCGCCAATACAGGGTAATACGCATTCGTGACGGTGTTGCTCGCCAAAAACGCATGGATGCCGAATTCCTTGACACCCTTTGCCTTTAAAATACGGAACGCATCAAAGATCTGCTCTGTAGTCATACCGTATTTCGCTTCACCGGGGTTGTCCATGATGTCCGTGGTGATCTTAAACTCCCCGCCGGGATTGTATCGACAGCAGATGCGTTCAGGCAAACGCCCAAGCGTTTTTTCAAGCACTTCAATGTGCGTGATGTCGTCGAGATTGATGATCGCGCCCATGTCGGCGGCATATTGAAACTCCTCGGCGGGCGTGTCGTTGGAGGAGAACATGACGTCCTCCCCCACCGCGCCGACGGCTTTCGAGAGCATCAGTTCCGTTTTCGAGGAGCAGTCGCACCCGCAGCCGTATTCGCGCAGGATCTTGATCAAAAACGGGTTCGGTGTCGCCTTGACGGCGAAATACTCCTTGAACCCCTTATTCCACGCAAATGCATCCTTGAGCGCCTGCGCATTACGGCGAATGCCCGCTTCGTCATACAGATGGAACGGGGTCGGGAACTGCGCGGCAATCTCCTCTAATTTTTCCTTGGTCGTAAACGGTTGCTTTGTCATATACTCCTCCATATCACGGTTTCACAGAATTCTCTATCACAGCCGAAAGCGCCATGACGCCGTCGCCGCGGGCAGCGGAAAACGGGATCAGAAGCTCGGACGGGAGTTCGGAAAAACGGGCTCGGAATGCCGAAAGACGTTCGGCATATTCCGTTTTGTTGAGCTTATCGCATTTCGTGAGCACGACGGCGAACGGGAGCCCTGTTTCAGTCAAAAACGAAAGCATGGTCTCGTCGTCGGCAGTGGGATCATGGCGCATATCCACAAGCTGCACCACAAGCCGAATGTCGCGATTCGTGCGGAAATACCCTTCCAAAAGCTGCGCCCAGCGCTTTTTTTCCGATTTCGGGACTTTGGCATAGCCGTAACCGGGCAGATCCACAAGCCGCACATCACCCGTCCGATAAAAATTGACCGTAACCGTTTTACCGGGCACAGAGCTTACACGCGCTAAAGCCTTGCGATTACACAATCGGTTGAGCAAAGAGGATTTTCCGACGTTGGAACGTCCCGCGAAAGCGATCTCGGGCAGATCGGAGCGCGGCAGCTGTGCGAGCGTACCGAAGGCGGCTTCAAATTCCGTCGTTCTGAAATTCATGAAAGCTCCTCGCCCCTCTCCGCACGGCGGCGCTCTACGACAGGCGGTGCGGGCAGTACGGGATGCACTTGCGCACGCGGCTCTTCCTCGACCGCTTCCGCTTCTTTCGGCAGGATCAGCGCGCGCGAAAGCACCTCGGCTACATCCGTCACGGGTACAAATTCGAGCGCATCGGAAACGACCTTGTCAATCTCCCGAAGGTCGGGCAGGTTTTCGCGCGGGATCAGCACGCTGCGAAGCCCGGATTTGTATGCCGCCATGGTCTTTTCGCGAAGGCCGCCGATGGGCAGGACCCTGCCCGTGAGCGTGACCTCGCCCGTCATGGCGATGTCCGCGCGTACCGGGCAGCCCGACAGTGCGGAGGCAAGCGCCGTGGTAACGGCAATACCCGCCGAAGGCCCGTCCTTAGGCACAGCGCCCTCGGGGAAGTGAATATGGATATCCTTATTCTTATAGAATTGATCGTCAATATTCCACTCGTGCGCGTGGCAGCGGATATAGCTGCACGCCGCCTTGGCGGATTCTTTCATCACATCGCCCAAAGACCCGGTAAGCTCCAGCTTGCCCGTGCCCTCCATAACGGCCGCTTCCACCTTCAGAAGCTCGCCGCCGACCGAAGTCCACGCAAGCCCGTTGACCACGCCGACGGTATCTGTCCCCGTCAGGTCTTCCGGCTTAAATTTGCGCGGGCCGAGCAGGGCTTCGAGGTCGGAAGCGTGCACGGTGATCTTGCCCGTTTTGCCGCCGACGATCTCCACTGCTGCTTTGCGCATAACTTTTGCAATGGTGCGTTCGAGTTTGCGAACGCCCGCTTCACGCGTGTAGCCGTCGATCATCAGGCGCAGCGCGTCGTCCGTAATGCGTAGCTGCGCGGGCTTGATGCCGTTTTCCGCCATCTGCTTGTGCACGAGGTGGCGCTTCGCGATCTGGAATTTTTCTTCCGCCGTGTAGCTGTAAAGCTCGATGACCTCCATGCGATCCAGAAGCGGCGCGGGGATGGTGCTCGTATCATTGGCGGTGGTGATGAACAGGACCTTGCTCAAATCGAACGGAATCTCAATATAATGGTCACGGAAGGTATTATTCTGCTCAGGGTCGAGCGCCTCCAGCAAGGCAGAGGCGGGATCGCCCTTATAATCGCGCGAAAGCTTGTCGATCTCGTCAAGCAGGATCAGCGGGTTCGCGGTCTTGGCGCGCGTGAGCGCGGCGACGATGCTGCCTGGCATGGAACCGATATAGGTCTTGCGATGCCCGCGGATCTCGGATTCATCGTTCACACCGCCTAAGGAGATGCGCTCATATTTGCGGTTCATGGCCCGCGCCAGAGAACGGGCAATGGACGTTTTGCCCACACCGGGAGGTCCCGAAAGACAGACGATCTGCCCCTTGGCGTTGCCCGCAAGGCTTCGCACCGCCAAAAATTCCAAAATACGTTCCTTAACGGATTCCAGCCCGTAATGATCTTTATCGAGGATCTTCCGCGCGCGGTCAAGGTTCAGATTTTCCTTGGAATATTTGTTCCACGGCAGCGCAAGCACCGCGTCGAGATACGAGCGGGACACCGCGCTTTCGGGGCTTGTCGGCTGCGTGCGCGCAAAACGGTCGCACTCCTGCAGGAGCTTTTCCTCGCTCTCTTTCTCCAGATGCAGCTTTAAAATCCTTTCGCGGTATTTCTGCGCTTCGCTCACGGAGGATTCCGTGTCACCGAGTTCCTGCGAGATCACCTTCATCTGCTCGCGCAAATAGTATTCCCGCTGGTTTTCGTCGATCTGCTCCTGTACGCGCTCGTCGATCTCTTCCATCGCTTCGAGCATCTCGATCTCATGCACCAGCAGCACGCACAGCTTTTCGAGCCTGCGCTGCACCTGCAGTTCTTCCAGGATCGTCTGCTTGTCCGCAAACTCCAGCGGCAAATTGCCCGCGATGAAATCGGCAAGCTTACCCGGTGTTTGGATACGCATCACGGCGGGCAGCAGATCCGAAGAGAGCTTTTGGTTGAGCATAGCGTACTCTTCAAACAGCGTTTTGGCATAGCGGATAAGCGCCTCGGTCTCCGCAGGCGACGCCGTGCGCGGGTCACGGTCGGCAAGCGGGCGCAGCCGCGCGGTCAAATGGGGCTTTTGCGCGGTCAGTTCCAAAAGCCGGGCGCGAAAACCGCCTTGCGCCATCACGCGGTAGTAATCCCCCGATGGCAGGCGCACAAGCTGCTTGATCTCGCACACAACGCCGATCTTAAAGAGCGCGTCTGCGCCGTCCACTTTTTCGGACAAATCGGTCTGTGTTACCAAAAACAGATTCTGCTTGGTGAGCATGGCATGCTTGACAGCGGCGACAGACTGTTTTCTGCCGACGTCGAAATGCAGCGTCATATCCGGGAACACCACAAGCCCCCGCAGCGCGACGGCGGGCAGTGTGAATTCTTCACGAGCCAAAGGGTTCATATGTATTCACTCCAAAAAGATAAAGACAAATTAAAATCGCTTTTACGATTGAATATTGATTATATCGTATTTTTTAGATTCCTGCAACAGAAACATTTTTAAAGCGAAAAGAATCGACGAAATAGGATGGGTCTATTTCTTGTTTTGTTAATTTTTTGAACAACTTTTTCGATTTTACGGAAATTTTACAAAAAAGATCGTTATTCTTTTGTCAATTCATTGACTTTTCTATTTGCGCTTTGCTATAATGGCAAGCACAGTGAAAAAATGATTCGGAGGTATTTTTATGTCCAGAGTTTACAACTTCTCCGCAGGTCCTTCCATGTTGCCGGAAGAAGTCCTGAAAAAAGCTGCTGCTGAAATGCTCGATTACCATGGCTGCGGGCAGTCCGTTATGGAGATGAGCCACCGTTCGAAGGTCTTTGACGAGATTATCAAGGGCGCGGAAGCACTGCTTCGCGAGCTGATGCATATTCCCGACAATTACAAAGTCCTGTTTTTGCAGGGCGGCGCGTCTACGCAGTTTGCCGCCATCCCACTCAACTTTATGAACGGCAGCGGCAAAGCCGACTATGTCATCACCGGCCAATGGGCGAAGAAAGCCTTTGCCGAGGCACAGAAGTACGGCGACGTGAAAGCGGTCGCTTCTTCGGCGGATAAGACCTTCTCCTATATCCCGAAGCTTGACAAGTCAGCCTTTACGCCCGACGCAGACTATTTCTATATCTGCATGAACAACACCATTTACGGCACTGTCTACCACGAGCTGCCCGACACGGGCAGTGTCCCGCTGATCGCGGACATCTCCTCGTGTTTCCTTTCCGAGCCGCTGGACGTTTCCAAGTTCGGCATGGTCTACGGCGGCGCGCAGAAAAACGTTGCGCCCGCAGGCCTTACCATCTGCATCATCCGCGAAGATCTGTTGGGCAAAGCGCGTGACATCACGCCGACCATGCTCAATTACCAAGTCCATGCGGATGCGAACTCACTGTACAATACCCCGCCCTGCTACACGATCTACATCTGCAAGCTGGTGCTTGAATGGCTCAAGGAAAACGGCGGGCTGGAGGCTATGCAAGAGCGTAACGTCAAGAAAGCTAAGCTTCTTTACGACTTCCTCGACAACAGCAAGATGTTCCGCGGCACGGTCGTTCCCGAAGACCGTTCGCTGATGAACGTCCCCTTTGTGACCGACAGCGACGAGCTCAACGCAAAATTCGTTAAAGAAGCAACCGAAGCGGGCCTTGTGAACCTCAAGGGTCACCGCACCGTGGGTGGCATGCGCGCGTCCATTTATAACGCCATGCCGTATGAAGGCGTGCAGGCGCTTGTGGACTTCATGGCGAAGTTTGAGAAAGAGAACGCGTAAGAAAGGCGGGTACAACACAATGTATCGAATTTTGACCTTAAATAAGATCTCGGAAAAAGGGCTTCAAAACTTCCCGGACACCTATTCGTACTCCACGGAGGAAGCTGCGCCCGACGCGGTGCTGGTGCGCTCGGCATCCATGCATGACATGGAGCTGCCCGAAAGTCTCAAGGCGATTGCAAGAGCCGGTGCCGGCGTAAACAACATCCCGATCGACCGCTGCAGTGAAAACGGCATCGTCGTATTCAATACGCCCGGCGCGAACGCAAATGCTGTGAAAGAGCTGGTGCTTTGCGCCATGCTGCTTTCCTCGCGCAAGATCCCTGCCGCTATTGACTGGGTAAAAACCCTCAAAGGCAGCGGCGCGGAGATGTCCAAGGCAGTGGAAAAAGGCAAGTCCGCTTTCGCGGGGCCGGAGCTCAAAGGCAAGGCGCTCGGCGTCGTGGGCTTAGGTGCGATCGGCGTGCTGGTCGCCAATGCGGCGCGCGCTTTAGGCATGACCGTATACGGCTATGACCCGTTTTTGTCCGTTGATGCGGCATGGGCGCTTTCGCGCGGCGTACACCATTCGGCAACGCTGGATGAAATTTTTGCAAACTGCGACTACATTACCCTGCATGTGCCGCTTACACCCGACACCAAAGAGATGATCTGCAAAAAGAACATCGACCAGATGAAGGACAACGTGCGCATCATGAATTTCGCGCGCGGCGACCTTGTGAACACGGCGGATGTGATCGAGGCGCTCGGCAGCGGCAAGATCGCCGCCTACGCGACCGACTTCGGCACAGATGAACTGCTGGACGTTCCCGGCGTGCTCGTTCTGCCGCATCTCGGCGCTTCCACCCCCGAATCCGAAGAAAACTGCGCGGTCATGGCTGTGGATGAAGTCCGCGACTTCTTAGAGAACGGTAACATCACACACTCGGTGAACCTGCCCGACGTAAGCGTGCCGCGCACCGGCAGAGCGCGTATCACCATCATCCACAAGAATGTGCCGAACGTCATCAGCAAGATCACGACGGTCGTCGCCGAGGAAAACATCAACATTGACAACATGGTCAACAAATCCCGCGGCGAATATGCCTACACGATGCTCGACACCGACGCGGATGTCTCTGCGGAGGCGATCGAGGCAATCGAGGCAGTGGAAGAGATCGTGCGCGTGCGGGTAATCTGACAAGCTGTTTTTTCAAAATACCACCCGAAAAGTTCGGGTGGTATTTTTATGCGGATATTTACAGATTCACGGTGCTTATGATACAATTTTAAGAGCAATACGGCTTCACGGAGGCAACATATGGAATCCATTTGTAAGATCATGCCAATTGCATCAGATCCAGCCGCATCCGCTGACTTAGTCAAAGAAGCGATAGAAAAAAGCAGGATGATGCAAAAGCCCTGTATCATTCAAATGGAAAAGGGCTTGTACGCTTTTGACGAACCGCTTCAACTGGACGAACGGGACAGCGGTCTGTCCCTGTGCGGCGAAGAGGGTGTTGTGTTTACCGCGGCACATGCCCCCGCCAAGCTGCAATGGGCACCGTGGCGCAACGGCATTTGGAAAGCCGAAATGAAGGATAAAAAACCTTTCAGCCGTCTGTTTGCGGACGGTGCAGAACAAACCCTGTGCCGCTATCCGAACAAGCAGGCCGGCGCAGTTCCGTTGGAGGGTGCGGCTACGCCTGCTGAGATCAAATCGCGTGCCGCACGGTACACAGATCCCGAAAACGGTATCGTACGCGCGATACACCCCGCAGGCTGGGGCGGGAACTCTTATGTGGTGACGGGCAAGGATCCGTCGAGCCCCTGCGGGCTTGCCCTTTCCTGGTTTGGGGACAACAACCGCGGCGACACCTACGGGAACGCCATGGTGGTTGAAAACGTTTTGGAAGAGCTTGACGCGCCGGGCGAATGGTATTTTGACCGCAAAGCGCAAACCTTATATTGGTATCCCGATCAAGGGCAGGACCCGAACGAGGTACAAATCACAGTCAGCCGAAACCGCACCCTTTTGCAAATACAGGGTGCCTCCCCTGCCGTGCCCGCCGCGGATATCCGGCTCAAACAGATCACGTTTTGTGAAACGGGGCTGTGCCTGTTTTCCTATGCGGAAAACCGCGCGGTCTATCATCCGCTGCTGCGCGGCGATTGGGCGATTGCGTTTGAGGGCGCGGTACGCTTTGAAAACACGCGGAGCTGCTGTGTCTCCAACTGCAAATTTTGCGAAATCGGCGGGAATGCGCTGTTTTTATACGGCTACAATGCGCAAACCGCCGTATCCGGCAACACCTTTACAAACATTGCCGCGACTGCGATACAGGTGATCGGCAATCAAAAAGCCGTCCGCCAGCCCTCTTATTGGGAACACGCGCTGTACCCTGCACTTTGTGTACACGCGACGAAGGTCGATGCGCCGAACGAGATCGGTCCGTGTGCAGAGGACTATCCGCGCGAATTGGAGATCATCGAAAACCACATCAACGGTGTGGGGCTGCTTGAAAAGCAGTCGGCAGGCATCAATCTTTCGGTCGCCGCAAGGATCCATATCCACCGCAACACCATTCACAACAGCCCGCGTTCGCTCATCAATGTGAATGACGGCACCTTCGGCGGGCATGACATCGCATACAATGATCTGTTCGATTCCCAGCGGGAGACCGAGGATCACGGCCCGTTCAACGCCTGGGGGCGCGACCGTTTTTGGTCGGTGCCGCGATATAATGCAAGCGGGCTTTACGGGAAAACCATCCGTCATTACAAAAAGGGCGGCGCGCAATATGACATTTCCAAAATCGACGCCTGCTTTACCACGCGCATCCACCACAACCGATTCCACCACAGCGCAGACGCGCCGCACTCCTGGGGGATCGATTTAGACGACGGCTCGACCAATTACGAGATCGATCACAATCTGGTGCTTGGGATCGGGATCAAGCTGCGTGAGGGCTTTGACCGATATGTGCACCACAATCTTTTGGTCGGCGGGCAGCTGCAGATCCATGTACCGTATGCCGAATGCCGCGACCGCGTAGCGCATAATCTGATTTTACACGACGAACCTGTTGGATTTGTGTGCAGCAAAAAGCGGTTGAAAGCCGCCCGTTCCGAGTTTAAGAACAACTATTTTATTCGGGAACCTGCGTCGCTGCGCGCCATGCTGCCGCCGCAAATCGTGCTGACGGATTATGTGCCCGCCGGGGAGGACGACTATAACCCGAAGCGCGCGCCCGACGGCTGGGAGACGCTCCCCTGCACGGGCTACGGCGCGCCGAACTGCCCGTGCGAAGCCCCACGCTATGTTTGGGAACCAAGCGTCGAAGCGCAGCAGCAAAAGCGGCGTGTGCTCGGCGCACTGTGCTCCAATGTAACCGAGGCGCTGCGGTCGGCGACCGCTTCGCCGGACTGTGCAGGGCTTTACATCCTGAAAATCTTTCCCCTGTCGCGCGCATGGCGTTGGAAGCTGCGGGCGGGCGACATCCTCCTGACCGTCAACGGGAAAGCCGCCGAGCAGTATGAAAGAGGAAAGGTCAAATCGCTGACATATAGAAGAGAGGGGAAAATCTATACGGTGGGAGAATAAATTTCTTCCGAATCGAAAAGTTCTACCGTTATTCGACTGTCATTCGATTGCAATCTACCGCCCGATCTGTTATAACGGGAACAGACAGCAGGAAACGGAGGCATTGTTATGGCAGACAAATACCAATTCGGCAACTTTATTTACCGGCTCCGAAAAGAAATGCACCTGTCCCAAAAGGAACTCGGCACGCTTGCGGGCGTTTCCAACAAAGCGGTCTCAAAATGGGAAACGGGTGAGGCATTTCCCAAGACCCAGACGCTGCGCAGGCTTTCGGAAATTTTCCACTGTTCTTTTGACGAACTGATGCTCATCAGCCGTTCCGACGAGGCGGCATACCTCGACCGGATCCGGCAAATCACCGAAGAACGGGACGAGCTTCGGAAAAAGGTGGAGGAGATCCAAGCCGCACAAAAACGCAAACGCATTGCCGCCTGTGTGACCGTTTCCCTTTGTGTGGTCTGCGCACTTTCCGTCCTTTTCGTCGCGCTGCTGACGCCGTTTCTGCACACCCGGCACAACAGCGCACTTTCCGACATACAGTTGTCAAAGATTTTCTATAACGGATGGTATTATAAGCCCTACACAGGTATTGTTCTTCCCGATAACACCCGAAAGCACGGCTTTGAGGAGGGACGCGGCGCCTCCTATGAAACGGTATATCTGCATGCACTGGAGGATCAGCCGTTCTTCATATCCGTCCCCTGTCGGGATCAGGAACAAATTTTCTGCCGGGAGGATGTTGACACGCAGAGCCTTTCTCTGACAGCAGAAAATATAGAATACTGCACCATCGGCTCTGCAACGGCAAACACGGGCTACGGTGCCACACGCTGGCAGGAGGAGAACGAACTCCGGCTTCTGCTGGAAGCTATCTCGAATCCGAAGAACGAAGTCACCGAGCCGCTTTCCGACGTTATAAAGGTGCCGCTGACCCTGCATTATAAGGCATATCTTTTGCAGGGTACGATTGGCTATTTTACGCGGACCGAAAGCGGCATACCCTGCTTTTATGTGGAACGGGAGCAAAAAGCCTACCGCATCCCCTCGCCCGACGAAACGCATATTTTATGGATGATCCTGAAATTCTTTACTATCCTGCCGCAGGAAAGCTGACTATCTTTCCGTTTTCACCTCCAACAAAAAAAGCGAAGCGTTCGGTTCACGCTTCGCTTTTTTGTTGGGAAATTTGGTTTTCTGCGGCGGGCGCTTCCGGCTCCTTTGGCGGAGGCGGTACAATCTCTGAACAGGTCTTGCGGACATCCAGCCGATCATAAAGCTGTTTATACCGCACGGAAAACCGCAAACGGCGGTCACAGTGTTTACAGTAAAACTCCGCGCGAAACGCCGTGTTGTTGAACTTCCATTTTTTGACCTTTTTGAGCCTGCCGCCGCATTGATCGCACACACAATGAAACAGCGCGGGGTCCACAAGCGGACTGTGCAGGTCACTGATATAATACGGTTTGAAGCTCAGGCGCTCATAAAACGTTCGGTCACAGCGGCGGATAAAGGTTTTGAGCTTTTCTGGTGCATAGACCTTGCGCAGGCATTCGGCGGCAAGGCGGCTGTCATCCAGCGCGCGGTGGTGCGGGAAAGCGTCGGCGTCAACACCGAGCTTTTCCGCTGCCGCCGAAAGCCCGATCTGCTGCCCTAAGCCTGCCGCGTCCGTATACCCCTGACAGTATTTTTGCAGATCTGCGTAATTGTGCATAAATACGGGCTGCGGCATCTCCAAAAAGAAATCACAATTTTTAATGAGCGTGCGCACATCGCCGTCACCCCAGGTCAAAAAGGTGTTTTCTTTCTCACCGAGCCATGCGGTAAACCGTTCGATCGCCTCGCGGAATGAGACGCCGTGCGCAATGTCTTCATTTGTCAAATGTGTCAGGCTTTTCACGCGGCTTTGCAGCTTTTTGCCGACAACGGCACGAATGATCACCGAAAAAGAATCCAGTTCCTGCAAAGCCTCATCCAGTCGCACCGCGCCGATCTCGATGATCTCGTTGATAAACCCGTCAAGGGGCTTACAATACGCATTGTTCCATTCCATATCCATAACGATATACTGCATTCGTTGTTTCACTCCGAAAAAGGGGCACGGACGCCCGATACGTTTTTATCTGCTGTGTAAATGCAAAAATGCGCAATAAATCGGCGGCGCAGAATAAATCTGCGCCTTGCGCTCACCCTAAAATCAGGTGATCGTATGAAAAAGCTTGGTTTAGCACTCCTTGGCGCCGCCGTGGGAGCCGTCAATGTGCTCATCGGCGCAGGCGGCGGGATCCTTGCCGTCCCGATCCTCAAAAAAAGCGGCCTTGACCAAAAGGCAGCGCAGGCAAACGCGGTCGCAGTCATTCTGCCGCTGACCGTTATCAGCTTAATTATATATGCAAAAAACGAATATGTCAATTTGACGGGAAGCCTTTGGATCCTGCCGTTCGCCGCCGTCGGCGCGCTTTTGGGGACGCTGGTGTTCAAAAAGCTCTCGGCGAAAACGCTTCGCAAAATTTTCGGGCTGTTTATGATCTGGGCGGGGGTGCGGCTTTTATGGAAGGGATAAATATTTTGGATGCGCTCGCCGTTCTGGTTTGCGCCTGTGTCAGCGCCATGGGGCTCGGCGGCGGCGGGGTCCTGATCCTCTATCTTACGCTTGTGCGGAACACGCCGCAGATGATCGCGCAAGGTGTCAATCTGCTCTTTTTCCTCCCCTGCGCCGTCACCGCTGCGTTCGTCTACCAAAAGCGCGGGCTGCTACGTTGGGGGCATGTTCTTCCGCTTGTGCTCGGCGGGCTTTTGGGCGTCGGTGCGGGCAGCCTGCTTTTGCTGCAGATCGATACAAAATTCCTTACCGTTGCGTTTGCTGTTTTGATGATCGGCGCCGGACTTTACACGGTATTTTCACGTGAAAAAGCACAATAAATCTATTGTGCAGGCACGCATATTATGGTAAAATGCTGTTAGAGCTATGCGGCAGTCTGTTCTGTCGCGGGAAAGAGGTGCCATACATGAAAGGAAAGCTTTTAAAGATCCTGAGTATCGTGCTCTGCGTCGCGCTCGGTATCGGGGTGATCGGCGGCGGGGTCTACCTTGCCGTTTACAGCACGAACCGCCCTTCTGTGACGATCAATGTAAACGATAAGACCGGCGCGGTCACAAACGGTGCTTCGGGCTTTTTGTACGGCTTTGCGGAACCGGACATCCCGACGGTGGAAATCGCAAGAAGCATCGACGTCTCGACGCTTTCCACCAAGGCGTACGGCGGCCTGCAGCACCCCATCGGGGACGTGAATCAGGTCGCGGACACCTTCCTTTCGGCGGGCGGCGAGCAGATCATCGTCTACACGCAGGACATGTATGACACCTGGTACTATGAATTTGACAGTTTGGAGGCGTACCACGAGCGCGTGCGCGAGACCGTCACCGCGACCGAACAGGCGAATTATGCGGACCATGTTGTCTACTGCATCTATAACGAAATGGACAACGGCGCCTGGTTCGGGGATTTCAGCGAGTACGAAAACCGCGTAAAGACCTATGAAGCGTGGAAAGAGACCTATGCGCTTGTGCGCTCCATCGCGCCGGATGCCAAGATCGGCGGGCCGGGCTACAGCAGCTACAATTCCGAATACATACGTGAATTTTTGGAATACTGCAAAACGGAAAACTGCCTGCCGGACACGATGATCTGGCACGAGCTTGGGAATAATTCCCTGTATATGTGGGAAGAGCATTTTGCCGACTTTGCCGACATCTGCTCACAATTGAACCTCGAAAAAATGCCGGTCTGCATCACGGAATACGGGCTGATGAAAACCAACGGCATCCCGGGAGAATCCGTCAAGTGGATCTCGCGCATTGAAAGCACCAAAGCGGAAGCCTGCGTCGCCTATTGGCGGCTTGCGAACAACCTTTCGGACACGGTCGCCGACGACGTGACCCCAAACAGCAACTGGTGGGCGTACCGTTGGTATTCCGAAATGACGGGTGAAACGCTCTCGGCGGAATCCAAAGACCTGTTCCAAAGCAACATGGGCAAATTCTTACTGCGGCAATCCGACGAACTGGAAAACAAAGGGTTTTCCGCGCTCGCGACCTTGGACGAGGAAAAGGGTGAAATTCAGATTCTTGCCGGCGGTACGGATCGAAATTCCGATATCATTCTGCAAGATCTGGAAACATCACCGTCCTTTAACAACGTGGAGACCGTTTGCGTCGCCGCGGAATATGTGGATTACAAGGGGCTTGGCGGCGCGGTCCATGCGCCGACCGAAGGGTTTGTGCGCTATCTACCCGTTGAGGACGGCGAAGTGACGATCGAACTTAACGATATCCTCTACACACAGTGCTGGAATATCACGGTCACGCCAACCGAAATTCAATGGTCGGACTATGAAAGCGGGATTCTCTCGGTAACCGGTGTAGAACGCAATTTGGATGATATGCGCCGCTATGAAGCCGAGGATGCCGACCTATCCGGCACGGCAAAAAAAGCGAGCGACTCCGCCTATGCAGCATCGGGCGAAACGGTGGTCCGCATGACAAGCAACCGTGAGAGCGCCGTGGAATTTGATGTTACGGCGGCGGTCGGCGGGAACTATACGCTTGATCTTGTCTACGGCAACGGCGTAAACGGCGTTCGGTATGCAGAGGACGGCACGGTCACGGACGAGGGCGTGCGTTCACCCGTGGAGGTCACGCTGTATCTCGATAACCGTGAGGCGGGCACGCTGACGCTGGACTCCACCTTAAAAGACGATTTCACCGCGTGCGAGAGCATGACCGTGAACCTGCCCGCAGGCAGTCACGACATTCGCTTTGTCCTGCCCGAAGACACGGAATTCCAGGAGACACTGGCAATCGACTTCTTAGACGTGACGCTGCAAAGTGAGACAGAGGACAACACCGTGTATGCGGCTGCGGATGAAGCCCAGTCCGACGATACGCAGACGACCTTCCTTGTGCTTGCAAATGAGGACGGTTACCATGACATTCGATTTACGGCAGAATCTGCACCGAATTCGCTTACCGTGAACGGCACAACGCTATCTGATTTTAATATGGACACAGGGGAAGCACCCGTTTATAGCTGCCGACTGTATCTGCGCCGCGGCATCAGCTATATCACCGTCAACACACCGAATGCAATGGATGTGCAGGTTACGGAACCCGACAGCGAAACAACGGGCGGTGTGACCGTTTTTGCAGCGGAATCACTTGGGATCTCGGGCGGCGCCGTGCGAGAGATCCCCGAAGCAGACAGCGCGCAGGACTATGGCAAAACCAACTCTCTTTCCTACATTGACAACATCTCCTGTGAAAATGGTGCGTCTGCACAGATCACCTGCTTGACACCTGCGGATGGGTACTACCAGATCACTTTCCTGTACAGCAACAACGAAGAGGGCGGCGCACACGCATACAATGTCGATTTGGTAGAACGGTACATCACAGTTTCCGTCAACGGTGAAAAGCTGCAAAACACCTACTTCCGCAGCACATACAGCTGGGAAACCTATAAGACAAAGACCATCACTGTGTATCTGACGCAGGGAACAAATATTATAACGCTCGCCAACGACGGCATCTACCGTTTTAACGGAAATACGACCTACGCCCCGCGTATTGCAGAGGTGACTGTTGCACCGCTGGCAGACGTTGGATGATTACCAAAGGAGAACGAAAATCATGCCTTACGAAAAGTTGTTCACCCCCGGAAAAATCGGCAATGTAGAGATCAAAAACCGCATCGTTATGCCGCCGATGATGCTCGGCTTCGGGCAGTTCGACGGCAGACCTACCGAGGAAATGATGAATTATTACGAAGCGCGTGCGCGCGGCGGTGCGGGGCTGATCGTAACAGAGATCACCCGCGTCAACGATTTCAGCGGCGCATCCGCCTTCGCGCAGCTGGCGATCAGCCACGATTACCACATTCAGCCGCTTGCGGAGCTCGCACGGCGTGTGCAGCGCCACGGCGCAAAATTCTTTGTCCAGCTGCACCATCCCGGGCGGCAAAACCTTGGTCTGATGATGGGCACGGTGCCTGTAAGCGTCGCCATGGAGCATGTGCTCGGCAAAGCATACGGCAAGCTGTTTTATAAAGCCGCGCCGCACCTTATGCCCTTTATGAAAAAGGACATTTTCCTGAAAACCGTCTCCCCCTCCGCATGCGAAAAAGCCTATTCCGCCGACAGCCGCAACCGCGCTTTGAGTGTTTCGGAGATTCACAAGCTCGTGCAGCAATTCATTGCGGGCGCGGTGCGCGTTCAGAAAGCGGGCGCAGACGGCGTGATGCTGCATGCCGCACACGGCTATCTTTTACAGCAGTTTTTAAGTCCTTACACGAACCGCCGCACGGACGAATACGGCGGATCCTTGGAAAACCGTATGCGCTTCCTTTTGGAGATCCTGACCGGCATCAAGGCCTCGTGCGGGAGCAGCTTTCCCGTGATCGTGCGACTGAGTGTAGACGAATGCTATCGCGAGATCGGCCGTCCCGGCGTCGGCTACACGCTCGAGGAGGGCGTGCAGATGGCAAAACGGCTGGAGGAAGCCGGCGCAGACGCGATCGATGTGTCCTCCGCCGGGTACGACACGTACAACTATTGGCTCGAACCGACCTCCTTTGAACCCGGCTGGCGCAAATATATGGCGGCAGCGGTCAAAAAGGCAGTGGGCATTCCCGTGCTCGCCGCTAATTTGATCCGTTCTCCCGAGCAGGCGGAACAACAGCTGGAAGAGGGCATTCAGGATTTCGTCTGCCTCGGCCGCCCGCACATTGCCGATCCCGAATGGGCAAACAAGGCAAAAGCCGGGCACCCGGAGGACATTAAGCGGTGTATCTGCTGCCTGTACTGCATGGAAAGCATGCAGCACAACGCTTTTCACGGTACACACGCGGGGTGCTCGGTCAACCCGACGCTCGGGCACGAGACCGATCTGCTCAACTGTGACGGCGAGGGGCGGACGGTCGTCATCGTCGGCGCGGGTGCAGCGGGCTTGACGGCGGCGGAGCATCTCGGCAGACGCGGCTTTGCCCCTGTTGTGCTCGAAAAACTGCCCTTTGCGGGCGGGCAGCTCCAGCTCGCCAACAAACCGCCGTACAAAGACAAAATCAGCTGGTGTATTGAAGATCTGGTCACCGCCGCCGAAAAGCACGGCGCCAAGATCCTTTATAACACCGAAGCGACGCCCGAGGTTATTGCGAGCTACGCTCCGTATGCCGTCATCGTGGCAACGGGCGCAAACGCCATTCGCCCGCGGTCCATTCCGGGCGCGGATCGCAAAAACGTCTGCACAGCGGATGAGATTTTGCGTGGAGAAGTGAAACTCCGAAACGCACAGGTCACGCTCATCGGTTCAGGGATGACGGGCTTAGAGACCGCCGAGCTGTTGTGCGCCGAGGGCAACCGCGTGACAGTAGTGGAAATGGCGGACGAGATTGCACCCGGCACCTGGATGCAGCACATCGACGACTGCATGCCGCGCCTTAAAAAAGACGGTGCGGTATTTTTGACCGGACACAAGCTGTGCTCGATCGGTGCGGAACAGCTGGAGCTCGAAAAAACCGCCACGGGCGAAAAGGTGTTTTTGGATACGGAATACACGGTGCTTTCGCTCGGTGTGCGTTCGGAGCAAAAGCTGTACACACAGATAAAGGCGCAGTTCCCGCGCGTAACGCTGATCGGCGACGCCGCACACACGGGCAGGATCGCCGACGCCACTGCCGCCGGATATGCCGCAGCTAAGTCGTTGCAATAAACCTATACCTCCCATAAGGCGCGTAGGCTTTCTCAGACTGTCAAAGAAGTCTTTTTTCCTCCCTCTGACGAGGGAGGTGGCACGCGCTTTGCGCGTGGCGGAGGGAGAGAAGCCTTGAAATATCAAGGTCTTTGACTACCCCTCAGTCTCGCTTCGCTCGACAGCTCCCCTGACAAGGGGAGCAAAAGGTACTTTTTTGACACACTCACAAGGCGTGCAGGTTTTCTGCCTGCGCGCTTTGTTAATGGTTTAACAAAAATGCCCTGTCTTTTCGGCGTTTTTTTTGGCTTTTTTCCAAAAATTCACAACTTATGTTTTCGCTATTGAATCTATACACTATATAAGGTATAATTTCAGACAATCGGATAATTTTGGGTTTCTTTATCCGCAATTTTCTGTATGGAGGCAAATATATGAAAGTTCAATTTACGGAAACGGTCCTGCGCGACGCCAACCAGTCCCTGATTGCGACGCGTCTGCCCTTCAAGGAATTTGAGGGCATTTTGGAGACCATGGACCGTGCCGGCTATTATTCGCTTGAATGCTGGGGCGGTGCGACATTTGACTCGTGCCTGCGGTATTTGGACGAAGATCCGTGGGAGCGTCTTCGCAAGATCCGCGAAAAGTGCCCCAACACGAAGCTCCAAATGCTGCTGCGTGGGCAGAACCTGCTCGGCTACAAGCATTATCCCGACGACGTGGTACGCAAATTTGTACAAAAATCCGTGCAGAACGGCATTGACATCATTCGCATTTTTGACGCACTCAACGATGTGCGCAACATCGAAGTAGCGGTGGACGAAACCCTCAAAAACGGCGCGATTGCCTCGGGCGCTATCAGCTATACGAAAAGCCCCATTCACAACCTCGAAGCCTATGTCAAGCTTGCAAAAGAGATGGAAAGCCTCGGCTGCCAGACCATCTGCATCAAGGATATGGCGGGCATCATGGGCCCGCAGGAAGCCTATGACACCGTAAAGGCCCTTAAGGAAAACGTAAAAGTCCCGATCATCCTGCACACGCACTCGACGACGGGGCTCGGCATGCTGACGCTGCAAAAGGCGGTGGAAGCTGGCTGCGACGTCATTGATACAGCGATCTCCTCGTTCTCGGGCGGCACCTCGCAGGTCCCGACTGAGACCATGGCATACGCATTGGCCCAAGAGGGCTATGAAGTTGATCTCGACACGGATGTGCTCAAGGAGATCAACGACTTCTTCAAGCCCATCAAAGCGAAATATCTGGAAAGCGGGCAGCTCAACCCCGTGGTGCTTTCCACCGACACGGATGCGCTCAACTATCAGGTTCCCGGCGGCATGCTCTCAAACCTTGTAGCACAGCTCACCGCCCAAAATAAAATGGACAAATTCGAAGAGGTACTTGCCGAAACGCCCCGTGTGCGCAAGGATCTCGGCTATCCCCCGCTGGTCACGCCCATGAGCCAGATGGTCGGCGTACAGGCGACCGCCAACGTGCTTGCGGGCGAACGGTATAAGAACGTATCGAAGGAAGTCAAGGCGTATATCCGCGGCGAATACGGCAGAGCACCCGGTGAAGTTAACAAGGATCTCCAGAAAAAGGTACTCGGCGATGAGCAGCCGATCACCTGCCGCTTTGCAGATACGCTGGAGCCCGGCTTTGAAAAGGCGAAAAAAGAGATCGGCTCTCTCGCGCACAGCGACGAGGATGTGCTTTCTTACATCGCCTTCCCGACGCAGGCGGAGGCCTTCCTGAAAGAGCGCGAGGAGAAGAAGCATAACACCTTCACCTACGCCATTACGAAAGTCGAGTAAGGAGGGACGAACATGGATCTCAGTGTACTCGCTGCCGAAAGCGGCATGTCCGCCGGGGAAGCGTTCAGCATTTCCTCCACAGGTATGATCGTGGTTTTGATCGTTCTCATTGTGCTCGCCGTTTTGGTGCTGCTCATTTCTAAGGGTGTTCGCGCCGCGCAGGGCAAGGGCAAGCAGACCGAAGAGGCTGTTGCGGCAGCCCCCTCTGCATCTGCCGCGCAAAGTGCAGCGCCCGCCCCCGCAGTGCCTGTCGTGAACGGCGCACCCCTGCCGGAGAATCAATCTGCCGGACAGTTAGAACTGTACGACTGCGATGAAAAATCCGCCGCAGTCATTATGGCGATCATATCCAACGAAAGCGGGATCCCGCTTAACCATTTGGAATTTAAGTCCATTAAAGCCATTGAAGAATAAGGGAGAAGCCACATGAAGTATATTGTTACATTGAACGGCAAAAACTACGAGGTAGAGGTCGATGAACACAGCGAAGCGATTGTGACCGCAGTCACACCCGCCGCTGTCGCCGCACCTGCTCCCGCTGCCGCACCTGCCGCACCTGCGGCGGCACCCGCGCCTGCTGCCGAAGCCGCCCCTGCCGCACCCGCCGTTACGGTGACGGGCGGCACCGATATTAAAGCGCCGATGCCCGGCACGGTCTTGAGCGTGAATGTCTCGGTCGGGCAGGACGTCAAGGCAGGAGAAGTTCTCTTTGTGCTTGAAGCCATGAAAATGGAAAATGAGATCGTCGCCCCCTGTGACGGCAAAATCTCGGCAGTGCTTGCCACCAAGGGCAGCACGGTCGCGACCGACGAACTGCTTGCGAGCATCGGCGGCACGGCGACGGCTGCACCCGCAGCAGCACCTGCTCCCATCCCTGCGCCTGTTGCTGCTCCCGCGCCTGCTCCGGCTCCGGTTGCCGCACCCGCACCGGCTCCGGCGGCTCCTGCCGCAGCGCCCGCACCTGCGACGCCCGCGTCCGGCACGGCGGTCAATGCGCCGATGCCCGGCACGATTCTGAGTGTAAACGTACAGGCAGGTCAGACGGTCAGCGAGGGCGACGTTATGTTCGTACTCGAAGCCATGAAGATGGAAAATGAAATCGTCGCGCCTGTTTCCGGCACGGTCACAAGCGTGACCGCTACCAAAGGCAGCACAGTCGCCACGGACGAAGCGCTCGCCTATATCGGATAAGGAGGTGCATTGGCACCATGTCCGTTTTTCATGCACTCTCCGAACTTTTACAGAAATCCGGTTTTTTGTCGCTCGGCTGGCAAAACTGGGTGATGATCGCGGTATCCTTTGTCCTTTTATACCTTGCGATCGTCAAAAAATTTGAGCCGCTTTTGCTTTTGCCGATTGCTTTCGGTATGCTGCTTGTAAATGTTTATCCGGACATCATGGCAGATCCGCTGATGCTCTCCTCTTATGAGGGAGAGGTCGTGGAAGGCGCGCACTGGTATGATACAGGCGTTTTGCGGCTGATATATTCCGGCGTAAAATCCAGTATATTCCCCTGTCTGATCTTTTTAGCAGTCGGCGCGATGACTGATTTCGGGCCGCTGCTTGCAAATCCTTCGAGCCTTTTGCTCGGTGCTGCGGCGCAGCTCGGCATCTATGTTGCGTTCATCATCGCCGTATGCAGCGATATGATTCCCGGCTTTGAAGGCTTTACCGCGCGGGAAGCGGCGTCTATCGCGATCATCGGCGGGGCGGACGGTCCGACGGCGATCTATCTGACCTCCAAGCTCGCGCCGCATTTGCTCGGTCCCATCGCCGTGGCGGCATACTCCTATATGGCGCTTATTCCGCTTATTCAGCCGCCGATCATGCGTCTTTTGACGACCAAAAAAGAGCGCGAGATCAAAATGGAGCAGCTGCGCAAAGTCAGCAAGGCGGAAAAAATCATTTTCCCCATTGTTGTCACCGTGCTGTGCATACTGTTCCTGCCGTCTGTCGCGCCGCTTTTGGGTATGCTGATGCTCGGCAACCTGCTTCGGGAAAGCGGGGTCACCGACCGTCTGAGTGACACGGCGCAGAACTCGCTTTGCAACATCGTGACGATCCTTTTGGGCGTTTCGGTAGGCGCAACGGCGGAGGGCAAAACCTTTTTGGATTTTAAAACACTGCTCATCATCGCGATCGGTTTGTTGGCATTCGCCTTTTCGACGGCGGGCGGCGTACTGTTTGCGAAGCTTTTGAACCTTGTTACCAGAGGTAAGATCAACCCGCTTATCGGCTCTGCAGGCGTTTCTGCCGTACCGATGGCGGCGCGTGTATCGCAGGTAGAGGGACGTAAGTACAATGCGACCAACTTCCTTTTGATGCACGCCATGGGTCCGAATGTGGCAGGTGTCATCGGTTCCGCCGTCGCAGCCGGGTATTTGCTGATGCTGTTTGAATGAGTCAAAAACAACACAAATAGAGAACGGCAGCTTTCGTGTGAAAGTTGCCGTTTTCTTCTTTTAATAAAATATTGCTTTTGACGCGAGCTCCAAACTCTCCGAAAAGGAAAAGCCCCGCACGCGAATTGCGTGTCGAGGCTTTCGACCGGAAAGCGTTGACAAAAAATACCCACTATAAGCGCGAGCGGGCAAGGCAAAAGAAAAAGCTGAACCTGGGACGCGAATTGCGTCCAGGCTCAGCCTGGTGCCGGTGACCGGGGTCGAACCGGTACGGTATCGCTACCACTGGATTTTGAGTCCAGCACGTCTGCCAATTCCATCACACCGGCATTTTTGACGTGAATATAGTATAACGGATTTCCCGGGAAAAAGCAACAACAAATTTGCATTTCAGCTGATATTCTTTACTTTTTTTCGGGGTCCTTTTCTGCGGTGAAAGCCTTGAAGCATGCAACCGGCTTATGGTAGAATATAAAAAACTGCAAACCAGTTATCGGGATTTGCGGGAGGAAAAGCAATGGACGCTGCAAGGCAAGCACAGGTTCGGAAAATTCTATATGAATACGGACTTCTCGGCGCGTTAAGCCAATGCGGACGTCCGCATATCATCGGAAGCTGTCGCATGGATTTAATGGTTGGGAACGACTTGGACATCGACATAGAAAATGAGACCATGACCACGGAAAAGCTGTACACCTTATCGGCTTATATTCTAAAAGCTTTTCATCCCACTTGGTACGAAGCGAAAGAAGAACAAAACGCACAGGGAAACACAGTTTGGTTTCACGGCTTTGAGTGCTTCATCGACGGAGCGCTTTGGAACGTGGATCTCTGGTTTTTAGATCGGAAAGAAATTGAGCGTGCAAAGGCATATTGTGACGGCGTCTCCGAGCAGATAAGGCTGCATCCCATATATCGGGAAAGGATTCTTACCATTAAGCAAGAACTATGCGCCCGTGGTTTGTATGGATATCCGGCGTATACCGGCATGGATGTATATGACGCGGTACTGCAAAAAGGCATACTGGATGCAGATGACTTTTTGCGGCGATTTGCAAAATAAAAATTATATTACATTGCAAACGGGACGAAAGCGCTGCCAAAGCTTTCGTCCCGTTCATTTTTTATCGGTAATTTTACCCTTTTCGGTTTTTCACATCCTGCTCAATGCGGCTTTTCCAATCGGCAGAAAGCGGTGCATTCATGCGAAAACTGCCGATGGTATCACTGAGCACCTCATAATTTAGCTGTGTACCCACACTGTCGCACTGATAGGTCACGGCGCGATCCTCCCGGATGCCAAAGTCGCGTGCGGTCTGCACGGCGTCCATGTTAGCACCCAAGAAAAGGAACTCCCAGCCGTATTGGTCGCGTTCTTTTTCGATCATGGCGCGAACCTGACCGGCAGAAAATACATGGCTGGCGTTTTCCATGCCGTCGGTGGTGATGACAAACAGCGTATGTGCCGGAACGTCCTCGGGACGCACATAGCGGTGGATGTTCACAATATGCCGGATTGTGCTGCCCACGGCATCGAGCAGCGCCGTGCAGCCGCGCACGGTGTAGTCCTTTCCCGTCATCAACGGCACGCGCGCAAGCGGCAGGCGGTCATGCAGCGTGATGATCTCATGATCGAACAACACCGTCGTGACAAAGCAATCGCCTGTTTGCTTTTTCTGCTTCTCGAGCATTGCATTGAAGCCCCCGATGGTGTCGCCCTCCAAGCCGGACATAGAGCCGCTGCGATCCAAGATGAATACCAGCTCTGTTGTGTTATTCTTTCTGTTTTCTTCCATGTTTGAAACCTCCAAAAAAAATACTGTGACTGCAAATCTTTGACCTTGCAGCCACAGTATACCTTTTTGGAATATGGTTTTGGTCGCCTGGAAAGCGACAAATCAGCTCCCGAGTAAGTTTTGGTCGAACGCAAACAGCGCTTCATTGATCTCAAAAATATCAAAAATGCCATGGCGGATAAAGTATTCCACGATGATGTCAAACTTGCTGCTGTGCGACAGGGCAAAGCCCGCTTTTTGGAGGAGGTCTTTGGTCTCCGAAAGGGACAGTTCCAGCGCGACGGCAAAAGCAACGGCTGTGGGCTTACTTGGTTTATACAGCCGATTGCTGCGAATTTTAGAAAACAGCTTACGGTCTATGTTCGCTTTTTTATAACACGCCGCGTCCGTCATGCCTTTTTCGTCGATCTTGCGCAGCAGCATTTCCGAAAAGCTCTCATCCATCTGCCGCAGCGCCTGTTCCAAATCGTCGGGCTGCCGTTCGCCGGGAATTTCGGGCGTTATTTGAAATGCGGCGGTTATGTTCTCTGCCAAAAGCGTGTCTTCATTCGACTTTTCAGGTGCAAAGGGAACGGCTGTGGGGGCAGACGCAAGCGGCATGCTCTCGACGCCGTACATGCGTCTGTTTCGCTCTGCTTGTGCGTCGGTGTGCCGCTCTACATAACAATCATCAATATATGCGGCAATGTCGCCGTAGAGCTTTTCGCTGATCTGGTAAATTGCTGTATCGAAAATGACGAGGTAGACGAGCAGATCGCTTGTCAGCAGGTATTCGGTGATGGTATCGACTGCCACGCGGAACGCCTGCGCTTTCGGATAGCCGTACACCCCCGCAGAAATCAGCGGAAAAGCAATGCTCTCGCACCCGTTTGCTTCGGCAAGACGCAGGGATTCCCGATAGCAGGATCGCAGCGTCTCTTTCTCCCCGTCTATGCCGCCGCGCCACTTCGGCCCGACGGTATGGATAACATATTTGCAGGGAAGCCGATATCCCCCTGTGATCTTGGCTTGCCCCGGCTTACAGCCGCCGAGCTTCATACATTCGAGCAGCAGTCCCCTGCCCGCGGCTTTGTGGATTGCCCCGTCGACACCGCCACCGCCTAAGAGCGTAGAATTTGCTGCGTTGACGATCGCATCGCACGTGACCTTTGTAATATCGTTTCGAATCAGCTTTAAGGGCAATTCGTTCTCCCCTTTCGCTTTATTACAAGTTTTATTTTTCGGGACGCTGCGGCAGAACAGTTTCGGCAAAATCCACACTTTGCTCGCCCCAGCTGTCTACCGCGTAAATGCGGACGCTTTGCGAGGCCTCCGAAAGCTGTGATACGGGCAAAGCCAGTGTAACGCGCGCGCGCATGCGCGTAAGCCCGTTATAAAAATCGCTGAAAAAGAGAAATTCCTTTCCGTCGTTTGTCACGACCTTGTAGCTGTGCACAAAGTCGTCATCCGCGCCTGCGTCAAATGTGAAACGTATTTCACCGCCGTCAAGCACAGCCTGTGCAGTCTGCGCACGCATTTCGGGCGGACGGTTTGCAGCCTTTCGTTTGTCAAAAGCATATCTGCCGTCATTTTGATACGGCATGGGGAATTCCCACGGACAATCCGGCTTTTCCTCGGTCACGCCGTTTTCCGCAAAGCACAGCCGGCGCAGACGGAAGGTATCTTCGGAAAGCTCCAAAAGGAAGCCCATCGGCGTTTCCTCGGTGTTCGGCGGGATGGTACCGTTGATTTTTCCCGTTTCAAGCTCCGTGTATGAAAGCGACTGTGTGCTGAACACGGTGTATTTCCCCTGCCAGACCGAACGCTCGTCGAGGATCGAATAATGGCTGTGCCCGCTGAAGCTGATAAGGTTCGGATACTGCGAGAACAGCTCGTCAAGCGTATCATCGCCCCATTCGTCCGCACCGTAACAGGTATCGCGCGGCTGGTTGTGCGTCATTACAAAGATCGGCTTGCCGTCGGATTCCGCTGCCGCCGTATCCAGAGCCTCTTTCAGCCATGGCAGTACTTTCTTGTAGCCAGCCGTCATACTGCCGCAATTCGGCGAAGCACCGATAAAATGGAATCCGTTGACCACATAATGCGTCCACGGGGACTGCCCGATAATGCGCCGAAAAGCATAGCGGTGCGGCACAGCAGTTAAAAAGCTCTTGTTCCAATAATCATGGTTTCCCAAAATGGTCTGCACCACGGTCGGTGTACCGTCAAAGGCTTCCTGAAGCGCGCGGCGATATGTGCGAAAGGCAAAACGCGTGCCCAGATCGCCGATGTCGCCTGCAAACAGCACCATATCCGCCTGCATCTCCCGATATGCCGAAAGCGCGCGGCGCAGGCTTTGCAGATAGGTATCTTTCTTTTTCAGCCCGCTTCTGGTCGGCGGCAGCTGTGTGTCGGAAATAATGCCGATCTTTAAAAGAGGTGTATCGATTGAAATCCGTTGGATCTTCGGGTTACGCATGAAGATCTCCTTTTCCGTTTTGGCAGACTTTACCGCCTGTATTTTGCAGTCACAGCCTAACACATTTTGCCGAAAAAGTCTATACATACCGTAGAAACTCTGCAAAAAAACGGAGACCCGCCGAATCGGATCTCCGTTTTTTGTTGGTCGTTGGTCAAGCCAAATTGCGAAGTCCTGCCGCTGCCTGCAAGATCCAGCGTGCGTCCGTCGCATTCACCGTGCCGCTTTTGTCCACATCCGCCTGTGGGAAGAGCGCATCGCTGACATCGCGCAAGTCTGCTGCGATTTGAAGCGCCCGCCGTGCATCCGCAGCATTCACAATACCGTTGCCGTCCAAATCACCCGTCACGCCGCTGGGTTCCGGTTCAGGCTCCGGTTCGGGTTCGGGTTCGGGCTCGGGATCGGGTATCGGTTCGGGGTCGACGGAGGTATCCCCCACCAAGCGGCAGCGTTCCTCCGGCAGATTGTCATACAAGGGAATTGCAAACACAAAGTTTTGCGAAAGTAAATTGTTGTCGCGATAAGCGTTATAGGTAATGCCCGCTTCGCTGCACGCCGCTTGGACATTGGTCATGTATTGGTGCCAATACAAGTCGCCGTTGTCGTTTACCACGGCAAATTTTTTAAGATAGATGCTGTCCTGCCCGACAGAAATATAGCCGTTTGTGATCCATGTTGCCCCGCCGACGATCGACTTATACGGTGTGTTCCACGGCCGCTGGTCATCAGCGTCGGTGCCCATTGCAAATTGCAAGCCCTGCTTGATCGGGTCGTTGGTCGCGGAGGTCGCTTGGATATTAAAGAAATTATAATACCCGGTGATGACAGAACCGTCTTTGCAGGTATAGTTGCCGCTTGTGGAGCCGCTGCCGTTCCTGCCGACCTCCTGAATGATCTTGGTCGCAAGGAAATAAGCGCTTGTACCGGTCTGCCGCGCAGCTTCTAAGATTGTCTGCGCGTATGTAACCTGCCTACCGTCCGTGGCGGTGATGGTCTTGCCGTCCATAAATGTACCCTTCAAGACCGCCTCGATGCCCGCAAGCGTTTGCAGATCTTCGTTATAGGAAAGCAGCTCGAACTGGAAAATGCGCGATTCCGTCATCAGATTACGCGGATCCATGTAATACGCTATGGTCTGGTCGGACGCCTGGTACCAGCCTTCGGCGGATTTTAAATACTGCCCGTTTGCATTCTGATAACGATAAGCGCTATTGGTAGAAGGACTGATGACATTGCGGAACGGTTCGCCCGCATAGGATTCGTTGTACTGCACGTCGTCCCAGTCAAGCCCCGTATCATAGAACGTGAACGTCCAATTCGGATGTGCCTGCATTAAGTCGATCAGATACGGGCGATACAGTTCAGGAACATCGTAGATATCGATCGCTGCACTGCCGTCGGTATCATCCGAGTCGCCGGGATCTGTTGATGTCACGGCAACGTAGATCGATGCAACATAACCCGTAACGATCTTGCCGTTAAAGGTGGCCTCAATCCTGTACCACGTATAGCTTGTACTGCCGTCGTCGCAGGGTACTTCTTCCAAGATAGAGACCTGGCTGCCCTTCGGCAGCTGCACAACCTCGCCGTTCTGATACAGAACGCTGTGATTCGTACCGGGGCCCGAACGCACGCGCAGCGGGCTGCTTTGCGTGACCACCTCCCCTGTGGTCGCCGCGAGCACGGGCAGCAGTGCCGTGCACAAGAGCACTAGCGCCAGCAGCAGCGAAACGAGTACTTTTCTCTTCTTCATGTTTACACCTCTTGCTTAGAAACATCCTTGGTGGTTACTTGACATATCTCAGACACAATTCGCCTGCAAATACCGAATGATCCCGTTGCTCACTGCCTCGGCAAGCTTTTCCTGATTTTGCGGCAGCGCAAGCGCGCCGCATTCCGTCGCGTTGGAAAGGTAGCCGCATTCCACAAGCACAGCGGGGCACTCCTCAATGCGCGTGACCTTGAACGGATAGAACCGCACGCCGCCGTTGCTCGGGACGACCTTATTGAGCATGGCGGAATTGTTCGCATAGATCCCGCGCCAAGCAGAGACAAGCTGGGCGTGGATGCTCGCGGCAAGCGGCTGAGAGAACGCGCGGTAATAATAAGCTTCCGTGCCGCTTACGGAACCCGAAGTAGAGGAATTGTTGTGCAGACACACAAAGGCGTTTGCCCCCGCCGCACGCGCTTTCGCCTGCCGCTCTTCCAGCTCGATCGTTTGATTCCCCGTTCGGAAGATCACAACATCTACGCCCGCCGCTTCGAGCTTCTGCTTGACAAGCGCGGAAATACGCAGATTCACCTCGGACTCATACATCCTGTTGACGCCGATCGCGCCGGGGTCGCGCCCTCCGTGGCCGGGGTCAAGCGCTACAACGGCATCGGACACCGAAGAAGGCCGGTTTTGGAAGCTGATCACGAGGCGGTTATCGGAGGAATAATACGCACGATAGCCGTAGAAGTCGCCGCGGCTTTTGAAATACACGCGCAGCGTGGTGGTGCCGTTCTGCCCGACGTTGACCCACTCGGCACGGGAGATCACGTTGCTGCCGGAGAAATCAAACGAGCCTTCCGCAGCGTTTGTATAATAAAACTTGAAATCAATATACTGCGCGGTCGAATCCGTGACGTTGAACACACGCCCGGCATAGCCTTTATAATAGCTTTGTTCTTTCAGTTCCGAGATGAACGGCGCTTTCCAATTCATCGTTAAGATCAAGTTGGTCTCGTCGTCCGTGTAGCATTTGTGCACGGAAATCGTGTTTGCGGGCAGCACATAGCCGTCGAAGCTCTCGCTTTGCGCTGTTTCCACCTTGTAGCCGGATTTGGTGATATAGTAATCCTTGCCGTCAAAAGTCCCCGTGCCGACCACGTAATCGTACATACCTTGGAGGAATGGCGTGCACCGCGGGTCGGACTTGTCGTCCGCCGTGTCACCCGGACAGGTCTCGGCATAATCATCGGTCACACGCAAGACACGTGCCTTCCCGTAGCCGTAATCCTGTGTGGGCGAAAGCACCTCAACATAGCCGTCTCCGGAAATGACGGGCGGCTTAACCGTGCCTGCGCCCTCGTCGATCTCAATGTCGGGGTACTCGATTTTGTTGACCGTGACGGAAGCGCCCGTAACGGTTTGCGAATAGCCGTCTATGGTGCCTGTAAAGCGAACCTTTCCGAGCTTTTGTGCGGCATATTGCGCCGCAGGCGCGGTAAATTCGCCGCTGTATTCGACAAAGCCCGTCCCGTCGTCGGAATCCGCAACGGGAGAAAGACGAACCGTCTGCCCGTTGAGCTTTGCCGTAACCGTTGCACCCTTCAGCGCCTCGGCAGTCAACCCCAGCTTCATTCCGCCGTTCATCGTGACGGACTTCGCAGGGCTGACAGCGCGAATCACCTGCAAATCGTATGTAACCGAATAGGTAAGGGTAAGATCTGTATTCGTGACCGTCACCGTATTTTCCCCGGGGACAAGCGGGCAATCATAGGAAAAGGAACCGTCCGCCGCGACCGTAACCGGCACTTCGTTGATCGTAAGCGGGAGGTGCAGAGCACACGTTCCGCGCACATTTACAAAGGGCTCGTCCACTGTAAGCTCGGTCTGCTCGGGTGACGTAACAGCCAATGTGGCGGGCGGCTCGGTGGTCGTCTCGGGTGCGGCAGTGGTGGTCTCGGTCGGCGTTTCCTGCACCGAGGCAGTCTCCGCAGTCGTCAAAACACCCTGGTATACCGCACCGAAAGCGATCGGAACCGAGAAAAGCGTCAGCAGAATTGCCGCAGCGATCCGCTGCCATATGGTCTTTTGCATAATATTCCTCTTTGTACAGCGTCAAATCTTTTTTCATTGTAACATATTTTTGAGATTCTGCCACTCTTTTTTTGCATTTTCTACAGAATCTTCGGAGAAAACAGACGAATAAGAGTAGATGGCAAAGCCGCCGTAATGGGAAAGCTGTCGGCAAAGCCCCAACTGGCGTGAAAGTATGTCCGTTGATCGCTGCCATTCCGCCTTGCCCGTTCCCGCATATGTATCCTCCTTGCCGCATTTGTAGGCGGCAAGCCCAAAGCAAAGCTGTACACCGTCTGCCAATTCGAGATTTGCCCATTCTTCCGCTGTCACGGAAAACGGCAGGCTCTCATTTTCAAAGCCGTAGTAAAGCTGCGGCATAAGCACATCTAAAAAGCCCGGCTCACGCGCCCAGCGTGCAACATCTGCATAGAGCGTTTCATAATTGTGTGCAATGTCGCCGCCGGGGCTTACGACAACTTGTACGGACGGGTCTGATGCCTTGACCGCCGCATACAGTCCGCTCATAAATGTATTGACATTCTCGCGACGCCAGTCGGAAAGCGACAGCTTGCCGCCTGCCGCCGTATAGGCAGCATACTGCTCGCCGTCCACATTTTCATCTGTAGTCGGGTAAAAATAATCGTCAATGTGCACGGCGTCCAGGTCATACTTTGTAAGAAGCTCTCGCACGCCGTCTAAGATAAGCGCCTGTGCTTCCTTGGATGCAGGGTTCAGATAAATACCTGAATCCGTGAGCAGTAAATTTTCGGTTTTTCCCGCGCGGTACCATTGCTTTGCAGGGTTGGTGTCCGCGAGTTTATCCCAGTCTGTGGAAAGCAGAACGCGGTACGGATTGAACCACGCCTGAACGGAAAGTCCTTTTTCTTTTGCGCAGACAAGGAAAATTTCGAGTGGGTCGTAGTCTACCCCCTGTCCCTGCGTTCCCGTAAGATACGCGCTCCACGGAAAAATCTCAGACGGATAAAAGGCGTCGCAGAACGGGCGCACCTGCAAAATCACGGTATTTAAGCCCGCGTCGTGGATATTTTCAGTCATTTCCTCCGCCTTTTCGGTAAACTGCTCTTTTGTACCGCCGTTCACATCCCGCATGGAAAGCTCGTTATAGTAGATCCAGACCGCACGTATCTCCCCCGACATACGCTCTTGCTGCTGCGGGGCGGTCATTTGGTTGGTATTCTCCTGCCGCGTGATATGCGTTTGATGCAGCCACCATGCCGCCGCAGCGGCGACAGCACACAGTAAAATGCAAAGGAATATGCCTTTTCGTCTCATGGTTTGTTTCCTCTCGATTGACAAAGCCGCGCAAATGCGGTAGAGTACAGATTGGTGATCGGATGCGCTTATCGGACATTCTTCTATACATTTTCATTTGTATGGCAGTGCTTGGCTGCGGTATGACGGTTTATGACAAATATGCAGCACGGCATAAAAAAAGAAGAGTCCCCGAACGGACTCTTCTCTTGGTTGCCGCCTGCGGCGGCGCGCTGCCGATGTTTATCGTTATGCAGCTTATCCGCCACAAAACGCGGCATAAAAAATTTATGATCGGGCTGCCCGCCTTGTTCCTGATTCAGGCGGCGGGCGTACTTTGCTTTTATTTCAAACCCTCTTTCTGATCTGCAGCGTTCGGGTCGACCTTATCCCTGCCGAGCTTTCGTTCCTCCCCGCGCACGATGCGGCGCAGATTTTCGCGGTGCATGAAGATAACCAAAACGGCAAGGATCGCCGTCGCCGCCGTCGGGAGACCGGCCGGTACATCCCGCACACGGCAAATGATGAAGGCCACGACCGGCAGCAGCGCCGCCGACACCACAGAGGCAAGCGAGATCATTTTCCCAGCGGCTAACACGATCAGAAATACAACCAATACAAACGGCAGCGTCATAGGCTGTAAAGCGGCAAGCGCACCGCAGGTGGTTGCCACGCCCTTGCCGCCGCGGAAGCCGAAAAACACGGGGAACATATGGCCGAGCACGGAAAACAGCATGGCAAGATAGGCGCAAAGCTGCGCGTTCGCGTCGCCGCTAAGCAAATATCTTGCCAAAAGAACTGCTACGGCACCTTTGAGCGCATCAAACAGAAATACAAAGGCTGCCGCGCCCTTGCCAAAGGTGCGCAGTGTGTTGCTCGCGCCGGCGTTGTTCGAGCCGAAATCGCGGATATCTTTTTTATACTTCGCCTTGGAAAAAATGATGCCAAAGCTCAAAGAGCCCAGCAGATACGCTGCTGCCGCGCTCAAAATATATCGGAGCATAGTTTGCCGCCTTTCATAGGCAAATTTGTGTCATTATAAAGTGTACGTCTCCGCATGTCAACAGGAATCTTGTCAAAAGCATCTATGAAAACTGGAGGTTTTTCTATGCTGCCTACCTTACAAAACGAAAATCTGTCCGTTCGCGTCAAACCGTTCGGCGCGACGCTTACAAGCGTTCGTTCAACAAAAAGCGGAAAGGAATTTCTGTGGCAGGGAGACGAACGCATCTGGGCAGGGCAGTCGCCGATCTTATTTCCTATCATCGGCAGACTGCTGGACGATACCTGCCGTATAGACGGAAAGCCCTACTCCATCATCCGCCACGGTCTTGCGCGGCATCGAGATTTTGCCCTTATAAAGGCTTTTGATAACGGACTTCTCTTTTTACAGGAAAGTGACGATGAGACACTGAAAAGCTATCCGTTCGCATACCGCCTGTTTGTGCGCTTTATACTCTCAGGCAACCAACTGACCGTAACACATACGGTGGAAAACCCGAATGCACGCACGATGTATTTTTCCATTGGGGCGCACCCTGCCTTCAACTGCGCGCTCGGCGACCGCTTGGTTTTTGAAAAAGCGGAAACGCTCAATAGCCTGCGCATTGACACAGATTCCCTTTTGACCGATGCGCACGACCGTATTTTAACGGACAGCCGCGAGCTGCCAATCACGGAACATCTGTTTGATAGGGATGCGCTGATTTTTGAGAATGTGCGTTCCGATTTCGTTACGCTGGAGCGTCAGGACGGCAGCGCGGTGCGCTTCCATTTCGGAAAAGCGCCGTTCCTTGCGGTTTGGGCGAAGCCCGCAGCCCCGTTTGTGTGCATCGAGCCGTGGTACGGCGTCAACGACGGCTATACGCCGGCGGCGGACTTTTCCGAAAAGCGCGGCATTGTCTCGCTCCCCGCAGGCGAGCGGTTTTCGTTTTCGTGGCATGCAGAATTCACGGAAAAATAAGGAGGCGTTTTTTTGCACATCCCGCAATGTGAAACATCCGACTTAGACATTTTGGACTTTGACCCCGCTTTGCAGTCGGCGCTTCTGCCCGCAACCGATTACGACGTTTCGCGCTGGCTGTTCGTGCCGAATCAATATACCGAATACCGCTACATACTCGGCACACGCGGGGAAAATCCGCTGATCTGCTTCGGCATCAATCCCTCGACCGCCGCGCCGGACCGGCTCGACAACACGCTCAAATCCGCCGAGCGCATAGCGCTTTACAACGGCTTTGACAGCTTTATTATGCTCAATATTTATGCCCAGCGCGCCACAAACCCAGATGATATGGAGCAAAATTTTAACAAGCACCTGCATGCGCAGAACAAAAAAGCGTTTGCATACGCACTGTCGCTGTGCAAAAGCACACCCGTGGTTTGGGCGGCATGGGGCAACATCGTGGAGAAGCGCAAATATTTAAATCTATGCCTGCGTGAGATGATCGCGATAGGGCTTAAAAACGGCGTTCGGTGGGTATCGGCGGGCGCGGTCTCGAAGAAGGGGCATCCGCATCATCCGCTGTATCTCAAAAAGGACAGCCCGTTAGACGACTTTGACATGAAAAACTATTATCGGCAAATTTGTGCGGCATCTGCCGTTTGATACATCAGAAAACAGCCGTGGAAGTATGCATGCTTCCACGGCTGTTTTCTACAAAAATACAGGTTACAGTTCGAATTTCACGGTCAAAATCTCATAGGGCAAAACAGGCAGTTTGACCGTTCTGCCGTCGGATTCGAGTGCCTGCACTTCGTTTTCCATCAGGTCGCAAAGCATAGCGCGTTTGAAATCAAAGCCCGCTGTGAGAACCACATCCGTCCGGGCATTATACCCCTCAAACATTCGCACGATCACGGCATCGCTGTCTTCGGCAAGCTTCGCGGTCTCCATAAAGACGTTGGCATTTTCTAACGTGAACAGCGAATATGCTTCGGGCAGAACCCCCTGCTGTGCGTCAATCGGCACGGCACAAAGCGGCTGGTTGAGCAGATACGCCTGCTGCACCGTGCCTGCCGCGCGGAAATCCCCTTCGTGCGGATAGAGTGCGTATGTGAATGTATGGTGCCCGATGTCCGCCTGCTCGTCGGGGTAGGTGCCGCATTTGAGCATGGTCAGGCGCATCACGCCGTTGTGGATGTCGTGACCGTATTTGCAGTCGTTCAAAAGGCTTACGCCATAGCCGTACTCCGAGTAGTCCGCGAACTTATGCGCGCAGACCTCGAAGCGTGCGGCGTCCCAGCTTGTATTGCTGTGGGCGGGACGCTCGACTGTACCGAATTGAATGTCATAGGTCGCTTTGTCGGCGTTGATCGCCACGGGGAAAGCGGTCTTGAGTACCAGATGGTGCTCTTGCCAATCGATCTCGGTATCGAAATCGATACGGGCAAGGTCGTCGTACAGCCAGAGCTTTTGCACAATGGTGCTGTTTAAAAAGCGTTTGACGATTCGAAGCCCCGCGCGCGCGCCGTCAAAGATCGGCGTGATCTCGGCGTTTTCCGCAAGCTCCCAAGGCTGCTCTTGATAGTAATTGCTGATCTCCCAGTTGTCATAGTCGCGCGGAATATCCGTGTAAGCGGTCATCACGTTGCCGCGTTCTCCGTTTTGCAGCACCTCACGGTAACAGCGCTTGTCCAGAATGCGTGTCAGCGCGCCGCTTTCATCCAGTTCCAAACGGAAAAAGTCATTTTCAATGTCCCGCTCGCCGACCGCCACCGCGCCGCGAACGGTTCCTTTGGGAACTACGCGATACCCTTTTGCAGGAATATGCTCCACATAGACGGTCTCGCCGTTTGCCTGCACCGTGCCGCTTGCCGCAAAGGAATTCGGATTGAACACCAAAAGCCCGCCGTCGGTCTGTACACTTCCGGCGATCGCGTCAAGTGCTGCGGAGACCATTTCACTGCCCGCATGGAGCAATTTCTCATACTGTGCGTGCGAGACCTCATACACCTCGTGGATAGACGACCCGGGGATGATATCATGGAACTGGTTTAACAGGATCGTTTCCCAGCCGTCATGCAGAGTCCGGCGCGGATAAGCGCTGCCGCAAAGCAAATTCGCGAGCACACCGAGCGTTTCCGCCTTTTCATATAAAAATTCACTTTTGCGGTTATACCGTTTGTTTTTCGCCTGCGAGGTATAGGTGCCGCGGTGGTATTCAAGGTACAGTTCCCCCTGCCAGCGCGGGGTCTTGGGATTCTCCAATGCGCGCTGCCGTGCGCGGGCAAGCATGCTGCCCGCAAATTCCATTTTCGCTTTCGGCACGCCGGGAAGTCCCTTTTTGAGCACATCATAATATTCCAGATCCTTGCGCGTCGGCCCGCCGCCGCCGTCACCGTAACCAAAGGTGATGAGCACTTCATCGCTCAATTCCTTTTGCTGAAAGCGGTCATATGCGCCCTGTAACTGGGAAGGATTGAGCTTCGCGTTATACGTCACATTGCATGCGGGCTTTACACCGCGGTTTTTATCCTGCGCAGTCATAAAGAATGTGAAAACCTCGGTGCCGTCGATGCCCTGCCACCAAAACATATCATAGGGCATTTGGTTGGTCTCGTTCCAGCCGATCTTGGAGGTCACGAACGTATCAACACCGCTTTTTTGGAGGATCTGCGGCAGTGCGGCGGAATAGCCGAACACGTCGGGCAGCCACAGCACCTTACAGTCCACACCGAATTCCTGCATAAAGAACCGCTTGCCGTACAGGATCTGGCGCACAAGACTCTCGCCCGAGGACAGGTTGCAGTCCGCCTCGACCCACATGGCGCCCTCGACCTCCCAGCGGCCCTGACGCACCATTTCCTTGACCTCGGCGTACAGCTCGGGCGATTCCTCTTTCAAATACTTATACAGCTGCGCCTGGCTTGACATGAATTTGTATTCGGGATAGCGCTTCATGAGCGTGAGCACGGTGGAAAACGAGCGCAGCACCTTTTCGCGCGTTTGCGCAAGCGTCCACAGCCACGCCACGTCGATGTGCGTGTGCCCGATGCAAAGCGCCGTGACCTCGCTGCCGCGAAGGCCTGCAAAGGCTTTGTCCAAATAGCCTTGCGCCGCGCGGACGCTTGCCATACAGCTATCGGAACGCGGGGCACGCAAATCAATCATCGTCAGCGCATGTTCCAAAATGGTTTTAATGTCCGTATAGGTCTTTTCGTTTGGGTCGAGATACAGCGTGATCTCATACGGCACGGTGATGCTATAATACAGGCGGCGAAGCTCGTCATTGTAAAGATACAGCGTCGCGTTGAATTCCAAATGCCGCGCATACAGGCTGCCGGCATAGGCGTACACATACAATTCGTAGGACGCCTTGGCATCGTCAAGAAAAATCTCGCGATGGTTGGTGTCAAGCCCCTGCACAAGCTCGCCGTCCAAATAGGCGATAAACTGCGGGTTGACCGCATCCCAGCCATCCATTTGCGTTTCTATGCGCAGCTCGAGATTTTTTCCGCGCAGCGCTTCCGGGATCTCCAACTGCTTGTAAAACCACGCATGTCCGTCCTTTTCGCCGCCCCAGCGTTCAAAACACCCGAACGGCCGGAAGCTCTCGTCCGCCTTGGGCAGCGCGTTCCCTGATTTATAGCCGCAGGGCTTGTATAAAAAACCGACCACGGGCTGTTTTTCGGCTATGGACGCTTCCCAAAGCGCTTCTAAATAAACGTTTAATCGATCCTCATAAAAATCGGTCTGCATACCGTCAGCCGGCGCAGAGACAAAATGCAAAAGCTTTTGCCGCGCCACTCCTTTCCGTATCATCCTGTTTGACGCCCGAAGCCGTCGGACGTATTTGCTTGTTTGGCTATTGTAGCATGGGCTTTCTTTGTTCGCAAGAGAAAAAGTGGTAAAAAATTTATTTTTTTCGGGATTAAAAACAGGCAGCCGCGCACAAACGGCTGCCTGAAAAAGACAGGGATTTTTATTGATCCGGTTTCGGCAGCCGCAGTGTTTCCAAAAGCTTTGCGCCGGTGGCAATAAAGCTTTCGGCGTCGAAATCTGCGTTGCCGATCGCCTCCTGCACGATGATCCCGTCGGAAACAAGCAGGATGAGCCATGTCAGAAAGTCCGCGGGAATATCGGTTCGTTCCGAGATCTTTGCACTGATAAGCTTTTGAAATTCGCCGTAACGTTTGACGAGTTTTTTGCGCAGCGCCTCGTCGCCCGTCTGCGCTTCGCAAAACAGGTGCAGACGCAGTTCCGAAGATGCCGTGTTTCGCTCAACGACATATTTGACCAGGCGGCGGATGGATGTGTCCTTTTCCTTGTTTTCCGTCCAGCGGATGAAATCGTCCCACTGTTCGTTTAAGTAGCGGTCGGTCAAATCAAAGAATATCTCGCCCTTGGTTTTGTAATGGTAATAAAGCGTCCCCTTGGAAACGCCCGCCGCCTTTGCGATCTGTGCCAGCGACAGGTCGGCAAATGTATTTGTTTTTAACAACGCTGCCGTTGCGTCGAGCACGATCTCCTTGACATTTTCTTTTCTGGGCGCCGCCATCCACACACACCTTTCCGAATTGCGTTGCGGATATTGTAACACGGAAGAACCTATATGTAAACGCTTTTCCGCAAAAAAGCAAAAAATCTGATAATATTTTAACAGCTTGTCCTATTTTTTTATATACTATTGACAAATTCGACAAAGTGTACTATTCTATTAAAAGAATTAAGTCGGTCGTTTAACCGACTTGGCTCGAAATTGCGAATACCAAGGCGGAAAGGACGGATGCCGCATGTCGCTTGTAAGGATCAATAAAAAGCTGTACGCCCGCTACGGCGGCGCGGTGCGCGCGATACTGCGCGACGGATGCATCGTTTTGCAGGGGCATTTGCCCACATGGAAAGACGTGGTGGATGCCTGCCAAACTGCTGCGACCAAATACAGCACCACCCACGTCGTCAACGACATCGTCTGTGACGAGGTAAAAGACACGCCGATGCGTCTGCCGTCTCTTCACGATAACGCGCTGGACGGCAGAGAACCCGACGTGCTTGTGATCGGCGGCGGGATCTCGGGTGTGAGCATCGCGCGGGAGCTCTCCAGATGGAAACTTGACATTCTGCTCGTGGACAAAGAGCCCGACCTTGCGCTGCAGGCTTCGGGCCGCAACGACGGTGAAGTGCACCCGGGCATCGACCTGTCCAAAGGCTCGCTGAAACACCATTACATACGCAAAGGCAACGAGATGTATGCACAGGTCTGTAAAGAGCTGGACGTACCGTTTCGGCGTGTGGGGCAATATGTCTGCTTTAACAAAGGTTATCTGAAACCGCTTGTGGCGCTCTATTGCTTATGGCGCAAACAGCATGACGGCATTTCCGACACCAAGCTGATCTCCGGCGAAGAATTGCACCGTGTCGAGCCGAATTTCGGCGAGGAATTCAAATTTGCGATCTCCAACCCCTCCTCCGGGTGCGTGTGTCCCTACGGGCTGACGATCGCCTACGCCGAAAACGCCGTACAAAATGGCGCAGAGGTGGCGCTCAACACCGCCGTACTTTCCATGCAGCTCGAAAACGGAAAAATCAAAAGTGTGGAAACCAACCGCGGCACGATCTATCCGCATCTTGTGATCAACGCGGCCGGCGTGTTTTCAGAGGATATTGCAAAAATGGCGGGCGACCGCTTTTTCTCCATACACCCGCGCCGCGGCACAAACTCCATTCTCGACAAAAAAGCGGGAGCATTCATGCACTCGATCGCGTCCATTAAAGAAATCACCCGCAGCAAAACGCACTCCAAGGGCGGCGGCATTCTGCACACGGTGCACGACAATCTGCTCGTGGGTCCCGATGCGGTAGAGACGTATGAAAAAGAAAACGTTGCCACACACCGCGAGAGCATCGAGCATGTATTCGCGAAGCAGAAAAAAACCATGCCGCGCCTTTCCGAACGCGACATCATCACCTATTTTACCGGCGTGCGCGCCCCGACCTTTGAAGAGGATTTTATCATCGAGCATGGGCGCAAGACGAAAAACCTCATCCACTGTGCGGGCATCCAGTCCCCGGGGCTGACCACCGCCCCCGCCGTAGCGCTTGACGTTGCCGATATGGCGGTGGAAATGCTGCAAAAGGAAAAAGCGGTGAAAAAGAATACGGACTTCTCCCCCATCCGGCACGGCGTGCCTGTGCTGCGGGAAATGAGCGACGAACAGCGCGCCGAGATGATCCGCAAAAATCCCGATTACGGCATCATGGTCTGCCGCTGTGAAGAAGTAAGCAAAGGGGAGATTTTAGACGCTCTGCGCTCCCCCATCTGCGTACCGACCGTGGACGGCGTGAAAAAGCGTGTGCGCCCCGGCATGGGACGCTGCCAGGGGGGCTTCTGTTCCCCGCCCGTGATGCAGATCATTGCCGAGTTTTTAGGCGTGCCTTTAAGCGAAGTCAAAAAATCCTCTGCGGAATCGACCATTACGTTCGGCAGAACAAAATAAGGAGGGAAAGGGATGCGTACATTCGACACGGTCGTTATCGGCGGCGGCCCTGCGGGCTTAGCTGCCGCGACGGCAGCGCATGAAAACGGCGCGAAAACGCTGCTTATCGAGCGTGAAGCACGGCTCGGCGGGATATTAAAGCAATGCATCCACGATGGCTTCGGGCTTGTGCGATTTGGGGAGAAGCTGTCGGGTCCCGAATACGCGGAACGGTTTATCGATGCGTTTTGCAAAGCGGATATCCCCGCGATGACGCTGACCTTTGTGACGCGCATCGCGCCGAAGGAAAACGGCGGATTTCATGTGACGCTCGTCTCGCGCGACGGTGTGGAGACGGTCGAAGCCAAAACGCTGGTGCTTTCCACCGGCTGCCGCGAACGCACCGCCAAGCAAGTCTCCATCCATGGCACACGCCCGGCTGGCGTATTCACGGCGGGCACGGCGCAGCATTTAACTAACCTTTTAGGCGAGCTTCCGACGAAGCGATGTGTTATTTTGGGCAGCGGCGACATCGGTCTTATTATGGCGCGGCGGCTCACGCTGGAGGGTGCCAAGGTGTTGGGCGTTTACGAAGCAAAGCCCACGCCCTCGGGGTTGACGCGCAACATCCACCAATGCCTGCACGACTATAACATTCCGCTGTATCTCTCCCATACGGTCACGCGCGTATTCGGCGACGACCGCCTGACCGCCGTGGAGATCGCAGAAGTAGATGATAAAATGCAGCCGCTCGCCGGTACGGAACAGATCCTAGAATGCGACGCGCTGATCCTCTCTGTGGGGCTGATACCTGAAAACGAGCTGGCGGAATCTTTGGGCGTAGAGATCGATCCGAAAACCAAAGGCCCCCTGTGCAACGGACAGCTGATGACCTCGGTGGACGGCGTATTTTCCTGCGGGAACGCTTTACACGTCAACGACCTTGTGGACTATGTTTCCGAAAGCGGCGAATGCGCAGGCAAAAATGCAGCGCTGTATGTGCGTAAAAAGAGGCAGGAAATACCGATAAACGCAGCCAAAATGCTCTCCTATATCGTGCCGCAGCGGCTCAATTTGGATGCAGATAACCATGAAACCGTGCTGTATTTCCGCAGCCGCGATATTTTGAACGGATGCACCTTAAAAATGCGGATCAACGGGGAAGAAGCATTTTCCAAAAAATATCCGTTCCTGCGTCCGCCGGAAATGGAACGGCTGACGGTGGATTTTTCGAAATATCCGTTGGACGCGTCTTCGGAAATCGAATTCGATATCGAGGTGAAAGCAAATGGATGAGCTCGTCTGCATCGTCTGCCCGCGCGGCTGTACCATGCACATTGAAGAAAAAGACGGTACATATGTTGTCTCCGGCAACAGTTGCAAGCGCGGCGAACAGTTTGCCGTTTCCGAAATGACGGCGCCTATGCGCACCATCTGCTCCACGGTGCGCACCGATTTTCCGGAAGCGCCGGTACTCCCCGTCCGCGTTTCGGCAGACATCCCGAAAGACCGTATTTTTGATGTCATGCGGGAGATCAACCATACCGTCGTCAAAGAGCGTGTGCGGCGCGGCGATACGGTGATCCAAAATGTTTTAGGGCTTGGGGTAGACATTATCGCCACGTCCGATATGCTGTACACGGGTGAAGGGAGGTAACTGCCATGGATGACACACAGCTCGTGCTGACGTTTGACGTCGGCACGCAAAGCGCACGCTGCCTGTTGGTTCGCCCCGACGGCAGCTTTGCGGATTTTCACCAGATCAAATACAGCGAACCGTATTATTCGCGCAATCCCGGCTGGGCAGAGCAGCGTCCCGACTTTTACTATGACCGCATATGCGAAGCGGGAAAAGTTGTTTGCGAACGCAATCAGGATAAGCTGCAAAACATCATTGCCGTGACGATCACAACCATTCGCGATACGGTGCTGTGTCTGGACGAAAACAACGAGCCGCTTCGCGACATCATTTTGTGGCTGGACAAACGACAGGCGGATTTCGACGATCCGTTCCCCTTATGGAAAAAATGGATCTTCCGCTTGGCGGGTATGGAGGAGGCAAGCAAAATCCTCTACCGCGCCTCCGCCTCCAACTGGATCCGCCAAAACCAGCCGGAGCTTTGGGAAAAAACGGCGCATTATGTGATGCTGCCGACCTATCTCAACTACAAAATGACAGGTGTGCTGGCGGATTCCGAGGCGAACATGATCGGGCACATTCCCTTTGACTACAAGCACCGTGTTTGGAAAAAGGATTCAAGCTTTACAAAATGCGTCTGCTATGTAGAAAATGAAAAGCTGTGCTCGCTTGTAAAATCGGGCGAAGTGATCGGGCATATCACAGAAGAATTCTCCCAACACAGCGGCGTGCCCGCAGGTCTTCCGCTGATCGCAACGGGATCGGATAAAGGTTGTGAAACGTTGGGACTTTCGGTCGTGAAATCAAACCGCGCAGCGATCTCCTTTGGAACAACCGCGACTGTGCAGATCGCCGTGGAGGATTACGTGGAACCGCAGCAGTTCATGCCCGCCTACCCTGCTGTTCCGAACCATCTTTTCAACCCGGAAATCGAAATTTACCGCGGCTTTTGGCTGGTGTCCTGGTTCGTGAAAGAATTCGGCGCGGCGGAGCGCGAAGAGGCAAGCGTTCTGGGCTGCGCGCCCGAACAGCTTTTGGACAAATACATTGAGCGGCTTCCGCCGGGCTGTGAGGGGCTGCTGTTACAGCCGTACTGGACGCCGGGCGTTATCAACCCGACCTCGCGCGGGGCGGTCATCGGCTTTGCCGACTATCACACCCATTTGCATTTTTACCGTGCGATCATTGAGGGCATCGCCTTTGAGCTGTACCACTCTCTGGAGATCCTGCAAAAACGCGCCAAACTGCATATCGACGAAGTATTCGTCGGCGGCGGCGGCGCGCGCAGCGACATCGTCTGCCAGATCACCGCAGATGTGTTCGGGGTCCCCGTCAAGCGCATCCAGACGCACGAAGCCTGCTCCGTAGGCTCGGCGATGGTCGCGTTTCTCGCAAAAGGCGTTTTCCGGGATTATGACGATGCGATCGCGCATATGGTGCATGAGACCGATGTGTTCACGCCCCGCAAGACGGAGCATGAGACCTACATGGACTTGTACACAGGCGCGTACAGCAAGGTCTTCCGCCGTTTGGAACCCATTTACCGCAGAATCATCAAAATCACAAAAAGGAGAGATATTGAATGAGCAACAAACCGTATAAGGGCTTTGAGCCGAAATGGGTGCTGACCCCTGCGCCGGAGGGCAGCTACCGCTCGATCTTCCGCTGGGGCGACCCCGAATTCTTCAAGTACCCGAAGGAATCTCTTTACAAGCTGATGAAAGAAACCTTCAAAATGACCGACGACGATTTCAAGGATTACACCGACGACATCGGCTTTGACAAGGTCGATCTGTCCGACTACCCCTCTAAGATCGATCCGAAGCACGTTGAGGCGCTCAAAAAGATCGTCGGCGACGAGTTCGTAACGACTGAAGACTACCCCCGTCTTGCAGTCGCCTACGGCTGCACGGGCTATGACCTTTTGCGTCTGCGGCACAAGCAGATCGAGAATCTGCCGGATGTAGTTGTCTATCCAGACACGACCGAGCAGGTCGAGCAGCTTGTGGCGTACGCCGTTGAAAATAAGATTCCGCTGTATGTCTACGGCGGCGGCAGCTCCGTCACGCGCGGCATGGAGGCCGTTAAAGGCGGGATGACGCTTGACATGCGTAAGCGCTTCAACAAGGTCATCAGCTTTAACGAAACCGACCAGACCATCACCGTGCAGGCGGGTATGTCCGGTCCGAAGCTCGAAGAAACGCTGCAAAGCGCGCCGAAGCTCTTCGGCGCAAAGCGCGCTTATACCTGCGGGCACTTCCCGCAGTCCTTTGAGTACAGCAGCGTCGGCGGCTGGACGGTCACACGCGGCGCCGGGCAGAACAGCACCTATTACGGCACGATCACAGACATCGTGCTCTCGCAAAAATATGCGACGCCCATCGGGCGCATCGTTACGAGCCATTACCCGCGCGAAGCAACGGGTCCGAACCTCAACCAGATCATGATGGGCTCCGAAGGGACGTTCGGCGTACTTACGGAAGTCACGCTGCGCGTGTTCCGCTGGATGCCCGAAAACCGCAAGCGGTTCTCCTACATGTTTAAGAATTGGGAGATCGCTATGGATGCCGCGCGCGAGATGATGCAGTGCGAATGCGGCTACTCCTCGGTGTTCCGTCTTTCCGACCCCGAGGAAACGCACCTGATGCTCAAGCTTTACAATGTGGACGAAACGCCGCTGGAGCCCCTGCTTGACAAGTTCGGCTTTAAGGACATGGAACGCTGCATGTTCTTAGGCTTTACCGACGGCGAAAAGGGCTTTTCCAAGAACGTAGCAAAAAACATTGCCAAGATCGCACTCAAGCACGGCGCAATGCCGATGACGGGATACGTTACAAAGAGCTGGGAAAAGGGCCGCTTCAACGACCCGTATCTGCGCGACACACTGATGGATTTCAGCGTCATCACCGACACGCTGGAGTGCACCGTGAACTGGTCGAATATGGCGCAGGTGCACCGCGACGTGCGCAAGGTCTGCCACGCGCTGCCTAACACCGTCGTGACCACGCATATGTCGCACTGCTACCCGCAGGGGGCGAACCTGTACTTCATCTTCATCACCAAGATGAATGACGCGGACGCTTTTAAGCGGTATCACACCACCATTCTCGACGCGATCCAAAAATCGGGCGCCGCCATTTCGCACCACCACGGCATCGGCAAGATGTTTGCCCCGTGGCTGGAGGGGTATATCGGCGAAAAGGAATATGGGGTATTCAAGGTGCTTAAAAACTATTTCGACCCCGATTACCTGATGAACCCGGGCGGCACGATCGGTCTTGACCTGCTGCCGGAGGAAAAGAAATTCTTAAATACGCGGGAGGATTACCGCTGAGCGAAGCCGTATCACAGGACATAAAAGGCTCCCCGACACACTGCACGGTGTATCGGGGAGCCTTTTTATTTCTTACTTAAAAGGTTATATCCGAAAGCAAATAGAATGAACCGCAGACCAGAACCATGCCGTTTTCGGGGGTGACGGCCAGCGCCTGTTCATACGCTTTTTGCGGATCGGGCACACAACGGACTTCACAGGAAAAGCTTTGTGCGGTTTCGGCAAGACTTTCAGGACTTGCAGCGCGCGGATTATCGGGCTTTGTGAAGATCACGCGGCGGCAAAACGGTAAAATTTGCGCCAAATAGTGCGCTGTGTCCTTATCCTCCATCATCCCGATGACCGCCGTCAACGCCTTTGGCGCAAAGCGTTGCAAAACGCTTGCCAGCGCCTGCCCGCATTCGGGATTGTGCCCGCCGTCGAGCAGGACATCGGGATTGCGGGAGATAAGCTCCATGCGTCCGTGCATGACCGCTTTTTGAAGTCCTGCGCGCACATGCTCTGCCGAAACTTCGGGCAGAAGTTTCGCAGCCTCTATGACGGTAACGGCATTTTCCACCTGATGCGTGCCGCACAGCGGGATCGTATAGGTTTCGCCGCCGTAGCGAAACATCGTCTCGCCAAAACTTTCCGACAAAATTTCAGCGCATTTTGGATCTGCCGCCGTAAACGTGTTGTGCCGTCCTTCGGCGGTCGCGCGCAAAACCCGCATCGCTTCCGGCGGCTGGTTCGCCGTGGTGACGCAGTGCCCGCCTTCTTTTAAAATGCCTGCCTTTTCAGCGGCGATCTGCCCGAGCGTGTCGCCGAGCACGGCGGTGTGGTCGAGCGCTATGGAAGTAATTACGCTCACAAGCGGGCACGAAATAATATTGGTGGAGTCGAGCCGCCCGCCGAGGCCCACCTCCAGCACCACAATGTCGCAGTGCGTCTCATAAAAATACAGCATTGCCGCCGCAGTGATCGTCTCAAACTCCGTGGTGCCCTCCCCCGCTTTTTCCACTTCTTCAACCGCCGCCTTTACACGCGCCGTGATGCGTGCGAGTTCCGCTTCTCCGATGTTTTGATGATCGATCTGCATACGCTCGCAGAACGAAAACACGTAAGGTGACGTGAACAATCCGGTTTTGCACCCCGCCTCCACCAAAATGCGGCTGAGCATATTGGCGGTCGTGCCCTTGCCGTTCGTGCCCGCCACATGGACGAAACGCAGCTTTTCCTGCGGGTCGCCGAGTGCATGGAGCAGATGCTTGACACGCGAAAGACCCGGCTGCATACCGAAGCGCAGCCGGGAATGATAGAAATCCACCGCTTGTCGATAGGTCATAAAAGCGATCCCCTTTTAAAGGTCAATTTGCAATTCAATGGGACAGTGGTCGGAGCCGAAGATCTCACTGTGGATGGATGCGTCGATCAGTTTCTCCCGTAGGCGGTCGGATACGCAGAAATAGTCGATGCGCCATCCCGCGTTCTTTTCGCGGGCATGGAAGCGATACGACCACCAGGAGTACGCGCCCGCCAAGTCGGGATAAAAATACCGAAACGTGTCGGTAAAGCCCGCCGCGAGCAGCTCGGAAAATTTCTCGCGCTCCTCATCGGAAAATCCGGGATTGCCGCGGTTCGGCTTCGGATTTTTAAGGTCGATCTCCTCGTGCGCCACATTCAGATCCCCACAGAAGATGACAGGCTTTTTCGCGTCCAATGCAAGTAAATAGGTGCGGAAGCGGTCTTCAAAGCTCATACGATACTCCAGCCGACGAAGCCCGTCTTGGGAATTCGGCGTGTAGCAGGTCACCACGAAATATTCGGGGTATTCGAGCGTGAGCACGCGCCCCTCGCTGTCGTAATACGCGTCGCCGAGCCCGTAAAACACATTTTGCGGCTTTTCCTTGGCAAAGATCGCCGTCCCGGAATAGCCTTTTTTCTCGGCGTAATTCCAAAAGGCTTCGTAACCGTCGAATTGCAGATCGAGCTGCCCCGCCTGCAATTTCGTCTCCTGCAAGCAGAAAAAGTCCGCATCGAGCGCGCGGAATTCGGTTTCGAAGTTTTTGTTGACGATGGCACGCAGCCCGTTGACGTTCCACGAGATCAGTTTCAGCATGGTGTTCCTCCGCAAAAGTGCTCTGCGGCTATTGTAGCACGGCGCGTCGGGAAAATCCACTGTAAAATGCACTTCCCCCGAATTTTCGTTAAATTCTTTTTACTTTTCTTTTTCCCGCAAGTATGCTACAATATTTGCACTTTAGGTTAGGAGACGTTTCATGGACATAAACTCCGTATTCGAAAAAGTCAAATATTTTATTATCGACATGGACGGCACATTTTACCTTGACGGCACGCTCATAGACGGCGCACTCGATTTTTTGGATCGCGTGCACGCATGCGGCAAGGATTTCTGCTTTTTTACGAACAACTCGTCCAACAACGTCGCCGTTTGCCGCGAAAAGCTCGCCAAAATGGGCTGTGAAGTAACCGAGGACAAAATCGTTATTTCTTCACACGTGACGGCGGATTATTTGAATCGACAAAGGCAGGGCAAAACGGTGTATCTGCTCGGCAACGAACGGCTGACAGCGGATTTTCAGGCAGCGGGCATCAAGCTCGTTGACAAGGATCCCGACATCGTCGTGCTCGGATTTGACACGACCCTGACTTACCAAAAGCTTTGGGACGCGTGCCGATTCCTCGCAAACGGCGCGGAATACATCGCCACGCACCCGGACCGAAACTGCCCGACCGCCGACGGCTTTATGCCCGACACGGGCTCGATGATGGCGATGATCGAAGCATCTACGGGCAGGCGACCGCTGGTCATGGGCAAGCCGCACCACTATACGGTGGACTATCTTACGCACACCCTCGGCTGCGAAAGCCGGGAGCTTTGCTTCATTGGGGACAGGCTGGAAACCGATATTCTCATCGGGCAAAAGCATGATATTCCCTCGGTGCTAGTGCTCACAGGCGTGACGGATGAAAAGACCTACCGTGAAAGTCCCATTCGCGCAAGCGCGGTGGAGGCTTCGCTCAAAACGCTGGCAAAGCACTTGTAAGGAGGGAATTTTTTGGTTGCAAAGCAAACAGAGGTCGAACTGTTTACGGACGGCGCGTGTTCCGGCAATCCGGGGCCGGGCGGTTGGGGCGCGATCCTGCGCTGCGGTACACGCGAAAAAGAGCTTTCCGGCGGCAGTGCACAGACTACGAACAACAAAATGGAGCTGACCGCCGCAATCGAAGGGTTAAAAGCGCTTAAATACCCGTGCCGCGTCACGCTGTGCACCGATTCAAAATACGTTGCGGACGGCATTACAAAGGGCTGGGCCGCTTCCTGGCGGGCGCGGGGGTGGAAGAAAAGCGACGGAAAGCCCGCTTTGAATCCCGAGCTTTGGGGGGAGCTTTTGGAGCTGTGCCGGATACACGACGTTAAAATCGTATGGGTCAAAGGGCACGCAGGACACCCCGAAAACGAACGGTGCGACGCGCTTGCCGTAGCCGAGACGCAAAAGTACACAAAAATATAGGTGAAATTTTTACACTTCGCCTGTATTGAACACTGACTTAAAATATGTTAAACTTATAAAGATTTGTATTGTATTCTTTTATTTTTTTGAATCAACTCCCCTACGGGAAAAGGATGTGACGTTTTGGCTGAAGCGCAAACCGCCGTGCAGGCAGAGGAAACCGCCGCCGTGCAAGCGGAAGAACAGATGGAAAACGAGGTAGAACAGGAAATTAAAAAAGCCTCGGCGCAAAACCGGCGGTACTTACGCCCGCGCGAGATGTTCGCCTTTTTGCTCACCTCTTTCGGGCAAAAGAATCTCAACCAATTCATCAATGCGTATCGTCAGTTTTTCATGATCAGCTTTTTGGGGCTGTCCGGCTCTGCATACGGCTCCATCATTATGTTCGAGTCGATCTACGACGCGCTGGACGACACGCTTTCGGGACTGATCGTTGACCGCACGCGCACCCGCTGGGGCAAGCTGCGGCCGTACCTGATCATCACCACGCCCGTGTGGGGTCTTGCCATTTTGATGATGTTCTCCACACCGGCGTTTTTGACGACCACCACCTTTAAGGTCATTTGGGCGGTCGTGGCGATCTTTGCGCACAACCTCGGCATGTCGTACTTCAATACGTTTAACATCCTGCTTTACAACGTCACGCCGAACATTAACGAGCGCAACAACCTGATCGCGGCACAGAAGTTCATGGAGCTGTTCGGCACGTGGATCCCCTCCTTTTTGCCTTTCTTCATTGACTTTTTGCCCAAACTGACAAATAACAGCGTCGGTCAGGAAGACGTTTATTTGGGCTTTGCCTTTATCATGGTCGTAATTTCCGCGGGCACCGCCATTTATGGTTTCTTTGTCCTGCGCGAGCGCGTACCGTTAGCTTCCAAAGAGCAAATCAAGTCTGTCAGTATTTGGGAATCCTTTAAGATTGCATTTAAAAACCGTCCGATGCTCGTCTTGCAGCTCAACTACTTCTTCAACGGCTTCAAGTCCGTCGGTTCTTCAAGCGAGGTTTTCTTCTGGACGCACAACGCCGGCAAACAGAGCTATGCTACGATTGCCGGTCTGTTCACGGGAATTCCGAACTACTTTATCGTCCCGCTTGCACCGAAGATCATCCGTAAGATCGGTGCGCGCAACGCCGGCGTTCTGGCGGGCCTTTTCGGCGGTGTGGCATATACCGTTTTGTGGCTGATCGGCTATAAGCCTTTTGGCGAATGGGATAGTGCAAGGAACATTATCCTCAATATGATCTGCATCACCTTGATGCTGACCATCTGCGGTCTGCCGAACCAGCTGATCAACGTAGTCGGCGCGGTGCTGCAGGGCGATGTGTACGATTACGGCGAATGGAAATACGGCGTGCGCAACGAAGCGCTTATCGCTACGGTCTCCGGCTACTTCCAGAAGCTTGCCAACGCTGTGACGGGTCTTCTTTCCGGCGTCGTGATCACGTGGGTTGGGTATGAAGCGCATACGGACGTATTCGGCAACGTGGTGCGGGAAACCGACGTCGGCGTTTTGGACGGCTTCTGGATCCTGTTCTGCCTGCTGCCCGCTTTCGCGCGGTTCATGTACGGCGTTTCGTTGCTGTTCTTCAATGTACGCGGCGAATTTAAACGGCAGATGCTTCAAGATCTGGAGGAGCGCCGTGCCGAAAAGATCGCGGCGATGCAACAGGAAGGCAGTGCCCCCGCAGACGGCAGCGGCGCCGCACCCGCCCCGCACGATACGGAATAATCCATTTAGAGATACGAAAAGCCCGTGCATTTTGCACGGGCTTTTCCAATATCTTTTTTTATGACTCTTTATCTTTGGTTACAGCGTTTCAACCTTGAGCATGTTGGTCGTACCCGAAATGCCTAACGGGATGCCTGCGGTGATCACCACGGTGTCCCCTTTCTCCACCAAACCGTTTTTGCGGGCGACGTCCACGGCATGGGAAAACAGCTCATCCGTGTTGCGCTTTTCATCGCACATCAGCGGCACAACGCCCCATGACATGCTCATCTGGCGGCAGACCGTATCGTTTGTAGTGCAGCCGATGATCATGGACTGCGGGCGGTGCTTGGAGATCATGCGCGCCGTCGAGCCGCTTTTGGTGACGGTAATGATCGCCTTTGCGCCGAGGTCGTGCGCCGTGGTCACGGTCGCATGCGAAATGGCGTTGGTGATGGTCGTATTGCTGTCGTTGCCGAACGCCTTGAAATGCGTCACATAGTCGATCTGGGACTCGGTACTTTCGGCAATGAGCGCCATGGTCTCGACCGCCTCCACGGGATGTGCGCCCGCTGCCGTCTCGCCCGAAAGCATGATCGCAGAGGTGCCGTCATACACGGCATTGGCGACGTCGGTAATCTCGGCGCGCGTCGGGCGCGGATTGGTGATCATGGATTCGAGCATCTGTGTGGCAGTGACCACCTGCTTGCCGGCACTGTACGCCTTTTTGATGAGGCGCTTTTGAATGGGCGGAATCTTTTCAAACGGGATCTCCACGCCCATGTCACCGCGTGCAACCATGATACCGTCCGCTTCGTCGATGATCTCATCGATGTTATTGACGCCATCCATATTTTCGATCTTCGCGATGATGCGCACAGAACGCCAGCCGAGGGCATTGGTGAACTTGCGCAGGTACGCGACGTCCGCCGCCGAGCGCACAAACGATGCCGCGATAAAATCAAAGCCGAGCTTTGCACCGAATTCGAGATCGTTCATATCGGTCTCGGAAAGATACGGCATGGAAAGCTCCACGCCCGGCACATTGACGCCTTTGTGATCGGACAGCACGCCGCCGTCGATCACGTCGCAGATGACATCCGTTTCGGTCACTTTTTTGACGACCATGGAAACAAGGCCATCGTTGATGAGGATACGCGTACCGACGCGCACGTCGCCCGGCAAGCCCTTAAATGTCACGGAGGCGATTTTTTCGTCACACTCGACATCCCGCGTGGTCAGGGTGTATTCCTCCCCCGTGTGGATCTCCACGGGCTTATGATCGCGGAACGTGCCCAGACGGATCTCGGGGCCGCGGGTATCGAGCATAGAGGCAACGGGGAGCCCTGCCTTTTCGCGCAGTTCCACAAGCTGCTCAAAACGGCGCTGATGAATCGCATAATCCCCGTGGGAAAAGTTAAAGCGCGCCACATTCATGCCTGCACGCATCATGTTTTCCAAGACGCCGGGTTTATCGGTCGCAGGACCTACAGTACAGATGATTTTGGTTTTTCGCATACGTAAAGACACCTTTCAAAGAGAGGAAAAAGAGAATTCACAAATCTTCCTCAAATATAGGATAAACCAAAATTTGTCAAACGTCAACGCTGTGCGCGCAAGTTTTTTTGCATTGTCCTTATATTCTCTCAAATACACAGCTTTTTAGCCGTGCGCAATCGGTTTTTGTTCTATTTTTCACCGAAGGAACCGTTTTATTTATACGGCATTCCCGGCAGCACGGCGAAGTCGGGTGCATTATGCGGAATGGCGTGCTCTGAAAGCAGACAGGCATTGAAGATTCCGTTTTTGCCGTAGCGGCGGCGGATGGCGAGCACGGTTTCGTCAATTTTTTGCTGCCGCTCGTGCCGTGCGAAATCCGTGAACAGATCAGTTTGCACGGGTATAGTGTCCGGCTGCAGGCGGATGGCACGGATGGTAAGCGCGCGCACGTGCAGCGTCCACCGATATTGCTCACAAAACAGCCCGAAAGCTGCACGCGCGAGCTCCATAGCGCTTTGCGTCGGTAAAGGCAGCGGCTTTTGAAATTGCTGCACGAACAGCGCGCTGTTTTTAACGCCGATCTGCACGGCCGTGGCAGCAAGCCTCTCCTCATGCAGCCGCCGTCCGACCTCTTGGGCAAGTGACAGCAGCACGAGCCAGACCTCGTGCTCGCTCTCCAGATCATGTACGCATGTCGCGCCGTGCCCGATGCTTTTGGATACGGGCACGAAACCGTCCGGCTGTACGCGCGAAGCGTCCAGACCGTTGGCATAAGACCAAAGCACATCGCCCATTTTGCCGAACAGCGCTTTTAAAAATGCACGATCACACGCCGCAAGCTGTCCGATGGTGCGAACGCCGTAGGTGCTGAGCTTCTTTACGGTTGAACGCCCGCAGCCGAGCATATCGCCGACGGGCAGATTCCAGATCTTTTCGCGGAAATCCTGCTTGTCGATCACGGTAACGGCATTCGGTTTTTTCATGTCCGAACCGAGCTTTGCAAAGATCTTGTTAAACGAAACACCGACCGAGACCGTCAGCCCGAGTTCGTGCTGTACGGTGCGGCGGATGTCGTCGGCAATGCAGCCACCCGCGCCGAACAGACGCTGGGAATCGGTTACATCCAGCCACGCTTCATCGAGCCCGAACGGCTCGATTTGATCGGTATAACGGCGGTAAACGCCGCGCACAAGCTCAGAATAGCGCTTGTACCGCTCAAAATGCGGCGGCACGACCACCAGATCATGGCATTTTTCTCTTGCCTGCCAAAGCGCGTCGCCCGTTTTAACGCCGCAGCGCTTCGCCTGCTCGGACTTGGCAAGTACGATGCCGTGGCGCGTTTCCACAGAGCCGCCGACTGCGACTGGCTTGCCGCGTAGGGAGGCGTCATATAGGCATTCCACAGACGCATAGCAGTTGTTGATGTCGCTGTGTAAAATGACACGCTCCATCCCATTCGCCTCTTGTCGGAAATTAATCGAACAAATGTTCTATTCTTAGTATATAGAACATTTGTTCGATTGTCAAGAGGGAATCTTTTCCTTGCAGACCGCGCAGACAAGGTGACCACAGGACGGTTCTGTGTCTTTTTGAGACACAGAACCGTCCCCTGTCTTATATCAGATGTCAGAAGTTAGCAATCAGAAATCAGGCGCGGTATGGGAGGGTTTTTCGCGTAGCCGCGACTATGCATACAAAATATCGACTACGCGTAGTGGCGGACTTCCACGTCCGTCCAAGGAATGTATAGACTCCCAAAGCGTCTTCGGCTATACCGAAAACTTGACGTTTCATGCCGTAGGGACAGCCCTTGCGGCTGTCCGCGATTCACGATTTTTTGTTTGAATTGCTTCGCCGAAAGCATGAGAAGATGTTAGCAAAGCACACGGACAAGCGCAAGGCTTGTCCCTACGATGCGTACAGAATTTCCATTTTCTTTGCAGCCGTCGGTTTTTTCCTGCCGTACTTTGCTCGGGCGGGCATGGAAACCCGCCCCTACGGGGTTGTGCAGATTTTTGTCAGTGCAAACAGCCGAAATTACAGCATGTAGGGCGCGGGCTTGCTCGCGCCGTGCTTTTGGCTTCTGCTGGAGCAAGAATTCACCAAACGCGGCCTCCTTTTTCGCTTATGCGGACATTTACCCTAACAGGAGAATCCCCCGTCCTACGGGTTTGTGCGCAATGCTCTCCTTCCATATTGAACTTCTGCATCTAATAGCATACAAAGTTTAACAATACTGTGTTAATTCATTAACAATCCCTTAACATAGAGACTGTATAGTATACTTGTCCGATACAATTCCGGTTTACAAGCAACTACAGGAGGATCCATATGGAGAACATGATCAACATGCTATGCCGCTGCCTATGGCTGTTTGTGATCGGCAGCCTGCTCGGCGTTATCCTTGAAGGTATCTGGTGGCGCTATCGCTACGGTTTTTGGCAAACGCATACCACCCTGCTCTGGTCGCCGTTCTGCACGATCTATGGGTTCGGCTGTGCAGGATGCTATATCGGTTCGCTTCTGCTTGTGGGACAGCCCATCGCCGTAAAATTCATCGTATTCGGCGCCGTCGGCATGCTTGTCGAACTTGTAGGCGGGGCACTTGTGTACTACGGGCTCGGTATGCGTGCGTGGGATTATTCCGACACATTTATGAACCTCAAGGGGTTTGTCAACTTAAAAATGGCGCTTGTGTGGGGATTTTACGGCTGCATGTTCCAACTGCTGATGCCCGCTGTCAACCGCTTCCTTGCTTTCTCCGCGGACAGCTTTTGGCAAATTACGGCATTTTGCATCGCACTGTTTGTCGCCGTAGATACCGTTTTCACGAGCCTTGTGCTTTACAGATGGAGCAGACGGCATCGCGGTATGCGGGCGGAAAGCCGCATTGCCCGATTTATCGACCGCCGCTACCCCGATGAAAAGATGCAAAAAAGATTCAATAACTGGTATTTTGTGGATACAGGCAATGTTCAGGATGCAAGAACAAAACCGAAAGCACCATTTCATACCGTGAATTATGAATCGACTGTTTTTTAATGGAATGCAATAAAGGGACGGCTCTGTATCTTTTTCTAAGACACAGAGCCGTCTCTGATTCTATGGTGCTTATGTTTTTTATTTTCGGTCTGCCGGAAGATACGGAAGGATCGCAGCCGCGACACCGCTGACGGGCATCGTCTGCACCACGATCTTCCCCGGCCCGGTCACAACGGTGTTAAAGAGCCCTTCGCCGCCGAACAGCGCGTTTTTAACACCCTTGACGGTTACGATATCCATAGAGCAGGTCGCGTCCATCATGGCAAGGTTGCCGCTGTCCACGATCATGCTTTGACCGGGCTGCAGCTCATATTCCACCGCCGAGCCGTCGATCTCCAAAAACGCAAGCCCGTTGCCTGACAGCTTCTGCATGACAAAGCCTTCGCCGCCAAGGAATCCCGCGCCCAGCTTCTTCTGGAAGAACACGGAAAGCTCAACGCCGGATTCCGCCGCCAAAAAGCTGCCCTTCTGCGCAACAACGGGGCGGTCGGGCGTGACCTGTACCACCCGAATCGCACCGGGGAAGCTCGATGCGAACGCGATCATCCCCGCACCGTTTGCGGTATAGGTATTTTGGAAAATGGATTCACCGGAAAAAAGCCTGCCCAGCGCCTTGCCGACACCGCCCGCATTGGTTTTCATCTCCATATTCGGGGACATCCAGCTCATAGAGCCGCGTTCGGTAATCATGGATTCTCCGTTCTGCAATTCGCAGATCACGGCAGGCATGGGCTCGCCGACAATTTTATACTGCATATAAACCTCCTAAAGCTTTTTACGTTTTATCAAACCGCGCGCACGCGATAGACCTTGACACCGTGGGCAGGAACAGCGGGGGTAAGGAGATCGTTCGTGGTGACCTCGTTTTTATCCCACAGGTCGCGGCAGACATATTGTGATGCAACGTGCAGCCCCGCGAAGGTCTGATTTGCGATCGAGCGCAGCGACGCGGTAACGGTCATCTCTTTGGGCGCCTTATTGAACAGGCACAGCGCGATCTCGCCGTTTTCCAAGGGTTTGACCAGCACGTCCGTAAGCCCGTTCGTCTTGACGCGGCGGCAGGGCATGCATTTGGGATCCTGGTCGACCGCGATAAGCTCCCGATTGGTCAAGATCTTGAGCACCTCGTTGGTTTTGTCCGCAGTGCCGTCCGGCTTAATAAACAGGCGGATATCGTTGCCAAGGATCAGAGGAGACGCCATCATGCACCAGAGCGTGAAATGTGAACGGTTTTCTTCGAGCGTCAGACTGCCGTTGCCGACCTCGAGCATATCGGGGTCATTGTAGCCGCCGACACACGCATATTTATACAGGCGAACGTTGCGCTCGTAAATGCCGACCACGGAAGCCCAATTCGCCATAATATCAGGTGTAGTGCGCCAGAGGTTGCCGGCTTCCCTGCCCCACTGCCACGGATGATTCCAGCCCCATTCGCAGATGGAAAAGACGATTGGCTTTTCGGGCACGCCGTTTTGTTCGGCATAGCGCGCGGTGGCACGTTTGAGCTCTTTGCCCATCGTTATGTATTGCAGGGCGGCGCTGTCCATTCTTGACGCAATCGGGTTGCGGATCTCCAGCGTATTGTCCCCCTCCTGCAGCTGAATTTTCACTTGCACGCGGCCCTCGTTGCTCCACGCCTTGGTCGGCGGGAAGCTGACGGGGTACGTGTCTTTCCCGTTGACGGTCACGGTCACAAATTTTTCCTCGTTGAGCGCCTTGCGCACCACGATGGTCAACACATACTCGCCCGCTTTGGGAACGTTCACAAAGCTGAACTTGATGGATCCCAAATTGCTGTCGAGCCGGTTCACATAACTGCCTTTTTTGTCCCAATTCACCTTGGCGGACCCATCCAGCTCCGCGTCCGACGCATAGAGCCGGATCTCTTCCGGCAGCGCACCGCCGCCGATCAGAAGATAGGCGATATTCGGCGCTTTAGTCGGGATCTTGATATTGTGGCAGAAATCGTATTTGAAATATTCAATGCCCCAGGAAGCGAAGGTCTCGGCATCCATGCGCTCGTGCCCGAGCGATGCGGGAAGATCCTCACAGGTCAGCGTGCCGTTGGAGGAGTAAATGCCGGCTTTAAAGCCCTTTTCGTTGAGCGCACGAACGAGCGCCGGGATGCCACTCGGGAAGGTCGTCAAGTCGCCCTGAAGGCGGCCGTTTTCATCGCGCAGAGAGCTTTGCCAGCAGTCGTCGAGATTGATGTATTGATACCCTGCATCCTGCAGGCCGGAAGCTTTAACCGCATCCGCTACTTCCAGGATCAGTTTCTCATTGATCTTGTTGCGGAACGCGTTCCAACTCGACCAGCCCATAGGCGGAGTGAGCGCAACGCCGTTTGCATATTCGGACTTGGCGCGGATATGGACATTGGCGCGCGCCGCTGCCTTTTTGACTTCGCAGACAGGGCAGATGTCCTTCTTTTTCAGCGTTGCCGCAGCAGCCGTTACCGCTGCGCCCGCTGCCAAAACCGCTGCCGATAAGATTTTACCGTTCATGCTGTGACCTCCTGTTTCTCCAAAAAATCAAAAAGCAGGCGGCAGGCTGCAAAACCCGCCTCCTGCTTTGGGGAAGCTATTGTGTGCGATAGTCCGGTTTATTCCGCTGCGTCTTCGGCAGGCGCCGCCTCTTCTGCGGGAGCTGCTTCTTCGGCAGGTGCAGCTTCTTCGGCGGGTGCTTCATCCGCTTCCTTCGCCTGCATCTGCTCGGCAAGCTCGTCAATGGAGACAGGAGCCGCTTCCTCGGCGGTCTCCTCCGCTGCCGGCGCATCCTCCAGCGCTTTCATGGAAAGGCTGACGCGCTTTTTGTCAAAGTCTACATCCAGAAGCTGCACCTGCACCTCGTCACCCATTTTCAGCACGTCGGCAGGGTTGGCAATGTGCTTATGCGAGATCTCGGAAATGTGGATAAGCCCATCGATGCCGGGCAGGATGTTGGCAAACGCGCCGAAAGACGTGAGTCCGACGATCTTCGCCTTCATCACAGAGCCGTTGGGATAGTCGCGGCGCAGGATCTCCCACGGATTGTCCTCCGCCTTTTTGTAGCCCAGCGAGATCTTTTTCTTTTCGCGGTCAAGCGCCTTGATATACACTTCTACCGTATCGCCGACAGAAACGACATCGGACGGGTGCTTGATACGATTCCAGGAGAGTTCGGAAATGTGGATCATGCCGTCCACACCGCCGATGTCCACGAACGCGCCGTAGCTCGTCAGCGAGCGGACAACGCCCGTATAGGTCTGGCCTTCCTCAGCCTGCGCCCAAAACGCCTCGGAAGCGGCGGCACGCGCCTCACGGTATGCCGCGCGGACAGAGCCGACCACTCTGCGGCGACGGCGATCCACTTCGATGATCTTGAACTGCACGGTCTTGCCGACCATTTCCTCCAGCGAATCGCTGCGGTTGAGCTTGGCAAGCGATGCGGGCACGAATACGCGAATGCCGTTGTACTGCACGAACAGACCCTTGCCGTCGCCGACAACGCCCGTGACCTTGCCCTCTACGGTAGCTTCATTGTCCTCAGTGAGTTCATCCCACGCCTTCATGGCGTCGTACCGGCGCTTGGAGAGCGCCATGGTGCCCTCGGAGTCGTTGGTCTTCATCACGATAAGATGCATTTCGTCGCCGATATGTACGTCCTTGGTAATATCGACGGACGGATCGTTGCTGTACTCCGCAGCGGTTACATAGCCCGTATGCTTTCTGCCGGCAATCTCGACCTCAATCTCGGTCGGGGTGACTGCCACAACGCGGCCAACAACGGTTTGATCGGAACTCGAATCAATATATTCCTCAAGCATGTCGGCAAAGCTGGCGGCTTCGGGAGACGCTGCGGTTTCCTCCTTTTCAACGATTTCTGCCTGGCCTTGCGTAAGATTCTCAGACATGGTTTTCAGTACCTCCTTAATTATACTGTCGGGCGTGGATGCACCCGCAGTAACGCCGACCGATCGGTACCCGGACAGGTCGATCTCGTCCAATTCCCGGGCAGTCTCGATCAGAAAGGTCGGGCAGTTCGATTCGCAGACGGCTTTCAGCTTGGCGGTGTTGGAGCTTTGCCTGCCGCCGATGATGAGCATCGCGTCATTTTCGCATGAAAGCCGGAACGCCTCTTCCTGCCTTTCCTCAGTCGCACTACATATTGTATCAAAAATCACGGCGTTTGTATAGACCATTTTTATTTTTTTTACACATTTTTTGAAGGTTTTTGTGCTGAACGTAGTCTGCGCGACCAAAATCATGCCGTTTTTTGAAAGATCCGGCTGTGCTTCCGTCAGGTTCTCAAGCTCTTCCAAGCTGTTAAATACAAAGGAGCGCCCGTTGCAGTAGCTGCGAATGCCCACGACCTCCGGGTGCGTGCTGTCCCCTGCAATGAGCGTGACGTTTTCGGGGGATGAGTGTTCCTGAACGATCTTATGGATCTTTGTGACAAACGGGCAGGTCGCGTTTTGCACGTGCAGCGGCATCTTTCCTACCGCTTCGAGTGTTTCTTTGGGTACGCCGTGTGTGCGCACAACAAGCGTTTCGTTTTTGTGACATTCGGTCGGCTCCCCGATCACGCGCACCCCGTGGGCCTCAAAATACGAGATGACCTGCGGATTGTGGATGATCGGTCCTAAGGTGCATGCCTTTTCGCCGCGTGCGACCATACCTTCGAGCAGGTGCACCGCGCGGCTGACTCCGAAGCAGAAGCCGGCGGTTTTGGCAAGCGTTATTTTTTGCAATGTCCTTCCTCCCAGAGCGCGGTGATGTCGCCCATGATACGGCGCGTGGCGTCCTTGAGCTCGCGGGATTTACCCTCCTCGGTAAATCCGAATTCTTCATTACGGATAAGCTTGCCGAATCGCACGGTCAAATGTGAACCGCATTTGTAATGCTGATCCGTATAGATCGCAACCGGCAGCACATCTGCGCCCGTAGCCTTGGCGATAAGCGCCGCGCCGGACTTGCCGCGCCCGGGACGATAATCCTCCGCTCGCGTGCCTTCGGGAAAGATGCCGAGCACCCAGCCGTTTTTTATGACTTCCTCAGCATAATGCACGGCTGCCATATCCCCTTTCCCGCGCACGACGGGAAAAGCGTTCAGGTGCGTCAGGAACTTGGCAAGCGCCGGATTGCGGAACAGCTCCTCCTTCGCCATGAAGTGGAACACACGCAGACCGCAGCCGCCTAAAGTAATGGGGTCAAACGCGCTTTGATGGTTGCAAGCCAAAATAAATCCGCCGGTTTTCGGAATATTCTCTTTTCCAATATAGGTACAGCGATACAGCGTTTTACACACCACACGGGCGAGCGGCTTGAGTGCACTGTAAAGCTTATATTCACGGGCTTCGGAAAAGTCATAAATTTCTGCCATAAATTCTCCTCAAAAGTAAGATTTCAGCGATCAAAGCGCCGCGCGGATCACCGACAGCACCTGCTCGATCGAATCTTCGAGCGACAGCCCGGAATTATCGACCGTTATGCTGTCTTCGGCAGGTTTGAGCGGCGCCACGGCGCGGTGCGAATCGTTGTAGTCGCGCTGCAAAAGGTCGGCGAGCACTTCCTCATAGGTATCCTTGGCGCCTTTTTCCTGCAATTCCTTATAGCGGCGCATCGCACGCGCTTCGGGTGAAGCGGTCAGAAAGATCTTGACCTGCGCATTGGGGAGCACGACCGTGCCGATGTCGCGGCCATCCATGATGCAGTCGTTTTTTGCTGCGATGTCTCGCTGCAGATCAAACAGGAACTGCCGCACGGCAGGCACGGCGGACACATCCGACGCTGCCATGGACGCGGGAGGCGTGCGGATTTCCTCAGAGACATCCTCACCGTTCAAATACACATGCTGCACGCCGTCCCGGAATTTCAGTTCCACGGAAATGTGCGGCAGCATTCCCGCCACGGCTTCGGCATTTTTATTGTCGATACCGTTTCGAAGCCCATACACGCCGACCGCACGATACAGCGCGCCGGTATCTACATAAATAAAGCCGAGTTCCTTTGCCGCCGCACGGGCGATACTGCTCTTTCCCGCACCTGCGGGACCGTCGATCGCTACATTAAATGCCATATGCTGCTCCTTTATATTCCGAATGTTTTGTCTGTTTTAGTTTCCGCTCCTGCCGGCCGCACGTCCCGCAAGATGCCCCGTGGAAAACGCGATCTGCAAATTAAAGCCGCCCGTATAGGCGTCGCAGTCCAACAGCTCACCTGCGAAATAAAGCCCCCGGCAGAGCTTGCTTTCCATGGTTTTGGGGTCTACCTCCCGTACATTTACGCCGCCGGCGGTCACGATTGCCGCGTCAATATCAAAAAAGCCGGTCACCGTAAGCGGCAGGGCTTTGACCGTTTGCAGAAGCGCCATCCGCTGTGCTTTGGAGATCTGGTTGGTTTTTGCGGCACGATCAATTCCCGCCAAGTGCAAAACGGGGGCGATCAGCGAGCGCGGCAGCAACAGTCCGAGGGTGTTGCATATCGTCTTGTTGCCGTTTTCCGAAAAGTCGCGCAGTATTCTCGTGTCCAACTTTTCTTCGGACAGCGCCGGCTTTAAGTCAATATAGAGACGATAGCGTTCAGGCTGCATATCGCGCAGGTGCGCACTTGCAGAAAGCACCATCGGTCCTGAAACGCCGAAATGCGTAAACAGCATTTCGCCGAAATCGGAGTAGATCTCTTTGTGCTTTTTCATGTCCTCCACCGTAAGCGCAACGTTGCGCAGGGAGAGTCCCGCGCATGAAGCGCACAGATCCTCGCGGCAGCGCAAAGCCGAAAGGGAGGGCCGCGTAGGCGTGATCGTGTGCCCCGCCTGCTTTGCCAAACGGTATCCGTCACCCGTAGAACCCGTTGCCGGATAGGAAAGCCCGCCGGTCGCCAAAATCACACGGTCGGCATAAAACGGCTCGCCGGAAGCCGCACGCACGCCGCGCACCGTGCCGTCCTCCAAAAGCAATTCAGTCACCCGCGCGTGCACACGACGCACGCCGTTTTGCTGAAGGAAGCGCGAAAGCGCATCTGCAATATCGGTTGCCTTGTCGCTTTCGGGAAACACGCGGTTGCCACGCTCTACCTTCAGCGGCACGCCGAGTTCTTCAAAAAAACGCATAGTGTCCTCAGAGGCGAACGCAGAAAAAGCACTGTATAAAAACCGCCCGTTGCCGGGCACATTTTGCACAAGCGCCGGCACGTCCGAAGCGTTCGTCACGTTACAGCGTCCCTTGCCCGTGATACATACCTTGCGCGCAACGCGCTCGTTGCGCTCTATGACCAGCACATCGGCACCGCACTGTGCCGCCGTACCTGCCGCCATACACCCGGCAGCGCCCGCGCCGACGACCAAAACATCAGCTTTCTGCATGATCCGCAAAATCCTCTGCTTTTTCGTAGACCTGGTACTCGTCCCAGATATTTTCAAGCGCGTTAAAATTCTGATACACCTCATCGCGGCGGGTAAGCGTCACACCGACGATCAGCGCGTTAATGAGACTCAAGGGCGCTGTCAGGGAATCGACCACCGACGCCATATCGCTGCGCGCGACCAGAAGATGCGTGGCAAACGATGCGATCGGTGATTTTTCCGTGTCGGTAAGCGCTATGATCTTTGCGCCCCTGTCTGCGATAAAACGCAGGGCGTTGACCGTCTGCTTAGAATACCGTGGGAAGCTGATCGCGATGCAAATATCCTCTTTCCCGATACGGAACATCTGCTCGAACATCTCGGACGCGCTGGAGGTATCCACCAGCACAACAGATTCAAAGACAAGATTGAAATAAAACGCTAAAAAAGACGCAAGCGCCGCAGACGAGCGCACACCGAGAATGTAGATGCGCCGCGCGCGGTTGATCTCGGCGATTGCCGCCGAGAATGCCTCCCGCGAGGTCTGCTCGGCCGTGGAACGGATCAACTCGATGTCGCCGGTGAGAACACTGTCGATGATATCGCTGTCGCCGATGAGTGCCTGAGAGACCTCCATGCGCTGCACAGCGGTCAGCTTGGATTTGATCATCTGCTGCAATTCCTTTTGCAGCTGCGGATAACCTTTAAAGCCAAGCTCCGTGGCAAAACGCACGACCGTTGATTCACTTACGCCGACCTTGCGCCCGAGTGCGGCTGCAGTCATAAACGCTGCTTTATCATAGTTTTCCGTAATATATGCTGCGATTTTCTTTTGTCCTTTGGAAAAACGGCGGTAATTATGCTCTAAGACAGTAAGCAGAGAACTGTTCATCGATCCATCACGACCTCAAACCGAGATTTTGCCGCGCGCGGCGGATTCGTCTTTCATTATACCCATTTCCGAAAAAAATGCAAGTTTCACCGTACAAAAATGCAAAATCAGATCCGCACCACATTATCCGTCATCTCGCTGCCGCAAACGCCTGTGCGCGGCTTGCAAAGCGCATACACATCCGTAGCCGCGCACTCCAGCGCAAAAAGCCGCTGCGCAGATTCAGAAAGCTTACCGATATCAGAAGCACGCAGCACGATCGGCAGGCGCGCCGTTTTTCTTGCGGAATGCAGGATCTGCTTACCGCGTTCGGAAAGCCCGAGCACCCGGAGATACGGCACGCCGCCCTGCAAATGGCGATTTTCAACGCCTAGAAAGGCGGAAAGCACCGCGCGGCGGATGCGCGCATGGGAATAACGTTTGGTCTTTGTCGCTTGGAACAGCTCCGAAAGTGTCCGCGCCGTGCGTGCCGCTTTTAAAATACGGTTTTCAAGCCCTTCGGAAATATCGGGCGTATTTTGAAAATCCTGCGGCGTGCATTTGCGCAAAAAGGCCAGCAGTGCCGTTTCAAGGTTTATAAGCAATGCAGGCGCGTCGCCGTTCTGCAAGGCGCGCTGCAAAATTGCTTCGGAAAACGGCGGCAGGAATGACGAGACCGTCTCCCCTTTTTGGATCTGCTCGCGCAAAAAGGATGCGGACGCGAATGTCCCTGCGGGACTTTGCGCATCGTGCGCGACGCCCCGGCGCGCAACGGTTATAAGCTGCATTTCGGGAGCAAGGTTGCGGCAGGCACGGATATATTCTACGCCCAAAATGTTGTTCGGTGCATGCAGAACATCAGCGACGGCGTCGCCGTATAAGCTGCGTACCGCCGCTTCACGCGCAGCGGCATACGGTTTTCCCGTTTCCAGCTCGCGGCGTATGTAGGCTTGCGTGCTTTCGTCGTCGACGGCTTGCGCCGCCTGCCGGAGAAGCTCGACATTCCCGCACTCGCTGCCAAAAGAGAGTATATCCACACAGCCCAGTGCGTGCAGCACCTCCACGCCGCCGCGTGCAAAGGTCTGCGCGCCGGAGAGCGCAAAGGGCAGCGGCAGTTCGAGCACCAGATCCGCCCCGCCGCACAGCGCTGCCTCTGTACGGTACCGTTTGCCGAGGAGAGCTGCCCCACCGCGCTGGGTGAAATTCCCGCCGAGCACGACGACCACGCCGTCGGACGCGCGCTGCGCCGTTGCGCGCAGATGCAGCAGATGCCCGTTGTGAAACGGATCGTATTCGGCGATGATACCGGCGCACGACATGGCTTTTTTCCCCTTTCGGACTTGCTTTTCTTTTCAAGTATGTATATAATAATATGGTTCCAGGTTTCTTGCAAGTTTAAAATGGATACGGAGGAGATTTTTTGAAGGTTTTGGTTATCAACGCGGGGAGCTCATCGCTGAAATATCAGCTGATCGACATGGAAAACGAACAGCTCATCGCGAAGGGCATTTGCGAGCGTGTAAAGGACGTGACAAAAAGCTGTATTTCCTACACGCACTACACCGCAAACGGCAAGGTCGCCGCAAAGGACGTGCCTGTCCCTATGGAAAACCACACCGCTGCGTTTCATGAGGTTAAGCATGTACTGACCACGGGGGAAACCAAGGTTATCGACGACATTTCCGAGATCACCGCTGTCGGCCACCGTGTGGTGCAGGGCGGGGCGCTGTTCAACAAAAGCGTGCTGATCGACCAGTCGGTCATCGACGGCATCGAGAGCCTTTGCGATCTTGCGCCCCTGCACAATCCCGCGCACTTGGAGGGTATTCGTGCGAGTATTGCGCTGTTTGGGCCCGATGTACTACAGGTCGCCGTGTTCGACAACGCATTCCACTCCACCATGCCGCCCGAGGCGTACATGTACGGGCTGCCCTATGAATACTACGAAAAATACGGCATTCGCAAATACGGCTTTCACGGTACTTCCCACCGCTTTGTGAGCGCGCGCTGTGCTGAAGTCATGGGAAGGCCTATTGAAGAACTGAAAATCGTCACCTGCCACCTCGGCAACGGGTCATCCATCACCGCCGTGAAAAACGGAAAGGTCATAGACACCTCCATGGGTCTTACACCTTTGGACGGCGAGATCATGGGAACGCGCACGGGTGCGATCGACGCTTCCGCAGTGCTGTATGTCATGAAGAAAGAAAACAAAAGCGTTACCGAAATGGAAGAGCTGCTCAACAAAAAATCCGGTATTTTGGGCATCTCCGGGCTTTCTTCGGACGACCGCGATGTGAAGAAGGCGGCTGCCGAAGGCAACGAGCGTGCCAAACTTGCCCGTGGCATCCAAATTTATGAGATCAAAAAATTCATCGGTGCATATACCGCCGCTATGGACGGCATCGACGCGATCGTCTTTACGGGCGGCATCGGCGAGAACGCCGAGGATATGCGCGCGACAGTGTGCGATGGGCTTTCTTACCTCGGCATCGAGATCGACAAACCCTACAATTCGACGCTGGTAAAAGGTGCGGAGGGTGAGATCTCCACTGAGAACTCCAAGGTGCGTGTGTTCGTTCTGCCTACGAACGAAGAACTGCTCATTGCGCGCGACACGCGCGACATTGTCAATTCCCTGTGATCTGTTTTATACTTCCAACATAAAAAGGGCGTGTCCTAAGAAAGACACGCCCTTTTTGATTTGCAAGGAACGTCACGCGTGCAACGCCGCGCTTAAAAATTCCTTCAGCCGCGTGCTTTGCGGACGGTCAAAGATCTCTTCGGGCGAGCCCTGCTCCCCGATCACACCGTCGTGCATGAAGATCACTTCGTTGGACACCTCGCGCGCAAAACCCATCTCATGCGTCACGATAAGCATCGTGCGGCCCTCTTCGGCGAGCTTGCGGATGACGGCAAGCACCTCGCCCGTGATTTCGGGGTCGAGCGCTGAGGTCGGCTCGTCAAAACACAGCACCTTCGGGGAGAGCATGAGTGCACGCGCAATCGCTACGCGCTGCTGCTGCCCGCCCGAAAGTTCACAGGGGTAGCTTTCAAGCTTGTCGGACAGCCCGACGCTTTCGATCACACGCTTTGCCTCGTCCTCGATGGCGGCAAGCCGCGCTTTTTTCTCTTTTTTATCGCATTTTTCCGCGCGGCACGTCTCTTTGACCAACAGTTCTTTTGCAAGCGTCACGTTGCGCAGCACCGTATACTGCGGGAACAGGTTGAAGGACTGGAACACAAGCCCCGTGCAAAGCTGGTTTTCGCGTTTCTCTGCTTTGGACAGCTTTTCACGGCGTTCACTGTCAAAGGTCATGCGCCCGCCGACACAAATACTGCCGCTGTCGGCGGTCTCCAAGCCCGTAATACAGCGCAGCAGCGTAGTTTTGCCGCTGCCCGACGAGCCGATAATCGAGAGCACCTGCCCCTCTTCAAGAGAAAAGCTGATACCCTTAAGCACTTCGTTATCCTGAAACCGCTTGCAGATGTTGTTGACTTCCAAAATCGCCATAGCTTACCCTCTGAAATAATTGAGTTTCTTTTCGATACGTCCGAACAGGACTGTCAAAAGGCCGTTGAAGGCGAGATAGAACACGCCCGTATAGAACAGCGGCCACAAAAGCCCTGCGGACTTGATGAACGACTGTCCCGCCCAGATGATCTCATAAACCGCGATGATACGCGCAAGCGACGTATCCTTCACAAGCGTGATGATCTCGTTGCTCATGGGCGGCACGATGCGCTTGACGACCTGCAGGAGCACAACCTTGAAGAACACCTGCGTGCGCGTCATGCCCAGCACCTGCCCCGCCTCATACTGCCCGCGGGAGATACTTTCGATGCCGCCGCGGTAGATCTCGGAAAAATAGCAGGAATAGTTGATGACAAATGCCACGATCACCGCGACAAACCGATCAAATACGGACCAAGAGGCAAGCCAATCCACGAGGAAATTGCTTTGCTCCAAGCCCTGCGCCCAGGTGCCTACAAGCCCGGGTCCGTAATAAATAATGATCAGCTGGAGCATCAGCGGCGTACCGCGAATGATCCAGATGAAGGTTTTCACGAGCCATTTCAGCACTCGAAAGCGCGACATGGAGCCGAAGCTCAGCAAAAGCCCCAACGGCAGCGCCAAAAGCAGCGTCAGCCCGAAAATTTCAACTGTTGTTCCAAAGCCCTCCAGCAGGCTTTGCGTGACCGTCCAAAACATAAACAGCAATCCTTACAGACAGCGCAAGTCGGCAGAAAGCGGACCCTCTGCCGACTGCAATTTGATTTTGTAAACTTATTTGATCAGCGTCAAGCCGTATTCTTCGGCAAGCGCGTCAAGCGTACCGTCGGCGAGAAGCTCGTCCGTAATCTCGTTGACTTTTGCAACCATATCGGAATCCTGACGGAACGCGATGCCGTATTCCTCGGAGGACAGCTTTACGGAATATCCGTAGTTCGCGTAGCTCGTGCCCTCACCCGTCATGGCGTTCGCCATGGTGATGTCGATGATGCATGCATCCGCAGAACCGCTGGCGACCTCCAGCAATGCACTGGACTGGTCGGCAACCGCCGTAACGTTTTTGAAGCCGGCATTTGTTGCTTCCTTTTCCCCTGCCGAACCTGTTTCAACGGCGAAGGTCAGATCCTGCATGCTCGCAGCATCCGGGTAATCGGCAAGCCGGTCATTCGCCATGACGACGACCTGCGCATTTTCCACATAAGGATCGGTAATGGAGGCGTTCAGCCTGCCCTCTTCCGTGATGGTCATGCCGTTCCAGATACAGTCGATCGATCTTGCATCAAGCTCTGTATACTTATTGTCCCAATCAATGATGATAAACTGCGCTTCCACGCCCAGCTTTTCAGCGACGGCTTCAGCGTATTCGGTATCAAAGCCCGTCCACTTTCCGTCCGCAGTCTGATAGTTCATCGGCTCATACACGGTAACGCCGACAATCAGCGTACCCTTGTTCTGTATGTAAGCAAGGTCGGACGTATTGTCTGCATCCCCCCCTGAGCCGCACGCGGCAAGACCGCAGACCATCAGGACGACTGCCATAAGCAGGCATAAAACTTTTTTCATACTTCTTCCTCCGATTTAGCTTAGTAAAGCGATAATGCGGTATTATAATACCGCACAAAATCGGATTTGTCAACTTTTCTGCCGAAATACTTTAAATTCGGCTAAAACATCCCCATTGAAGCGGCGTGTGGGTTTGTGAATGCATACAACAAAAACAACAGCCCCAAAATCACCAAAACAATACCGAGTACGATACAAAGCAGTTTTTTTAACCGGATCACCATCTTGCCGCCCCCTTCTGTTTTAATACTATTGAAAAACAGGCGCAAAAATGCCCGCCGTTCGCGCGGCGGGCGGGAAAGCCTTATTTTTTTGCTTTGCTTTTTCGCACGGCGGGTTCGGGTATTTGCGTGTAGGAAAGCAATGGGGAGATCTGCTCGCCCTTGAATACGCGGCGCACATAATTTTTAGTGATGCGGAACACCAAAGGCGAAAGCAGCAACACGCCGACAAGGTTCGGCAGCGCCATAAGCCCGTTGAAGGTGTCAGAAAGATCCCACACAAGCTGTACGGATGAGACCGATCCGAGAAATACTGCCCCAAGAAATATAATCTGGTACACGCGCATAAAGCGTCTGCCGCCGAGATACCCTGCGGCGCGCCCGCCGTAAACCGTCCAGCCCAGCAGCGTGGAAAACGCAAACAGCACAAGCCCAACGGATACAAGATAGCCGCCAAAACGCCCCAGCACGCTTTCAAAGGCGTAGATCGTGACATCTATGCCCTCCAGCCCCTCAACGGCATATGCGCCCGTGCAAAGCACCGTCAGCGCGGTCAGCGAGCAGATGATGATGGTGTCGAAGAACACTTCGAATATCCCCCAAAGCGCCTGCTGCACGGGTTCCTTGGCGTCTGAGCAGCTATGTACCATGACGGAAGAGCCAAGCCCTGCCTCATTGGAGAACACGCCGCGTGCAAAGCCGTAACGCATGGCGCGGGCGATCGCATAGCCTGCGGCGCCGCTGCCGACGGCGCGAAGCTGGAACGCGCCCTCGAAGATGGAACGGAATGCAGAACCGAGGTTGTCGGCATTTGCGAGGATGACGACCAGCGCCCCGCCAATATAGAGGATCGCCATAAACGGCACGAATTTCTCGGTCACGGCGACCATGCGCTTCATGCCGCCAAAGACAATGACGGCGGTCAAGGCGCAGACGACGATGCCGGTTATGTAATTCGGAATGTGGAAAGAATTGGTCATGGCGCCCGCGATACCGTTGACCTGTGCGATGGAGCCGATGCCGAACGAGGCGAACAGGCAGAAGATCGCAAACGCCACCGCCAGCCATTTTTGCCGCAGGCCTTTTTCAATATAATACATCGGGCCGCCGACCCACTCGCCCTTGTCATCCTTATGGCGGAAGTATATGCCCAAAACGATCTCGGCGTATTTGGTCATCATCCCGAAAAAGGCGGATACCCACATCCAGAACACCGCGCCCGGGCCACCCGCTGCGATGGCGGTCACGACGCCGACGATATTGCCTGTACCGACGGTAGCCGCAAGCGCGGTAGCCAGCGCCTGGAACTGCGAGATTGCACCGTGTTCGTCGGATTTGCGCGTGCTTTTGTTGCGGAACAGCGAACCGAGCGTATTTTTTATGACGTAGCCGAACCGCCGCACCTGAAAAAAGCGCGTGCCGACAGTCAAATACACACCCGTCGCGAGCAAAAGCACCAGCATCGGGATACCCCACACCACATTGTTGACCGCCGCATTGGCGCGTTCAATGAGTTGGATCAGATTTTCCATGTTCTCCTCCGATGACTTTTTTGCAGCGCACAAAACAGCGGCACAGCCTAACATACAGTCAGGCTGTGCCGTCTAAGCTGCCGAGCGTCGAACCCGATATGCCGAAAACGCGCCGGCACGGCGGTCTTTCCCTTTTTCACCCTTGGCAGGCGGCAGCCTGCCTGCGTGCTCAAAACGAAAATCCCATCCCCGCCGACATCGTTTTCGGTGCGCAGCAGTTTTCAGCGTGAGGATTTTTGTGCGGGCAAGGCACAAAAGCGTAAGGATCTTGCCGTATTTCAAGCCCTTTCGCGCAGCCCGCGCGGGAAGCATCCGCTGAAAACCATATTGTGTTCGATTCTCGGCAGCTTACCGTTCGGTTTGGCGCTGCCGTTTATTTATTTCGTTTTTTGCGCACCAGCCGCACAACGGCGATCGTGCCGACAGTGATCACTACCGCAACGGTCGGCACGCCCCAGATCAGCGCAGTCTCAAGCCCCGTATAGAAGCGACGGGTCTCCGGCATACGCGGCAGATCGTACAGCCCTTTCTGCGTGCGATTCTCGCCGTAGGTGATGCGGATGACATTGACCGAATATCCGTCCACCCTTACAGTGACGCCTTCGTCCCCGGTCGTTTTCACCGTTTTGGGGACGATACAGGTCTTGCCGACCTCATTGCACGCCGCAGACGAACGGTCGGAAAGCGACAGCATATCGGAATACCGCACCACACCGAAGCCCTGGGGATTATAGGTAACCTCGCGCGATTCTCCGGTCGTGTTGACCAGCTTGATATAGAGGATCTCATTCTCCTCATCTACGGTGACCGATTGATACATGCCGTCCGTCCCCTCGGGGAGTTCGGTATCCACATAGCGGCTGCCTGTGTTGTTCATAAACAGCATTTGGGTGTAATAGCTCGGTGTGAGCACCGTATCATGCGAATCGAACCAGATCATATTGATCGTCCATTCCTGCGCATTGATCTTTGCAAAGATCGGTGCATAAGACGCCATAACCACCACGTCGCCGTTACGCTCAAGCCCTGTCATATATGCGGCTTCAGACATGGCGGCTTTCAGGTTGGACTTCGTTTGGATAGTCCCCACGCCCTTGGAGGTCGCCGCATATTCCCCGAGGAACACCTTCGCGCCGTCGCGGTCATAGCTGTCATAACGTTCGGTGTTGGCAAGATACCAATTATCTTCCTGATAATAGTGCTCATCCACGATCGTGTCGCTGTACGAAGTCTCCAGCTGTGCCCAGGATTCGTCAAATTGTTCTCCGGAGCTGACGGGTCCCGAAGAGGAAATGATCGTAATTTCCGGGTAGACTGCATTGATCTCGGCCTTGAGCGCCTCCAAATTGCGAAAATACACCTCGCCCCAATTTTCGTTTCCAAGCCCGATGTATTCGAGGCCAAACGAAGCGGGATGCCCGTTCTGCGCGCGCAGCGCGCCCCATTCGGTGGTCGTGTCGCCGTTGGCGTATTCGATCAGGTCAAGGATATCCTGCACATACGCGTCCCATTCGGCTGTGCCTGGACGAAGCGCAATGGTGTCGAGATACGCCTCAAAGTCCTCGCGGGTGTCCATACCCAAACCCTCAATATAGGCGGTAAATTCCTCACGCGCTTCGATGTCTTCCGGGTCGAGTTCGCGCACTTCCGTTAAATAGGTTTCCCATTCTTCGTCGGTCATTTCGTTTTTCTCAAGCGCCAGCACGTGGTCGTCGTAGCCGCAGCGCGCCTGGCAGATCAGCCCGACATTGAGGATCGGCACGGGCTCTGCGCCGAGGTCGCTGCAGAGCTGGAAATATTCATGATAACCGACCATATAGCTGTTGTTATAATCGATCACATCGTTTTGCCAGATGTTATAATTCTGCTTGCGCGTTTCGGGCGCGCCGATGGTGTCTTTCCAATTAAAAAGGTTTTCGAGGCTGTCCCCTTCCGCCACGCAGCCGCCCGGGAAACGGATGAACGACGGGTGGAGGTCTGCAAGCGCGTCATAGAGATCCTGTCGCAGGGCGGTGTATTTCCAAGTGTCGACGCCGTAGCCGTAGCTGTTTTCGGGATACAGGCACACAAAATCCAGCGTAACGGCGCTGCCCTCTTCAAATTCCATAACGAGAATGCCGTCATCGGTCTTGGCCGCAGAAAGATCCACGGAAAACTTCTGCCAAGCATCGCCCGCATCCAACGTAACCTTCAGCGTATCGGTCAATTTTTCCCCGCGTTTGTTTTCAAGGTATACAGTCATCGTGGTCTGCGTATTTTTGAACCACGCGGAAAAGGCGTATTTCTCCCCTGCCTTAATGCCCATGTCGCCGGACGAGATGCTGTCTTCATTCACGTCATAGGTCTTATAGTCGTAATATTCGCAGAACCCGTAATTTTTGACCGTGCGCGCACCTTCGGCGGGCAGAACGATATAAAACGGATTGTTCTCGTGGATATTGCCCTCGGTCGCACGCGTATATTCGCCGTCAAATTCCCATCCCGAAAGCGTTTCGCCGTTATGCAGATATTCGAAAGAATTGTTGCGCACCAAATTGGCGTTCAGACCGCCCTCCACGCCGTTGTTGATATCCTCGATAAAAATGCCATACATCGTGTCGCTGATTTCATGCGACAGATCGTCCGCAGAGATCTCCACCGTAAACGGTGCGCCCTCGGCAGATGCCGTTGTTGCGGCGGGAAGCCCCAAAAGCAGTACGCAGAGCAGTAGTGCGAGGATTCTTTTGAACATGAGAGATCCCTCCTGTCTATATGTATGAAGCCTTTTGAATCGTATGTTTTAGTTTACCATTTTTTTAGCGGCGCCGCAAGGGTTTTGGCGGCTTTTTTGGGATAAATTCGGAAATTCCTCAGATTCAGAATTTAGAATTTGTAGGCAGCGAACCTTATCGGCAGATATTGTCAAAGCCGGGAAAATGTGATACACTACTAAATACCAATAACCGCTGTGCAACGGCGAGGCAACTTCCCACTATCAAAAAGCAGGGCTTTAGAGATGCACTACACGGGTTGCCAATGGTTATCGGACACTTCAGGAGAAATGAGGGTTTTATATGTGGATGCTGCTTGCAGCTGCCGCCGCCGGACTGCTCGTCTTTGCTGCCGACACAGGGCTGCTGCTGAAAAAAAGAACCGCCGGCTCGGTGATACACGCGCTGTTTCGCGACATGATCGTCTCCAATCTCACTGCACTGTTTCTCGCGCAATTCGTTCTGCGTATTGAAAATGTCTTCCTCCCGGGGCTGCACGGACCGTGGTACCCGCTGAAATACTTTGCGCTTGCGCTCGGTACGGGCATCCTCCTGCTCTTTTGCAAGGGCGTTGCGGACGGCGTGCTCAGCTACACAAGCGCTGCGCCCAAACGCCGCGCGCGCACATGGGTGCTTCGCATTGTATGTGTATTCCTGTTTGCGCTCGGCACGGCAGCGTTCACGGGGACGATTTGGAGCCAGAACACGTTTGGTGAACTGACCCCCGATCAGATGCTTATCAACTTGATTTCCCCCGTGGAGGGGACCGCCTCAGATGTGATGAACACCTTGTTTTTCGGGCCGGTGTTCCAGACGGTCTTCTTAACGGCGGTGTTCTGTTTATTTGCCTTTTCCGATCGCATCTTACTCTATCATAGGACGGAAAACAAAACCACGGTTCTGTTCCCCGCACTCGCACGCAAAATCGTAAGTCTGTTGCTTGCTCTGGCAGTTCTCGGCGGTGGTATTGCGTTCGGCGTTCGGGAATTGCAGCTGGGAGATTTATACACGGCCTACATGGATGAATCCCCTTACATCGAAGAGCATTTTGCCGATCCGCGCGAAGTGCAGATGACCTTTCCGGAACAAAAGCGCAATCTGATCCATATTTATCTCGAATCCGTAGAAAACACATATTTCTCCAAAGAGCTCGGCGGTCTGATGGACGAAAACCTGATGCCGGAGCTTTCGGAATTGGCAAAAGAAGGCTACAGCTTTTCTGACCGCGCCGAAGGCTTCGGGGGTCCGCCTTGGACAACAGGCGGGCACTGGTCGGTCGCTTCCATGGTCAATATGGGCACGGGGCTGCCGATGAAAGTCCCTGTAGACGGCAACTCCTACGGCTCGCCGAACAACTTCCTGCCGGGTGCGGTCGCCATCGGAGACATTTTACAGGAGCAGGGCTACGAGCAGACGGTCATGTTCGGCGCGGATGCAAATTTCGGCGGGCTGAGTTATTATTTCGCTTCGCACGGCAATTTTGAAATTCTGGATTATAACAAAATGAAAGAGCTTGGCAAGATTCCCGAGGACTACTATGTCTGGTGGGGATATGAGGACTCCAAGCTGTTTGAATTTGCAAAGGAGGAACTGACCGCGCTTTCCGAGACGGGCAAACCGTTCCACTTTGTCATGGAAACGGCGAATACGCATTTCCCGGATGGCTATTTAGAGCCCGACGCTCCTACCCCGTATGAAAGCCAATATGCAAATGTGATCGCTTACAGCTCCTATCAAACCGAGCAATTCGTCCGCTGGATCCAGCAGCAGCCGTTTTATGAGAATACGACGATCGTACTGATCGGCGACCATTTAAGTATGGACCAAAACTTTTTTAAGGATTTGGATCCGAATTTTCGGCGAACGACCTTCAATTTGATTTTAAATCCCGCCCCCAATGTGCGCGATATTCCTGAAGAACGGCTTCACAATCGGCAATGGGCGAATTTTGATATGTTCCCGACGCTGCTTTCTTCCATCGGCGTGGAAATCGAGGGGGATCGACTCGGACTTGGCACAGACCTGTTTTCCGGCACCCCTACGCGCTTTGAAGAAGACGGCACGGCTGAAGTCAACGAGATCCTTCGACAACGCAGCAATTTTTATAATAACAATATCCTGCTTGGGTAGACAATAGGCAAACGAAAAGCCGAAGCTCTTACGTGAGAGCTTCGGCTTTTTCGTTATTTTGTTCATTTTTTTGGTTGATTCCGTCATTTGTCGTGATTGTTTGACACTTTGTGTTATACTATCACTACAGAAATATATACAATGCATTGCAGCTTCAGGTAAGACAAGGAGGATTTATGACGCTTCAGAATCTGTCTGAGGAAGAACGGGTCATGCTTGCACAGTACCGTCTTTGTTCCGAAACGGACAAGCGGCGGATCTTAGACGAAGTACATAAGCAGGCAGCCAAAATACAGCCCGCCGCCCGGGAGAACACATCAACTACGCCGCCGTCCGTATAGGCGGCAGGCGGGCAGCTTCACGGAGATCCGAAGAAGGAAAACCTTCTTCGGATTTTTATATAAGCATTCTCGGCAACAGGATCGCTATTCGAACAAACCCTCTGCTGATTTCCCGCTTTTGCCGCTGAGGTTCACCACACGCGGCCAACGATTTGTAGCAAGGATCGTTGTTGCGTTGATATTGCCTAAATGTGCATAAAAATGCCGGAACTGCGAAAGGATCATTGCCAGACGGTTGTGCGTGCAGCCAGTTGGGATCTCATACAGCATTTCATCCGTTAAACCATCCAGATAGCCAAAAATTTCGGTTCGGATGCTTTCAAGATACAGCAAAAGCTCTTCCCGCGACAGAGCTTTTTCACCGGGAACATCCAGAGAATTGAGGTTTGGCACATGAAAAGGCGGCTCCTTGTATTCATTCGGATTGATAAACCATTGATCACAGGAATGCAGCATATGGTAGGCATGCTTCCAGATCGGCATTCCACAAAGAATGAAATCCATATCACAGGTTTGCAGGCAAATGCTTGCATTTTGGAAAAGGTTTTCCGTGTTCAGCCTTACCGCTTGTATCAATTCCGTTTTCATAGTGCCTCCCGGTATTCATCATCGTGTGCGTTTTCTTGCATTGTAACACAAAACGGAAAAGCTGCCAACCGTTACAACAACGACCACACGCCGTGGACGAGCAGAAAGACGCCGGCTGCCGTCAGGACGACCGGCACGACATAAGCGGCGACACGCGCGAGCACGTGTTCAAGCCGCGTGATAAACGCCGTGCCGCGCAGCCGATTATACCCCCAATACACCAGAAGCAGCGGCAGGATATAAACAAAATCATATAAAAGCAGGAACGCGGCGACGTACGGGAACCCGAGCCCATACCCTGCGAGTACGGCTAAAAAGCCGAAATACGGCAGAGCGCTGGTCATTTCCAAGCCACAGAACACGATGCCCATGAGAAATAAAGACAGTGGGTTGAGCGAAGCAGGTGTTTTCGTCTCATCTCCGTCCTCCGCGCTGCTGCGGCGGGTTCTTTGGATCAGAAAAATTCCGATCACGGCACACACAAGTCCCGCCGTAGTCTCCACCCCGTAGGTGTAAGCCGGGAAGCGTGCCGCTGCGTCTTGAACGAGCTGCGTGACCCAGGATAAAACGCCGTAGTATACAGCAAGCCCCAAAAGATAATTGGCAAGCCCGATGCCGAAAATGAAAAATAAAGCATGCCGTTTACGCTTTACCATTGCCTGCAAAAGCATCTGCTGTGCAATAGCGGTCGGGTTCAAACAATCGATAAAGCTTGTGGAAAGCGTCGTGCCCAAAAGGAGCCACATAAAGAATTCCTCCCGAAAATTTCCTCCGGCACAAAAAACAAGCGCCAAAATCATACCACTAAGACCTACGGCATGATTTTAACGCTTTGCTGTCCGGTGACAGTTTCGTTCGTATTGGATTGTAGAGGAATTGTAGCATGGGGGAACCAAATTGTCAATCCTTTTTCACGGATCTTCCAAAAGTGAACTACCGATATTCCCTACAGTTAAGGTTACCCGTCATCTATCCAGTCGTGTTCTTTTAATATTTCCAAAACCTGTGCCACATCAGGCAAGGTGATGCAAAAAAGACGATCTTCCTTTGTCGTAATATGCAAGTGAATATCGTCATATTGAAAATATAATATATCATTTCGAATTATGCTTTCCACTATATACGGCTTTTGGTCCAAAGAAACACATACAATTTCATCATCACAAAAATAAATATTTCCATTTCTGACTTTTGTTCCAAGGCTGAAATTTCCGTTTGTTTTGTAAAAAACAGGCGAGGTAATCACCTTTTCGAAATTAAGATACTTTCGGTTTATATTACGCTTATATAGCAGTAACGCAAGATATAAAATTACAGTAAACAAAGCGCCAGCAAAAACTGAAAGTTTCAAGGTCTCGTCAATGCCAAAATATTTAACAATCCCGTAAGTCAACAATGCAAAAATCATTCCGGAAAATATGGAAATCAAATTTATACTTTTCATTTCTTTCAAGCGCATTTTTGAGCCACATTTCTAAATATAATAAATGAAAAATCATATCAACATTATAAACATGACCATATGAATTTTCAAGGATATAAAACATACCAATGCTAAAATATCAACACAAGTTTATATAATTATCGTGTAAAGTAAGATAAAAAAAGATGCCTGCTCCGAGTGCGGCATCTCCATATAAGCAAAAGAAAAAGCCCCGAACGCGACCTGCGCGTCGGGGCTCTTGGCTGGAAAACGTTGACAAAATAGATACCCACTGAAAACGCGAGTGAAAAGGCAAAATAAAGACTGAGCCCGGAACGCGAACTGCGTCCGGGCTCAGCCCGGTGGCGCGCTTGACTGGATTCGAACCAGCGGCCTTCAGAGTCGGAGTCTGACGCTCTATCCAGCTGAGCTACAAGCGCATATTTCGGCGCGCAGAACGCGCACCGATATTGTATATCTTTCCGGGAAAAAGGTCAAGGAAAATTTGCGACGTTTCCACAAAATCCGCTTCGATTATCAGACGTTAAAGCGGAACAATACGATGTCGCCGTCCTGCATGACATAGTCCTTGCCCTCGGAGCGCACCTTTCCCTTCTCCTTTGCCGTCTGCATGCTGCCGCACGCCATCAGCTCATCGAACGAAATGACCTCGGCGCGGATAAAGCCGCGCTCGAAATCGGAGTGGATCTTCCCCGCCGCCTGCGGCGCTTTGGTACCGCGCTTGATTGTCCACGCGCGCACCTCCGGCTCACCTGCCGTAAGATACGAGATCAAGCCCAACAGATGATAGGAATGGCGGATCAGGCGGTCAAGCCCGCCCTCGTCCATACCGAGATCGGAAAGGAACAGCAGCTTTTCTTCCCGGTCAAGCGATGCGATCTCCTCCTCCAGCCGCGCGCAGATGGGCAGGACCTCCGCACCTTCCGCCTCGGCGATCTCACAAACGGCATGATAATACGTATTATCGTCCAAGGCGCCCGCAAAGTCCCCTTCGCTCATGTTGCACGCATAAATAACAGGCTTGGAGGAAAGTAGCGCCACCGTGGAAAGCCATTCTCTTTCGTCGTCACTCATCTCGACCGCGCGGGCGCTCACACCATTCGTGAGTTCACCGCGCAGACGTTCAAAAAAAGCAAGCTCGCCTTGCAGGCTTTTGTCGCCCTTCATCGCCTTTTTATCGCGGTCAATGCGGCGGTCAAGCAGTTCCAAATCGGAAAGGATCAATTCCAAGTTGATCGTCTCAATATCGCGGCGCGGGTCAATACTGCCCTCGACATGCACGATGTCGTCGTCGTCAAAGCAGCGCACCACGTGGATGATCGCGTCCACCTCGCGGATGTGCGACAGGAATTTGTTGCCCAACCCCTCACCCTTGGACGCCCCGCGCACCAGCCCCGCAATGTCTACAAATTCGACTGTGGCGGGCGTGACCTTTTGCGGATGATACATCTCGGCTAAGCGATCCAGCCGCGCGTCCGGCACGGCGACTACGCCAACATTCGGCTCGATAGTGCAGAACGCATAGTTCGCCGCCTGTGCGCCCGCGTTGGTGATGGCATTGAACAGCGTGCTTTTACCGACATTCGGCAGTCCGACGATTCCAAGTTTCATAAATACAGTATCCTCGATTCCAAAGCGGTGCTCCGACCGCATGATTTTCTTAAGGTATTATACAGGATTCCGCCACACGTTGCAAGCAAAATCAAAATGCAGCGGAGAACCGTGCGTTCCCCGCTGCTCGTCTGCCATAAGCTGCCGAGAATCGAACACAATATGGTTTTCAGCGGATGCTTCCCGCGCGGGCTGCGTTAATTCGTGATCTTCGAATTAAGAAAAGGACTGCAGAAACCAGAACTGCCGCACCTGCTATAGACGCGCCGACGATCAACGGGATATTCGGCTTATATTCCGGGATTGCCCGCATGACCGACATCTCGCTTTCGCGTGCTTCTTCTGAAAACGTTTCATATACGGCAGGTGCGATCCCGGCATTGTCAATCACCGCCTGTGCAGCTGCGTCCCATTTCGCATCCGGAACATAGTGTGCGTTTGTGATAACAGTTCCCGGTTCATATGTCTCGGTCGTCGTGTAGCTTTGTGCGGTGGAATAATTGTTGTCCCATGTGTTGTTCCCCTTCTTGCCCCAGTCTCCGCAGTCAATACAGGCATAGTCAGGATCGATCTGAATTACATTCTTTTCCCCGTAAACATGCTGCGTGCCTTCATCAATATGGATACCGCGAATATGATAGGCTTTATTGGAGAACGCCGAGCCGATGGTGTCAATGAAATTCTCGCTGATGACCGTGCCCGGCATATCGCCGATGGTATAGATAGCGCCTGCATCACTCAGTGTCGTAATCGTATTGACAAACTTATTGTACCGAATGATATTGTCCCGCATGGTCGAAGAGGGTTCGCCCGGTACAACCGAGTCACTGTCGCCGTTCATGTTCCACCAGCCCCACCCAAGGCTTAACCCCGAATAGGTCGTGTTTTCTATGTTGTTATGCTCAAAGCGCAAACCCTCGGCAGCATAAACAAGCACGCCTGCTACGCCCCAAAACAAACGGCTTGTATTTTTGAACAGGTTGTTTTCAACAGAAAGGTTCTTACACGCACCCTCCGTGGACGCATCATATTTTTCCTTTTCCGAATGGCGGCCTTTATCAGAACCTTTATCACCGATATACATATGCTGAGGATGCCCAATCAAAAGCGCCGCGCCCGCCGTATCATAGATTGCATTTGCCGTAACCATGGTATCGGTGACATCGTTGACCAGCGAAAGCCCGTCGTTCCCGGTGTGGCAGACTGAATTCCCCGTAAATGTGATCTGTGCCGCGCTGCTGAGCATAACCGCTGCAGGACCGACGTCGTAAGCGCGGTAGATGTAGCCGTGCCAATCCTCTTCAGCGAAGGCTGTCAGCGCCGCCGCGCCTTGATTCGTCGCACGGCCGTGCGAACCCGCCACCTCGTGCAGATTCCAATCCGTAAATGCAAAGGTCAGCCCTTCAAACGAAATATCATGCACGCGGGCTGTAAGACCTTTTCCTTCGACACGCACAAGCGTTTCCAGCGTTGGGACGACGACCTGCGCATCGGAAAGATCCTCGCCTTCACGCGGGCAATAGTAAAGCCTGCTGCCCGCCTTATCAAAGTAGAATTCGCCCGGTTCGTCTAAATGCTCAAACACGTTATAGATCATGTTATTTTCCTTAAATTGGTAAGCATTGCCCCACCCTAAGGTCTGTGCGATCCCCGCATAAGGCATTTGCAGACTTGCAAGCAAGCGAAATCCTCGCATTTTGAGCGAATCCACACAGACTATGGTTGTATTCCACCGCGTCTGTGTCATCAGTTCAATATCCTCAGGATTCCGTGTATCGACCGGGATCGCATCTCGCGGCAGCAGCACGCCGTCATGCACCGTGCCGCCCGTCCACGCCCAGTCGGCGGCATTTTCTTCAACAGCATATTCACCGGCCGACCCTTTTCCTTTGACGACCTTTGAGGTCATAAAGGCGCGTGTGCCGTTCACATACAACGTGCGAAGCTTTTTATCTCTTGCAAGCGGGATGCTGAATATACCGTTTCCCTCGTCACGCCATTCGCCCGAAATGGTTCTGCCTCCGCTGAGAACGGGGTGCGCACCTTCGGCAGCGACATAACGCACACGCCCTTCGGGGGTACCGCTGTCCGTCTCGTCAAACACCAGTGTGTTTTCCAATTCATATACGCCATCCATGATCTCCACGATGATATCGCCATGCGTTTTGTCGAGCGTGCGGACATATGCCTTTGCCGCTTCAATACTGGAAAACACCGTTTTCCCGTCCGGAACACGGTTCGGATCCACAGTCAGAATGTATGCAGCTGTTTGCATTTCTTGCGACTCCTTGGCAAATACCGGAAATTCCGACAATGTAAAAATCATCCATATGCTAAGCAGGCAGGCAATCGCTTTCTTCATCTCTTTCCCCCGCCTTTTGAAACCGTCCCCGATGAAATCTTATCTGTACTTTCTTCCCTGCCCGCGTAATTTTCCGGCAGCTTGCCGCGGCTTTGCTTAAACGGCACCCAAAGCTTCTGCGCATAGCGGCGGAATTCGAGCACCATATCCCCATCGGTCTCCACATACGTGCCGCGCTTTTTCTGCGCGCGGTAGGCAAGTTCCTTAAACAGCAGCATGCACGCGCCGCCGACGAGCGCGCCGAACAGGATGATGAAAAACAGCGGGATGCGGCAGGTCAGCCAATCGCCCGAGCGAAGCGGCAGCGTGAAGGATATGTAGATCTCCTCACGTGAAAACATTTCGGCAAAGGTCTCGCCGTTGCCGTATTTCGGTAGCTCCGTAAGATACGCGGTGTTGACGATACCGAATGCGGCAGTCAGAACACCCGTTGCCGCCGCGCCGAGCATATAGCCGGGAATGACGGTCAGAGGGCTTCTATACGCATACGGCATGGAAAACGCCACGGTGAGCTTCACATTCTCAAAAAAGGCGTTGATCGGGCCACTGGCCGCGAGGTTGAAGTCGTCCGTATCCGCCTTGCCGCCTTTTTTCGTGATCTTTTGCAGCAGGACGGTCATCAGCGGGATCCAGCCGATGGTGATAAAGCACGCACCGTAAATGGTCATCAGCTGTGCGTTCCCGTCGAAGAAGGCCGCGACGGCGACCGCGAACGCGGACATGGAGATCGGCCCGATCAGATCAAAACCGATCATCAGCCCCATACAAGCCGCGCACAGCACGACGGAAACGCCCGAAAGCTCTGTGAGCGGCGCCTGCAGCGCCTCGCCGAGTGCGTTAAAGGGAACTTCAATGCCGTAATGCACCAGCAAAAATGTCAGAGCCGCAGCGACTACGGGCATGATGAGCACTAAAACAATGAGATCCACCTGTTCTAAAATGCCGACACCCGTTAAACCCTCGGGCATTTTCTTACCCGCTTCACGCCGTTTTGCAAAAGAGCGATCCATTTTTGCACCGAGCGACTCTTTGCAGTTGTTCCATGCGATAAACAGGTATTTGATGCAATAAGACAGAAACACGGCTAAAATCAAATACCCCATATAACCGATGTTGACGCCGCCGCCGTGGTTGAGCGGCGTCGCAAAATACGAAGTATACATATTCACCGCCGCGACGGGCGTGCCCGCAAAATGCGCGAAATAAATGCCGAGCGCCATAGCCGGCGCGACAGCGGGCAGCCCCGCGATCAGGTAGGAGAGCACGACCGCCAGCGCGACAAAGAAGAAATCCGTTCCCCAAAACAAAATGAACCACAGAATATTCTCATTCTGCGGTTCGGTCGCACCTAAGATATGCTCTACGCCTAAGATATTCTGCACCACAAAGAAAAACCCTGCGCCGAGCGCCCCAAAGAGCTGCACGATAAACAGGATCGCCGTGGCGCGATGGATATTTTTGCGGTACCCGATGATCTCGTTTTTCAGCATCGTATGCCTCCGTAGAAAAAGATGTTTCTATCATAGCATGCTTTCCAATATTTTGCAACCTTACGCGCAAGCCATATTTTGGCATGAAAGCTTGAGTTTTTCGTTTCGGTATGGTATTATGGTTGCGAATACAGATTTTGGAGGCGGTCGCCTTGAAAAAACATACCAAACGGCTGTTTGGAGCTGCCTGCGCGGCGTGCGCAGTCCTGCTCGCGGTGCCGCTTGGCACAAACGCTGTGTCAGAGCACCTGTTGTCCCGCAGCGCAAACGCCTATATTGAGGAAAAGCTGTCCACCGCCGTGCAGACCTATACGCAAACCTCCGGCGGGCTTGTGCTCGGCGATGTGAACGAGGACGGTCAAATGAATGCGCTGGATGCACGCATCGCCTTGCAGGGCGTCGCGGGGCTGCGCGGCTTTTCCGAACGGCAGCTTGCCGCCGCGGACTTTGACTGCGATGACGCAGTCTCGCTGCGCGAGGTGCGCATCATCCTGCGCGGTGCGGCGCAGCTTTGCAGCATTAAAGAAGCTGCGTTCGGCATCACCGATTCCGCCGTACCCACCGACACAGCGAAGATCCTGCAATACTATAACTTCGTCTGTGCCAATCTGAAGGTTTCCGAACCGGGGCTTACGATGAGCCGCACGTATTTCACACGGTTTTCGGGCGGGGTGGAAAACCCGTTTAATCGCTTAACCCAGCGTTCCGATTACCAAAGCTTTAATAACAACGCCGATCTCAACGCATTGAAAAACGACAGCACCGAATATGCCGATGCACAAGCCGATGTGGTATACGCTGCCGGGACGGATTTGACGGATGTATATCCGAGCTACGGGGAGCTTCGCGGGGATATTACCGCAAGTGATGTTTCCGCTGCCGCCATGCAGCTTGGCGACAGCACGTATACGCTTACGCTGACCTGCCCGGGTGCGTCGTTCGCACTGCCGAAAAGCGCAGCGCTCACACCGCTCGGCAAGGTGTTCCCGATGCTTACGACCGAATCGCAGTACCGTTCCATGCTGCTGTCCTCGGATTATGCGCAATATGCAGGCTACATCACCGCCGTCAACTGCAATTATGCGGACTGCACGCTGACATGCGTGGTGGATGCCGATACCGACATGCTCATCTCCGCGGTGTTCTCCATGCCCTATACGCTGACAAACGACCTGTCCGTGACAACGTCCTCTATTCTCGGCACCACTTCGACTTCGGTATCTCTGGAAACCTCCATACGCGATGTCGTCACCTTTACGATCGGCTGATAGAATACAAAAATCAAATCAACCCGCCGCCGTGCTGCTGGCACGGCGGCGGGTTTTGCTTGCACTTTTTCAGATTTTTAAGTGCATGTTTACGCTTCGGGGGTATTCGTTTCCTCTATGGTTCCTTCCGGGGGCTGCGCTTCAGGCAGCTCCTCTTGTGCAGGTGCAGTCGTTTCTTCACCTTCTCCATCTTGCTCGTTCGTCTGCGCTTCGCATGAGGTAAAGAAGTCAAAATCCTCACCGTGCTTAAACGCCTCAGTACTGTCAGATGCCTTGAGGAATACGGTGAACGTCTGCAAAATCAGCTTGATGTCGCCCCAAATGCTGTAATGCTCGATATACATAAGATCCATCACGAGCTTATCTTTTGGAGAGGTATTGTATTTGCCCATGATCTGCGCGTAGCCCGTAAGGCCGGCTTTGACCCGCAAACGGTAGCTGAATTCGGGCAGCTCCTTTGTATATTCATCCACATTTTCGATCATTTCGGGGCGCGGGCCGACGACGCTCATTTCGCCTTTGAATATATTGATAATCTGCGGCAGTTCGTCAATGCGGAATTTGCGCAAAACCCTGCCGACGCGGGTGATGCGGTCGTCATCCTCCGTAACAGAACGGTTGACCGAGCCCGCCTCACGCATGGTGCGGAATTTATACACTTCAAAGATCTTGCCGCCGAGCGTGGCGCGCTTCTGCCTGAAAAAGACCTTACCGCCGTCCTCCGCCTTAATGGCAATGGCGCAGGCGAGCATGATAGGACTCGTTACCACCAGCGCGAGCGCGGAAATGATCAGATCCATCGCGCGCTTGAGGATCGTCTGCTCGGCGGTCAAGCCCCCGACCTGCGCGGCAACCAAGGGCTTGTCATCAAGAATGGATGTGCGCCCGCGCAAGGAAACGACATCGCACATCTCAAAATTATAATAGATATTCTTGTTGTTGGCGTAGCAGTATTCGATCAGCATCGTGCGCGTCGGCATGGGCACATCGTAAAGAAACACCGTGTCGCTGCGGTTGATGATGTCAAACAGATGCTCGTCCGTATACAGCACCATATCCGTAATGCGATACTGCTTTTTATATTTGCGGATCTTGGGCACGATGTTATTGAGCGCGTATTTCGACGACGTCACCACGCAGCACTTTTCGGGCGAATTGATCGTGAAAAACACATAGTTGCCGAAATAAGCAAAAAACACAATCACCACGAATTGCAACAGCATGACCAGCAGCAGAAGATGCACATCCTCATACCGGAAGGTCTGATTGTTCGCGGCGTTTGTGTTCATGATGCAAAGCTGCAAATGGGTGATGATGTCCGTAAAAAAGGTGGCAAGCGTCATGGAGTGGATGATCGGTTTGCTTTTTAAAATACCGATCTTATAGCCGCCGTAAACGGACATAAGCGCGATGCCCAAAACGGCAAAGGTCAGCATCGTGATCGCCGCCGTCCGCGACGGACGCAGCAACCACTCGTTTTCATTGCCGAAGATCAGGAAAAAAATACAGAACAGGCAGAAAAACAACAGCAGCTTTAAAAGCAGTACTATGGTTTTCTGAAATTTTTTTAATATTTTCATATCGTTGCAGACGATCCCCCTGCTTCTTGGATGGCGTGTTTCTGCGCGCATCGGCACAGAAAAATCGCCCATTCTTTTGTGTTTCGAACGGCGCAAAACGCTGCCCGGTAAATCCGCAGTGCGGTAAGATTGTGGAAAATTTGAGATTATTTTACGCTTTTTTTACTATTTTGTCAATAGAGGCGGGTTTTCATCCGCACGTATATGAAAAATTGCACAACGCCCCTCTGCCGCGTCATAGAATGGAATAAAAAGCAACAGGGGTGGTTTTATGTGCGGCATTGCGGGTGCGGTGTCCTATATTTGCAACATACAAGACGAAAAGAACGCGTTTTTGCGCATGCAGAAGGTGCTAACGCCACGCGGGCCCGATCAGGACGGGGCCTATTTTGATGACAACTGCGCGCTTTTGCACACGCGCCTTGTGGTGCTTGACCGCGAAAACGGCCGGCAGCCGATGACGCAGACATACAATGAAAACACGTACACGCTTATCTACAACGGCGAGCTTTACAACACGGCGGAGCTTCGCGGCGAGCTGCAAAGCGCCGGGCACACCTTTCGTTCGCACGGAGACACGGAGGTCGTGCTCAAAGCGTTTTTAGAATGGAAAGAACACTGTGTGGAGCACTTCAACGGCATTTTCGCCTTTGTCGTTTGGGACGAACAAAACCGACGGCTGTTTTTGGCGCGCGACCGCATTGGGGTGAAGCCCCTGTTTTATGCGCGCACAGACACGCATTTCCTGTTCGCCTCCGAAATTAAAGCGTTGTTCGCAAGCGGGAAGCTGTCCGCGCGGCTCGACTTGAATTCGGTGGCGGAGGTCATGCTCTTAGGTCCCGGGCGAACGCCCGGCTGCGGCGTGTTCCAGGATGTCTGCGAGCTGCCGCCCGCGCACTGCGCCTATTTGGACAGAGACGGTCTGCACGTTTCCCGCTATTGGGCACTTTGTGACCGCCCGTTTACCGACACCTTCGAGCAAACCGTGGAAAAGGTGCGCTACCTTGTCACGGATGCGGTGCAGCGCCAGCTTGTCTCCGACGTACCCGTGTGTACCTTCCTTTCGGGGGGACTCGATTCGAGCATCATTTCCTCTGTTGCCGACCGCGAATTTACCGCACGCGGCGAGCAGCTGCACACCTTCACCGTCACCTACAAGGATAACGATCTTTATTTTAAGAAAAGCAAATTCCAGCCCAACAGCGATTCGCAGTTCGTGGGTCTGATGAACGACTATCTGCATGCGCAGAACCACCTCATCACGCTTGACACCGAGGATCTGGTCGCGGCGCTGTATCTGGCGGTGGATGCACGTGATCTGCCCGGCATGGCAGATGTGGACAGTTCGCTGTTGCTGTTCTGCAAGGAGATCAAAAAATACGGCACGGTGGCACTTTCAGGCGAATGCGCGGATGAGATCTTCGGCGGGTACCCATGGTACCGCGATGAGACCATCCGCCTGCGCGAGGGCTTCCCGTGGGCGCAGTCCACCTCCTACCGCAAGAGCTTTTTGCAGGACGATTTGGCACGCAAGCTGCACGCGGAGGAGTTCGTCTACCAAAAATATGCCGACACAGTCGCCGCCGCCGACAAATGCGCGGGGCTTTCCGCCACCGAAGCGCGCATGAAAGAGATGATGAAGCTCAATTTAGACTGGTTCATGCAGACGCTGCTCGACCGCAAGGACCGCATGAGCATGTATAACGCGCTGGAGGTGCGCGTGCCGTTCTGCGACTACCGCATTGCGGAATACCTGTATACCGTTCCGTGGGAATTCAAGGACTACAAGCACTATGAAAAAGGGCTTTTGCGCGAGGCGGTCAAAGGTCTTTTGCCCGAGGAAATTTTGTGGCGCAAGAAAAGCCCGTATCCGAAAACGCACAACCCCGCGTACCTTGCGGCGGTGCGGCGGGAGCTGCAAAAGGTGCTTGACAACACCCGGGCGCCGTTGTTCCAAATTGTCAAGAAATCGGCGCTTCAGGATCTGATGACACAGGATGTTCAGCAGCCGTGGTACGGGCAGCTGATGACCACACCGCAGACCATCGCTTATTTTGTGCAGGTCAACTATTGGCTCGAAAAATACCGGCCCGAAATTTGGATTTAACCGCCGTTTTTCGGCAAGACTAACGGTATAAAAGTTTAGTCTTGCCGGAGGAACACATGAAAGATAACGGATTTACAAAAAAGGTCGCCATTGTGGGCACGGGCTTTGTCGGCATGAGCTTTGCGTACGCGCTTTTATGCGACGGGGCGTGCGACGAGATGGTGCTCATTGACATCAACCGCGAAAAGGCTTTGGGCGAAGCCATGGACTTAAACCACGGGCTTGCCTTTGCCAAGACAAACATGAAGATCGCGGCCGGAGACTACGGCGACTGCGCAGACGCAGACATCGTGGTAATCTGCGCAGGCGTTTCGCAAAAGCCGGGCGAAGACCGCATCTCGCTTTTGCAGCGCAACCGTGCGGTATTTGAAAGCATCGTCGCGCCCGTGCTCGAATCAGGCTTTGACGGGATCTTCCTTGTGGCGACCAACCCCGTGGACATCATGACGCGCGTGGTGCACCGCCTTTCGGGCTTTCCGAGCCGCAAGGTCATCGGCTCGGGTACGACGCTCGACACCGCGCGGCTTCGCTACCTTTTGGGCGAATATTTCACGGTCGATCCAAAGAATGTGCACGCCTATGTCATCGGGGAGCACGGCGACAGCGAAATGACACCGTGGTCGCAAGCCCTCGTCGGCACAAAGCCGATTCGGGAGATCCTCGCAGGGCAGCCCGAAAAATACACCGCCGCCGCGCTCGACGAGATCGCCGAAAACGTCACCAAAGCCGCCTATAAGATCATTCAGGCGAAAAGCGCGACGTATTACGGTATCGGGCTTGCGCTCGTGCGCATCGTCAAGGCGATCTTCGGCGGGGAGAACAGCATTTTAACCGTTTCGGTGCGGCTCGACGGGGAATACGGCGTGCACGATGTGTTCGCGGGCGTGCCGTGCATTCTCGGGCGCGAAGGCGTGCGCGAGGTGCTGACGCTGGAACTTGAGAAAGAAGAACTCACCAAATTCCGGGCGTCGTGCAATTTGCTGGATGGCATTTGGAAGGATTCGTTTGCGGAGAAGTGAGCAAAAAGTGAATGAAATTGCGGGCGGCGCCGTACTTATGATCGGCGCCGCCCTTTTTGACGGAACAAGGTTGCACGCAATACGGACATATGATACATTTAAGCCGAAACGCAAAGCGAGGTGCGACAGCAATGAAAATCATAACCGTGTGCGGGAGCTTAAAGTTTCAGCAGGAAATGATGCGGGCAGCGGAAGCGCTTTCCCTACAGGGGAACTGTGTGCTGAGTGTTGTATATCCCGCTTCTCCGCAAAAAATCTATACACAGGCGGAAAAAGAAATGCTTGGTGCGATGCACAAGGAAAGGATCAAGCTGTCTGATGCGGTGTACATTGTAAATGTGGAAGGGTACATAGGCGAACAGACTAAAAGCGAAATCGCCTTTGCAAAAGCTCTGGGCAAAGAAATTCTTTATTTGTGTGCACAATAAATTTAAGGCTTTTATGCAAACACAGGGCGGATGTGCAAGCACATCCGCCCTGTGTCGGTTTTATCACAATTCCGTAATTTTTCCGTTATCAAAATAATATATGTTTTCCTTTTTATAGCCGTATGGGGAACCTTTTACGCTGATATGCGGCTCAAAGGTGAAATACGCCGTATTGCCCAAGCGGGAGGCATTGCCTTTTTCGATATAAATTCTATCCCGTTTGCGCCGCGCGATGGAATGTCCCAAATTTCCTTTGAAGTCAAGGTTGACAAAGCCTTTTTCTTCGATCAGGCGATTCATATGGAAATAGACCTCTTCGAACGTCGTCTGCGGCGTTGCAAATGCACAAAGCGCTTTGTGCAGAAAATCCTCTGTTTGCAAACCCTGCTTCCATTCGGAATTTTTGACATTTTCCGTTTTTACGACCTCGCCGTCTTGGAGGATGACCGTGCGCGCATAATCGCCCCAGATATTCCCGACCTGCGGGCTTAGATCAATGGTGATGATGTCATTCGGTTCGATGATGCGGTCGCTCGTTTTATATTTCCTGCCGGACACCGATTGCGCAGTCTCATCCCCCGAGAACACCAACGCGCCGATGTTCCAATACCAAAAGGAATCCGCACCGAGCGCGCGCATTTTCGCTTCGCACAGGCGGCGAACCTCTGTAAGGCGCATGCCGGGCTTTATATTTTGGCGTGCGTACGCCATCGTGGTTTTTGCGATGTTTTGTACTTGGAGATAGTTCATAGTACACCTTTGAATATGCAAAAGCTGTTAAATTGCAAAAAGCCCTGTCTTGCGACAAGGCTTTTTGATGGTCGGAGTGACGGGACTTGAACCCATGGCCTCTTGGTCCCGAACCAAGCGCGATACCAAACTTCGCCACACCCCGATGGCGCTCTTTCGAGTGCTTTGGTATTATAATATATTTCGCGCGCAAAATCAAGGCTTATTTTCAAAAAACTTAAAAATCCGAAAAACGGCAGTCCATGTTCCGATTTATAGCAGTCCTGTAAGGGGTGGCACAGGCGCCTGCGTTTGCCGCGCCTTTCGGCGGTGCGATTCGCACTGCCGCATTTATTTATCGGCAGGAACAGATCAGGTGCAAATTTTCCGACTGTATTATAGGGCGGCGAGCGCTTGGAAGTCATCTTTTAAAGACGCATACAGGTTTTTATACAAAGCATGGTATTGGCGGTAGATCGCCGTGTTTTCCCGGACGGGCAGCAGCGCATCATCATTCTTTTGCACCATGACGTCGCACGCCGCCTCCACGCTTTTGTAGATCCCTGCACCGACAGCCGCCAGGATCGCGACGCCCAATGCCGGGCCTTCGGGCGAGGCGGTCGTACAGACCGGTATTTCAAACATATCGCAAATCATCTGCCGCCAAAGGATGCTCTTTCCCCCGCCGCCCGTAACCAGCATTTCCGCAGGCGCTATATTCATTTCTTTTAACACCTGCATGCAGTCCAAAAGCGAATAGCCGACGCCCTCCATCACCGCGCGGATCAAGTGTGCGCGTGTATGTATGGCGGAAAGGCCGAAGAAAACGCCGCGGCAGTTCGCGTCGAGGTGCGGCGTGCGCTCGCCCATCAAATACGGCAGATACAAAAGCCTGTCTGCGCCGATCGGGATCTTCGACGCTTCCTCGTCTGTGATTTGGTAAACATCTTTCCCCGTCTGCTTTGCACGTTCGATTTCAGGCATACAGAAATTGTTTTTGAACCACTGCAAAGAAAAGCCTGCCGCCTGCGTCACACCCATAACGTGCCACGCGCCGGGGACGGCACAGCAAAAAGTATGCACGCGCCCTTTTGGGTCGATGATCGGCTTGTCGGTATGCGCGTACACAACGCCGGAAGTCCCGATGGTGGCAAACGCTCTGCCGTCGCGGACAACGCCCGTACCCACAGCGGCCGCCGCGTTATCCCCTGCCCCGCCGACCACGGGCGTGCCGACCGCAAGCCCGGTCAGGCCTGCGGCTTCTTTATGGATCGTACCCGTCACCTCGGGGGACTCATACAGCCTGCCGAGCAAGGCGGGATCGATGTCGAGCGCAGCCAGCACCTCTTTTGACCAGCAGCGGTGCGGCACATCCAAAAGCTGCATTCCGGATGCATCCGACATTTCCGTAGCAAAAACACCTGTCAGCTTGTAGCGAAGATAATCCTTCGGCAGTAAAATATGGCGGCATTTTTGATAAATCGCCGGCTCGTGCTTTTTGACCCACAGAATTTTGGATGCCGTGAAGCCGGTCAGCGCGGGATTTGCGGTGATTGCAATCAGCCTGTCAAAGCCAACACGTTCCGTGATTTCTGCACATTCCTTTTCCGTGCGCTGGTCGCACCACAGAATCGCCGGACGCAGCACCTTGCCCGCTTCGTCGAGCATCACAAGGCCGTGCATCTGCCCGGAAATGCCAAGCGATACAATATCCGCAGCCGGAACGCCGCTTTTTTCCACAACGGCGCGCAGGGTCTCGATCGCCGCCGCATACCACTCCGCCGGATCCTGCTCGGCCCAGCCGTTTTGCGGCTGCGAAAGGGGATATTCCTTTGCGGCGGATGCAATTTTTTTGCCCGTTATATCAAACAAAACGGTTTTGGTCGCCGATGTTCCCAGATCGATACCAATCACATACTGCATCGTTTTACCCTTTCCCAAACAGCACGGAATTGACGACCGCCTGCAGGTATTCCTGTCTGCCGGAGGACGGCGCTTCGGGTTTCTTCTTGGCGCAGGCATAGTCGCTCAGTTCTTGAAGCGTCGTTTCGCCGCTGACAATTTTGGCGCCGATACCGTTTTTAAAGCCGGCATAACGCGCCTCGACAAAGCGGTCAAGCCGTCCGTCCTCGATGAGTGCGGCCGCCTTGATAAGCCCAAGTGCAAAGGTATCCATCCCCAAAATATAGCTTTGTATAAGATCCTCCATCGTGTTGCTCGGGCGTCTGGATTTTGCGTCAAAGTTTAACCCGCCGTGCACAAACCCGCCCGCTTTAAGGACTTCGTACATGCACATGGTCGCGTCATACACATTGCACGGGAATTCGTCCGTATCCCAGCCCAAAAGCAGATCGCCCTGGTTGGCGTCAATGCTGCCGAGCATCCCGTTGACAGCTGAAATACGAAGCTCATGCTGGAACGTATGCCCTGCCAAAGTGGCGTGGTTCGCTTCGATATTCAGCTTGAAATCCTTGTCGAGCCCGTATTGCCGCAGGAAGCCGATCGCGGTCGCCGCGTCAAAATCATATTGGTGCTTCATGGGCTCTTTCGGCTTCGGCTCGATATAAAAATCGCCTGCAAAGCCGATGCTGCGTCCATATTCCACCGCCATGCGCATCAAGCGCGCGATGTTTTCCTGTTCAAACTTGACGTCCGTATTGAGCAGGGTTTCATAGCCCTCGCGGCCGCCCCAGAACACATAGCCCTCGCCGCCGAATTTTACGGTCAAATCCAGCGCCTTTTTGATTTGTGCCGCGGCAAAGGTATACACCTCGGCGGAATTGGTGCTGCCCGCACCGTTCATGTAGCGCGGATTGGAAAACATATTGGCCGTGCCCCAAAGGCACTTGATGCCTGTTTTCTGCATTTTTTCCAAAATATAATCCGAGATCTCGTCCAGACGGGCATTGGTTTCGTTGATGTCATCCGATTCGGGTACCAGATCCACGTCATGGAAGCAGAAATACGGGATACCCAGCTTTTCCATGAAGGCAAAGCCGACATCGACCTTTGCTTTGGCATGTTCCATGGTATCCGGCACAGCGCCGAAGGATTTGTCGAAGGTCGCGCGCCCGAACATATCTGTGCCGCCCGCACACAGGGTATGCCACCAGGACATGGCAAATTTCAGGTGGTCTTTCATGGGCTTGCCCAGGATTTCCCGGTCGGCGTCATAGTAATGAAACGCCAGCGGATTTTGGCTTTCCGCACCCTCAAAGCGGATGGTCGGAATGGTAATCTTTTCGTACATTTTTGCGCCTCTTGTCTTCAAAATAATATGATATTGGATTGTACCATTGTCTTGCAGCCGTGTATTCACACAAACAGACCCGTACAGGGGTACGGCTTTATTTATAAGTTCTGCCCATTTGATCAAACGGAAGCTGCTCAAAGCCCTCGGGCAGCTGTGTCAGCGTATAATCGCCGTCTGCGGCAAAAGGTGCATCGCCCAATTTATACAGCGTGTTTTCGGATATGTCGCTGTATTTTTCAGCCCCTTTGGAAATATCGCCGAGGCTCTTTTTGGCGTTTACAACAACATTATGCTTCACGGTGCTGTTCGCGGGGTTGGCGGCAAACTGCGGGTCTTCGGTGTTTGCAAAGTCGTCGGAAAGCGCGGACAGTTCCGGGAAAGCGGCTTTCCATGCTTCCGACTGCACATCCACCTCCGTAAGCGTTGCCCAAAGCCCCTCTCCGGGCGTTTGGCTATGCTTGAACCAGCTGCTTGAGGAGCTGTCCACCATCGCGCGGTCGTCATAGTAAACCGGCGTGGCAGCATTCACGACCAAATTGTTTTCAATCTTCAAATCGCGGCCGCCGCCTAACAGAAGGGCACAGCCCGGAATATTGACAAGCAGATTTCCATAGGCTTCCTGCCCGGAAAGCGCATCGTCAAAATAAATGCCACTCGGCGTAAAATCTTCGGAGCCGATGTTGTAAATACAGTTGTACCGGATGACGTTCCCGTAATAGCTCCAACTGCGCCCCGCATAGATCGCGCCCGCATCCGAGGATTCCAGCACGACGTCATGGATCACGTTATATTCGATAACGTGGTTATTGCCCGTGTAGGTGATCGCCTCATGCGGGGAATTGTAGATCTCGTTATGGCTGCACACTGCGCCCACACCATTCAGACTCACCGCTGCCTGATAAGTCCTGTAAACCTGCGACCAGTCATAGATCAGATTGTTGGTCACGACATTTTCGCCGGAGGTGAGCGTCTCGCGGTCGCCGCCCGTGAGGATCACGCCCGCCTTGCCGGTAGCCGTAATCGTATTGTTCTCAACGAGGACGCGCTCGCCTGTCAGCTCTATGGCATTTTCCCCGACATTTTTGACGGTGCAGTTTTGGATCGTGATGTCGCTGCCCGTTCCCCGGATCGCGCTTGCGCGCGTGCCGGTAAAGGTGATACCGTCAAATACAACGTTCTGCGCGTCTCGCAGTGTGACCAGATCGCCGGTTTCCAAAGAAATCTCCAGAGATTTGCTTTGGAAGTCCGCAGGAGGAATGAAGTACAGCTTGAGATTATCCCGGTCTATGTACCATTCGTTTTCCGCGTCCAGCTCTTCAAACACGTTAAAGAAATAGTAGGGCATCCCCTCTTTAAAGCCGTAAACGTTTGCGTATTCGGTGGTGACTGTGCCGTCGCCGACCTCTTTCAGCGGTGTGGTGGAATCCGCCCAGTCATACTGGAAATAGCCGAACATCCAGATGTCGTCGCTGTTTGTCCAGGTTTTAACGCGGTCGGTCACGGCTTTGTCCGCCTCAAATGTGCCGCCGCGCGGGTTTTTCATCGTTTCCCAATCGGGATTTGTTTCGGTGCCTTGGTCGGTATAGATCTCTTTCGAATCGCCGTTATCGAGGATCTTGCCCGTATACAGGTATTCCCCTGCATTGGGATAACGCGCTAAAGTCATGCGGACATTGTCACAAAACAGCTCGCAATAGAGACTGCCCTCGGCGTTGTATTTCGCCGCCTGATTGTACTGCCCGAAAGCGCGCACCTGCCCGATGCGCTCGGTTGTCACGCCGTATTTGGACAAATCCAACACCTGAATATTGTCTTTGTACGGCTCAAAATCTGCCGGGTCAAGCGTCAGCCCGCCGTTGAACACCGCGCTGTTTTCGGCAAAAAATGTGATGCCGCTGTCCTCGGCGGTCAGGGTCAGCGCCGAAATGCGGTATTCGCCGTCCGCGAAATAAATCACCTTTTCCGCTTTGTCGAGCGCGCGCGCCAATTCCACGGCACGCTGCGGCGTTTGCACGGGCTGCTCTTTTGTGCCGGGATTTTCGTCGCTGCCGGTCGGGGAAACATAAATATCGCCTTGCTTTTGCTCCCTTGTGCGTTGTTCCGGCACGGCAAGGTTAACGGGCGTTGCCTGCTTTTCTGCCATTGCGTTTTGCGAAGAACACGAAGCGAACGCAAAAACCAACCATAACGCGAGCAGCAAACAAAGCGATTTTTTTACGGTTTGCATTCTGTTTTACCTGCTTTCAAAAAATGTATTGCATATCTTAGAGGAGACATATCGTAACCACATCCCCCTGTTGGGTCTCGATCACCAGATCGCCAAATGTATTGTAGGCGTGCGGTTGTATAGAGGAAAGCTTGCCCTGCGGGCAGCAAAATGCGCATGTGCCGCCGCAGCGTGAAACGACCGTTGCTTTTACAAGCCGACCGTTTTCCCAGATTATGTCTACGGTAAAATTCCCTTTTGCAACAAGTCCCCGCACACAACCGTTCCGCCAAACGGAGGGCAATGCCGGCAAAAATTCCACAACGCCCAAATTGCTTTGCAAAAGCATTTCATTGACGCCTGCGGTATACCCGAAATTGCCGTCGATTTGAAACGGCGGATGGGTGTCGAACAAATTGATGTATATACAGTTGGCAAGGAGGTTTTGGATCAGCCGATGCGCCCGGTCGCCGTCTCCGACGCGCGCCCACAAAGCAAGGCGCATACAAGTACCCCACCCCGTGCTTTTGTCCCCGCGGTCATTCAAAGAAACGATCGCCGCCTGCAAATATTCCGGATCGTTGCGCTTGTTTATGACATTGCACGGATAAAGCCCCAGCAGGTGCGACAAATGCCGATGTCCTTTTTCCCCGATCTCACCCAAAGCCTTTTCATGATACCATTCTTTGATCTGTCCGCTTCCGCCGATCTCGATCGGCTGCATACGGGCAAGGATATCCTTCCATGCCTTTACGCGGTCTGCATCCACGCCCAGCGTCTCAGCGGCTTCGATCGCATCGAGATACAGCTGTGCGAGCAAAGACTGTTCATAGGTATTGCCCATGGTGCGCGGCCCGTGTTCCGGTGAAAAGCACGGTGCCGTGACCAGACGCCCGTTATGCTCGATAAGCATTCTTGAAAAATATCCGGCGGTCTCTTTAAGCATCGGGCAAATCGTATGTTTCAGCAGCGCCGTATCCTGTGTGTATGCAAAAGCACCGAACACATCGTGCAAGATCCATGGGACAGCCGCCGGAGACCATCCCCAGCTGAAGCACCATCCGGGACAAGTCCAGCCGAACGGCGTATTTTGCGTGTGGAATAAAAAGCCTTCTTTTCCATTCTGCGAGGCTTCTTTTCCCGTGTATGCAAGCGCAGTCACACGCCCGGGCGCACGGAGCTTGTCGATATACCGCACAAGCGGCATCGCACACTCCGCCAAATTGGAGACATACACCGGCCAGTAGTTCATTTGCAGATTGACATTCAGATGAAAATCGCTGTTCCACGGCGGTGTATTGGAAACATTCCAGATGCCCTGCAAATTGGAGGGAAGCAAGTCATCTTCTCTCGAAGAGGCGATCGTCAGATATCTGCCGAACTGGTACAGAAGCGCTTCCAGACCGCGTTTTTGTTCCTCCGGCGTGTCCGGGTTTGAATAGGTGCGCACCAGCCGGTCGGTCGGCGGCAAGTCCGTATTGCCCCCCAAATTCAGCGCAACACGGCCATATAACGCCCTGTAATCGGCAAGGTGCCGCTCGTAAAGCGTCTGCACACCGCAATGCATGGCCGTTTCCGCACATCGAGTCACGCGCTCACGAAGCTGCTCGGAACGCTCTCCGGTGCGATACACGGGATAATTGTCGGCATAATCCGTATCCATGCACAAATATGCGGTAAAATACGTTGCTTCACGAATGACGACCCGAGAGCCGTAAGCACGGGTTTTGCCGTCCGTATCCAGGAAAAGGCAGGCACAATACTGCAAGCCGTTATCCAACAGCCTGCCGTAATGCAGAATCCCGGATTTGGTTGCCCGAATGCGTCCGAGGCGGCTCGGCTTTAAGCGGATGGTGCAGGAAAGACCGCCCTCCCGCCGCGCGGTATGCAAAACGGCGACCCTGTCGGCGTGGGACACAAAATACTGCCGTGCATCGTGACACGTTTTCCGTCCGTTAGCCGCTTCATATTCCACCCTGCAAACCGCAGTATCCAAATCTAATTCCCGCAAATAACGGTTCGGCGCAGGCTTCAAGCCGTGGTATGTGATCTCCAGCTCACCCCAGCACTGGTACGCACCGTAGCCTGCTTTTTTGCCGACCAGCTTATTGCAAAGAGCTTCCGCTTTATCGACCTCGCCCTGCTGAAACAGTGCCTGTACTTCTTTTAAGTAATCTGACGGCATTTTTCCGAAAGCATCGGGCTTGTCGATATTGCCGCCGCAATACTGCGGCCGGCGTTTGGACGGGCCGCCTGTCCACAGCGTCTTATGGTTGAGAACGATTCTTTCGCGGTTGACCTCCCCGTATACACTGAGGCCTATGCTGCCGTTTCCCAAGGAAAGCACGGCCTGTTCCCAAAAGGCGTCACGACTCATGCGTTTTCCCGCTTGTGCGTGCAAAAGCTGACTTACGGGTGCATCATAATACAACCTCATCATTATACCTCTGTCGGCTTTTGCGCATCAGGGCGCGGTTCACGGACGATCTCAAAACGGAAAGCGGCGTTTTCTTCATACCAAAGCGGAAAATTCGTTCCCCAAACATTGTTGTACAAAACGAAGGTCATGCCGTCCTGCTCGATATGCTCAAGCTGATCGTCAAACTCCAAAATCTTGCCTCTGCCGGGTGAAACAATCGGGGAATGGCGGTTATAGATCTTGTACTTTTCTTTCTCCGTTTCCACATTTGCAGCCCAGACGGCGTGCAGGTTCCGCCCGCCTTTGGAGACCACTTGCATGGGGTCAATGACATCGCCGAGCTTGTCAAAAGTCACCTTGCCGCCTGCCGGATACATATGCAGATACACGGCTTCCGTAAGGCGGTTGGCATCTTTTTGGAACCAAGCGGCATCCAAAGTAAGACCGGTTTCGCACAGCGTATAAATCAGCTGTACCAATCGCGGTGCGCCGAGTTCCTCGGAAAGCCTCGGGTCACAGATCAGATTTACGAAAAGCTGTACGCCGTTTTCCGCCTGCACGGCGGCTGAGGTCTGCACGGTGAACGGGAAACGGCCTGTCGGATATTTCCTTTTTACCTTGTTCAGCAGCGGACGCGCAAAGTCGCCGTAAGCCCAGCTAAAGTTCTGTTTTAAGTCACGCGAATAGTGCTTGAGCCAGAATTGGTAGTCACCGTAAGCAAAGGAACGGTATTCCAAAATCGGCGCGTCATTTTTGCGGATCACCGCGTCGCCGTCATAGTACAATTCCCCGATCCCGCCGTTTTGGTTCAATCGCATTGCCCATTTGCCGCAGGTCACGGTTTCAAACGCGCCGTTGTTTTGTGTAAACGGCACGGGCGACTTCGGCCGCAGGGCTTCAAGATGGGCTTCGGCTTCTGTGCGATGCCCGGGAGAAAGCGCCTCCAGCGCCGCCGTAATGTAGCCGCGCTGCTCCGCCCAACTCTTTTCAAAGGATTTGTAAGAGGCTTTTTTGTAATTGCCGATTTTTCGGTTGATCCAGACCAGCAGGTTCTGCGGGAAACCGGAAAAGGGATTGCGAACTGCGATCGTATCTTTTGCCCGCGCGCGCTGAAAATCCTTCTTCAAATAGTGCTCATAATCCGCAAAATACATTTTGACATCCATGCCGCAGGTGTGCTCTGCCACACACAAAAGGTTGTCGGCAAGGCCGACATACTCTTCGCTGCCCCTTTGCAGGGAACCGTCCGCCAGCCATTTGGTGGTCAGTGCCCATCGGTTGGCTTTTGGCGGACGCGCTGGGCGTAGGGTACTATTTTGCAAGCCGGAAAAAGCGTTTTTCCGGCACACGCGGAGATCTGCACGGCTGAACCAATGGCAGGCAGTCCGTGCTTGTTTTTTTCGCGATCGTACTTTATAATGGAATAGACATCCTATGAATCGGGAACTTTACATGGATCGAATTCTATTGGTCTGCCACGGCAGGATTTACTGTTCAGAATAAAAAGTCTCAAATCGTCTTAAATACTTCTATAAATAGTAGTTCTTA